>CAVROJ010000019.1:0-6048 GCA_963722755.1 uncultured Actinomycetes bacterium
GCCCTCGCGGGGTTGTACGGGTACTTCTTCACGTTCGCTGCGTAGCCGAGCACCACCGGCGGCATGAACTCGTGCGCCACCTCGCCGCGGCCCGCGTAGAACGCCTTCACGACGCCCGCCCGGTCGAGACCGTGTGCGACGGCCTGGCGGACCAGCGGGTTGTCGAACGGCTTCACCTCCTGGTTGATCGTCACGTAGGCGACGTTGAACGCGGGCCGGTCGAGCACCTTCAGCTTGGTGTCCTTCTGGATCGTCGGGATGTCCTGGGGCTCGACGAGGTCGTAGCCCTGGATCTCACCCGTCTGGAGCGCCTGCAGGCGAGCGGCGTTGTCCGGGATCGCCCGGAAGATCACGCTGCGGAGAAACGCCTTCTTGCCCCAGTAGCTGTCGTTGCGGACGATGACGAGCTTGTCGCCGATCTTCCACGACTCGAGCTTGAACGGCCCGGTGCCGACGGCCTGCCCCCGGGACGCCGTAGTCGCCACCCGGGGTGAAGACGCCGTCCTTCGAGAGCGTCCCCTTGTTCGCGCCGTACTTCGCCATCGCCGTCGGGCTCTGGATAGGAACGACTCAATGTCAGTGCGCCCGAGGAACGAGGCGTTCGCCCGCCGCAGGTGATGATCACCGCGGACGAATCGCCGACGCCCGGCAGCTGCGGTAGAGCGGAGAGTTCGTGAGCCCCGCGCGGCTTCTTCTTGTAGCCAGCGAAGACGGTGTAGTAGTAGTACGACGTCGCGTCCGACGCGAACGGGCCGGTGAAGTTGTACCAGCGGTCGAAGTTCGCGCAGACCGACTGGGCGTTGAACGGTGTGCCGTCGTGGAACGTGACCCCGCGACGGAGGTTGAACGTCCAGACGCGACCGGCGTTCGTCGCCTTCCACGAGCGCGCCAGCTCGGGCACGATGGTCGTCGTCCCGGGCTTGAGCCCGACCAAGCCCTCCGTGAGTCTGGTCGATGATGCGCAGCGACTCGCCGTCCGAGACCACGGCCCCGTCGAGCGACGTCGGCTCCGCGGCGGTGCCGAAGACGAGCGTGTCGCTGGCCGTCGCCTCGCCTCGGCTGTTCGCGGCGAGCGTCGCTGCCGGACCGTCAACGCGACGGCGACGACGGCGACGAGCACTTTCAGCCCCTTACCCATCCGTTCTCCTTTGCTTGCCGAATCCTTCCCTCGCCCCGGCGGGGCGAGGACCGCCGCAGATTATGACCGGCAAACGGCAAAAAGGTTGCCTCCACGCGGTCTGACGGCCGCGAGGCGGCTGGAACAACGGCCGCAGGCCGTTTTATGCGGCCGCGAGCGAGGCGAGCTCGCGGAGGGCCGCGAGCCGTGATGAGCGCCTGACCCTCGAGCTGGCGGACGCGCTCGCGCGTCAGATCGAGCTCGTGGCCGATCGCCTCGAGTGTCCACGGCTCGCCCTCGAACCCGAACCGCAGCTCGAGGATCCGCCGCTCGCGCTCCGGGAGCGCGTCCAGCGCGCGCCGGACGCCCTGGCGCCGCAGCGACTCCTCGGCCTCGTCGAACGGGTCGGCGGCTTCGCGGTCGGCGAAGAGGTCGCCGAGCTCGCCCTCGTCGTCTGCGCCGACCGACTGGTTGAGCGAGACCGATGCGTGCGCGGCGCCCATCGCCTCCTCGACGTGCTGGATCGGGAGGCCCGTCGCCTCGGCCAGCTCCTCCTTCGTCGCCTCGCGGCCGAGCTCGACCTCGAGCCGGCGCGCCGCGCGCGAGAGCTTCTGCTGCCGCTCGACGACGTGCACCGGCACGCGGATCGTGCGCGCGTGGTTCGCGACGGCGCGCTGCACCGACTGGCGGATCCACCAGGTCGCGTACGTCGAGAACTTGAACCCGCGCCGCCAATCGAACTTCTCGACCGCGCGGTTGAGGCCGAGCGTGCCCTCCTGGATGAGGTCGAGGAACGGGACGCCGAGCCCGCGGTAGCCCTTCGCGATCGAGACGACGAGCCGCAGGTTCGACTCGATCATGTGGCGCTTCGCGACCGGGTCGCCGCGCTCGATGCGCTTTGCCAGCTGCACCTCCTGCGCCGCGTTCAGGAGCTTGTGGCGGCCGACGTCCGCGAGGAAGAGCTGCAGCGAGTCGGCCGCGCCCGAGAGGGACTCGCTGGCCCACACGGCAGCCTCGGCAGCCTCGGCGGCTTCCTTCGCCTTCTCCTCCTCCGTGTCGACCGGCGCACCGATCTCGAGGCCCATCGCCTCGAGCTCGCGCGTCACCTGCTCGACCTCTTCGCTCGCGAGCTCGTGCTCGGTGACGAACGTCTCCAGCTCGGCCGGGTCGACCCAGCCGCGCTCCTCCGAGCGTTCCACGATCGACTTCAGCTGCTCGGTCTCGAACAGTTCGATGAGCTGGTTCTGCGTCAAACCGGGATGGTAGTCCTTTCGCGTCTCGGCGGCACAATCTCCCTGACTCTAAGCGCGATACGTCGTTTCTTCCACGGGATCGTGACCGCAAAACGTGTCACAAACCCGCAACGCATGCATCGCCTGGCGTATTCCAGCCTCGATTCCGATGCACGCCAATGCGGTCAACCGTACCTCTGCCACGATACGACGTCCGGCGGACGCGTCGGTTAGACCCCGGATCGTCACCGGATGGTGCCATTTCGGCCCTCCTACCGCCGCGAGCGGCCCCGTCCGCGCGGCTGTGCGGGCCCCTTCGCGCGCCGTTCGGCGAGCAGCTCGAGAGCGCGCTCGAGCGTGAGCCCGTCCACGTCGTCACCGCGCCGCAGGCTCGCGTTCGTTTCCCCGTCCGTGACGTAGGGGCCGAAGCGACCGTCCTTGACGACGAGCGGCTTGCCCGTGCCTGGGTCGGGGCCGAGCTCCTTGAGCGGTGGCTTGGCGGCGCCGCGGCCGCGGCGCTGCTTCGGCTGGGCGAGGAGCTCCTCGGCCTCCGGAACGGTGAGCGTGAGGAGCTGCTGCTCCGACTCGAGGGAGCGGGTCTCCGAGCCCCGCTTCACGAACGGGCCATAGCGGCCGTTGGAGACGAGGATCTCCTGCCCGTCGGCGCCGACGAGCACGCGCGGCAGTGAGAGCAGCTCGACGGCCTCCTCGAGGGTGACGGTCTCGGGGCTCATCGACGAGAACAGCGACGCCGTGCGCGGCTTCTCCTCGGACCCCTCCGGTGGGGTCTCGGTCACGTACGGGCCGTAGCGGCCGACGCGGGCCACCAGCTCGCGACCCGTCTCCGGATGCGCGCCGAGCGTCCGCTCTGCCCCGGCCGGCGCCGCGAGGAGCTCCTCCGCGCGCTCGGGGGTCAGCTCGTCCGGCGCGAGGTCGTCGGGCACGCTCGCGCGCTCGTCGCCCCGCTCGAGGTACGGGCCGTACCGCCCGACCCGGACGACGATGTCCGAGGCCGGGATCGCGATCGAGTTCACCTCGCGCGCGTCGATCCCCTCGAGGTGCTCGGTGACGAGCGCGCGTAAACCCGGGTCGCCGTCGCCGAAGTAGAACCGCCCGAGCCACGTCACGCGCTGCTCGTCGCCGGCCGCGATGCGGTCGAGGTCGTCCTCGAGTCGCGCTGTGAAGTCGTAGTCGACCAGCTGGTCGAAGTGCCGTTCGAGGAGCTGGGTGACGGCGAAGGCGAGGAAGGTCGGCACGAGCGCCGTCCCCTTCTTGTAGACGTAGCCGCGGTCGAGGATCGTCCCCATGATCGAGGCGTAGGTCGAGGGCCGGCCGATGCCGCGCTCCTCGAGCGCCTTGACCAGGCTCGCCTCGGTGTACCGGGCAGGGGGGCTCGTCTCGTGGCCCTGCGGCTCGAGGGCGGAGGCGGTGAGCTCCTGCCCGACGGTCAGCGCGGGCAGCCGCCGCTCCTCGTCCTCCTCGGCAGGCTCGTCGCGCCCCGAGGCGTAGGCGAGCATGAACCCGGGGAAGGTGATCACCGTGCCGCTCGCCCGGAACGTCGCGTCCGTGCCCTCCTCCGTCGTCGCGCCGAGCTCGATCGAGACGGTCTGCCCCGCCGCGTCCTTCATCTGCGAGGCGATCGTCCGCTTGAAGATCAGGTCGTAGAGGGCGAGCTCGTCCCGGCGCAGCTCGCGCGCGAGCTGGGCGGGCGTGCGGAACACGTCCCCGGCGGGCCTGATCGCCTCGTGTGCCTCCTGCGCGTTCGCGACCGCCCGCTCGTAGCGCCGCGGCGTCTCCGGCACGGTCTCGGGGCCGTGCTCGCGCGCGGCATGCGCGCGCGCCGCCTGGAGCGCGGCGTCGGACAGCGTGACCGAGTCGGTGCGCATGTACGTGATGTGGCCGTTCTCGTACAGGCGCTGGGCGAGGCTCATCGTCGTCTGCGACGAGAACCGCAGCTTGCGGCTCGCCTCCTGCTGCAGCGTCGAGGTGCGGAACGGCGCGGCCGGGCGACGCGTGTACGGCTTCTCCTCGACCTTCCGCACGGTGAACGGCCGTCCCTCGAGCGCGGCGGCGAGCGAGCGCGCACGTTCCTCGTCGAGGACGAGGACGTTTGCGGCGGTCGTTCCGTCCTCGGCGAAGTCGCGCCCCTGGGCGATGCGCTCGCCCGCGACCGCGACGAGCCGCGCGTCGAAGCTTCCGGGCTCGAAGGTGCCGAGGACGTCCCAGTAGCCGGCGGCGACGAACCGCCAGCGGTCCCACTCCCGCTCGACGACGAGCCGCGTGGCGACGGACTGGACGCGTCCCGCCGACAACCGCGGCATCACCTTCTTCCAGAGCACCGGCGAGACCTCGAACCCGTACAGCCGGTCGAGGATCCGCCGGGTCTCCTGTGCGTCGACCAGGCGCTCGTCGATGTCGCGCGTCTGGTCGAGCGCGCGCTGGATCGCGTCCTTCGTGATCTCGTGGAACACCATCCGCCGCACCGGGACCTTCGGCTGGAGCACCTCGCGCAGGTGCCAGGCGATCGCCTCGCCCTCCCGGTCCTCGTCCGTCGCGAGCAGCAGCTCGTCCGCGTCGCGCAGCTTCGCCTTCAGATCGGAGACGACGTGCTTCTTGTCCGCGTCGACGACGTAGAGGGGCTCGAAGCCGTTCTCGACGTCGACGCCGAGCTTGCCGTACCGGGCACGCTTCTCCTTCGGCACGTCGGACGCGCGATTCGGGAGGTCGCGGATGTGGCCGATGCTGGACTCGACCACGAAGTCCTTGCCGAGGTAGCCGGCGATCGTCCGGGCCTTGGCGGGTGACTCGACGATGACGAGGCGGGTCATTGGGCGAACAGGGTAGCCATGGGCTCGCGCGCCGCTTCTCTGGCGACCGGACGTATCCTGCGCGCGGATGGCACGCCCGCCGAGGCCCAGCTTGCTCTACGCCCTCATCGCCGTGCTCTCCTGGCCCGTCGTGCGCATCGTGCTCCGGCTCCGCTCGTCGGGGCGCGAGCACGTGCCCGACGGCGGCTGCGTGCTCGCGGCGAACCACTGGTCGAACCTCGATCCGTGGCCGCTCGGGCTGCCGCTGTTCCCGCGGCGCTTCCTGCGGTTCATGGCCAAGAAGGAGCTCTTCTGGCCGCCGCTCGGCTGGATCGCCCGGGCCGGCGGCGGGTTCCCCGTCGACCGCGGCAGGAGCGACCGCCAGGCGATCGACACGGCCGTCGGGCTCTGCCGCGAGGGGCACGCCGTCGTGATGTTCCCCGAGGGGACGCGCCGCCGAAAGGGCATGCGGAAGCGCTACCAGGCGCGCTGGCACACCGGCGCGGCGCGGATCGCGCTCGAGGCCGGCGTGCCGCTCGTTCCCGCCGGCATCGACGGGACACAGCGCCTCGGCCGGTTCGGGCCGCTGCGCGTCGCCTACGGCCCGCCGATCGAGCTCGGCGACCTCGCGACGCTCGAGACGGGTGACGCGGCGCAGGTCGCGACCGACCGGCTGCGCGAGGCGATCACCGCGCTCGAGCGGAGCGTGGGCTCGACACCGCCCGAGGACGCATGAGCGCTCCGCTGCTCGTGATCGACGGCGACTCGTTCGCGCACCGCGCGTTCCACGCGCTGCCGCGCTCGATCCGGCGCGCGAACGGGCGCCCCGGCAACCTCCTGACGGGTCTCACGTCGATGGTCCTGCGGCTCTGGCAGGCGGAGCGGCCGCGGG
>CAVROJ010000020.1:0-71520 GCA_963722755.1 uncultured Actinomycetes bacterium
ATCCCGGGGACAGCTCCGCGGGCCGCCGCGCGGAGCGCGAGTACCGGTCGCCCGGCGCGCTCGGTGACGAAGTCGTCCTGGAGGTGCTCTCGGAGCGACGGGTCGCGGGCGAGTGAGCGGAGGCGCTCGGCGATGCGCGCACGTCCTTCCGCGGAGCTCCCGACGCAGCCGCCGGAGCGCCGGTGAGGCACCGTCGCGGAGATCCGAGCCGTCGTCCTCCACGGCCTTGGTGATCGCGGCCGCTACCGGTTCGAGCGCCGGATCGATGGCGGTCGCAAGCTCCGAGAGGCGCAGGGTCCCCTCGAGGCCCTCGAGTCGGCCCGGGCGGCGAGCGCAGCCTCGATCGTCCCGGCGATTTCCCGCAGGGCCGACGGGTCGAGGACGCTACCGCGCGCCCCGAGCTCCGCCGCGCGGTCGGATCTCGCGGACACCTGCGAGGTCCGGCTCGGCGGACAGCTGGTAGAGCTCGATTGCCTCGGCCGTCAGCAGCTGCCGGGCGGCGACCTCGTCTGGATCGGCGGACGGCAGCAGGGCCAGCGCGCGCGCACGCCCCGGCTCGCTCGCCGCGATCCCGGCGAGGCGCTCGAGGACCGCCGGCAGCTCCAGCAGCTCGAGAGCTCGAGCATCCATCCGGCCAGTCTAGGGCGGGAGGGAGGCGGTCCGGGACTCGTCCCGGCCCGAGACCGCCTCGCGCGCGCTAGCCGGAGATGTACTCGGTGAGGAACTCGATCTGGACGCGCTGTTCCTGCGACTGGAACTTGACCACGTCGCCGATCGAGACGATCCCGACGACCTGCTTCTCCTCCGACAGCACAGGCAGGTGCCGGATCCGCCGCTCGGTCATCACCGCCATGCACTCCTCGATCGACGTGGCGGGGGTCACGTAGGCGATCTCCCTGGACATGATCTCGCTCACCGGCGTGACGCGCTCGTCGCGGCCCTCGAGGGTCACGCGGCGCAGGTAGTCCCGCTCGGTGACGATCCCCACCAGCCGTCCGGCTTCCATGACGAGGAGGGAGCCGACGTTGCCCTCGACCATCCGCGTGACCGCATCGAGCACCGTGGCTGCGCTTCCGATCTCGAGGACGTCGTGGCCCTTCGCTTCGAGGATGTCCGACACGTGGCCCATCTGGTCATCATGTACCCGCCCGGCGCACGTGGCAACCGTCACGTGCTCTCGTGGGGCTTTCCTGTACTTGCACTAAAAAATAATACTTGTATAATTGCTCTAGCAACTATTGAATCGGAAGGAGAAGGAAATGGACGTCACCATCATCGGCACGGGGAACATGGCCCGGGGCATCGGGACCCGCGTCGTCGCAGGCGGCCACCCGCTCACGGTGCTCGGCGTCGACGGCTCGAAGGCCGAGGCGCTCGCAGGCGAGCTCGGCGGCGAGACACGCGCCCGCGTGGTCGGCGATCCGATCTCGGGCGACGTCGTCGTCCTCGCGGTCTGGTACCCGGTCTCGCGCGAGGTCGTGGAGCGCTACGGCTCGCAGCTCGACGGCAAGGTGGTCGTGGACATCTCCAACCCGCTCGATGTCGAGACGTTCGAGCCGGTTCTCCCGGACGCCGGCTCGGGTGCACAGGAGGTCGCGGCTGCGGCGCCCGGCGCCAAGGTCGTAAAGGCCTTCAACACGACGTTCGCAGGAACGCTGGTGCCCGGGGAGGTCGCCGGACACCCGCTCGACGTGCTCCTCGCCTCCGACGACGACGAGGCCAAGCGGACAGTGGCGCAGCTCGTCGAGGATGCCGGCTTGCGCGCCGTCGACGCGGGCCCGCTCCGCCGTGCGCACCAGCTCGAAGCTCTCGGCTATCTGCACATCGCGCTCCAGGAGCAGCTCGGAACGGGCTACGCGAGCGCGGTCAAGATCCTCGGCTGATGAGACCCGAGTCGAACGTCCTCAGCGAGGCGCTCACGGGACCACCCGAAGCCGACGGCCGGATGGCGGCGATCACCGCGCGCGCGGGCTACATGATGGGGCGGAACGTCGACCGAGCGTGGTCGCCCGAGCGCGCGGCCGCGTGGGAGGGGTTCCTCGAGCTCAGCCGACAGCTACGGCGTGCCGCCGAGGGCCTGCTCGAGCCGTTCGGCCTGAGCGTGAGCATGCTCGGGGTCATGGGTCGGCTGGAGCGCGCGGAGGCTCGGACGCTGCGGCAGACCGAACTGGCCGAGGCGATGGGGCTCAGCGTCAGCCGTATCTCCAGGCTCATCGACGCCCTCGAGCGCCGGGGGCTCGTCCAGCGCCGTCCGTGCCCGGCCGACGCACGCGCCACGAACGTGACGCTGACGCGTGCCGGCCTGAGGTTGGCCCGAAAGGCCCAGGACGCGGTCTTCGGGTTCGTCGAGGAGCGGTTCTTTGCGCTCGCTCGACGACACCACGGTCGAGACGCTCGCCGACGCCTTCACGACGCTCCTGGGTCGCAGCCAGGACGACGCAGGCGCCGGCGAGTAGCCCGCTCGGGTCGCGGTCAGGACGTCGACTTCTGCAGCGCCGGTGCGGGAGCGCCGAGCGCCTCCGCGAGGGCGGTCGCGGCCTGCGCGACCGCGCGCCTGCCGTCGTCGAGGAACTCGCCGAACGAGAAGAAGCCGTGGAACATGCCGTCGTAGCGCGTCACCTCGGCGGGAACGCCGAGCGAGCGCAGCCGGGCGGCATAGGCTTCCCCCTCGTCGCGCAGGGGATCGAGCTCGGCGGTGATCACCAGGGTGGGGGGAGAGACCGGCCAGAGCCTCGTCGGCTTGCGAGGAGGGGCGAGACACGCGGGTCGTCGATCGACGCCCTCGCCGCCCGAGAGGTAGTGATCGACGAACCAGCCCATCCCCGCCTCCGTGAGCCAGTAGCCCTCCTTGTACGCCTCGTGGGAGGCGCTGCCACCGCGGGCGTCCGTCACGGGGTAGACGAGCAGCTGGAAGCGGAACGGCGGCGAGCCGCTCTGCGTCACGACCGCAGCGAGGTTGGCGCCGGCCGAGTCCCCGCCGATCGCGAGCCGGTCGGGATCGCATCCGAGGGCGCTTCGCGTTCGCGTGCGCCCAGCGGGCCGCGGTGAACGCGTCTTCCAGCCCCGACGGGAAGGGGTGCTCCGGGGCGAGCCGGTAGGCGACGGAGAGCACGGCGCATCCGCTCTCGTCCGCGAGCGACCGCGCCAGGTTGTCGTGCGTGTCGAGGCTGCCCAGCACCCAGCCGCCGCCGTGGAGGTAGACGAGCAGCCCGAGACCCTGCTCGGTGCTCGGCCGGTACAGGCGCGCCGGCACGCCTCCGGCGTCGACATCCCGGATCTCGTCGAGGGAGACGGTGGGAGGGCGGATCCGCGAGTTGCGCAGCGCCCGAACGGCCTCGGGCGTCGACGTCTCGATCGGCGGATCGCCGAAGGACTCCATCAGCTCGAGCAGCGCCTGCGCCTGTGGGTGGAGTGGCATCGGATGCGAGTCTCGCAGGTGCCGCGCGACCACGTCGGGCCGCCGCGCCCGCGTGGGGCTCAGTCCGCTTCGAGGCGCAGGTCGAAGCCGGCCGGAGCGTGCACGTTGAGGAATCGTGCGATCGAATCCGTGCGGTTCGCGAACGTGTGCCGCACGCCCGGGGGCACGAGCACGAACGTCCCTTCTCCGGCTGCGACCTCGTCGTCCTCGACGAGGAAGACCAGCTCGCCCTCGACCACGTAGAACGCGTCGTCCTCGGTCGGGTGGACGTGCGGCTCCGGCCCTTCCCGACGCTGCGCGACGGTGACCAGCGACAGGTTGAACCGCGGCGTGTCGGCGCTGCGCGCGAGGAACTCGACGTTCCCGATCCGGTGACCCTCGCCCGGCCGGACGACCACGGCACGCTCAGCGCCCATCCGTCTCCTCCCTGCCCGAGGTGCTGACGCCGAGGTCGCGCAGCAGGCCGTCCTCGAGGCCGTACACCAGCCCGTGCACGGTGAGCTCCTCCCCGCGCGCCCAGGCGTCCTCCACGACGGTCGTCTGGCTGACGTTCAGCCACCTGCTCGACGACGTTCAGCTCGCAGAGCCGGTCGAGGCGCTGCTCCTCCGGCAAGGACCCGAGCTCCCGGGCGTGCGTCTCGCAGACGTCCTCGACGTGACGGAGCCAGTTGTCGATCAGCCCGTGGCGCGCACCGGTGAGCGCGGCCGCCACGCCGCCGCAGCCGTAGTGGCCGCAGACGATCACGTGCTTCACGCGGAGGATGTCGACCGCGTACTGGAGCACGGAGAGGCAGTTCAGATCCGTGTGCACGACGACGTTCGCGACGTTGCGGTGCACGAACACGTCGCCCGGCGCGAGCCCGACGATCTGGTTCGCCGGGACGCGGCTGTCGGAGCAGCCGATCCACAGGTACTCGGGCGACTGTCGCGCGGCGAGGCTCGTGAAGACGTCGGGGTCGCTCGCGACCATCGCCGCGGCCCACGCTCGGTTCCGCTCGAAGAGGTCTGCCAGGTCGCTCATGCCCCGGGAGGCTATAGCGGCGCCAATCGCGTCACTCGGCTGGACGGCTCGTAGAGCCGTCCAGCCGAGTGTGAGGCTAGCGCGCGGGCGCCTGGAGGATCGCCCCGAGGAGCGACCCGGAGAAGTCGGACAGCGAGCGCTCGACGAAGGCCGGGTTGCCGCCGACCAGCCTCGCCACCTGCACCTTCCCGGCGTTGGGGCTCGGGCAGAGGACCTGCTCCACGTCCTGGAGGCGGATCGTCACGGCGAGGTTGCCGCCTGCGAAGAAACGCGTGATGTAGCCGAAGCCCAGGCCGAGCTCCCTCGGCACCCGTTCGACCGTGCACGTGAACTGCGGCTTCGAGTCGATCGAGACGTGCGGCACGTCGCGGCCGTAGGCCCGGAACAACGCAACCTGCTCTCCATCGAGGACGAGGGGCGCCGAGATGTGCGTGTCGTAGCCGCTGCCGCCGAGGTAGAAGTCGCTCCCGTCGCCGGGAGCCCAGATGTTGACGTCGTTCCCATGGCCGCTCGAGAGGACATCGCTGTTCGGTGCGACACCCTTCTCGACACCGCCCACGAGGATGTCGCTCGAGAGGCCGCCCTCGATCACGTCACTGCCCTTCATGCCGATCAGCAGGTCGCCTCGCACGCCGCCGACGAGGACATCCGTGTTGTCGAGGTGCTGCTTCGCGGTGACGTTGGCCGGTTGGATGAACGTGTTGGCGGCGTTGTCGTTGTCGGCGCCTACGAGCACGTTCCTTGCGAACGTGCGGCCCGCCTGCAACGCCGCCTCGGCCGGCTGCAACGTCACGACCAGGGTCGCCACGGCCGTCCCGAGCAGTGCGAGGACGGCGAGGCTTCGAGTCCTTGGGCGTGAGATCATGTCTCCTCCTTCGAGTCCCGAGTGGCATGTGTCCTGCTGTTCCCAAGGACACCGCCGTCCCGAGACCTATTCCGCATGGATCGCGAGCTAGACCCCGCACGCCTCGGCGACCACGTCGATCGGCTCTACCGAGCCGCCTGGGCGCTGGCCGGGTCGCGTGAGGACGCCGAAGACCTCGTCCAGGAGACCTACGCCCGCGTGCTCGCGAGGCCGCGCTTCCTGCGCCGGGAGGACGACCTCGGCTACCTCCTCCGTGTCCTGCGGAACACCTTCTTGAACGAGCAGCGCACGCGCTCGCGGCGGCCTCGCACGACCCCGCTCCCGGAAGGTGCCGACTTCGTCGAGGAGCGCGCGACCACGCAGCCCGAGCGAGCGCACGAGGCCCGCGAGATATACGAGGCGATCGCCGCGCTGCCGGACGAGTTCCGGGACGTGCTCGTCGCGGTCGACGTCGCCGGCCTCTCCTACCGGGAGGCGGCCGATGCGCTCGGGGCCCGCGAGGGGACGGTGATGAGCCGGCTCTACCGGGCACGGCAGCGGATCGTGCGGCACGTCGAGGGCGAGAACGCCTAGCGACCGTGTCACAGGACGTGGAATCCCGTGACACGGCCGCGGCGCGTGGCGCTACGAGCAGCCGGTGTTCGTGCCGCAGTCGCGGCACGTGTAGCACGAGCCGGTCCTGACCATGCGGCCGCCGCAGCGGGCGCACTCGACTGCGTCCTCCCACTGGTTGAAGAGCGCCGTCTGGCCGGGCGGCGCGGACTCGACGGCCGCGGCGGCGGCTCCCGCGGTCGGGTCGTCCGTGTACGCCGCCGCGAGGCGCGCCTTCACCTCGGCGGTCAGGATCCCCGCCTCCTCCTGCTGGTCCGCTGTCAGGAACTTCTTGCCCATCCAGCGGAAGATGTAGTCGACGATCGACTTCGCAACGCGGATGTCCGAGTCGTTCGTGAGGCCGCTGGGCTCGAAGCGCATGTGGCTGAACTTCGAGACGTACACCTCGAGCGGCACGCCGTACTGGAGGCCGAGCGAGACGGAGATCATGAAGGAGTTCATGAGCCCTGCGAGGGTGGTGCCCTCCTTCGCGATGTCCACGAAGATGTCGCCGGGCGTCCCGTCCTCGAACAGGCCGACGTGGATGTACCCCTCGTACTCCCCGACCTTGAACTTCCGGCCGACCTCGGTGCGGTCGTCGGGCAGGCGGCGGCGCTGCGGATGGGCGACGACGCCGGTCGCGCCGATCGGCAGCACCACCGGGGCAGGCCCCTCCTTCGAGGACGAGAGCGGCTGGGCGACCTTGCAGTTGTCGCGGTAGATCGCGATCGCCTTGACGCCGAGCTGCCAGGACTCGACGAACAGCTTCGCGATCTCGTCGATCGTGGTCGACTCGGGCAGGTTGACCGTCTTCGAGATCGCGCCGGAGATGAACGGCTGCACCGCGCCCATCATCTTCACGTGCCCCATGTAGTGGATCGCGCGGTCGCCGATCGCGCAGTCGAACACGGGGTAGTGCTCGGTCCTCAGGTGAGGCGCCCCGACGACCCCGCCACGCTCGTCGATGAAGGCGACGATCTCCTCGACCTCGCGCGGTGCGTAGCCGAGCTCACCCAGCGCCATCGGGACGGTCTTGTTGACGATCGTGATCTCGCCGCCGCCGACCAGCTTCTTCGACTTGACGAGCGAGAAGTCCGGCTCCACGCCGGTCGTGTCGCAGTCCATCATGAAGCTGATCGTCCCGGTGGGCGCGAGCACGGTGGCCTGCGCGTTCCGGAAGCCGTGCACCTCTCCGATCTCGAGCGCCTCGTCCCACGCCCGCCGGCCGCCGTCGAGCAGGTCATCGGGCACCGACTCGGTGTGGTCGATGTTCCCGACCGCGGCGCGGTGCTTGGCGATCACGCCGACCATCGCTGCCCGGTTCTCCTGGTAGCCCACGTGCGGCCCCATGCGCTTCGCGACCTCGGCCGACTTGCGGTACGCGCGGCCCGTCATCAGCGCCGTGATCGCCGCGGCGTACGCCCTGCCCTCGTCCGAGTCGTAGGGGAGGCCGCGGGCCATCAGGAGCGCACCGAGGTTCGCGTAGCCGAGGCCGAGCTGGCGAAAGCGCTTCGCGTTTCGCCCGATCTCGGGGGTCGGGTACGACGAGTAGCCGACGAGGATCTCCTGTGCGAGGAAGACGACGTCGACGGCGTGCTCGAACATCTCGACGTCGAACTCGCCGTCCTCCCGGCGGAACTTCATGAGGTTGAGCGAGGCGAGGTTGCACGCCGAGTCGTCGATGTGCATGTACTCGGAGCAGGGGTTCGACGCGTTGATCCGTCCCGTGTTCGGCGACGTGTGCCAGGAGTTGATCGTCGTGTCGTACTGGACGCCCGGGTCGGCGCACTCCCAGGCCGCCGCGGCGATGTCTCGCATCAGGCCGCGTGCATCGACCGATTCGACGACCGTGCCGTCGGTGCGCGCGGTGAGCGACCACTCCTTCCCCTCCCTGACGGCCTCCATGAACGCGTCCGTCACGCGCACCGAGTTGTTCGCGTTCTGGTACTGGATCGACGCCCAGTCGGCCGAGTCGAGAGACATGTCGTAGCCCGCCTGCTCGAGCACGCGCGCCTTGCGCTCCTCGCGTGCCTTGCACCAGATGAACTCCTCGATGTCCGGGTGGTCGACGTCGAGCACGACCATCTTCGCCGCGCGCCGTGTCTTGCCGCCGGACTTGATCGTCCCCGCCGAGGCGTCTGCGCCGCGCATGAACGACACCGGCCCGGACGCGTAGCCGCCCTTCGAGAGCTGCTCCTTCGAGGAGCGGAGCCGCGAGAGGTTGAGGCCGGAGCCCGAGCCGCCGCGGAAGATGATCCCCTCACGCCGGATCCAGTCGAGGATCGACTCCATCGAGTCGTCGATCGAGAGGATGAAGCAGGCGGAGCACTGCGGGGTCTCCTCGAAGCCGACGTTGAACCAGACCGGGGAGTTGAACGACGCGTACTGGTTGACGAGGATCGCCTTCAGCTCGGCGTGGAAGGTCTCGGCCTCCTCGTCGGAGGCGAAGTAGCCGCCCTGCCGGCCCCAGTCCGCGACCGTGTCGGCGACGCGGCCCACCATCTGCTTGACGCTCCGCTCGCGCTCGGGGGACGCCATGCGGCCGCGGAAGTACTTCTGCGCGACGATGTTGGTCGCGGTCTGCGACCAGAACTTCGGGAACTCGACGTCGCGCTGCTCGAACACGGGCCCGCTCTTGCCCGGGATCAGCGCATCACGGGTCTCCCATTCGATCTCGTCGAAGGGATCGCGGCCGGAGATCGTGAAGTATCGCCGAGGCGAGACACTCGCCTTGCCGTCCAGGACGGTGTTGACGTACTCCCCCTGCTCTTCCGACTTGCTCTGCGGTGCCTGCGTCGCCTGCTTGGCGGTGGCCATGCTGTCCTCCCGGGCCGAGATGTCGAGTCACCCTTTGCGCCGGGCGCGTTGTGGCGCGTCCTGCGAGCGGACCGGGCATGCTAGGACGCGGGTCGGACGGCACCGAAATTCCTGCAAATTGCTGAAAATCGGACGCGCTCTCACCCACGGATTCTAGCTGCCGCGCGGTGGCCGAGGTCAGCGTCGGCGGGCGGCGAGCCAGCCTGCCGCGCCGCTCGCGAGGAGCACGCCGGAGAGCGCGGCGAGCACGATCACCGGCAGCGGCAGCCCCGCGCTCTGGGTGTCCTCGGCGGGCCTGCTCGCGACCCTGGCGGGCTTCTCCGCCGGGTCCTCGACGGGCCGGGCATCTGTCTTCCCCGTCGCGGGCTGCGGCGTGTCCTCTGGCCTGGTCTCCGCCCTCGCGGCCTGCTCGGCCTCGGCCTCCGGAGCCTCCCCGGGGGCCGGCTCGGGCGGCCCGTTGCCCGGGTCGCTCCGACCGCGCCGGGCGTACTCGAGCGCCCGGGCGATGTCGCGGTCGGCGTCGGAGTACTGGAGGACGTCGTCGGGGAGGGCGCGGATCGCAGCTCGGTAGCACGGGAGGGGATACACGCCGTCCACCCGGCCGCCCGAGTACCAGTCACGAATCACACGCTCCGCGCAGTTGTCGAGCGACCCCGCCGTCACGCTGGGCGCCACCGCCAGGAACGACCATGTCACCGACACCAGGACGAGGAGTCGACGGAAGGGCATTAGGTATTAATGCCCGAAGTCAACGGTTCTCAAACCTGGCGCTCGCCAGGCCGCCGTGCGAATCGGCGGGGCTCAGGCGGCGCCGGGCGGCGGGCCGCCGGCGCGGCGGGCCTGCGCGCGGCGGCTCAGGTAGCCGGCGCCGCCGGCCGCGAGCAGGAGCAGCGCGAGGCCGCCCAGGATCAGGAGCGGGATCGGCAGGGAGGAGGGGCCCGACGTGTCGACGGGCTCCGACGCGGTGGTCTCCTCGCCCGGGCCGGGGTCACCAGGGTCGGCGCCGGGCGCCGTCGGATCCTCGGGGGTCGTCCCGGTCGGCCGCTGGCCGCCCGACGCGCCAGGGTCGGGCTTGCCCTGACGTGCGTACGCGAGCGCGCGGAGGATGTCCTCCTTGGCGTTCGAGTAGTCGAGCACGTCGACGGGCAGCGAGCGGATCGCCTCCTGGTAGCAGTGCTTGGGGAAGATCTTGTCGACCCGGCCGTCCCCGTACCAGTCGGCGACGACCTCGTCGGCGCACGTCTTCGCCTCGGCCGACGCGGTCGGCGCAGCCCAGAACGCGACGAGCGCGACGAGCGCGATCAGCGCGGGGAGACCGAGAAAGCGACGGGAGAAGCGTCAGGCAAGGGCAATGGAATCGGACGAGCCGGGGTGAGTCTTCCCGCCCTCCGTGGGTCGGTGATCAGGGAAGGGTAAACGATGTGTAAGACGCCGTTCTCGGCAACCGGCGGGAGACCTGCGCCCGCCGAACGGCCCATGGTAGCCTCGCCGCGTCATGAACGCGGCCCCGCGACCCGCGCTCAGGCCCGGGCGCGTCGCGGAGATCGGTCTCCTGGTCGCGGTAGGCGCGCTCCTCGCCGGGGCGGTTCTCGACGGCGGCGGCTCGCGTGACGACTCGCTCGCCACGGTCGGGGTCGCGGCCATCGTGTGCGCCGCGCTCGGCCTCGGAGCTGCCCTCCGGGGTGCGCTGCCGTTGCCTCGCCTGGAACGCGCCGGCATCGTGCTGGTCGTCGGTTGCGTCGCTCTGACGGCCTGGGTCGGCCTCTCGATCGCATGGTCGATCGCGGGAGACCTGTCGTGGGTCTGGCTGGCGCGAGGGCTCGTGTACCTCTCGTTCCTCGCGCTCGGCCTCCTGGCCGGCGGCGACGGCGGAAGGGACTCGGCGCGTCGCGGCGCTGACGGCCAGCGTTATCGCGGCCGCCCTCGCCTGGGCGCTCCTCGGCGTCGGGATCCCGTCGCTCTTCCCCGACGGCGACCGGATCTCCCGGCTGCGAGAGCCGGTCGGCTACTGGAACGCGCTCGCGCTCCTCGCGGGCGCGGCGATCGCCTTCGGGCTCTGGGTCGCCCGTACCCCCAGGGTGGCTGTGCGCATTGGCGGCTGCCTGCTCGTGTACCTCGCTGCCGTCGCGCTGCTCCTCACGCAGTCGCGGGCGGGCGTGGCGGCGCGGTCGCGGTGCTCGCCCTCTGGCTCTTTCTCTCCGACGAGCGCCTCAGCGACGGGCTGCGCGCCGCCCTCGCGCTGCTCCCGGCACTGGCGGTCGGCGGCTGGGCGTTCACGCGGCCCGCCCTCGTCGAGGACGGTGCCCTGCGCGCGGACCGGGTCGAGGACGGACGCGTCTTCGCCGTGCTCCTGATCGTCGGTGCGCTCGTCGTCGGGGCGGCGGCCTGGCGTGTGCGGGCCCGTCGCCTCGCGTCGGAGCGCGGCCCAACCGTCCGTGCCGTGCTGGTCGGCATGTGTGCGCTCGCCGTCGCGGTGGGTGCGGTCGGGCTCGTGGCGACGGTGGGAAACCCGTTCTCCTGGGCGTCCTCGCAGGTCTCCGGCGGCGAATGCGTGAACGACCCCGGCCGGCTCACCGACCTCTGCGCGAACAACCGCCTCGCGTGGTGGGAGGAGGCGGTGCGGGTGGCCGCGGATCACCCCGCAAGCGGCTCGGGCGCGGGGACCTTCGCGCTCGCCAGGCGACGCCATCGGGAGGACGCAACGCCCGTGAGCCAGCCCCACAGCGTCCCGCTGCAGCTCCTGGCCGACCTGGGGGCGATCGGCCTCGCGCTCGGCCTGCTGGTCGCGTGCGCCGCCGCCGTCGGCACCGTGCGCGGGCTGCGGCGGACGGCGGCTGAGCGAGAGGCCGGCGGCGGCCGCGCTCGCCTGCCTCGTGCTCGCCTACGCGGTGCACGCCCTCGTGGACTACGACCTCGACTTCCTCGCGGTGACGGCTCCTGCCCTCGTTGCGATAGGCGCGCTCCTCGCGGTGGCGAGACCTGCCTCAGCGTTCCGCCTCGGCCTGCCGGGTCTCGTCGCGCTCGGCGCCGTCGCCGCGGCTGCCGTGGCCGCCGTCGCGCTGCCGGCGCTCGCCGAGCGTGACGCCGAGCGGGCATTCGAGGCCGTGGATGCGGGGAGGATCTCGGACGCCGTCGAGGCGGCGGATCGCGCCCGCGTGCTCAACCCGCTCTCTCCGGCCCCCCTCCAGGCCCGCGCGCTGGCCGCCGACGCCGAGGGTGACCGTCGCGCGGCCGTCGCCTGGTACGAGAAGGCGACCGATCTCCAGCCCGAGAACCCGGACGTGTGGTTCGACCTGGGCCTCTACCACGTCGTCGCGACCGAGGACCAGTGCGCGGCCTATCAGGCGCTCAACCGCTCCTACACGCTCGACCCGCGGTCGAGCCGCTGGGCGCCGGGAGGGCCACTCGACATCGCGCGGGATGCCGTCAACGCCGGCGCGTGCGAGCGCTGACGGCGAACGCCCGGTTCGACGCGAGCTCGGGGCTGAGGGTCAGCCGCCCAGGATCAGCACGGTGTGCGCGCCCTGGAGCTGCTTCGGGCGGACGCCGTCGAGCGGGCTGACCACCTTCACGCCGAGATCCCGCGCGAGCCGTTGCGCCTCGCCCTCGAAGCCGCGGCGGTACATGACGAGGGACGTGACGTAGTCGTGGCTGGGGGCGTTGCCGACGAGGCCGATTCGATATCCCTTTCGCGTCACGCGCGAGGCGGCGGACGCGGCGGCGCCCTGACGCCCGTTCCCGTTCAGGACGACGACCTTCACCTTGCGGCGCGGAAGCTCGGCCGGAGCCGCCTTCGCGGCGCGCGACGGCGCCGGCTTCGCCTTCGCCGCCTTCGTCGGAGCCGCAGCCTCGGGCGTCGGCCTTGCGCGTGGCAGGCTCGGGCTTCGCGAGGAGCGCGCCGCCGATCATCACCAGCAGGACGAGCTCGACGGCGGCGATGGCGGCGACGACCAGCGTCGCAGTGCGCCAGGGACGGACGGCGAGCTCGACGCGATCGAGGCGGATCGGATGGTCCACGACGCGAACGAGGTTCGCCCGCCGTGCGGCTACTCCTTCTCCACCGCCGCACACGTCGAGACGATGCCCTCGGCGAGCGGTACCGAGGCAGTGAAGCCGAGGTCCTGCGTCGCCAACTCCGTGTCGAGCACGCTGCGTTGCGCGTCGCCGGGCCGGGGAGGGGCGAACGAGGGCGGCGCGTCGACCCCGACGGCCTGCTCGCAGAGCCGGTGCAGGTCGGCGATCGTCGTCTCGATGCCCGTGCCCACGTTGAACACGCCGCCGTCATGGGCGGAAGCGGCGAGCAGGGCGCGGACGACGTCGTCGACGTGGACGAAGTCGCGGGTGATCGACCCGTCGCCGAAGATCGTCGTCGGCTCGCCGGCGGCGAGCCGCTCGAGGAAGATCGCGACCACACCGCCCTCGAGCGACGCGGACTGGCGCGGCCCGTACACGTTCGCGAAGCGGAGCGTGACGTGCCGCGTGCCGAAGACCCGGTTCCAGCCGTCGACGTACACCTCGGCCGAGCGCTTCGCGAGCCCATAGGCCGAGACCGGCAGCAATGCGGAGTCCTCTCGCGCCGGGCCGTCGACCTCGCCGTAGATCGCCCCACCCGTCGAGGAGAAGACGAGGTGCGCGCCCGCAGCCCGCGCCGCCTCGAGCACGTTCACGGTCCCGACGACGTTCACCTCCGCGTCGTACGCCGGCTGCTCCATCGAGGTGCCGACATCGGCCTGCGCCGCGAGGTGGAAGACGAGCTCGGCGTCCTGGCCTCGAACGGCTCTCGGATGTCGTGCTCGAGGAGCGTCGCGGCCGGGTCGACGTGCTCGCGCCGGCCCGTGCTGAGGTCGTCGACCACCACGACGTCGTCACCGCGCGCGAGCAGTGCGTCGACGAGGTGCGAGCCGATGAAGCCGGCCCCGCCGGTGACGAGGGCGCGCATCGGCGCAATCTAGACGCTTGATGTGGGTTCTGGGCACGCGCAGTTGGGGGCCCCTGCGCGCGAGCGCATCGCGGCCGTCTCGCTGCTCACCGATACCTTCGGGTATCGGCGAGCACGGATACGACCACGGTGCTTGGCGCATGCCCTCCCGCCACGCACCCCCAACCCACATCAAGCCTCTGGACGTGCGCCGAGACGCGTGGTCTAACGTCCGGCCGATGTTCGTCACGTTCGAAGGCCTCGACGGCAGCGGCAAGACGACCCAGGCGAAGCTGCTCGCCGATGCGCTGGCGCGCGACGGCGTGGACGTCGTGTCGACCCGCGAGCCCGGCGGCACGCCCCTCGGAGAACGGATCCGCGACCTCGTCCTGCACGGCGACCACGTCGCGCCGTGGGCCGAAGCCGCGCTCTATGTCGCGTCGCGGGCCCAGCACGTGGAGCAGGTGATCCGGCCGGCGCTCGAGCGCGGCGCCACCGTGATCTCCGACCGGTACCTCGACACCTCCGCCGCCTACCAGGGTGCGGGGCGCGGTCTGGGGCTGGACACGATCCTCGACCTGAACCTCGTCGCGGTCGGCGGGTTGGTCCCCGACCGGACGTTCCTCGTCGACATCGACGTCGAGACCGCTCTCGCGCGCGTCGGCGACAAGGGCGATCGGATCGAACGTGCGGGCGCCGAGTTCTGGCCGCGTGTCGTGGACGCGTACCACGACCTGGCGGCCCGATTTCCCGAGCGCTACGTCGTCGTCGACGGCCGGCGGGGCCCGGACGAGATCGCGGCGGAGATCCGTGACCACCTTCGCTGACGTCCCCGAGCAGACCGAGGCGAAGCGCCTCCTCGAGGCCGCGCTCGCGGACGGGCCGGCGCACGCCTACCTGTTCCACGGCGCGGCGGGCGTCGGGAAGCGCTCCGCGGCCCGCGCCCTCGCCGGCGTGCTGCTCGGCGACCCCCGTCGGGTCGACGCGGGGACCCACCCCGACCTGCGCGTGATCGAGGCGCTCGGCGAGATGATCCGGATCGAGGAGATCAGGGCTCTCCACCACGACCTGCACATGCGGCCCTTCGAGGCCGATCGCCGCGTCTACCTCATCTTCGACGCGCACCGGATGAACGACGAGGCAGCAGCCAGCCTCCTCAAGGACCTCGAGGAGCCGCCGGCGTACGCGACCCTCGTCCTCGTTGCCGACGAGCTGGGCCCCCTGCCCGAGACGATCCGCTCGCGCTGCCAGCTCGTCCCGTTCCGGCGCCTTTCGCGCGCCGCGATCGAGGAGTGGATCTCCGTCAAGGCGCCCGGCCTCGCGCCCGCCGAGGTCGGCGTGCTGGGGCGGGTCGCGGGCGGGCGGCTCGACCGGGCGGCGAGGCTGCTGGACGAGCCGGCGCGCGCCCGGCGCACGGCCCTCCTCGACACTGCGCGCGCCGCGTACCGCGACGACGCTTTCGACCCCGCCGCCGCGGCAGCCGTGATCGTGGCGGCCGCCGACGCCCTCGGGGCAGCCGCCCGCGAGCGCGAGCAGGCTCTCGTCGACGACCTCGATCTTCCTGCTCGCGAGGCGGAGCAACGGGTGCGTCGAGCCGAGTTCGGCGCCGAGAAGGCCGAGGTGCTCGCCTCTCTCGACGACCTCGGCGCGTGGTACCGCGACCTGGTCGTGGTCGCGAACGGCGCGGAGGGCGCGGTCGTCCACGCCGACCGGCTCGGGGAGCTGCGCGAGGACGCGGCGGCGGGTGTGGGGGCCGGTGCCGAGGGGGCCGCAGCCCTGGTGCGCCAGGCATGGCGCGAGGCGGAGGAGTTCAACCTCAACGCCTCGCTGCTGCTCGAGGCGCTCTTCGTCCGCCTCCGGCGCGAGCTCAGCCGACCGTCAGTCGCACGGTGAAGCGGAACCGCTCCGGGCGAGAGCCCGTGTTCAGGATCGAGGCCGTGCACTGACCCGGGCCTGCCCGCGGCAGCACGAGGGATGCGGTCGAGCTCGTCCCCGTGAGGGGCCTGCGGCGGAGCACGTCCCCGCACGTGACCTCGACCCGGCCCGAGCACCCGAGCCGCTGCGGAAGGTGCCGTCGAGGCGCACACGCCGGTTCGGGCCGAGGAGCCCGAAGGGGACCGCAACACGGCCGTTCGGTTCGAGCGTCCCCTGCTTCACGATCACGACGGGCTTGAGAGCGGGTCGCGTGCTCGTGATCACGGGCGGCTCGGCGAGACCGAGGTCGGCGCGGATCGCCTGCTGGACGGTCCGGGAGGGAGGATCGAGCCAGGCGATCTTGTAGCCGCGTCCGAGGTTCGTGTAGGCGTAGTCCTCCGCGAACACCTCGCTGATCGACCGGTCCCAGCCGACCTCGTAGCGGTCGCGCACGCTGCGGAACTCGACCAGCTCGGCCATTCCGCGCGCCTTCCACCACAGCGGCGTCCCGTTGGGCTCGTCGAGGCCGCCGTGGCGCCTGCTCGCGTCGACGTGATGGCCGTACTCGTGGATCAGCGTGTGCGCGGTGTCGAAGCCGCTTCCGGCCGGTACGACCATCACTCCTCGGTTGCCCTTCCGGCGCGAGTAGCAGCCCGCGGCGCCGTGCCCGCAGCGATCGCGCAGCTCGTCCCAGGTCACGATCCGGATCGTCACCCGCGAGATCTCGTCGGCGTGCGCGGCCCGCCGGAGCAACCCGGCGTACCACGCGAGCTCGACGTCCGCGCGGACGTCGAAGTGCATCGCTCTGCCCTCGTCGTCCTGCAACACGACCTCGCGGGCGGAGACGGTGCCGGAGAAGGCGAGCGCGGCGATGACGACGAGCATCCCGACGATCGTCGACCGTGCCATCCAGGCCAGGGTAGAGGCCGGCTCGTGTCGCCCGGGTTAAGCGCCCGCGCGCCTCGCACGGGCGTTCCGCCGAGGCCACGGCGCTACACTTCGCCGTCCCCGGCCGACGTAGCTCAGCTGGTAGAGCACTTCACTCGTAATGAAGGGGTCCCCGGTTCGAGTCCGCGCGTCGGCTTTCCAGGGATTCACGCGGGATCGCGCTACGTCGAGAGGCCCCTTTTTCGGGGGCCTCTCGATTGTCCGGCCACCTGTCCGACAGTCGTGAGTCACGCGGTCGCTCGGCGTCACACGATCTCGCCACCGACTGCCGCAGGCTGCGAGGCGGCTCAGCGCCAGGCCCGAGGCCGAGGAAGTCGTCGAGCTCGACGCGGCCGGCGAGGTTGTCGACGATACCGACGAGGCGCGGCGAAGGCGCACTCGGCGACGATCTCGAGGAGATCGGCGTCGTCAGGCCGGCGGCGGTCGCGCGCGCGACCGACGTCGTCGTCGACCTTGCCCCGGTCGAGCACGAAGCTGCGGGCGAGCTCATAGACCGCGGCGCCGGCGTCGATGGGCACCTGGCCGGCCGCATGCGGTCGATCTCGGCATCGTCGACGCCGAGGCTGGCCGAGCACGGTCGAGTGGAACGCGACGCCGTAGGCGTTGTCGACCGCGACGCCGACGGCCAGGCCGGCGATCTCGCGGAGCACCGGGTCGAGCCCGCCGGATCCGACGGCCGCGCCGCAGCCCGTCGAACGCGGTCGAGCAGGGCTGGCGACTGGCGGCGGTGACGCGGCCAGGTTCGGCACGAAGCCGAGATCGGCCGCGATGCCGTCGAGCGATCGCCTTCGACCCGTGCCGGGGCGTCGTCGGCGCTGTGGATGGTGAGCTCCATCATCGGTCTCCTTTGGTCGTCGGCAGCTCCGAGCATCGGCCGCACCGCGAGCGCGGCAATTCCCTGGGAGGGAAGCGACGAGCCGCGCCGGCAGCCGCCTAGCGTCGCTCCGGTGTCGAGTGGGCTCGTCGCGGAAGCACGTGTCGATTTCGGCGACGTTGCTGCGCCATTGGCGGCGCGTCCGGGGGAAGAGCCAGCTCGACCTCGCGGCGGACGCGCGAACCACGCCGCGCTACGTGAGCTTCGTCGAGACCGGGCGGTCGCAACCCAGCCGCCAGATGGTCGTGCGTCTGGCGCGGGCGCTCGACGTCCCGCTGCGCGAGCGCAACGGCCTGCTGCTCGCGGCCGGGTACGCGCCGCTCTACCCGGCAAGCCAGCTCGAAGGCAGCCAGAGCTCGAGCCGGGTCCTGCGCCGGCCCTCGGATCGATGCTCGACCAGCACGAGCCGTTCCCCGCCGTCGTCATGGACCGCGCGCTGGAACGTTCTGCAGGCCAACACCGGACGCGGCCCAGCGGCTGTTCGGTGAGCTGCTGGCCCCGAACCGCTTCCCGAGCCGGCCAACGTCCTCGACCTGATGATCGAGCCCGGCCCGGTCCGCGACGCCGTGCTGAACTGGGACGACCGTCGTGCCCGCGCTGCTGGAACGTTGCCGGCCGCGAAGCGGTCGGCGGCGTCATCGATCCCGCCACCGCCGAACGCTCGAGAGATTCCGCTCCCGACCGCGACGTCGCGCCGCTGATCGACCAGGCCGCTGCCGCGACAACCGACCTCGTCCCGTCATCGATGTCGCACTTCGCGTACGGCTCCTAGCCGCCTCAGCTTCTTCTCTGTCGTGTCGACGATCGGCACGCCAATCGATGTCACCGCGCAAGAGCTCCGGGTCGAGGCGTTCTTTCCCGGTAACGCCGAAACGCATCAGGCCTGGACGCGCGGCACCGGCTAGCTGCTCGCCGACGAGCGAGAATCCGCGCGGACACGGGTCTGCAGAGCCATCGGACGGACTCGACCGTCGACCGCTCCGTCCACTGATTTCCAGGGACCGGCCGGGCATCGCGGGCACTCGCGATGACGTTGCTCCGGCACATCGCCCGGGGTGAGTGTCAAGCGGCGTTGGCCGGTGCGGCGGGGTGATGCGACTGCAGAGTCTTCTGCCTGCGCGCCTTGAGGCGAGGCCCGACCTGCACCATCGCATCGACCACCGGGAGCAGTTCCCGCCCGAGCTCGGTGAGCTCGTACTCCACTGTCGGCGGGGAGGTCGGCATGACCGTGCGCTCGACGATGCCGTCGTGGCGGAGTCGCTGAAGTCTGGCGGAGAGCATCTTGGCGGAGACTCCACCGATGTCGCCCCGGAGCTCGTTGAACCGTCGTGGGCCCTCGCGGAGGTACCAGACGATGTTCGGCGTCCATGCGCCCCCGAGGAAGGCCATGCACTCCGAAAGCGGGCACACGGTTGGCGGAGCCTCCACCCGGCTCTTGCGGTACTTGACCAAGGTGTCACCAGGTTACCAGATGCCTACTGGCAGTTGCTTGCTAGAAGAACCTTGGTTACCTATGGTGATCCTCGATGCGAATTCGACCTCCACACGCCGGCGGCTGGCCGCGGACGCGGGTCGCCCGGATGCTGGATCTTCGCTACCCGATCATCCAGGGACCGTTTGGCGGCGGACTATCGAGCGTGGCGCTCGTGTCGGCTGTCTCGAATGCGGGTGGCTTGGGCTCATTCGGTGCTCACCATCTTCAGCCGGGCGAGATTGCGGGTCTGACCTCGGAGCTTCGCGCGGCAACGAAGAGCTCGTTCGCGATCAACCTCTGGGTGTCGACCCATGACGTCGTCGAGGCAGAAATGACGCGTGAACGGTTCGCCGAGGCGGTGAACCGCCTGGGGCCCCTCTACGAAGAGCTCGCAGTGACGCCTCCGCTGTATCCCGATCGATTCGCCGCGTCGTTCGAGGAGCAGGTCGAAGCGGTGATCGCCGCGGCGCCTCGAGCGTTCAGCTTCGTCTTTGGTGTTCCGGGCGACGGCGTGCTGCAGGCGTGTCGCGAACGCGGAGTCGTCACGATCGGCACGGCCATCACCCCCGACGAGGCTGTCGCGCTCGACGAGGCCGGCGTCGACCTGATCGTCGCGTCCGGCTCTGAAGCGGGTGGACATCGCGGCGCGTTTCTCGCCAACGCCGAAGACTCCCTCGTCGGCACGATGGCGCTCGTTCGGGTCGTCGCGGAGGAGGTTCGGGCGCCCGTCGTCGCCGCGGGAGGCATTGCCGACGCGCGCGGGATCGCAGCGGCGTTCATGCTCGGCGCGGAAGCCGTGCAGATAGGAACCGCGTTTCTCGCAACCGAGGAATCCGGCACGACGCCCGAACACCGGGCGCTGCTCTTCAGCCGGGCTGCGAGACATACGCAGCTGACGCGGGCCTTCAGCGGGCGGCTCGCCCGCGGGATCCCGAACCGCCCGATGAGCGAGCTCGCCGAAAGCGGCGCGATCGAGCCGTACCCCTACCAGGGCTATCTGCTCAAACCGGTCGTCGACGCCGCTCGCAGGCAGGGCCGCACCGACCTCTACTCCCTGTGGTCGGGCCAAGCCGCTCCACTCTTGCGCCACCACCACGCACGGGAGCTCTTCGAGGCGCTCGTCGACGGCGTCGACCAGCTCCTCGCCGGCGAAGCACACCGCATCGAGGCGCCCATCCCAGAAGCCTGACGGGTCGTCGTCTCGATCCCGAACAGACAGCAGAAAGGAGTCGCAATGGCGTCCGCAGTTCATCCGTTCAGCGGCGCATACAGCGCCGACCCGGCCCACTCCTCGTTCCAGGTGTCGCTACGTCACATGGGCGTGGGCTCGTTCCGCACCGTGTTCGACGACGTCGACGCCCGGCTCGAGTCGACCGCAGACGGCTATCGGCTGGTGGGCCGCGCCCGGGCAGACTCGATCGGCATCAAGCACCCGCCCGAGTTCCGTGCGCACGTGGTCGAAGGCAGCGAGTTCCTCGACGCCGGCAACCACCCGTACATCTCTTTCGAGTCCGCGACGCTGCGAATGCACGATGACGGCAACGTCGAGCTCGAGGGCACGCTGACGATCAAGGGCATGGAGAAGTCGATACATGCCACAGGGACGTACCGGCCGCCGATCGAAGACATCTACGGCAAGCAACGGGCCGCAATCGACCTCGTCTCGAGGATCGATCGCCGCGACTGGCAGATGAACTACCAGGGACAGTTGCCCAACGGCGACGACGTGCTCTCCTGGGACGTCGACATCTCCGTTCACCTCGAGCTCGTCGCCGACGCTGCGTAGCGAGTGCGCGTCCTCGGCCTATCCGGGAGTCTGCGGAGCGGCTCCTACAACACGTCCCTCCTCCGGGCAGCCGGACGATTGTTGCCGCCGCCCGCAGACCTCGAGATCTATACCGATCTCGCGGCTGTGCCACCCTACTCCGAGGACCTCGACCTCGAGAGAACGCACCCAGCCGTCGAGCAGCTCCGCCGCGCGATCGCCTCCGCAGACGCGCTCCTGATCGCCACGCCCGAGTACAACTCCTCCATCCCGGGCCACCTGAAGAACGCGGTCGACTGGGTCTCGCGGCCCTTCCCGGACAACGTCCTGAGGCGGAAACCGGTCGCCGTCATCGGCGCGAGCACCGGTCTCTTCGGCGCGGTCTGGGCGCAAGCCGAGCTCCGCAAGGTGCTGACGACACTCGGCGCCGCGGTCCTCGATGCGGAGGTCGCCGTTCCCGCGGCACATGCCGCGTTCACCGACGACGGCCGCCTCCGCGACCCACGTCTGGCCACGGCGCTCCAAACGACCGTCGACGAGCTCGCGGCCAGCCAGGCCAGCCGCGCCGCCTGACCGGGCCAGGACACTGCATCGAGCAGAGATCGGCGACGTCGTTCGCTCGATCCGCCTCGGCTGGGCCAACCGCCCAGACCGCGGTGTCCTGGAAGGCCGGGGCGGTGGCCGGGCTCGCGGTCAGCTTGCGAGGGCGCCGGCATAGATCTGCCAGGCGAGCGCGCTCTTCGCGACGAGGCTGAGGACGAGGTATCCCCATTCGCCGAACACGTAACTCCGCCACGGGCCGACGCCGCGGTACTGGAGCCACATGTTGACCGCGAAGCAGTTGAAGAACAGGAAGAGCGAGACGAAGATCCCCCAGACGAAGCCGGGCACGCTGCCGTCGATCTCGGCGCCCACCATCGAGATGCCGATCACGATCCAGGGGACGGCGCCCGCGAGGCACCCGAGCCAGAAGGGCAGCCAGTCGAGCCGCTCCCGGCCGATGTTCGTGCGCTCCATGAGGAGGCCGAACAGGATCATCGCTGCGTTGACGCCCGCGACCGCCACCAGCGCACGCACGTCCGTGACGCCCGCGAAGGTGGCGATCAGGACGATCATCAGGGAGGCGCTGAACGAGTACTCGATCCAGCGCGCGTAGTTGACCCCGCGAGCGAGGTTCCGCTCGTACCACGAGACGACTCCCGGCGCGGCGACGAGCAGGTGATCGAGGGCGGCCATGAGGAGAAAGGCCGCGACGCACCAGCGCACCGGAAGGTCGAAGAGGGTCTCGGTCGGGCCGGGCTCCGCGCCCGGCGGGCCGTCGGCCCACTGCGCAGTGATCGGGATCGCGAGCGTCGCGCCGATCAGGACGATGAGCAGGGCCTGGGCGCCGTGGAGCGCGGCGAGGATGAGATTGGCGGCGCGGAGTCGCGGCATTCTCGTCGTCCGGTCGCAGATCGGGCCCGAGGGATCGGGGCCCGAGCAGCACGCTACCGACGGCTGAACCGCAGTTGCAGGGCGGCCCCGGCGCGGCCGCCGCGCTGCACGACGCGGCTGGCCGCCCGTCGGAACGGATCAGCGCTTTCCGAACAGGTAGTGCGACACGAGCCACTCGCTCCCGCCCTCGAACCCCCAGAGCTCGGCGCAGGCGAGGAAGAAGACGCGCCAGCGGGCCAGGAAGCGCTCGCCGAACCGCGCCGCGATCTCCCGCTCCCCGGCCTCGAGCCGCTCGAGCCAGGCCTCGGCCGTGCGTGCGTAGTGCGTCCCCGAGAGGCGCCAGTGCTCGACGAGCGAGAGGTCTCGCTGGAAGCGGAGCAGCAGGTCGTCGGAGGGCATCGTCCCGGCGGAGAAGAAGTTCCGTGCCATCCACCCATCCGTGTAGGCGTAGGCGAGCTCGCGGTGGCAGAAGAGATGGACGAAGAGGCGGCCCTCGTCCTCGAGCGCCTCTGCGAGCCGGGCCAGCAGGCGCTCGTAGTTCCGCATGTGCTCGAACATCTCGACCGACACGATCCGGTCGAACCGCCCGGGGAGCGCGAGATCGTTGACGTCTGCCGTCACCACCTCGACGTTCGCCGGGGCGCGCGCCTCGATCCACTCGCGCTGACGGTGCGAGTTCGAGACCGCCGTGACGTGCGCCGAGGGGAAGCGCTCGGCCGCGTAGAGCGTGAAGCTGCCCCAGCCGCACCCGAGGTCGAGGATCCGCATGCCGTCCTCGATCCGCGCGCGCGCGCACGTCAGCTCGAGCATCGCGTCCTCGGCCTCGGCCAGCGTGCTCGTGCCATCCTCCCAGAGGCAGGCGCTGTACTTCAGCCGCGGGCCGAGGACGAGCTCGAAGAACTCCGGCGGCTCCTCGTAGTGCTGCTCGTTCGGCGCCGCAGGGTGCAGCGCGATGGGCGAGCGCCTGAGCTCTTCCACGAAGGCGTCCTTCGCCCCGGGGCCACGACGGCGCTCCGTCCGCAGCCGCCGGCGCAGGTTCGCGCGGATCGCGAGCCGGAGCACGCGTTCCGGGATCACGTCCCGCTCGAGCGCGCGGTCGACGAGGCGAGACCCGGCGCCGCTCATCCGGACGACCTCGGCGGAAGAGGCACGAACGCGCTCGTCTCGCGCTGGTAGCGGCGGTAGTCGTCACCGCGGCTCTTGAGCGCCTGCTCCTCGGACGGCGGGATCCCGGTGACGAAGACGATGAGGAGGAGCATGAGGATCGGCGCGCTCAGGCCGAGCCAGCCGTAGGGCGCGGCGAGCGCGATCAGCGCGTAGGCGACCCACGTGAGCCACTGGAAGAAGTAGTTCGGGTGCCGCGAGTAGCGCCAGAGGCCCTCGCGCATCGTCTTCCCTTTGCTGTCCGGGCGCGCCTTGAACGCGGTGAGCTGGCGATCGGCGACCGCCTCCGCTCCCGCTGCGACGACCCACAGCGCGGCGCCGGCCCACTCGAGCGGCTCGAGCCCGTCGCTCTCGTTGAAGGCCGCGAGCAGGAACGGGAGCGAGAGGAGCACGGCGAGGAACGCCTGCGCCTGGAAGAAGACGGCGAAGCTCGCCTGCTCGCGGCCGCGCTCGCGCCAGCGCGTGCGGAGCTCTGCGTAGCGGGTGTCCTCGCCGTGCCCGATCCGCCGGACGACGAGCCATGCGATGCGGAGCGACTCGACGGAGACGATGACCGCAACGAGCACGCGGTGCTCGACCCCGCCCGGCGCCAGCAGCGCGTACAGGAGGGCGAGAAGCGCGAGCGAGAACGCCCACCCGGCGTCCACGAGCGTCGCGTCGCGCGTCCGGCGCTGGTGGAGGTAGAGCGCTCCCTGTAGAGCCGCGACCAGGGCCCAGCCGAGCAGGAAGAGCACCCAGCGCTGCTCGATCATCGCCGGAGCACCAGCTGCGCGTCGCGGAGGAGCCCTACGCGGAAGAGCGCCTCGCAGGAGGCGAGGTAGAAGTCCCAGGTACGGACGAAGCGCTCGTCGTATCCGAGCCTGCCGACGTCGTCCAGGCGGGCGTGGAAGCGCTCGCGCCACGCTCGGAGCGTCGTCGCGTAGTGGGATCCGATCTCCGTGGCGCCCTCGAGCTCGAGCGACGACGCATCCTCCCATGCGCTCGTCAGAGCGCCGAGCGAGGGGATCAGGCAGCCCGGGAAGACGTAGCGCTCGATCCAGTCGACGTTCGCGCGGTAGCGGCGGAACCGCTCGTCCGGGACCAGGATCGTCTGGATGCACGCCCGCCCGCCCGGTACGAGAAGGCGCTCGCATGCGGCGAAGAAGGGGCGCCAGAGCCGCTCGCCGACCGCCTCGAGCATCTCGATCGACGCGATCTTCGTGAAGGTGCCGTCGAGCTCCCGGAAGTCGCGCTCGACGATCTCGACGCGGTCGCCGAGCCCCGCGGCGGCGACGCGCTCGCGCGCGAGCCGCGCCTGGGAGGGAGAGATCGTGACGGCCGTGACCCGCGCGCCGTACTCGCCGGCCGCCGTGAGCGCGAAGGAACCCCAGCCGCAGCCGATCTCGAGCACGTGGTCGTCCTCGCCGAGCTCGAGCCGGTCGCACACGAGCCGGAGCTTGCGCCGCTGCGCGTCGGCGAGCGGCTCGCCCTCGTGCTCGAAGACCGCGCACGAGTACGTCATGGTCTCGTCGAGGAACGCCGCGAAGAGGTCGTTGCCCAGGTCGTAGTGGTAGGCGATGTTCCGTCGCGCGGCGAGGAGGCCCGTCCGCCGGTCGATCCGCGGCCGGACCTCGGCCAGCCTGCGCAGGAACGGGTGTCGGGCGCCGCCGGTGATCGAGCTCCGCAGGAGCAGCTCCAGCACTCCGGCCAGGTCGCTCGACGTCCACTCGCCTGCCTGGTACGCCTCGCCGACAGCGAGCTTGCGGGCGCGTGGCGATGCGCCGGAGGAAGCGCATGTCGCGGATCTCGAGCCTGTGCTCCGGCCCCGATCCGAAGCGTCGCTCGGCGCCGTCCGGGAGCACCACCACGAGGGTGCCGTCCTCGATCCCCTCGAGCACCCGCTGGAGCAGGAAGAAGGGGACCCGGCCGAGGGCCGGGACGCGCGCGGGCGGGGGCACGCGGAGGCCGCGCTCGAGCGTGCTCACGGCCGCAGCGATCCCGCGTCCCGCCTCGAACGGAGGCTTGCGGTGGAAGGGGACTCCGCGGACGAACAGCTTCAGCGCCTGCCAGTGGATGAGCGCGAGCACCTGCAGGGGCATGAGCGGGTAGCGCGCGAGGAACCGCAGGACGCTCGCGTTCGTGAGCTCCCGGCGGCGGCCCGCGAGAACGGCGTGGAGCGGCATGCGCCCGTCCTCGTGGACCTCGATCCGTGCATACATCGTCTCCGCAGGCTCCGCGAAGGCGTACCGGTACCGCTGCTCGAGGCCGAAGAACGGCGAGACGTGCAGCCGCTTGTCGTGCTCGTAGCGGAGCGAGCCGCCGGGCAGGAGCTCCGGGAGTCGCTCGCCGAACGTGTTGTTCAGCTCCGCGATCATGCACGAGAGCACGCCGTCGGCCCGGTAGCACCAGTAGAAGCTGACGGGGTTGAAGACGTAGCCGAGCACCCGGAGCTGCGTGAGGCACAGCACGCGGTCGATCGCGGGATCGCCGGCGAAGCGGCGCACCGCCTCCTTGAGCGGTAGGTCGCCGTCGAAATGGTCGCGGTCCGAGAACGTCACGACGTTCCTGCGGTTGACGGAGACGAGCCGGAGCCGCCGCTCGAGCTCCGGGAGCTCGTCGAGGTCGAGGAGCCAGTAGGCCACCGGGTACGTGAACACGTTGCGCACGGGCTCGCGCCGCGAGTGCATCAGCTTCCCCGTGTAGAGCGCCGACCTCACCACGTCACCCCGAGAGCCTCGGCGGCGCGAACGCCCGAGGCGAAGCCGTCCTCGTGGAACCCGTATCCGTGGTACGCGCCCGCGTACAGCGTGTGCCGCTCGCCCGACAGGCGCGCGAGCTCGGGCTGCGTTCGCATGCTCTCGACGGTGAACAACGGATGCTCGAACACGGTCCGGTCCACGATCCGCTCGGGGTCGACCTCGGCGGTGCGGTTGAGAGTGACACACCAGTCGTCGTCCGTCTCCAGCCGCTGGAGGCTGTTCAGGTAGTACGTGATCGTCGGGTTCGTGCTCCCGTTGACCTGGTAGTTCCACGACGCCCGGGCGGCGCGTGCTCGAGGCAGGAAGCGGGAGTCGGTGTGGAGGACGGCCTCGTTGCGCGTCGAGCGCCAGGCGCCGAGGAGCCTCCGCTCGGTGTCGCTCGCGTCCTCGAGCAGGCGCAGGGCCTGATCGGCGTGCGTCGCGAGCACGACCCGGTCGAAGCGCAGGACCTCGTCCGCCTCGGTCCGGAGGCTCACGCCGCCGGCGTCGCGCGAGAGCGAGCGGACGCCGACGTCGAGGCGCACGGTCCCCGCGAAGCGCTCGAGCAGGGCCTGGACGTAGGTCTCGGCGCCGCCGACCACCGAGCGCCAGCGGAACCGGCCGAAGCCGAGCATCCCGTGCCGCTCGAAGAAGCGGATCGCGTACGACGCCGGGAAGTCGAGCGCTCGCTCGGGCGCGGTCGACCAGAGCGAGGAGGTCAGCGGCACGAGGTAGTGGCTCCGGAATCGGGCCGAGTAGCCGCGGTCGGCCGCGTACTCCTCGAGCGTGCACGCCTCGTAGTCCGCCTCGTCGAGCGAGCGGCGCGCCGTCCGGAGCCAGCGCACGACCTCGCGCAGGAGCCCGACGAAACGGGGGTCGATCGCACGCCGCGGCTGCGCGAAGGGCCGGCGCCCCGACCACTCGAGGCCGCAGTGGCCGCAACTGACCGAGAACGACATCTCGGCCCGCTGCACCTCGACTCCGAGCTCTCCGAAGAGCCGCGTCAGGAGCGGGTAGTTCGGCCCGTTGTGCACGAGGAAGCCCGTGTCGAGGGCGAGGGGGCCGCGTCTCACGGTGCGCACGTGCCCGCCCGCCCGCGGCTCGCGCTCGAAGAGCGTGACGTCGTGGGAGCGCGCGAGCAGGTACGCCGCCCCCAGGCCGCTCACCCCCGCTCCGATCACGGCAACGCGCATCCCTGGTGGTTCGTACCCCGTTACGCGAGTGGATCAACGTCTGATCCGCGCGCGAGACGGGTACGAATACCGACTGTGACGACGATCGCCCCTCCCTCGGCCGAGCCGCCCGACCGGATCGCCACCGTCCGCGCGTCGACGGGCCGCGTCAGCCAGCTCGTGACGCTGGTCGCCGTCGTCGTGCCCGCCCTCGGGCTGCTCTCGGCCATGGGCCTGCTCTGGGGCGTCGCCTTCCACTGGGTCGACCTCGCCCTGTTCCTCGGTCTCTACCTGCTCTGCGCCTTCGGCACCACGATCGGGTTCCACCGCTACTTCACGCACCGCGGGTTCGAGACCGGCCCCGTCCTCAAGTCGACGCTCGCGGTCCTCGGCTGCATGACGATGCAGGGCCCGATCACGCAGTGGGTCACCGACCATCGCAAGCACCACGCCCTCTCCGACAGGGAGGGGGACCCCCACTCGCCGCACGTCGGTCACGGGGACGGCGCATGGGGCGCCTTCAAGGGGTTCGCCCACGCCCATGTCGGCTGGATGTTCTCGAACCTCGGGATGGAGCAGGGACGCGAGTACGGGCGCGACCTCTACGAGGATCGGCTGGTGCGCACGATCGACCGCCTGTACCTCCTCTGGGTCGGCCTCAGCCTCGGCCTCCCGTTTGCGGTCGGCTACCTCGTCGGCGGGACGCTCGAGGCCGGCCTGGCAGGGCTCGTCTGGGGCGGCCTCGTGCGGATCTTCGCGTACCAGCACGCGACCTTCGCGGTGAACTCGATCTGTCACATGTTCGGCCGGCGGCACTTCCGCTCGCGCGACGAGTCCCGAAACAACTGGCTGATCGCCGTGCTCGTCTTCGGCGAGGGGTGGCACAACAACCACCATGCGTTCCCGTCGTCGGCGCGGCACGGTCTCGCGCGCTGGCAGATCGACGTCTCGTGGCTCGTGATCCGCACGCTCGAGCGGCTCGGGCTCGTCTGGAACGTTCGGCGGCCCTCGCCGGAGCAGATGGAGCGGCGGCGGCTGGGCCATCAGCCGGGCGAGGCATGACCCGCACGCGCCGCGAGCGCCTCGGGCCCGCGCTCGACGTAAGCCCTGAGCCCCTCCACCTCCTCGCGAGTCGACCGGCGCATCGTGCCGCGCAGGAACGGCGCAACGAGGCGCATGGTCAACGTCTTCGGATGGAGCGACCAGTCGAAGGTCACGGACGTCGACTGCCCTTGCGGTTCGAGGAGCATGTCCAGATCGAAGTCCGCCGCCTTCCAGCCGCCCCGGACGGCGAGGCGACGCTCGGGCTCGAGTGCCGTGACCTCGTCGGCGAGGACGATCTCGCGGCCCCGCCAGGCAATCACCTCGTGGATCCGGGTCCCCACCCGCAGAGGCCCCTCGGAGACCTGGCGGAACTCCCGCAGGGCGGGCCGCCATCGCGGGTGCGACCCCAGGTCGGTCACGACCGCCCACACGGCGGACGCAGGGGAGCCCACGAGCTCGCTCTCGGTGATCCGCATCGTTCGCTCCCTTCCGAGGGGACGGGCCACACGCTATACGCGTACCGCTGCGAGCCCGGATCAGGGGGGAAGTGAGGGAGCGCGTGCCGCGGCCCTCGGGGCTCGACTCGGTCGAGCGCATGGACCTGCCTCGCCGCCTCGTGCCGGCCACGCGGGAGGGAGCCCTCGCCCTCGGCGAGTGGTACTGGGAGGAGCTCGAGCGATCCAGCCGTGGCCTGATCCGCGCCCGAGCCGAGAACGGCGGCCTTCGCGTCGTCCTCGGCCGCGCCGTGACGCTGCTGCGCTTCGGCCCGCCCGACCTCGCCGTGGAGGGAGAGAACGTGGAGTGCCGGTATCCGATCGTCGGGGGGACGCTCGTCTCGCATCCCGGCGGCTCGCTCACGATCGCGCAGCGCGACGGCGCCGTGCCGCAGCTCGAGGTCACGGTGAGCGAGTACCGGCCGAGCCTCGCCGAGCGAGGATCCCGCCTCCACCGCGGTCTCCTCTACACCGCGCTACAGGCGCCGCTCCACCGCTCGGTGAGCCGGCGGTTCCTCACGCGCACGGCACGGAGGGAGCCGTGAGGATCGCCGTCTTCGGCGCCTCCGGCGTCGTCGGCTCGGCGCTCGTGCCGGAGCTCGCGAGAGAGCACGAGGTCGTCGCGCTGTCGCGTCGACCCCATCCCGACGAGGGTGACGTTCGCTGGGTCGTCGCGGACGCGACCGACCCCTCGTCGCTGGGGCTCCTCGCCGGGGTCGACGTGGCCGTGTACCTCGTGCACTCGCTCGGCTCGTCGGACTTCGAGGACGTCGACCGGGTGGCGGCCGAGAACGTCGCGCGCGCCGCGGCCGAGGCGGGAGTGCGCCAGATCGTGTTCCTCGGCGGCCTCGGCGACGACGGGGCGGAGCTGTCGGCGCACCTGCGCAGCCGCCACGAGACGGGGCGCGCGCTCGCCTCCGGGCCCGTGCCGGTGACGACGCTGCGGGCCGGGATGGTGGTCGGCGCGGGGAGCGCAGCGTTCGAGACGATCCGCGCGCTCGTCGACCGGCTTCCGCTGATGATCTGCCCGCGCTGGGTCGGCGTCCCGACCCAGCCGATCGCGCTCCGCGACATCGTCGGCTACCTGCGCGGCTTCTGCGGTCTCGAGCCTGCGTTCGGCCGGTCGTTCGACGCGGGCGGCCCCGAGGTGATGACCTACCGGGAGATGATCGAGCGAATCGCGCGAATTCGCGGCAAGCGGTGCCGCATCGTCGAGGTTCCCGTCCTGACGCCCCGCCTGTCGTCCTGGTGGCTGCACCTCGTGACGCCGGTGAACGCCGCGGTCGCGCGGCCGCTCATCGAGGGCCTCCGTAGCCCCACGGTCGCCCGGGACGACGCGATCCGCGCCCTCGTCCCGATCGAGCTGACGCCCTTCGACGAGGCTGTCAGGCTCGCGCTCGAGCCCGCCTCACGCTAAGCGTCAGGCGAGCCGCCCGAGCACGACGCCGAACAGCGCGTGCCGCCAGGTCGCCTGCGCGAAGGCGCGCCGGTTGCGAAGGAGCGGCGGGATGCCCCTCGTCCCGCGTCGCGGGTGGAAACGGTCGACGAGGTGGGAGAGCGGGTAGAGCGCGACGTGCTCGCCGAGGGCCAGCCCGAGCGGCCAGCCGTCGCGGCGCGGTGGGCTGTCGAGCGCGCACCTCGTGGTAGAAGAGCCCGAACGCGACGCCGTTCGCGACGTGGAGCGCGAGGCCCGCAGGCCACCAGCGCGGCCCGCCGGTCACGGCCTTGCCGAGGATCGCGACGTCCGAGTAGTCGCAGCGGAGGACCCGCTGGTCGAGCGGCTCCTGCAGCGCCCAGACGGCGGCTGCCGCGGCGCCCGCGACGGCGGATCTCGTCCGGCCCGTCACGCCGCCGTCGGACCGTGGGAATCCGGAGGTCATCGCGGAATCATGACGGCGATCGTCACCATATACCCCAACAGGGTATACTGTGCGACATGGAGGCTCGTAGCTACACGGTCCCCGGGATGCACTGCGACCACTGCGTGGCCGCCGTCCGCGAGGAGGTGTCCGGAGTGCCCGGTGTGGAGGAGGTCACGGTCGACCTCGAGACCAAGCGGGTCGACGTGGGCGGGCAGTCGCTCGACGACGCGGCGATCCGCGCGGCGATCGAGGAAGCCGGGTACGAGGCGGCGTGATGGCCGTCGCGACGCCCGAGAGGGAACGCCTCCGGCTCGAGCTCGACGGGATGACGTGCGCGTCGTGCGCGGCACGCATCGAGCGCAAGCTGAACAAGCTCGACGGCGTCGAGGCGACCGTCAACTACGCGACCGAGGAGGCGTCGGTGTCGTTCGACCCGGCCGCCGTCTCCGTCGACGACCTGATCGCCACGGTCGAGGCGGTCGGCTACCACGCAGCACTGCCCACCGAGCGCATCCGAGGCGCCGGACGCCGCCCGCGCAGTGCGAACGAGGCTCGTCGTCGCCCTCGGCCTCACCGCGCCGCTGGCCGTGCTGGCGATGGTCACGCCTCTGCAGTTCGACGGCTGGGAATGGCTGGCGCTCGCCCTCGCGACCCCGGTCGTCTTCTGGTGCGGCCTCGCGTTCCACCGGGCCACCCTGCTGAACGCACGGCACCTGGCCGCGACGATGGACACGCTGATCTCGGTCGGCACGATCGCGGCCTGGACGTGGTCGACCGTCGTGCTCGTCGGGGGCATCGAGGCGCACACGTACTTCGAGGTGGCCGCGGTGATCACGACGCTGATCCTGCTCGGCCGCTGGCTCGAGCTCCGTGCTCGCGGTCGCTCGAGCGAGGCGATCCGCGCCCTCCTCGAGCTCGGCGCGCGGGATGCACGCGTGCTCCGTGACGGCGAGGAGGTGCTCGTGCCGGTGGACGACCTCGCCGTCGGCGACGTGTTCGTGGTGCGGCCCGGCGAGAAGATCGCGACCGACGGCGTCGTCGTCGAGGGGCTCTCCGCCGTCGACCAATCGATGCTGACCGGGGAGCCCGTCCCGGTCGAGGTCGTTCCCGGCGCAGAGGTCGCCGGTGCGACGATCAACGCCTCGGGCCGCCTCGTGGTTCGCGCGACGAGGGTCGGCGCGGACACTGCGCTCGCCCAGATCGCGCGTCTCGTCGCCGAGGCGCAGGCGGGGAAGGCGCCGATCCAGCGGCTCGTCGACCGCGTGTCGGCCGTCTTCGTGCCGATCGTGCTCGTGGTCGCGCTGGCCACGCTCGCGGGCTGGCTGGTCGCCACGGGCGACGGGTCCGCCGCCTTCACGGCCGCGGTGGCGGTGCTGATCATCGCTTGCCCGTGTGCCCTGGGGCTCGCCACGCCGACGGCGCTGATGGTCGGCACGGGGCGCGGCGCGCAGCTCGGGATCCTGATCAAGGGGCCGGAGGTGCTCGAGCAGACGAGGCGGATCACCACGATCGTGCTCGACAAGACCGGCACGGTCACCGAGGGCCGGATGTGGGTCGCGGACGCCGTGCCCGTGACCGGCGTCGAGCGGGAAACCCTGCTTCGCCTGGCGGGCGCCGCCGAGGCGGCGAGCGAGCATCCGATCGCGCAGGCGATCGCCTCGGCTGCGAGTGACGCTGTCGGACGGCTGCCGGCCGTCGAGAGCTTCACGAGCCGCGCAGGGCTCGGGGTCGAGGCCGTCGTCGAAGGCCGCACCGTCGTCGTCGGCCGGCCGGCGATGCTCGCCGAGCTCGGGATCGACCTGGACGACGCCCTCGCCGCTCGGTTCGCGGACGAGGAGGCGAAGGGTCACACGGTGGTCGCCGCGGCGATCGACGGGCGCCCCGCCGGGCTCTTCGTGGTCGCAGACCGGATCAAGCCCTCCTCGGCGGAGGCGGTCTCGCGCCTTCGCGACCTCGGGCTCGAGCCCGTCCTGCTGACCGGGGACAACGAGCGCACCGCCCGCAGCGTCGCCGACGAGGTCGGGATCGAGCGCGTGCGCGCGAACGTGTTGCCCGGGGAGAAGAGCGCCGAGATCGAGGCGCTGCAGGCCTCCGGCGAGGTCGTGGCGATGGTCGGCGACGGCGTCAACGACGCCCCCGCGCTGGCGCAGGCGGATCTCGGGCTCGCGATCGGAACCGGCACCGACGTCGCGATCGAGGCGAGCGACCTGACTCTCGTCTCCGGCGACCTCCGTGGTGCCGCCGACGCGATCCGTCTCTCGCGGAAGACCCTGCGGACGATCAAGGGCAACCTGTTCTGGGCCTTCGCCTACAACGTCGCCGCGATCCCGCTGGCGGTCGCAGGGCTTCTGAATCCGATCGTCGCGGCGGCTGCGATGGCGTTCTCGAGCGTCTTCGTCGTCACGAACAGCCTGCGCCTGCGGCGCTTCTCATCGCTCCGGGAGGTCACCTGATGCACGGCTACGCCAAGGACAAGGACGCCCTGACCAAGCGCCTGCACCGCATCGAGGGCCAGGTGCGCGGGATCGAGCGGATGGTCGAGGAGGATCGTTACTGCGTCGACATCCTCACGCAGATCGCCGCCGTCCGCACGGCGCTCGAGCAGGTCGGTGCGAAGCTCCTCGAGGACCACGTGACCCACTGTGTCGCGGAGGCGCTCGCGTCGGGCGACGCCGCGGTCGCCGGGGAGAAGAGCGAGGAGCTCCTCGCCGCCGTGCAGCGCTTCTCCCGGACGCGCTGAAAGGGCAGAGGCTCTGGCTGAGGCCAGAGCCCAGGCGGAATCCCGCCCGGGCCACGCCCGCCGGGGCGTGGTCAGATCGCGAGCGCCAGGGCGACGATCGCGGGGAACACGACCCAGACGCCGACCATCAGGACGATCGAGATGATCGCGAACTTGCGCGAGCCGTCCTTCGGCGGGCGGCCGCAGTGGCCGACCGAGTCCCACACGGCCTGCAGCGGCTCCCTGACCGCGAGCCGGATGCGGGTGCTCGCCATGGCGCTTCCCCGCAGCACGATCCAGGAGAGCGCGACGCCGATCGCGACGCCGACCAGCCCGATCAGCAGGGCGACCCACCAGTCGTCGAAGGTGAAGCCGGTCATCAGGCGCCAGATCGACGCGCCGAGCGGGATCAGCAGGCCGGCGATGACGAACGACGGAACGCCGATCTCTCGCGAGCGCATGATCTCGACGAGGTAGTTCGCGTCGAAGCGGGCGGGGCGGAGGAGCTTGAGCTCCCTCGAGTCCGGAGCCGCCTCCATCTCGCGCATCCAGTAGAGGTTCCGGAGCGTGGTCGAGACCTCCTTGACGTAGGAGACGACGAGGTAGCGCGCGACCAGCTGCACGAGCCAGCGCACGACGAGCCGGAACGGGCCGAGGCCCGCGCCCGCCTGCGAGCCGTGGAAGCCGTGGCGCCGCAGGGTCTCCAGCGCCTCGATCGCGTGACGGTGGTCGGCGTCGAAGCGGTCGGGTCGCGCCAGTACGGACGGGCGGGCCAGCTCCGCCAGCATCTCGCGCTCGCGCGGGGACTGGACGTCGAGCTCGTCGAGGAACGTCGCGATCGCGTCGTCGTCGCCCGAGAGCAGGCGAAGCCGCTCGAGCGGGTTGTCGAACGCCTCGCCGAGCTGCGTGCCCGGCCCGTGCACGTCGGAAGTGTCTCCCACGTTGGCGCGATCGTACGTCGTTGTTACCCTTCACGCCGATGGGCAACTGGGGCCTCTATCTCGCTCTTCCTGATTCCGCCGCTGATCATCGGCTTCGCCGTCCAGGCGTGGCTGAAGAGGACGGTGGCCGCGAACATGCAGGTCGAGGTGGTGAACGGCCTCACGGGAGCCGAGGTCGCCCGCCAGATCCTCGACCAGAACGGCCTCCAGGGCGTTCCCGTCGAGCCGTCTCCCGGCGGGCCGCTCTCCGACCACTACGACCCGCGGAAGAAGTCCGTGCACCTCTCGGAGCCCGTCTACGCGGGCCGCGCGATCGCGTCCACGCGCGATCGCCGCGCACGAGGTCGGGCACGCGATCCAGCACGCGAAGGCCTACGCGCCGTTCCGGGCGCGGTCGGCGATGTGGCCGGTCGTCGCGTTCGCGTCGAACGCCTGGATCTTCCTGCTCATGATCGGCGCCTTCGCGCAGATCTTCGGGCTCGTCACGCTCGCGATCATCCTCTACGCGGTCGTCGTCCTCTTCCAGCTCGTGACGCTTCCGGTCGAGTTCGATGCGTCGCGCCGTGCGATGAGCCAGCTGAACGGGATGGGGCTCGTCACGAAGGGTGAGGCGCAGGGCGCCCGCAAGGTGCTCACGGCGGCGGCGATGACGTACGTCGCCGGCGCGCTCGCCGCGCTGTCGCAGCTCGCGTACTACGCGCTCGTCTTCCTCGGCAACCGCAACTAGGCAGCCCCGTCGTGCGGGTGATCGCGCTGATCGTGCGTGCCGGCGCAGTCGTGGCCGCGAGCGCGTTCGTGTTCTCGCTCCTCGTCGACGGCGGGCCTCGGCCGGCGACCGCCGCACGCCCCGACGTCCAGGTCGTCGAGCAGCCGGAGCCTCAGCCTGCGGCGAAGCCGCGCTCCGGCGAAGCCGAAGATCCCGCCGGGAGTGGTGGCGATCGTCGCGACGGGGGACATCGTGATGGGCTCGACGCCCAACCTGCCTCCGGACGGCGGGCGCTCGTTCTTCTCCGACGTCCAGACCGACCTGGCCGGCGACGTCGTGCTGGGGAACCTCGAGGGAACCCTCTCGACCGGCGGCGGCTCGAAGTGCGGGGCGCGGAGCACCGACTGCTTCGCGTTCCAGACGCCCCCGTCGTACGCGCGCTGGCTCGCGCAGGCGGGGTTCACGGTCATGAACCTCGCCAACAACCACGCCTACGACTTCGGCCGGGGCGGGCTGCGAGCAGACGATCGCCGCGCTGACGGGCGTCGGGCTCATGCACACGGGGCGGCCCGGCCAGGTCACGGTGCAGACGGTCGGGGAGATCCGCGTGGCGCTGGTCGGCTTCGCGTCGTACCCCTGGGCGGCGTCGCTGACCGACATCGCGGCCGCGAAGCGCCTCGTCCGCAGGGCGTCGCGGCTCGCGGACGTCGTCGTCGTGACCATGCACGCCGGAGCCGAGGGCCGCGACCAGCAGCACGTCACCCGCCGCACCGAGCGCTTCCTCGGGGAGAACCGAGGAAACGTCATGCGCTTCTCCCGCGCGGTCGTCGACGCGGGGGCCGACCTCGTCGTCGGCCACGGCCCGCACGTGCTGCGCGGGATGGAGTGGCACAAGAAGCGCCTGATCGCCTACTCGCTCGGCAACTTCGCCGGGTACAAGGTGTTCTCGATGGGCGGCCCGCTCTCCACGAGCGCGATCCTGCGCATCACCCTGCGCGGCGACGGGACGTTCGAGACCGGCCGGGTCGTCCCCACGCACCTCGTCGGCGCGGGCCTGCCGGCCCTCGATCCGGCCGAGACCGCCCACGGGATGCTGCGCTCGCTCTCGCGCGAGGACTTCGGGCGCCGGGCGGTCAAGATCTCCGCGGACGGGATCCTCGCCGAGGTAGCGAAGGGCTGCGGTGTCCGACCGAGTCGGACACCTCCGGCTCCCTCAGCGCTTCGTGAACACCCAGTCGTTGGCGCGCGCCTGCATGTGGCACGACGTGCAGAGCGAGCCCTTCGCGAGGACGCCGTAGCGCCCACCCTGGAGGTCGTACTCGACCCACTGCCAGCGCCCGCGGGCCTTGCGCATCACCGCCACCTGGCGGGCGAGGCCCTTCGCCCCCGGCTCGGCGATCGACTTGACGATCACGGTGCCGTTCGGAAACAGGCGGTTCTTGCCACGCGGCCTGCTCGCGTAGACGTTCTTCACGCCGTTGTGCGCGCCCGGGGTCGGTGAGGGGCCGTCGATTGAGCTTCGTCCATCGGGCGTACCCGTCCGTGTACGCAGGCAGCCCGTTCCTCGTCGGCGCGGCGAGGGCGGCGATCGAGACGGCCGAGGCGACGGCGACAACGGCTGCGAGCACGGAGACGGCGACGCGCATGAGGTCATCATCCCGGCCCGCCCCGCCCACGACCACGACGGAATCCTTAAATCGGTACCGGTTTGCGTTGCGGCGGCCCGCCTGTGCAGACTGACGGTAGGCAAACCCCGACCGTCGTGAACGAGCTCGTCACCCCCCGTGCACACACTGCGGACGAGCCGCGCGCCGCGCGGAAGGGCCTTCGCGTGCTCGCGATCGAGGCGCTCGGCCCGCTGACGGTGCTCGGCGGGATCGTCTGGGCGTTCGCGCAGCCGTATCGCGTGACCTTCTTCTACCCCGACGGAAAGGGGTTCTGGGACTGGGCGGTCCAGCCGCCGCTCCTCGTCGTGCTCGTCGGCCTCCTCTTCGCCTGCCTGGTGGCGCCCGGGCTCGTCGAGGACCTCGATCGGACGAGCGCCGAGAGCGGAGATGCTGCCTCGGGCTGAGATCGCTCACTGGCTGTTCGCCTGCGGCTTCCTCTTCTTCGGCCTCGTCCTCCTCGCTGAGGCGATCGTGGGGCCTGCCGTCTTCCGGCAACGCGCGTGGCGCGCGTGCCTGTGGCCCTCGCTGGCCCTCCTCGCGGGGCTGTGGCTGTGGGTGATCACGATCTTCTCGACCTTCTCGACGCTGCACCTGGTCGCCCACTCGCTCTGGGCGCAGGCGGCCACCGCCGCGGGCGCGGTGCAGCTCGCCGTCGTGCGCGGCAGGCTCCATTCGTCGTACTGGTCGCTCGTGACCTCGGGAGCGCTCGTGGTCACCGGTGCGGCTTTCCTCGTCCACGAGCAGAACGGGTGGCTGTTCGCGCGGTCCGCCTTCCTGCACCACCTGATCGGCTGGACGCTCGTCGTCTCGGCGGTGTTCCCGCTCGGAGCCGCGTTCCGGCCGCGCCGAGCGGTCTGGGCGTGGGGGTTCGCGGCGACGTGGGTGGCGGTCGCCGTGATGCTCTTCGCAGACCGGGACGTCGCGCCGATCTTCGGGCACCTCTCCGACCTGGCGGGCGGGGCGCCGTGAGACGAGCGCTCCTCGCGGCCGGAGCGCTCGCGCTGGTCGTCCCGGGCCTCGCCTCGGCACACGCGTCGATGTCCGGCGCGACGCCTGCGGTCCAGGGGACTGTCGACATGCCGCCGAGCGAGGTCGTGCTGCGCTTCGACCAGGCGGTCACGGCACCCCCGGACGGGATCGTCGTGCTGGCCTCCGACGGGCGCACGGTCTCGGGGGCGGTGGAGCAGTTCGACCGCGGAACGGTGATGCGCGTGCCGGTCACGGGGCTCGCGGCGGGCGAGGCGTACACGGTCCGCTGGCGGGAGCTGTCCGCCGACGGTCACATCGGCCACGGCGTGTTCACGTTCGGCGTGGGCGGTGAAGGCGCCGCCTCCGACGGAGGCGGTCGGGTCGTCCGGGATGACGTGGCGCGACGACGTCGCGCGCTGGGCGCTGTTCGCGTCGCTGGCGCTCGTGCTCGGGCGTCGTCGGGATCCGGCTGCTCGTCCTCCCGCGGGTCGTCGACGAGCGGGTCGAGCGCCGCGTGTACTTGCTCGGAACGCTCGGGGCGGTGCTGGCCCTCAACGCCGGGATCGCGGGGTTCGTGATCCGGTCGGCGAACGCCCTGCAGGTCTCGGGGGTCGACCTCCTCTACGCCGACCTGTCGCCCTTCGCGGACTCGACCCGCTTCGGGACCGCCTTCCTGGTCACCACGCTCGGCTTCGGCATCTGCCTGACGATCCTCGTCGTCGCGTGGGCGCTCGACCGGCCGGAGCTCCGCTGGCCCGCGTTCCTGCTCGTGATCGCCCTCGTGTGGGGCTATCCCCTGTCGGGGCACCAGGCGACCGAGCCGAACGCGTCGGTGCTCGGGCAGATCGCGGACTGGGTGCACCTCGTGACGGCGATGCTCTGGGTCGGGGGCGTGCTGACGCTCGCCCTCGTCGTCTGGCCGCTCGCGCCGGATCTCCGCCGCGCCGCCTTCCTGCGCTTCTCGCGGATCGCCGTCGTCCTGATCGGCGTCCTCGTGTTGGCCGGGACGTTCGTCGCGATCGAGCGGCTGCCCGCGCTGGACGACCTCTGGAGCACCTCGTACGGCCACACGCTGCTCGTCAAGATCGGGCTCGTGCTCGTCGCGCTCGCCTGGGGCGGGATCCACCACACCTTCGTCCGGCCGCGCCTCGAGCGCGGAGAGTCGCCCTCGGGGGTCGGCCGCAGCCTGCTCGGCGAGAGCGCCGTCGCGATGGCGGTGCTGCTCGCAGCAGCCGTCCTCGTCAACGGAGCGCCGCCGCCGGTCGAGACCGGCCCGTCGAGCGCGGTGCCCAGCTCCGTGCCGTAGGTACCGCCGGAGCGCACGCCGCGGGCGGCGGCGCCGTCGCTAGCTTTCCGACCCGTGCTCGTCGCGATCTCCGGCGGCGCGGGCTTTCTCGGCCTGCATCTCTCCCGACGCCTCGTCGCCGACGGGCATTCGGTGCGCACCCTCGATCTCGCGCCGCTCGACGACCCCGCGCTGGAGGGCCACGTGGAGGAGCTCCGCGGCGACGTCCGGCTCGCGTCGGATGCACGGCGCTTGGTGGCCGGCGCCGACGTGCTCGTCCATGCCGCCGCCGCGCTTCCGATCCAGGAGAGCCGGGCGGCGATCCGGTCGGTGAACGTGGAGGGGGCGGCGGTGACGTTCGCCGCGGCCGCCGAAGCGGGCGTGCGCCGCGTGGTGCTCGTGTCGTCGACCGCCGTCTACGGCGTGCCCGAGCGCCATCCGATCCACGAGGACGACCCCCTCGTCGGCGTCGGCCACTACGGCGAGTCGAAGATCGACGCCGAGCGGGTGTGCGAGGCATTCGGGCGCCGAGGGCTCGAGACCGTGATCGTGCGGCCGAAGACATTCGTCGGACCGGAGCGGCTCGGAGTGTTCGAGATCCTCTTCGACTGGATCCGCGAGGGCAGGCGCATCCCGGTCCTGGGAGACGGCGGGAACCGCTACCAGCTGCTCGCGGTCGAGGATCTCGTCGAGGCGATGACCCGGTGCCTGGAGGCGGAGGTGGCGGGCGAGGCGCTGAACGTCGGCGCGGGGCGGTTCGGCACCGTGCGGGAGGACCTCGAAGCGCTGATCGACCATGCGGGCTCGCGCTCGAGATCTGCGGCCCGTGCCCGCGAAGCCGGCCGAGCTGGCGCTGCGGGCTCTCGAGCTCGCGCGGCTCTCTCCGCTCGCCGAGTGGCACTACCGCACCGCGCACAAGGACTCGTTCGTCTCGATCGACAGGGCCCGCACCCTGCTCGGCTGGGAGCCGCGGCTCTCCAACGCCGAGACGCTGTGCGCGACGTACGACTGGTACCTCGCGCACCGCGACGAGCTCCGCGGCGGCCGGGCTCACGCACCGCGTGCCGTGGGACCAGCGCGCGCTCGGGCTGCTCAGGCGCCTGTCCTAGAGCTACCGGACTAGGGACCAGCACGAGCGCGCCGCGGACCTCGCCCGCTCGCAGGCGGGCGAGCGCGTCGTTCGCCCCGGCCAGCGGGACCGCCTCGACCTCCGTGCGCACGGGCACCGCGGGGGCGAGCGAGAGGAACTCCTCGCCGTCCGCACGGGTGAGGTTCGCGACCGAGCGCACCACGCGCTCCCCCCAGAGCAGCTCGTAGGGGAAGGCGGGGATGTCGCTCATGTGGATCCCGGCGCAGACGACGCTGCCGCCCTTCCCGACATGGCGGAGCGCGGTCGGGACGAGCTCGCCCGCCGGCGCGTAGAGGATCGCCGCGTCGAGCTCGACCGGCGGACCCTCGGCCGTGTCGCCCGCCCACGTCGCTCCGAGCGAGCGTGCGAACGCCTGCGCCGCCTCGTCTCCGGGCCGGGTCAGGGCGTACACCTCTCGTCCGGCGTGCACTGCGACCTGGCACACGATGTGCGCCGCCGCCCCGAATCCGTACAGCCCGACCCGGGTCGCGTCGCCCGCGAGCCGGAGCGACCGGTAGCCGATCAGCCCGGCGCAGAGGAGCGGGGCTGCCTGCAGGTCGGGGTAGCCGCCGGGGATCGGGAAGCAGAACCGCTCGTCGGCGACGCACAGCTCCGCATACCCGCCGTCCGTGTCGTAGCCGGTGAAGCGTGCGCGGTCGCAGAGGTTCTCGCGGCCGCCGTCACAGTACGAGCACTCCCCGCACGTCCACCCCAGCCACGGCACGCCCACGCGCTCGCCGGCGTCGAAGCGACCCGCGCTCGCAACGACCTCGCCGACGATCTCGTGCCCGAGCACGAGCGGCAGCTTGGGGCGTGTCAGCTCGCCGTCCAGCACATGCAGGTCGGTGCGGCAGACGCCGCACGCGAGCACGCGGAGCAGCGCCTGACCCGGCCCCGGCTCGGGATCGGGCAGCTGGGCCTCCTCCAGCCGAGGCCCCGCGCTGCGGAGCACCATCGCCCTCATCGTCGGTCTAGTCTCCTCCCCGTGCGGGATCTCCTCGACTATCGCTCGGAGTTTCAGATCCTGGAGCACACGACGTACCTCATCAACCACTCCCTCGCGGCGATGCCGCGGGGGGTGGAGGAACGGCTGGCGGAGTACGCGCGGATGTGGCGCGAGCGAGGGATCCGGGCGTGGGGAGAGGGCTGGTGGACGACGCCGATGACCGTCGGTGATCAGGTCGGCCGTATCGTCGGCGCTCCCGCAGGGTCGACCGTGATGCACCAGAACGTCGCGATCGCGGAGGCCGTGGTGCTCTCCTGCTTCTTCCCGATCGCGCCGGAGCGGAACCGGGTCGTCTACGAGCGCGGGAACTTCCCCTCGGTGCGCTACCTGTACCAGGCGCAACCCGGGCTCGAGGTCGTGGTCTGCGAGGACGACGGGGCGATCGTCGACGCGATCGACGAGCAGACGCTGCTCGTGCCGATCAGCCACGTCCTCTTCAAGACGGCGGAGATCCAGGACGTCGACCCGATCGTGCGGCGTGCCCACGAGGTCGGCGCGCACGTGATCCTCGACTGCTACCAGTCGGCGGGGATCGTGCCGGTCGACGTGGCCGCGCTCGGCGTCGACTTCGCCGTCGGCGGCTCCGTCAAGTGGCTCTGCGGCGGGCCGGGCAACGGATGGCTCTACGTCCGGCCCGACCTGGCCGAGCGGTTGACCCCGACCTTCACGGGGTGGCAGGCGCACGAGGCGCCCTTCGGCTTCGAGGAGGAGATGCGCTACGCATCCGGCGCGGCGCGGTTCCTCACCGGCACCCCGAACGTGCCCGCCCACTACGCGGCGACCGCCGGCTACGACCTGATCGAGGAGATCGGTGTCGAACGGATCCGCGCCAACTCGCTCCGACAGACACAGCTTCTGATCGACCTCGCCGACGCGGTGGGTTTCGAGGTGCGGAGCCCGCGCGCGCCCGAGCGACGCGGCGGGACCGTGACCGTCCACGTCCCGGGCTTCCCGGCCGTGCACCGCGAGCTGGCCGAGCGGCAGATCCTCTGCGACTTCCGCCCGGAGGCGGGCATCAGGCTCGGGCCGCACTACTACACCTCCGACGACGAGCTCCGTTTCGTCGTCGACCAGATCGGCGAGATCCTGGAGACGGGAGCCCACGAGCGGCACCTGGGCGTCCTCGCGCAGCACTGAGCGACCCTCCGCGCGCGCCGTCGAACGGCCGGAGGCCGAGCCGGCGCTTCCTGGGCCTGCACCGTCGAGCGCCACCATCTAGCCTCTGCGCGTGGGCTCGCGCGCACGCGAGGACTCGTTCCTCACACGCATCGTGTCGACGGTCTCCTCCTCGCTCGAGCTGGACGAGGTGCTCGCCGCGGTCGTTCGCCTCCTGACCGACGCGAGCGCGGTGCACGCGTGCTTCGTGTACCTGATGGAGGAGAGCGGCGGCCGCCTCGTGCTCCGCGCCGCCTCCGAGCCGTACGGGCACCTTGCGGGCCAGATCGACCTGCCCCGAGGCGAGGGGCTCGCCTGGTGGGCGGCCGACCGCCGAGAGCCCGCGTTCATTCCGGAGAACCTGCTCGCGGATCCCCGGGTCAAGTACGTCCCCGAGCTGGAGGAGGAGCGTTTCCAGTCACTGCTCTCCGTCCCGATCGTGGGGACGGACGGCGACGTGATCGGGGTCATCTCCGCCCACACCGAGGCCCCGCGCGAGTTCTCGCCGGAGGAGGTCGAGTTCGTCGTCGCCACCGCCTCGCTCGTGGCCGGCGCGATCGAGAACGCGCGTCTCTACGGCGAGATGCGGCGCAGGGTGCAGGAGCTCGAGGCGCTGACGGAGCTCGCCGAGGCGATCGCGCGCACGGAAGCGCTCGAGGAGCTGCTCCCGGCGGTTGCGGGCGGCGCGCGGCGGCTGCTGGACGCGGAGGCGTGCCACGTGTACCTGATCGAGCGCGGCGGAGACGACCTCACGCTGTGCTACTCGCATCCGCCGGGTGCGACCGCGCGCCCGATGATTCCCCTCGCAGAGCTGGGGCCGGAGCTGTCGACGCGGGCGCGTCGTGGACGCGTCGCCGTGCCGCTCGTCGCCGACGACGAGCTGCTCGGGCTCGTCGTGGCGGACTCGACGCGCCGCGTCGAGCTGGCCCGAGCGATTGCGGGGCAGGTCGCGGTCGGCATCAAGAAGGTGCGGCTGATCGAGCGGCTCACCGAGCAGAACCTGATCGCCGACTTCTTCGAGCAGCTGTCGCAGGGCCGGGCCGGCCCCGAGCTGGAGGGGCGGGCAGCGCGGCTCGGCTGCGACCTCTCCCTGCCGCACGTCGTGCTCCTCGCGCAGGCGGTCGACGAGCGCTTCGATGCGGCGCTCCCGTCCGCGCTGCCCGGGACGCTCGTCCAGCGCGACGGGGACGCAGTGAGGGCGCTCGTCCCAGTGACCCGACGGGGCGCGGAGCACGTCGCCGACGCTGCGCGCGCGCTCCAGGCGGCTCCCGGCGCCGACGCGATCGGCCTCTCGAGCGTCTGCTCCGAGCCCGCCGCGTACGTCGACGGGTTCGAGGAGGCACGACACGCGCTCACCGGGGCGGCCGTGCTCCGCAAGGAGCCCCGGGTCGCGATGTACGAGGAGCTCGGCGCCCACAAGTACCTGCTCCGCATCGCGAGCGACGCCATCCGCGACGCGACGGTCGACGCCGTCGGGCGCCTTGCGGAGTACGACCGGCAGCGACAGACGCAGCTCCTCTCGACGCTCGACGAGTTCCTCCGCCGGCGCGGCAACATCAGCGCGACCGCCGAGGCGCTGTTCGTCCACCCGAACACGCTCCGGCAGCGGCTGCGCCGGATCGCGGAGCTCACGGACCTCGACCTCCGCACCGACGACTGGCTGATGATCGAGATCGCGGTGAAGCTCGTCCTGCTCCGGCTGGCGTCCGGGATGGACACATCCGGGGCCTAGCGAGTGTCGATTCTCGACCTGTGAGGCGGTCGGAGGGCCGTGGTAGAACCGTGCACCCGTGAGCGACGAGGAGGGGTCACCGTGGCCGTGGAGGGCATCGAGACGATTCGCAAGGAGGTCGCCGAGCGCGGCGTCGAGTTCATCTTCGCCCAGTTCGTCGACCTCCACGCACGCCCCAGCGCGAAGCTGATCCCGGCCGCCTACCTCGACGACCTGGTCGCGGACGGCGCGGGGTTCGCGGGCTTCGCCGCCGGCGACATCGGCCAGGTGCCCAGCGACCCCGACATCGCGGCCATCCCCGACCTGTCGAGCTTCACCCCCGTCCCGTGGGACTCCTCGGTCGCGCGGTTCGCATGCGACGTCACGGTCGAGGGCGAGCCGTGGCCGTACGACCCCCGGACGATCCTCCGCAACCAGCTCGCGCGGGCGCGCGAGGCCGGCTTCGAGTTCAAGATCGGCCTCGAGCTCGAGTACTTCCTCCTCCGCCGCGCCGAGGACGGCCGGATCGAGCTCGCCGACCCGCTCGACGACCTCGAGAAGCCCTGCTACGACCTCCGGGGCCTCACACGCAACTACGAGTTCCTGACGACCATCTCGCGGTACGTCAACGAGCTCGGGTGGGGGAACTACGCGAACGACCACGAGGACGCGAACGGCCAGTTCGAGCAGAACTTCACGTACGACGACGCGCTGGTCAGCTGCGACCGCGCGATCTTCTTCCGCTACATGGTGCACACGCTGGCCCAGCGGCAGGGCATGCTGGCGACGTTCATGCCCAAGCCGTTCACGCACCTGACGGGGAACGGCTGCCACTTCCACATGTCGCTCTGGCGGGACGGCGAGAACGCCTTCCTCGACGAGGACGACCCCCGCGGGCTCGGGCTCTCGGAGACGGCCTACCGCTTCATCGGCGGGCTCAAGGAGCACGCCCGCGCCTACTCCGCGGTCACCGCGCCCACGGTGAACTCGTACAAGCGGCTCAAGCTGGGCTCCACGACCTCCGGGGCGACGTGGTCACCCGTGTGGATCTCGTACGGGTACAACAACCGCACCCAGATGCTGCGGATCCCCGGACCGGGACGGATCGAGGACCGCACGATCGACGGTGCCTGCAATCCCTACCTCGCCGCGACCGCGGTCCTGGCGGCCGGGCTCGACGGGATCGAGCGCGGGATCGACCCCGGAGAGCCCAACACGGAGAACCTCTACCGGGTGTCGACCGGGGAGTCCCGCCCGTCCGGTCTCTCGACGCTGCCGGCCACGCTCGCGGAGGCGCTCGACGAGTTCGAGCGCGACACGGTTCTGCGCTCGGCGTTCGGCCGCGGCCGCGACGAGGACGTCGTGGACTGGATCGTCCGGATCAAGCGCGACGAGTGGCACCGCTACCACGAGCAGGTCACCGACTGGGAGATCCGCGAATACCTGACGCGCGTCTGAGGCCCCACCACCCACCTGACGCTCCGCGCGCGGCGTATGTGCACATTCGCACATACCTGCCTGCCGTTTTCTAGCGAATGCGGCGCGTGGCGGCGGGCTGCGTATAGAGCTAGTCTCCACTCCATGTGCGGAATCGTCGGCCTCTTCGCGAAGTCCAGCCAGGTCGAGGCGCGGCTCGGGGCCGATCTCGCCGCGATGCTCGTGCAGCTCTCGGACCGCGGGCCGGACAGCGCCGGTGTCGCGTTCTACCGCGACGAGGTGCCGTCGGGCTCGAGCAAGCTCACGCTCTACTCGGCGGATCCCGGCGAGGACTGGACAGCCGTGAGCGGGGCGCTGCGCGAAGCGTTCGGCGGCGCCGGCGATCCGGCGGTGCGCGCCACGCACGCGTGCATCGTCGTCGAGGCCGACGCCGACGAGGCGGAGCGCTGGGTGCGAGAGCACCGCCCCGGGCTGAGGGTGATGAGCGCCGGGCGCGCGATCGAGCTCTACAAGGAGGTCGGTCGCCCCGAGCAGTTCGCGCGGCAGTTCGCGCTGGAGGACGTCCGCGGGACCCACGCCCTCGGCCACACACGGATGGCGACGGAGAGCCGCGTCACGACCGAGGCCTCGCATCCGTTCTCGACGGGCCTCGACGTCTGCCTCGTCCACAACGGCTCCCTCTCGAACCACAACCGCCTCCGGCTCGCGCTGCGCCGCGAGGGGATCGCGTTCCAGACCGACAACGACACCGAGGTGGCGGCCGGCTACCTCGCGTGGCGCATGCGGGAGGGCGCGTCGCTGGAGGAGGCGCTCGAGGGCTGCCTCGACGACCTCGACGGCTTCTACACCTTCCTCGTCGGTACGGCCGACGGGTTCGCCGTCCTGCGGGACCCGATCGCCTGCAAGCCCGCTGTCCTCGCCGAGACCGACGAGTGGGTCGCGATGGCCTCCGAGGTGCGCGCGATCGCGGTGCTCCCGGGCGCCGAGGACGCGCGGGTCTGGGAGCCGAGCCCCGGCGTGGTGTACGCGTGGGAACGGGTGCGCGGCGTGAGCGCGGTGGCGCAGTCGGCCGCGGTGGAGACGGTCGATCTCGCCGTCACGCCGCTCCGCGAGCTCAACCAGCGTCTCCACGACGTCGCCCGGACCGGCGCGGGGCCGAGGCACTGGCGCGTCGTCCACCCGAACGGCGCGCACGCACTCGCCTGCGGCCTCGACGCTGAGCTCGAGGTGGAGATCGAGGGCCATGCGGGCTACTACTGCGCGGGCATGAACCAGCGCGCCACCGTGCGCGTTCGCGGGAGCGCCGGGACGGGTGTCGCGGAGAACATGATGTCCGGGCTCGTCGTGGTCGACGGCAACGCGAGCCAGTCCGCCGGGGCGACCGCCCACGGAGGGCTGCTGGTGGTCCACGGCGACGCGTCGGCCCGCTGCGCGATCTCGCTCAAGGGTGCCGACATCGTCGTCCGGGGGTCGGTCGGGCACCTGAGCGCATTCATGGCCCAGACCGGCCGGCTCGTCGTCTGCGGCGACGCCGGCGAGGCGCTCGGCGACTCCATCTACGAAGCGCGGCTGTACGTGGCGGGCGACGTCGCCGGGCTCGGGGCCGACTGCGTCGAGAAGGAGGTGCGCCCCGAGCACGTCGAGGAGGTCCGCGAGCTGCTCGCCCGGGCCGAGATCGGCGACGTCGACGCCACCTCGTTCCGGCGCTACGGCTCGGCGCGCCGGCTGTACAACTTCAAGATCGACAACGCCTACTGATGGCGGCCGTCGAGCGTCCGCTCTCGCTCGCGCAGCAGGGGCTGCGCGAGTCCGCGCTGTACGACCGCCTGACGATCGCCGAGATCCAGCGGGCGGCCCGCGAGGGCATCTACGACATCCGCGGGTTCGGCGCGAAGCGGCGGCTGCCGCACTTCGACGACCTGCTCGTGCTCGGCGCGAGCATCTCGCGGTACCCGCTCGAGGGGTACCGGGAGCGCTGCGCGACCGACGTCACCCTCGGCACGCGGTTCGCGACCAAGCCGCTCGAGCTCCGCATCCCGATCACGATCGCCGGCATGAGCTTCGGAGCGCTGTCCGCGCCCGCGAAGGAGGCGCTCGGCCGCGGCGCCACCGAGGCCGGCACGTCGACGACCACCGGCGACGGCGGCATGACCGCCGAGGAGCGCGAGCACTCGGAGACCCTGGTCTACCAGCTCCTCCCCTCGCGGTACGGGATGAACCCCGACGACCTGCGCCGGGCCGACGCGATCGAGGTGGTCGTCGGCCAGGGAGCGAAGCCGGGCGGAGGGGGGATGCTGCTCGGTCACAAGATCTCCGACCGCGTCGCGGAGATGCGCGATCTGCCCAAGGGGATCGACCAGCGGAGCGCGTCGCGCCACCCCGACTGGACGGGCCCCGACGACCTGGAGATCAAGCTCCAGGAGCTGCGCGAGATCACCGACTGGGAGAAGCCGATCTTCGTCAAGGTCGGCGCGACGCGGACGTACTACGACGTCCAGCTGGCGGTCAAGGCCGGCGCGGACGTGATCGTCGTCGACGGCATGCAGGGCGGGACCGCCGCGACACAGGACGTCTTCATCGAGCACGTCGGGATACCGACGCTCCCCGCCGTGAAGCTCGCGGTGGACGCGCTGCAGGAGCTCGGCATGCACAGAAGGTGCAGCTCGTGGTCTCGGGCGGCATCCGGACGGGCGCGGACGTCGCGAAGGCCCTCGCGCTCGGGCGCGGACGCGGTGTCGATCGGCGTCGCTGCGCTGATCGCGCTCGGCGACAACGCACCGGAGCTCGACGACGAGTACAGGGCGATCGGCAGCGCCGCGGGCTTCTACGACGACTGGCAGGCGGGCCGCGACCCGGCGGGCATCTCCACGCAGGAAGACGAGCTCGCGGCGCGCTTCGACCCTGTCCTCGGCGGGCGCCGTCTCGCCAACTACCTCCGCGTGCTCACGCTCGAGGCGCAGACGCTCGCACGGGCCTGCGGGAAGTCGCACGTGCACAACATGGAGCCCGAGGATCTGGTGGCACTGACCCTCGAGGCGTCGCTGATGACCGGCGTGCCGCTCGCGGGGATGCAGCGCGGCCTGGTCGACGAGATCGCCGACCGCGTCGCGTCGCAGATCGCGGCGCCTAGCCCAGGGCCGCGGCAGCATATCCTCCGGGCGTGGCAGCCATCCCTCCGGTCGCCGCGGTCCGGGCCGGCTACTCCCACGTCGTCGAGGGGCTCGCGAGCGACCGCTGCATCGTGCTCGACGGCGGCGTCGCGACCGAGCTGCAGAAGCTCGGCGCCCGTCCGTCCGAGGGCGGCCTCTGGGGCAGCGCCGCGCTGTACAAGGCGCCGCGGTCGGTCTACGACGTGCACAGGCTCTACGCCGAGGCGGGATGCGACATCGTGTCCACGAACACGTGGTCGCTGCTGTCCTCGGCGGAGCTCTCCGCGCGCGCGGGCGACGTCATGCACTGGATGGACGTCGCGCGGTCCGCGGTGCGCCTCGCGCGGGAGGCCGTCGCGGATTCCGGTCGCGAGGGGCGATGCGCCGTCGCGTACTCCATGTCGGACGACGTGACCGACGGAGACCCGGAGGAGACCGTCGCCCTGCTGCGCCGCGTGTGGGAGGACGAGCCGCCCGACCTCCTGCTGCTCGAGACCCTCACGCTCATCCGGGAGCCGCTCACGTTCGACGTCGTCGCGCTGCTCGTCGAGAGCGGGTTTCCCCTCTGGCTCTCCTTCCGCCGGTGCCGGCACGGTGTCTGCGGTGTGTACGGGGAGCACTGGGGCCCGCCCGAAGGCGACCTCTTCGGTCGTGCCGCCCGGCGCTTCGAGGAGATGGGCGTCCAGGCCCTGCTCGTCAACTGCCTGCCGGTCGATCACGTGCCGGGGATGCTCTCGTGGCTGCGCGACTTCACCGACCTCCCGCTCGGCGCATACCCCAACCTCGGTCGGCTCGCCGGGCCTTCGTGGCGCTTCGACGAGGACGTGACCGCGGAGCGGTACGCGGAGCTGGCGCTGGAGTGGCGCGAGGAGGGAGCCGCGATCGTCGGTGGCTGCTGCGGCGTCGGCCCGGACCACCTCGCTGCGGCGGTCCGTGCCCTCGAAGGCGTCCCCCGCGGCGCGAAGCGGCGCGAGCCGCTCACGCTCGCACCGGCCCGTCGGCCCGGGGGAGCGCCGCCTCCGCCCTGGCGCGACGAGCAGGGCCGCGTCGTCGCGCCGCTGCCCTTCCCCGAGATCGTCGTCGACCCCGGCGTGTTCGTCCCGACCCAGGGCAGCTACCTGTTGTGGAAGCACCTCTTTCGCGAGAGCATCGGCGCCGGGAATCGGTGCGTCGACGTCGGCTGCGGGTGCGGCATCCTCGCGGTGCAGCTCGCCCGCAACGGAGCCTCGGACGTGACGGCCGTGGACATCGACCCCGCCGCGGTCGCCAACACGCTCGCCAACGCCTACCGCTGCGGCGTCGCCGACCGGGTGCACGGCGAGGCCGTCGACCTCTACCAGTGGGAGCCGGAAGAGCGATTCGACGTGGTCGTGGCGAGCCTGTACCAGATGCCCGTCGACCCCTTCCAGGAGCCCTCGGGCCACCGGCCGCTCGACTACTGGGGCCGCAGCCTCCTCGACCACTTCCTCGAGGCGGCTGCCGGCGCTGCTCGCCCCCGACGGCGTCGCGTATGTCATGCAGCTCTCGATCATCGGTCAGCTCGAGACACAGCGGCTCCTCGCGGACGGCGGGCTCGAAGCGCGCGTCGCCGACTTCGGCTTCTTCCCGTTCGGGCCCGTGTTCGCCGAGCACCGGGCGCAGATCCTGCGCGTCGAGGAGAGCTCGGACGCGCACCACCTGCAGATCGGGGGCGAGGACGTCATGGTCGCGTACCTGCTCGAGGTGCGCCGGGCTGCGACGTAGCGGGCCGGCCCCGAGGGCGGCCGAGATCGCGGCGGCGTGCTCGAGGAGCGGAGGCACGGCCGCGCGCACCTCCGCCTCGCCGAAGCGGGCAGTGGGGCCCTGGAGGGCGACGATCGCCGCGAGCGCGCCGGTCGACGACCAGACAGGGGCCGCGACGGCGGCGAGCCCGGGCTCACGCTCCTCGAACGCGTCCGCGTAGCCGCGGCGCCGCACGAGCTCGATCTCCGCGGCGAGCTCCTTCACGCCGGTGATCGTCCGCGGGCCGTAGGCCCGGAGGGGCGCGCCGGGGAGTGGGCGGTCGGTGAACGCGAGCATCACCTTCCCCGCCGAGGTGGCGTGGGCGATCGACGGGCGCCCGAGCTGGCTGACGTGCTGGACGAAATGGGCGCTCGGCACGAAGTCCACCGTGACGGCGTCCTCCTCGCCGGGGACGTGGAGCGTCGCCGTCTCCCCCGTGATCCGCACGAGCTCCTCGAGGTGGGGACGCGCCACGCGGCGCACGTCGAGACGCGCGAGGACGGCGTTTGCGAGGTGCACGACGCGGATTCCGAGCCGATAGCGCCCGGTCGCGGCGTCCTGCTCGACGAGGCCGGTGGCCGCGAGCGTGCCGAGCTGCCGGGACACCGTGCTGGCCGGCATCCCGACCCGCCTCGCGAGCTCGTTCGTCCCGAGCGTCCCCCGCGTCGGCCAGCGCGTCGAGGATCGTGACCGCGCGCTGGGAGGCCTCGATGCGGCCGCTCGACGGTTGACGGGGGCTCTGCACGACGTTAGGGTGCCGTTGCGAACGGCGAGACGCCGTTGCGCTGGGTGGAACATACACGCAATGTCGCTGCTCGTCACCTGCCCCAACTGCGGTCCGCGCGAGGTGCACGAGCTCCGCTGCGCCGGTGAGTCGACGAAGCGCCCCCAGGCGCGTCCGACCCGGCGCGAGCTCAACGACTACCTGTACGTCCGCGACAACGAGTGGGGCTTCCAGCGCGAATGGTGGTTCTGCCGCTCCTGCGAGGAGTGGTTCCTCGCGGAGCGCCACACGTACACGCACGAGGTGGCGCGCACGTGGCACCCGGAGCCCGCCGAGCGTCGGGCGTGACGCGGCTCGCACCCCGCCCCGGCGAGCTGATCGACCGCTCGTCGGAGATCACGTTCGCCTTCGACGGCCGGCCCGTCCGCGCCTTCGAGGGCGACACGATCGGGTCGGCCCTGTTCGCCGCCGGGCGCCGCGTCTTCTCGCGCAGCTTCAAGTACCACCGACCGCGCGGCCTCCAGTGCTGCTCCGGCCATTGCGCGAACTGCCAGATGACGGTGGACGGCGAGCCCAACGTCAGGGTCTGCGTCACGCCGGCGCGCGAGGGGGCGGTGGTCGAGGGGCAGAACTTCCGCGGCTCCCTCGACCGGGACCTGCTGCAGGTGACCGACAAGCTCGGCGGGCCTTTCACGCCCCCCGGCTTCTACTACAAGACGTTCATCCGCCCGAGGCGGCTCTGGCCGCTCTACGAGAAGGTGCTCCGTGGCGTCGCCGGCCTCGGGAAGCTCGACCCGAACGGCACGCCGCGCGGGCGCGTCGAGGTCGTCCACGAGCACGCCGGCGTCCTCGTGATCGGCGGCGGCCGGTCGGGCCTGGAGGCCGCCGCCGAGGCAGCGGCGGCGGGCGAGCGCGTGATCGTCGTCGACGACGGGCCGGCCGTGGGAGGACGTCTGCTGGCCGACCCGGAGGGGCGATCGCGCGCCGACGAGCTGCGTGCGCAGGCGCTCGAGGCCGGCGTCGAGCTGCTCGTCCCGGCCGTCGCGATCGGGCTCTTCGAGCAGGGCTTCGTCCCCGTCGCCCACGGCGACACCCTCGTCAAGATCCGCGCCGGGAAGGTCGTGGTCGCCGCCGGCGCGATCGAGCAGCCGCTCGTCTTCCCGGGCAACGACCTCGTCGGGGTGATGCTCCCGGAGGGCGTGCGTCGCCTCGTCAACCTGTGGTCGGTCAAGCCCGCCGACCGCGCCTTCGTCGTCACGGCCGACGAGAGGGGCCTGGCGGCCGCCTCGGATCTGGAGTCGGCCGGGGTCGACGTCGTCGGCGTCCTCGATCTCCGCCAGGCGCAGCCGCCGAACCTCGAGGCCCGCGGGCGGCGGGGCCGCGTCGAGGCGTTCGCGGTCAACGGGAAGATCACGCCCTGCGACCTCGTGGTGATGTCCGGGAGCCCGCAGCCCGACTACAAGCTGCTCGCGCAGGCGGGCGCGCGCGTGGAGTACGACGCGGCGCGGGGGATCTTCGTACCGACGGACTTGCCCCGCGACGTCGAGGCGGTGGGCGCTGCCGCGGGTGACGTCGGCGAGCCCGCCGTCCCGCTGCCGGCTCTCGGCCACCACGGCGACAAGTGCTTCGTCTGCTTCTGCGAGGACCAGACCAAGAAGGACCTGCGCTACGCGATCGAGGAGGGCTTCGACTCGATCGAGCTGTCCAAGCGCTACACGACCGTGACGATGGGCCCCTGCCAGGGGCGGCTCTGCCATCTCAACTCGATCCGCGCTCTACGCAAAGACGACCGGGCTCGACGAGAGCACGATCGGCACGACGACCTCGCGCCCCCCGCACACGCCGGTGACGCTCGGCCTGCTCGCCGGGCGCCCCCACGAGCCGACGAAGAGGACGTCGCTCCATCACCGCCACGAGGATCAGGGCGGGCGGATGATGTGGACCGGCCCGTGGCGGCGGCCCCACTCGTACGGGCCCGACGCCGCCGCCGAGGCGCGCCACGTGCACGACGCAGTCGGCCTGATCGACGTCTCCACGCTCGGCAAGATCCTCGTCGCCGGCCCCGACGCCGGCGCGTTCCTCGACCGCACGTACCCGAACCGCTTCTCGGACCTCCGTCCCGGGCGGGTCCGCTACGGGGTGCTCACGGGCGACGCGGGCCGGATCATGGACGACGGCACCGTCGCGCGGCTCGACGACGAGACGTTCTACGTCACGACCACCTCCACGGGCGCGGACGGCGTCTACCAGTGGTTCACCTGGTGGAACGCCGTCTGGTTCATGGACGTCCGCTTCGCGCAGCTGACGGGGGCGGTGTCCGCGATCAACGTCGCGGGCCCCCGCGCGCGCGAGCTGATGCAGCGGGTCTCGGCGGACGACTTCTCGAACGAGGGGCTCGGCTACCTCGACGCCCGGCACCTCCGCGTCGCGGGCGTTCCGTGCCTGGCGCTGCGGATCGGGTTCGTGGGGGAGCTCGGCTACGAGCTCCATTTCCCCAGCCCGCTGGCCGAGCACGTCTGGGACACGCTCCTCGAGCAGGGTCGTGACCTCGGAGCGGCTCCGTTCGGGCTCGAGCCGCAGCGGATCCTCCGCCTCGAGAAGGGCCACGTGATCGTCAGCCAGGACACGGACTCCGAGTCGAACCTGCTCGAGGCCGCCATGCCGTGGATCGTGAAGAACGACAAGGAGTTCGAGTGGGTCGGCAAGTGGGCGACACAGGAGGTCGCCGAGAGAGGCCTCCGCTGGATGCTCGTGGGGTTCGAGAGCCCGAGCGGCGCCATGCCGGTCGAGGGTGGCCAGGTCGTCGTCGACGGCGTCTCCTCGGGCCGCGTCACCTCCGTGAGGCACTCGGCGCAGCTGGGGAAGGTGATCGGGCTCGCGATCGTCCCCCACGGTCTCGCCGTGGACGGGGGCCGGTTCGACGTCCAGGTGGACGGGCGGCCCGTGCCGATGCAGGTGCACCTCGGCCCGTTCTTCGACCCCGCCGGTGAGAGGCTGAAGGCGTGAGCGGCGTCCTGGAGTTTCTCTCGCCTTCGGGCGCGCGCGACGAGGGCGGCTTCCACCCGGTGGCGCGCTCGGCCGCCGAGCGCCTCTTCCGCGCGGCAGAGGCGACCTTCGCCGAGCGCGACGGCTGGCTCGTCCCCGTCGCGGTCCCCGGCGAGGCCGATCACCTCTCCCGCGTCGGGATCGCCGACCTCTCCCACCTCGGGAAGCTGGAGCTCCGCCCGGCCCCGCCTGCCGACCTCGAGGCTGGACGGCGTCACGACGTACCGCCTCTCGCCCCGCCGCGCGCTCGTGCTGTACCCACAGGCCGTCGGGGCGCAGGTCGAGGAGAGCGCCGCGAGCGCCCAGCTCGTCGTCGACGCGACCGCCGCCTACACCGTGCTGGCGCTCACGGGCCGCGACGCGCGCGCGCTCCTCGCCCGGCTCACCCACCTCCACCGCTTCCCCTCGAGCGGCGAGGTCGCGCACGTCACGGCGCACGTCCTGCCGGCGGGCGGCGGGTTCAGGATCCTCGTCGCCCAGGAGCTCGGGCACTACGTCGGGGAGGTCGCGCTCGACTGTGCTGCGGCCCTCGGTGGGGGGCTGGTCGGGGTGGACGCGCTCCCGGCAGGGGAGCAGCCGTGAAGGACATCTTCCTCCGCAAGCGCGTGCTGCAGAGCCCCGGGGAGCTCCGGCGGCACTACGACGTCGTCATCGTCGGCGGCGGCTCGCACGGCCTCGCCACGGCGTACTACCTCGCGCGCCGTCACGGGATCACCAACGTCGCGATCCTCGAGAAGAGCTACATCGGCTCCGGTGCGGCGGGACGGAACACCACCATCATCCGCGCGAACTACCGCACGCCGGAGGGGGCGGCCTTCTACAAGGAGAGCGTCGAGCTCTACGAGCGGCTCTCGGCCGAGCTCGGCTTCAACCTGATGTTCTCGCAGCACGGGCACTTCACGCTCGCGCACTCCGACCGCTCGCTGGTCGTCCAGCACGAGCGGGCCGAGGTGAACAAGCTGCTCGGGATCTCGAGCCGGGTGATCGACCGCGACGAGGTGAAGCGGCTCTGCCCGCAGATCAACGTCGGGGAGGACGTGACCTGGCCGATCCTCGGCGCGCTCTACCACCCGCCGGGCGGGATCATCCGGCACGACGCGGTGGTCTGGGGGTTCGCGAAGCAGGTCGGCCGGGCAGGGATCGACATCCACCAGGACGTCGAGGTGACCGGCTTCGACGTTCGCGACGGCCGCTGCCACGGCGTCCGCACGACGAAGGGGGACATCTCGTGCGGGGTCGTCCTGAGCGCGACCGCGGGCTGGTCCAGCCCGGTCGCGAAGCTGGCGGGGCTCCGCCTGCCGATCACGACGTCGATCCTGCAGGCGTTCGTGACGGAGCCCGTGAAGCCGTTCCTCGACAAGATCATCGTCTCCGCGCAGATGCACATCTACGTCTCCCAGACCGACCGGGGCGAGTTCCTGATCGGCGCGGAGGTCGAGCCCTACCCGACCTACTCGAACAAGGGGACGTTCCCGTTCGTCGAGTACGCCTCACGGCACGTCCTCGAGCTGTTCCCCCAGCTCCACCCGACCCGGATCCTGCGCCACTGGACGGGCCTCTGCGACATGAGCCCCGACTACAGCCCGATCATGGGCGTCACGGAGATCGAAGGCTTCCTCGTCGACTGCGGGTGGGGGACGTACGGCTTCAAGGCCGCGCCGATCACCGGAGTGACGCTCGCGGAGCTGATCGCGACCGGCCGGACGCCGGAGCTGATCGAGCCGTTCCGCCTCGACCGCTTCCACACCGACACGCTCGTCTCAGAGCTCGCTGCCGCGGCGGTGAGCCATTGAGCGGGCCGACCGGCGGGACACCTAGCGTCTCGCGCCCACCCGTGAACCTGGAGGATTGACGAACATGCTCTCGAGCCTCGAGATCGCTCAGGCCGCAACGCTGCGCCCCATCGCCGACGTCGCCGCCGACGCCGGCATCGAGCCCGACGAGCTCGAGCAGTACGGGCGCTTCAAGGGGAAGGTCGACCTCGCGATCCTCGACCGGCTCGCGTCCGAGCCGGACGGGAAGATCGTCAACGTCACCGCGATCACGCCGACGCCCGCGGGGGAAGGGAAGACGACGACCGCGGTCGCGCTCACGCAGGGCCTCGGCCAGCTCGGCCGCCGGCCGGTGCTCGCGCTGCGCGAGGCGTCGCTCGGGCCCGTCTTCGGGATCAAGGGTGGCGCGGCGGGCGGCGGCTACACGCAGGTCGTCCCGATGGAGGAGCTGAACCTGCACTTCACGGGCGACCTGCACGCGATCACGGCCGCCAACAACCTGCTCGCGGCGGTGATCGACGCGCACCTCCTGCACGGCAACGTGCTCCGGATCGACCCCCTCACGATCTCCTGGCGCCGCTGCATGGACATGAACGACCGCGCCCTCCGCGACATCGTCACGTCGCTGGGCGGCCGCGTGAACGGCTACCCCCGCCAGACGGGCTTCGACATCACGGCCGCGAGCGAGGTCATGGGCCTGGTCGCGGTCGCCCGCGACCTCGGTGACCTCCGCGCCCGGCTCGGGCGGATCACGGTGGGGCAGACGTTCGAGGGCGAGCCGGTGACCGCCGAGGACCTGAAGGCGGCGGGCGCGATGACCGTCCTGCTCAAGGATGCGATCAAGCCCAACCTCGTGCAGACGCTCGAGGGCCAGCCGGCGTTCGTCCACTGCGGTCCGTTCGCGAACATCGCGCACGGCAACAACTCCCTCGTGGCCGACCGCGTCGCGCTGAAGCTCGGCGAGTACCTGATCACCGAGTCGGGCTTCGCCTCCGACATGGGGATGGAGAAGTTCTTCGACATCACCTGCAGGATCGGAGGGCTGCGCTCGAGCGCCACCGTGCTCGTCACCACCGTTCGCGCGCTCAAGCACCACGGCGGCGACATCGACGGAGGCATGGAAGAGATCGAGGCAGGAGCCGCCAACCTCGCCCGCCACATCGGGATCGTGAAGCACTTCGGGCTGAACGCTGTCGTGGCGGTGAACAAGTTCCCCACGGACACCACAGACGAGCTCGAGCTCGTCCGCAGGCTCGCGATCGAGAACGGCGCTTACGCGGCCGAGGTCAACACCGGGTTCGAGCAGGGTGGCAAGGGGGCGACCGCGCTGGCCGAGGCCGTCGTCGCGGCCGCGGACGAGCCGAACGACTTCCGGTTCGCCTACGAGCTCGACGCGCCGATCGAGGAGAAGATCCGCGCGATCGCGAAGAACGTCTACGGGGCGGACGACGTCTTCCTGCTGAAGACCGCAAGGGACAAGGCTGCGGCTTTCGAGGCGTCCGGCCTCGGCGAGCTGCCGATCTGCATGGCGAAGACGCACCTCTCGCTCTCGCACGACGCCTCGCTCCTGAACGCCCCGACCGGCTTCACGGTCACCGTCCGGGACCTTCGCCCCTACACCGGCGCCGGCTGGATCGTCGCGCTCTGCGGCGACATGCAGACGATGCCGGGTCTCGGCAAGGCCGCCGCGGCGTTCGCCATCGACGTCGACGCCGACGGCCGTACGGTCGGGCTCTTCTGACCTGTCCGTCCAATCGGGCCCGCAGCTCAACGGCCGCCTGCCGCGTCGAGGCTGCGGCGCGCCCGTGCACGTCCGGCGCGCTACGCGGGGCCCGACGGCACGAATCGTGATCAGACGGCTCGGCTCATGCCGGCGTCGACCCCGAGCGAGGCGAAGACCGCACCCTGCCAGTCGCTGTTCGAGCCCACGCACGAGGGGCACGCACGCGCAGTGCCGCCCTTGACCGCGCGGTGATCGACGGTGACACCGGCCGGGAGCTCGACCGTCTTCCAGCCGGCGCCGCTCACGATGCCGGCAGCCTGCTGGCGATCACAGATCGCGCAGCGCAGGAAGACGCTCACCGTCGGATCCTACCCCCACGGGCCGATGAACGGCCCGTCGACGTCGGCGAGGAGCAGGATCACGACGATCACGATGCAGACGATCGACAGGCCGAGCATGAAGGGCGCAACGCTCGCCAGCTCCTTCTGCTCCCGCGGGAAATCGATCTGCTTGCCGGCCATGGGCGTCTCCTAACCCGGGGTCGTGGGGGATGATGGAACGTCGAGGGCGCCGGAGGCGCGCAGGGACGCAGCCTGGGCGTCGAGCTTCTTCGACTCGTTGACGAAGAAGCCGATCAGCGAGGCGACCATGAGGACGAAGCCGATCGCGAGCATGATGTACGTGCCGGTCGAGCCCGCCCCGCCGAACGTCCAGAACTCGGCGATGTCCTCGCTCCACTCGTCGAACGGGAATGCGTCGAACACGTCTGCCTCCTTCCTAGCTCGCGGGGCCGGATCGCGCGGTCACGGCTTTCGCCCGATGGTAGGCGTCGAGCAGGATCGGCTCCGCGTCGGCAGGCGTGCCGTCGGGCTCGATGATGCGCTCCGGCACGCGCTCGAACTCGGGGAAGAAGTCCTGCTGGAACTCCGCCATGTCGAGGCCCTCCAGCTCCACCTCGGGGGGCACGCGCAGGAGGTTGAGCTTCTTGAGCACCAGGCTCGCGAAGTATCCCGGCAGGAACGCGAGCGGGATGAACGTCATGATCCCCACCAGCTGACCGCCGAAGGAGCTCTCGATGTTGTTGACCCCCGTCGGATAGCCGCCGGCGAAGATCCCGACCAGGAAGAGCCCGTAGAAGCCGCGAGACCCCGTGCACGGCGACCGCGCCGACCGCATCGTCGAGACGGAGCCTGCGCTCGATGAAGTTGCCGGCCCAGACGGCGACGCATCCGCCGGTGAAGGCCAGCACGTAGGCGAGCGACGGGTGGTACACGTCCGCCCCCGCGGAGACCGACACGACGCCCGCGAGCCCGCCCGACAGGGTCCAGAACGGGTCGCCGTTGCTCGCGAACCACCCGCCCGTGAAGCCGCCCGCGAAGCCGACCGTGATCACGAAGGCGATCGCGCCGAGGGTCGTCGGAGAGAGGTAGATGTTCAGCCAGCCCGGCACCACGGTGGACTGGATCACCAGGCATGCGGCATAGAAGCCGTAGAACCCGGTGAAGATCAGCATCAGGCCGAGCAGCGTGAGGTGCTGGTTGTGGCCTCTGAACGTCCTCGCCCGGCCTCTGATGTCGTACTTTCCGATCCGAGGCCCCAGGTTGATCAGCACACCGAGGGTGAAGAGGCCCGCGACGCCGTGGACGACGCCAGATGCGATGGCGTCGTGGAAGCCGAACCGTGTGGTGAGCCATCCGCCGGAGCTCCAGCCCCACGCGGCGTCGAGGATCCATACGGCGGAGCCGAGCAGGGCCGTGAGCACCAGGTAGGCCGAGAGCCGCACGCGCTCGATCAGCGCGCCAGACATGATCGAGCCGGTCGTCCAGGAGAAGAGCAGGAAGGCCAGGAAGAAGACGCCGCTGATGTGATCCTGGAGGTTCGGCCCCATGGCCTCGCTCCAGGGAGCGGTGAGGCCGCAGAAGCCGGGGAACGCGTCCGGTGAGTCGTGACCGGACTTCGGCCACCCCTCCTGCATGCAGCCGTAGATGTACCAGCCGAAGTAGTAGAAGGTGGGCGTGACGGTGGCGATCGTCAGGATGTTCTTCATCGCCGTCGACATCACGTTCTTGCGACGGGCGGCACCGGCCTCGTACGCCATGAAGCCGGCGTGGATCAGCCACATGATGACGACGGTCCAGAAGTAGAACGTCTCGCCGAGGATGGCGGAGTCGAGCGTCACCCGCTCCTCGAGCTCCTCGAGTGTCACGTCGGACGCCGCCAGGAACGTCGTGAGAATCGACAGGGTCATCCAGTCGCCCTCCTCAAGGCCGCCACGATGGGGCAACGCTACGGAGCGGGGATGGCACGTTCCATGTCAGGCCTCGCCGGGCTTGACGACGTGCGTATGGAGGTTTTCTACACCCGGCCGACGGCCCGGCGCGGGCCGCCCCACGATCCTCAGCGGTTCTCGTCCGTGATCTCGCCCGACTTCGCGTCCACGAGGACCGTCTGGAGCGCGGTCGGATCGTCGAGCTGGCCGTCGTAGAACGACACGAGCCAGGTGCCGCGCGGCGGAATGCCCTGGTTCAGGTACCTGACCTGGACCCCGTCCGGCTCGAAGCCCTCCGCGAGCGCCGTCTGCGCCTTCGCCACCGCCTCGTCTCGCGTCAGCGCGTCGTCTCCGCCTCCCTGGAAGCGCGCGACGACGCCCGCGAGCAGCAGGACCGCTGCAAGGATCGCAATTCGGCCCCAGAGGCTGTTGCGCAGCCTACGCACGCGCCTGGCGGTACTGCCTGACGGCCACGTACGCCCGGAGTGCCAGGTAGCCGACGAAGTGCGTCATGAACACGAGGAGGAGCCACCAGATCCACCAGCCGTAGTTCGGCCGGAGCTCGCGGAGCTCGATCACCGTCAGGTACAGCGCGAGCGCCAGGGTCAGGAGGATGAGCGGGGGAGAGAAGCCGAGCAGGAGGATGATCAGCACGCGGCCATCCTACGGCGCCGCCCGAGAGGCGTCACGACCACGGGTACGGGCTGTTCGAGACGGGGTGGAGGTCGCCCGTCGCGAACCGCTCGAAGCGGAACGGCGTGAGGAGGCTCGACGTCTCGCCGAGAAGCACCTTCGCGACCTCCTTCCCCACGCCGATCATCTTGTAGCCGTGGTTGGAGTCGAGGATCGCGTACAGGTTCGGGCGCAGGAAGTCGAACACCGGGAAGTTGTCCGCGGTGAACGCGCCGACCCCGCCCGAGCGGACGTCCTTGTACGTCGCGCGGCACCCTTCGAAGCGCGCCATCGCGTGGGACAGGGCTGCGCACCACAAGTCCGCGAAGCCCGGGTCGACGTCCGTCGTGCGCGGGTAGGGATCGAGCTCCACGTCGCCGTCCACCGTGATCGGTGACGCGCCGCCCTGAACCCCGTGGCGGTCCCGCTTGTAGTAGATGCCCCAGGGCTCGTCGGTGACCAGGCGGCCGTCGTCGGTCGTGAGCGGGGCGTCCGTGTCGAGGTGGACCACCGGGGGCGCGCCCCCGTCGGCGGTCGCGAACAGGAGGGGGTCGACGTCGATCTCCCCCTCCTGGAGGTTCCAGTACGTCCACATCGGCATGTCCCGGGCGACCTCGCCGGAGGGCGTCGTGATGTCGATGCGATCGGGCCGGTCGAGCATCGCCCAGAAGCGCTTCGCCCACGGGCCGGGGGCGACCACGACCTGCTCGCCCACCTCGACGGGACCGCGGTCCGTCTCCGCGGCTGCGATCGACCCGTCGCCCCGCTCTGCGAAGCCGGTCACCTCGACCTCCGTCAGGATGCGGACGCCGACCTCCTCGCACTTCCGGGCGAGCCCCCGGACCGAGTCGAGGTTGAACGCGAAGCCGCCCCGGTGCTCGTGCAGGCAGACGGTGACGCCTCTCGCGCGCCAGTCCGGGAACAGCGCCCTCATGTACGAGTCGACCGCGTCGGCGCCCACGATCAACGACGAGTCGTAGCCGATCCGCTCGTGGCGCTCGTGGACGGCGGTCAGATCCGCCTCCTGGGCCCGGGGGCCGAGCGCGAGGTAGCCGACGCCGTTGTAGTGGTAGGCGGCCGGATCGGATTCCCATACCTCGACGCACGCCTGCATCAGCTCGCTCATGGCGGGCTGGAAGTAGTTGTTCCGGACGACTCCGCACGCGATCCCGCTCGCGCCTGCGCCGGGGGTTGCCTTGTCGACGACGAGGACGTCGGCCCCGGAGCCGGTGCCGCGCCGCTCGAGCTCGAGCGCGAGGTGGTACGCGGTCGAGAGCCCGTGCATGCCGGCCCCGATCAGGACGTACGGCGACGAGTCGAGGTGCGCCATGCCCGTTCCCGCAGCTCAGTGGCCGGCGGGGCGCTCCCAGCCTTCGAGGGCCGGCGGGTGCCAGTCGGTCCCCACGGTGCGTGACCCCGCCACCCAGGGGCCGAGCTCCGGCTGCGGGAACTTGCAGTGGATCTCCTTCAGGTGGATGCCGTAGGAGTTCCCCGAGGTGAGGTGCGCCATCAGGACCTTGCGCGCGATCTCGTCCCCACGCCCCTCCGGGATCGGAAAGTAGATCTTCAGGAACGAGTTCGAGTACCGGTCGAACACCGCGGGCATGCCGTCCTCCACGAGCAGCGTGACGTCCTCGAGCCAGTTGAGGTCGTCCCCGGGCGTGAGCGCGAGCAGGTCGATGTTCTCGAGGAGCGCGATGTCCTCCTGGTAGGGGAACCGCTTGCCCGCGAGGTATTCGGCGTCGATCGACCTCACCTTGTCGGGCTCGCTGTAGGCGAGCTCGTGACCCGACATCAGGCGTCGACCGCCCTGAGCGGCTCGGCATCCTCGTGCGCCTGGGAGGCGATCAGATCGTCCTCGGCCTTGATCGCGAGGAGGCGCTTCACCTCGGCCAGGATCTCGTTCTCCGTCACCCCGGGCGTGTAGCTCGTGCCCGCAAGCGGCACCTTCGCCATCGCGGAGGCCTCGACCGTCAGGGCGGCGAGGTCCTCCGGCTCCAACGAGTGGACGTTCGTCTTCCCGCACGCGCGCGCGAGCATCTGCAGCTCCATCGTGAGCGCGGTCAGGAAGTTGTAGACCCGCTCCGATGCCTCCTCGACGACGAGCCGCTTGCGAAGCTCCGGATCCTGTGTCGCGACCCCGACGGGGCAGCGACCCGTGTGGCAGTGGTAGCACTGGCCCGCCGGGACACCAACCGAGCCCTCGTAGTCCGTGACGCCGGGGATCTCCTTGTTGCAGTTGAGCGCCATCAGCGCCGAGTGGCCGATCGCGACGGCCTTCGCGCCGAGCGCGAGGCACTTCGCCACGTCGGCGCCGTTCCGGATCCCGCCGGCCACGACAAGGTCGATCTCGTCGGCGAGCCCGACGTCCTCGAGCGCGCGGCGCGCCTCGGGGATCGCGGCCATCAGCGGGATGCCCGTCTCCTCGGTCGCGATGTGCGGCCCCGCCCCCGTCCCGCCCTCGGCCCCGTCGAGGTAGATGATGTCAGGGCCGCACTTCGCGGCCATCCGCACGTCGTCGTAGACACGGGACGCGCCGAGCTTGAGCTGGATCGGGACCTGGTAGTCGGTCGCCTCGCGGACCTCCTGGATCTTGAGCGAGAGGTCGTCGGGCCCCAGCCAGTCAGGGTGGCGGGCGGGTGAGCGCTGGTCGATCCCGGCCGGGAGGGAGCGCATCTCGGCAACCTGCTCGGTCACCTTCTGGCCCATCAGGTGCCCGCCGAGCCCGACCTTGCAGCCCTGGCCGATGAAGAACTCGACCGCGTCCGCGAGCATCAGGTGGTGCGGGTTGAACCCGTACCGGCTCTGGATGCACTGGTAGTACCACTTGGTCGAGTAGTCGCGCTCGGGCGGGATCATCCCGCCCTCGCCCGAGCAGGTCGCCGTCCCGGCCATGGAGGCGCCCTTGGCGAGCGCCATCTTCGCCTCCAGCGAGAGGGCGCCGAAGCTCATCCCCGTGATGTAGACGGGGATGTCGAGCTCGAGCGGCTTCCGGGCGAAGCGGGCGCCCAGCACCGTCGTCGTGTCGCATTTCTCGCGATAGCCCTCGATCACGAACCGGGTCAGCGTGCCCGGCAGGAAGACGAGCTCGTCCCAGTGCGGGATCCGCTTGAAGATCGAGAAGCCGCGCATGCGGTAGCGGCCCAGCTCGGCCTTCACGTGGATGTCGTTGATCACCTCGGGCGTGAAGATGAGGCTCCGCCCGAGGACGTCCTTTCTGCCCGGTGCTTCCTCAGGCATGTGTTCGCTCCTCGCCGCTGCCGCAGGAAGCAGGCGACTTCAGGGGTGTGCCCGCCCGAAGGGCGGGATTCGTCGCGGTGAGTGTTCCGCTCCTGCGGAACCCTCGCTCGCAGGCAGCCATCAGATCACCAGCTTCTTCTCGGAGGGCTCGAGCGAGTCGTAGTTGTAGAGCACCTTCCCGCAGACGAACTTCTGGAGCTCGGGCGGGTCGCCGAGGCCGTAGATGCGGAACTTCCGCTCGACGAGCTCGGCGTCGGCCTCCGTCCACTCGCCGGGCACGCAGTCGATCCCGAGCGACTTGACCTTGCCCCCGACGTAGATCGTCCCGTCGTACATCGAGTCGCCGAGCCCGGGCCCCACGTCGCCGAGGATGATCTGGCGGCCCCGCTGCATCATGAACCCCGTCATCGAGCCGGCCGACCCGCACACGATGATCGTCCCGCCCTTCTGGTCGATCCCGGTGCGCGCCCCGACCCGCCCCTTGACGACGAGGTCGCCGCCCCGCATGGCGGCGCCGGTGAGCGACCCGGCGTTCGAGTCGACGACAACGACCCCGCTCATCATGTTCTCGCAGGCGGACCATCCGACTCGGCCCTTCACGTGGATCTCCGGCCCGTCGATCAGGCCGCACCCGAAGTAGCCGAGGCTGCCCTCGAACGTGATCCTGCAGCGCGTCAGGATGCCGACCCCCAGCGAGTGGCGGGCCTGCGGGTTGCGCACGACCACCTCGCTCACGCCCTCGTCGTAGACGAGCCGGCGGAGCTCGAGGTTGATCGTCCGCGTCGTGAGGTTCCCGGCGTCGAACGTCGCGACGCCCGCGCCGTCGAGGGTCGCCGTGCGCGGCGCTTCCGCTTCCGGCTCCGAGAGGCCGCGCGCGTCGTACGAGATCCCGCGTGCACCGGGTGCCGGGCCGGGCACGTGCGCCGACTCCGGCGGCCGCGTCACCGATTCCACACGAGCACCTCTCGCTCGTACGGGTCGTACGTCTCGATCTCGTGATCGACGATCTGGCGGATCGCGATCTCCTCCGAGGCCACGGCGGTGAGGTCGTCCGACTCGTAGAGGACGAGCGGCTTCGCGGCGAGCTCGTCCTTCGCCACGCCGAGCGCATCCTGCGTGACGGCGATGTACGTGAAGACGCCGTCGAGGTCGTCCAGCGACCGGTGCATCGCCTCCTCGAGCGCGTTGCCCTCCCGCATCTTCTCGGCGAGGTAAACGGCGATCACCTCCGAGTCGCACTCCGACATGAACCGGTGCCCGGCCCGCTCGAGCCGGCGGCGCCACATGAAGTAGTTCGTCAGCTGCCCGTTGTGGACCACCGCGACGTCCGAGAACGGATACGCCCAGTACGGGTGCGCCCCCGCGATGTCGACCTCGGACTCCGTCGCCATCCGGACGTGCCCGATCGCATGCGTGCCCGTGAACGCGTCGAGGCGGTACTGGCCGCCGACCGTCTCCGCGTCGCCGAGGTCCTTGACGATCTCGAGCGAGCGCCCCAGCGAGAGCACCTCGGCGTCCGGGATGTCCTCCACGAGGTCGGCGAGGCCCTTCAGGTCACCGTCGTAGCCGAACGAGACACGGAAGGCGTACGGCGTCTCCTCCTGACGCCCTGCAGCCTGGCACCCAGGCGCATGAGCCTCGACTCGACCTCACGGCGATGACGCCGCAGCCGCCCCTCGAACTCGAAGTCGCGGGGAGTGTTCGCGTCCGCGAGCTTGTACCGCATCACGAGCGCGCCGTCGTCCGGTTGGCCGTAGAGCGCGAAGCCCGTCGAGTCGGGGCCGCGGTGCTTCATCGACTGAAGCATCCGCGTCATCTCCAGTCCGACGGGATGCTCTCCGTCCCGGTAGATGATCCCGGCGATCCCGCACATCGTCCGCTCGTCCTTCGCGCGCCCGGCTAGGGAAGCACGTCCAGGTATTCCTCGACGTCCCAGTCGGTGACGGTGGCGCAGTAACGCTCCCACTCGTCGCGCTTGTAGTGCATGAAGACACGGTACATGTCTCCCGGGAGCGCCGATCTCACCACGGCGTCGGCCTCGAGGGCATCGAGCGCATCCCCGAACGTCATCGGGATCCGGCGGACCTCCTTGCCCGCCTCCATCGCCTCGTAGATGTTCCGCTCCTCCGGCTGACCGGGGTCGATCCGGCGCTCGATGCCGTCGCGCATCGCTGCGATGAGCACCGCGAGCGACAGGTACGGGTTCACGGCCGAGTCGACGGAGCGGTACTCGAAGCGGCCGGGCGCGGACACGCGCAGCGCGGTCGTTCGGTTCTGGTAGCCCCAGTCCGCGAACACCGGCGCCCAGAAGCCGGTGTCCCAGAGCCGGCGGTACGAGTTGACGGTGGACGCGGTCACCGCGGTGAGCGCGGCGAGGTGCTCGAGGATGCCCCCGATCGCCCAGAGGCCGAGCTCGCTCGGGCGCTGCGGGTCGTCGGTGTCGGGCAGGAAGGCGTTCTCGTCGCCGCGCCAGAGCGAGATGTTGTGGTGGCAGCCGTTCGCCGAGACGCCCATGAACGGCTTCGGCATGAAGCAGGGGAAGACGTCATGCTCGCGGCCGACCTGCTTCGCGATCTGCCGGAAGGTGGAGAGGTTGTCCGCGGTGCGCTCGGCGCGGTCGAAGCCGAAGTTGAGCTCGATCTGGCCCGGCGCATCCTCGTGATCGCCCTGGATCATGTCCAGCCCCATCGCCTGGCCGTACTCGACCATCTTGTGGATGACGGGCTGCAGCTCGGAGAACTGGTCGATGTGGTAGCAGTAGGGCTTCGTGACCCCGTCGACGTCGGGTGTCCCGTCAGCCTTGTTCCGGAGCCACATCATCTCCGGCTCCGTGCCCGCCCGGAGGTGCAGGCCCGTCTGCCTCCTCGAACTCGGCCTGGAGCCGCTTGAGGTTGCCGCGGCAGTCCGAGGTCAGGAAGGCGCCTGGATCCTCTCGCTCCTCGCGGTTGCGGAAGCACTGGCACCACACGCGGGCGACCTTCGGGTCCCACGGGAGGGGCTGGAAGGTCTCCGGCTCGGGCACGCCCACGAGCTCGGCCGCCTCGGGCCCGTAGCCGATGTAGTTCCCGTGGCGGTCGGTGAACAGGTTCGCCGTCGCGCCGTACACGAGCTGGAAGCCCTTCTCGGCGACCACCTCCCAGTGCTTCGCCGGGACGCCCTTGCCCATGATGCGGCCCGTGACCGACGGGAACTGGAAGTACACGTAGGTGACCCCCTCACGGTCGATCCGCTCGCGGACGTGTCGCACTGCCTCTGCGCGGCCCTCGGCGGTCACGGACGCTTCGAGATCGGTCGGCACCACGGCCTCCTGGTCGAGTGGTCACGGACAAGCGCGCGGTCTTGCAGGTCCGGCACGCCGACCCCGGCCGTCGGGCGCGGGCGACTCCGTATCTAGGCGTACGCCCGAAACGCTGTCAAGCGGCAGGTGCCGAGAGGCCCACGTTCCGACCTCGGCGCCGACCCGGAGCGGCCCCGTCGCTCGCCGGGCGCGGTGGTACCGTCGGAGGGGTGCAGCAGTACCTCGATCTCCTGCAGCGGACGCTCGACGAGGGAGCCCGCAAGGACGATCGCACGGGCACCGGCACGCTGAGCGTCTTCGGCCATCAGATGCGCTTCGACCTGCGCGCCGGGTTCCCCCTCGTGACCACCAAGAAGGTCCATTTCCGGTCGGTCGTGGGCGAGCTGCTCTGGTTCGTCCGCGGCGAGTCCAACGTGCGCTCCCTCCAGGAGCAGGGCATCACGATCTGGGACGAGTGGGCCGACGAGCGCGGCGAGCTCGGCCCGATCTACGGCTACCAGTGGCGCTCGTGGCCCGCGTCCGGACGGGCGGCGGATCGACCAGCTCGCGGCGGTGATCGACCAGATCCGCGACGACCCGGACTCGCGTCGCCACGTCGTCAGCGCCTGGAACGTCGCGGACATCCCCGAGATGGCGCTCGCGCCGTGCCACGCGCTGTTCCAGTTCTACGTCGCGGACGGCAGGCTCTCGTGCCAGCTCTACCAGCGCTCCGGCGACCTGTTCCTCGGCGTGCCGTTCAACATCGCCTCCTACGCGCTCCTCACGCACATGGTCGCGCAGGTGACGGACCTGGAGGTCGGCGACTTCGTGCACACGCTCGGCGACGCACATCTCTACCTCAACCACCTCGAGCAGGCACGCGAGCAGCTGACCCGCGACCCGCGGCCGCTGCCCGAGCTGCGGCTCGACCCCGCGTGTCGCGAGATCGGCGCGTTCGAGCTGGACTCCGTCAGCGTCGTCGGCTACGACCCGTACCCCGCCATCAAGGCGCCGATCGCGGTCTGACGACGGTCACGATCGTGGCCGCCGTCGCGAGGAACGGCGTGATCGGCGTGGACGGCGGCCTCCCGTGGCGCCTGCCCGACGACCTGCAGCGGTTCAAGGAGCTCACGCTCGGTCACGTGCTCGTGATGGGACGGCGGACGTACGAGTCGATCGGCCACCCGCTGCCGGGCCGGACGACCGTCGTGGTCACGCGACAGCGCGACTGGGACGCCGGCTCCGAGGCGGTCGTCGTCGCGCACGGCGTCCCCGACGCGATCGAGGCAGCCGCTGCCGTCGACGACGAGGTGTTCGTCGTCGGCGGGGCGCAGGTCTACGCCGACGCCCTGCCGCTCGCCGACCGCATCGAGCTGACGCTCGTCGACGCGGAGCCCGACGGAGACACCCGGTTCCCGGAGGTCGACTGGTCGATGTGGCGGGAGGTCGGGCGCGAGCCGGGCGACGGATGGACCGCGGTGACCTACGAGCGCGAGAGCGGGGACGCCGAGGCCCTCCGGTAGCCTCAGCCGCGTGACCGAGACGGGCGAGGTTCTCACGAGAGAGCAGATGGAGGCCCTCCAGGCCGAGCTCGCCGAGCTCGAAGGGCCGCGACGGGCCGCGGCCATCGAGGCGATCGCGACCGCGCGTGCGTTCGGCGACCTCTCGGAGAACTTCGAGTACCACGCCGCGAAGAACGAGCAGGGCCTGCTCGAGGCGCGGATCGCGAAGCTGCGGGCCCGGGTCCACGACGCCCGCGTCGTCGACCACGACACCGACGACCACGTCGGGCCCGGCTCGATCGTCGAGATCGCCGACGAGCAGGGCGACGTGATGGAGGTGACGATCTCCTCGGTCGGCGGCGGTGTCTCGACGGACTCTCCGCTCGGTGCCGCGCTGATGGGCGCGGGGGTCGGGGACGTCGTCTCCGTCGAGGCACCACGCGGCCCGTGGCGGGCAACCGTCCGCTCGATCCGCCGTGCATGAGCTCGCTCCCGGTGTGACCGCGGAGCGCCTGGCGGAGCTCCACGACGCCGAGGAACAGCGCTTCGCGCGCGAGCATCCGCGTTCGCGCGAGCTCGCCGAGCGCGCGGCGGCGCACCTGCTCGCGGGCGTTCCGATGCACTGGATGGCGAAATGGCCCGGCGGCGTTCCCGCTGTTCGTGGCCGAGGCGCGAGGGAGCCGCTTCACGGACGTCGACGGTCACGAGTACGTCGACTTCTGCCTCGGCGACACCGGCGCGATGAGCGGGCACGCGCCGGAGGCGACGCTGCGCGCGATCGCGCGAGCAGTCGGCGCGCGGGATCACGACGATGCTCCCGACCGAGGACGCTCTCTGGGTGGCGGACGAGCTCACCCGCCGGTTCGGCGTCGACGCGCTGGCAGTTCGCGCTGACGCGACGGACGCGAACCGCTTCTCGATCCGGCTCGCGCGCCACGTCACCGGTCGGCCGAAGGTGCTCGTCTTCAACTGGTGCTACCACGGCACGGTCGACGAGACGTTCGCGACGCTCGAGTCCGGCGCGCGTCGTCGCGCGGCAGGGGCAACCTCGGCCCGCCGGTGCCGCCGCGCCGAGACGACGAAGGTGGTCGAGTGGAACGACCTCGACGGCGCTCGAGGCGGCGCTCGCGCCGCGGGACGTCGCGCTCGTCCTCACCGAGCCCGCGCTCACGAACGTCGGGATCGTCCATCCCGACCCCGGGTTCCACGATGCGCTCCGCAGCGCTCACGCGCGAGACGGGCACCCTGCTCGCGATCGACGAGACGCACACGATCTGTTGCGGGCCGGGCGGGTTCACGCGCTGCACGGGCTCGAGCCGGACGTCGTCACGATCGGCAAGCCGATCGCGGGCGGCGTCCCCGCCTCCGCGTACGGGTTCACCGACGAGCTGGCGGACCGGATCGCCGCCTCGATCGAGCTCGAGGACGTCGACGTCGGCGGAGTCGGCGGGACGCTCGCGGCCAACGCCCTCTCGCTCGCGGCGATGCGGGCGACGCTCGGGGAGGTGCTGACCGACGAGGCGTTCGCGCGCATGATCCCGCTCGCGGGGCGGTGGACGTCCGGCGTCGAGGATGCGATCGCCGAGACGGGGCTCCCGTGGCACGTGACGCGGCTCGGCTGTCGCGCGGAGTACCTCTTCGGCCCCGACCGCCCGCGGAACGGCAGTGAGGCGCACGCGGCGGGGGACTTCGCGCTCGAGCGCTACATGCACCTCCACGCGCTCAACCGCGGAGTCCTCCTGACGCCGTTCCACAACATGGCGCTCATGTCGCCGGCGACGACCGAGGCCGACGTCGACCGGCACACCGAGGCGTTCCGCGAGGCGGTGCGGGAGCTCGCAGCCTGAGGAGGCCGCCGGACGGAAAACCCGCAAATTGCGGCTTTCGACCCGCGGTCGTCCCTTGCGCGTGGCCCGAGCCGCGCGCCTAGATTGCGTCCATCTGAGCCGGCGGGCCTTCGGGTTTGCCGGCTCAGTGTATTTCTGGGCCTGCGCTCCCTCTCTCCTCCGGCGCCGCGCCGTACGGTTCGTGCCGGTGATCGAGCGCGTTCTCGTCGTGGCCGTCCCGGCAGTGCTCGTCGTCGCGCTCGCGTGGTCGAGCGGCGGCTACTTCCCGCGCACCTGGGGCGCGGTGCTGCTGGTCGAGGCGATCGCGCTCGCCGCGTTCGCGATATCTCGGCGACAGCGGCTCGAGACGGGCCTCTGCGAGCTGGCTGTCGTCGGAGGGCTCCTCGGCCTCGCCGTGTGGCAGCTCGTGTCCCGCGCATGGGCGGTCGATCCCGGACGCTACGGTCCTCGAGGCCGAGCGGACGCTCGTGTACGCAGGGGCCGCAGCCTCGGCGTTCCTGATCGGTGACCCGCGACCGCGCGCGAGGGGCTGGTCTCGGCGTGCTCGGCGGGAACCGGGCGTCGTGACCATCGGGGGCCTCGTCGAGCACGTGCTCGGGCCGGGGAGCCCGGGCGACCGCCTCGAGGACCCGGTCGGCTATGCGAACGCGTCGGGGATCCTCGCCGCGACGACGCTCCTCCTCGGGCTCGGCTGCGCGGCGCAGGGGCCGCCTTGGCGTCGGGGCCTCGCGGCCGGCCTCGCCCCACCGGCCGCCGCTGCGCTCTATCTCTCGCTCTCCCGCGGGGCACTCCTCGCGGCTGCGGTCGGCCTCCTCCTGCTGGCCGCGACGACGCGCACGGCCGCCGCCGCGGGGCGCCTCGCGCTCGTGGCGCTCCCCACCGGAGGAGCCGTCCTGCTCGCTGCGGAGCTGGGCGGAACTCGACGCGCCCGGCGCGTCGCTCGGCGAGATCGCGTTCTTCCTCGTACTCGGGAGCGCTGGCTCTCGCCTCGGCCGCCCTGGCCGTGGCGACCCCCCGCGTCCCGTGCCGCGGGTCTCGAGGAGAAAGGCGTTCGCCGTCGGGGGTGCCGCTGCCGTCCTCGTCGTCGTGGGCCTCGCGTACCTGGGGGCTCGCGAGGTCCGCGAGGCGCGCTCCACGCCCGCGGCTCAGCAGGGCGTGCCGGACGAGCCGCTCGCCGCGTCGACCAGCTTCCGGTCCGACTACTGGGCCGTCGCGGGCGCGATGGTCGAGGACGCGCCGCTGCTCGGGGAGGGGGCTGGAGGGTTCACGCGGACCTGGCTCCGGGAACGGCCTGTGCTCGTGTTCGTGAAAGACGCGCACAA
>CAVROJ010000021.1:0-21591 GCA_963722755.1 uncultured Actinomycetes bacterium
CCCCGGGTTGGACTCGAACCAACAACCCTCCGGTTAACAGCCGGATGCTCTGCCAATTGAGCTACCGGGGAAGGCAGCGATCGAAAGTGTAGCGCCGGCGGGTCGCAGGCCCGCAGCGGGCGGCCCACGTTCGCGCGGTGAGAGGATCTGCGCGGGGGACGGCGAAGTCGGGAAGTTCCCGTGCGCCGAACCGTCGTGATCGTTGCTGCGGCGGCTGTCGCCCTGGCACTCGCCGGGCCTGCCGTCGCTGGACAGAGCGCCAAGGTCGCGGCGCTCCAGGTCGCGCTGCGCTCGCACGGGCTCTACACGGGAGCGGTCGACGGCATCTCCGGCCCGATGACCCGTCAGGCGGTGCTGAGGTTCCAGAAGCGCAACGGGATCCGGGCGACCGGCAAGGTCGGGCACGCCACGCGCTGCAAGCTGGGGAAGCTCGGCGTACCTCTGCTCGGGCAGCGGCAGCTCTCACGCGGTCGCGTCGGTTGGGACGTCGCCTCGCTCGAGTTCCGGCTCCGTCGCTTTGGCCTCGCTGCGAAGCGGATCGACGGCCGCTTCGACGCAGCCACCGCAGCGGCGCTTCGACGGTTCCAACGATCACGCGGCCTGACGTCCGACGGGATCGCGGGTGTGTGGACTTTCCGCGCGCTGGCGCGCGGAAGGAAGGCCGTGGCCAGGAAGCCCGTCGTGACGAGGCGGCTCGTCCATACCGTCCAGGCGGGCGAGGGGTTTGTCGTGATCGCGCGACGCTATCGGGTGCAGCCGACAAGGCTTGCGCGCGCCAACGGGCTTCGCCTGACGAGCGTGCTCACACCCGGCCAGCGTCTCCGGGTCCCCGGGCGGGTAGCGACGGCCCGGAAGAAGCAAGCTGCCCGGCGGACGGCTACCCCGAGGCTCGTTCACACCGTGCAACCCGGCGAAGGGTTTGTCGCGATCGCCCAGCGCTACGGAGTTCGCGCGGCTGGGCTCGCGAGCGCGAATGGTCTCACGCTGACGAGCATCATCACGCCCGGCCAGCGGCTGCGGATTCCTGGCCGCACCACCATCCCCGCCCGGAAGGCGCGCGCCGTCTCGACTCGCCTGCGTCACACGGTCGGAGCCGGAGAGAGCTTCTACTCCATCGCGCAGCGCTACCACGTCAGCCCCTGGCGGCTCGCCCGCGCCAACCGGCTCTCGCTGATGGCGACGATCGTCCCCGGTCAGCGCCTGACACTGCCTCCTGGCGCGCACGTCGGGTCCACTGCGGCGCCCGTCGACCGCTCCACGGTGGTAGCGGCGATCGACCGGTGGGCAAGGGTATACGGCGTCGACCCCAAGCTGGCACGGGCCCTCGCGTGGATGGAGTCGGGCTTCCAGCAGGACGTCGTCTCGAGCGCAGGGGCGATCGGCGTGATGCAGTTGCTCCCCGAGACGTGGGAATTCGTCGACACCGTACTGCTGGGTGAGGCGACCCCCAGGACGTACGAGGGGAACGTCCGCGCCGGCGTCCGGTTCATGCGCTGGCAACTCGACGAGTTCGACGGCGACGTCAGGCTGGCGCTCGCCGGCTACTACCAGGGCGCCCGCGCCGTCCGCGAGCGCGGCCTCTTCGACGACACGAAGCAGTACGTGTCGGTGATCCTCCAGCTCTACGGCTCGGTCTGAGCCTCCTCGAAGGTCGGCGAAGCGGCGACCTCGAGCCGCTGCCCGCCACTGCGGCCACGGACGAATGCGACGTAAGCCCGGAACAGCCGCTCGGGGATCTCGGCGTCCTCGAGCTCGAGCTGCCGCAGGAAGCCTCGCCGCTGCAGACGGCGCACGGCTTCCTGCGGCAGGCCCAGGCGCTCCGCGATCGCGCCGGGGTCGGTGAGCTTCACGACCCCCTCGGGCCGGGCGGAGGCGGAGCCGGAACCGGACCGGTGACAGTTGCGCACGGCGCCTTCGTCTCCGGATCCGGATCGCACTCACGACGGTCTCTCGCGAGTCGTTCGGGAGTGCGTCGCGTGCGAGGTCAGCATGGCGTTCCTGCACGAGCATGCGCAGGGTGTCGTTATCGGGATAGATCACGATGAACCTCCTCAGTGGGCTCCCGCCGAGCGACGGCGGCGGCCGGTCAGGGCGAATGCGTCAGGCCGTCCACGGCGACGATGTACGCGCATCTCCTACGTGCCGCGGGTCGGCGCTAGCGCCAGCGCGACCGCGTCGCCGAGCGAGGAGTCGCGACCGGTCTCGCGTGCTCTCGCGAAGACCTCGTCCTCGGCCTCGCGAAGAGGGGCGGCGACCTCGTCCACGTCAGCCGCCTCGACGAGGACGCCGGTTTCCTCGTTCTCTGCGATGAACGCGCCCCACAGGCCGCCCGCCCGTTCGATGTCGCCCTGCTCGAGAGCCGAGCGCGCCAGCAGGAGGAGCGACAGGAGCGCGATCCGCCGATCTCCACTTGCCCACGCCTTCTCGAGCGCCGCACGCGCAGCCGAGTCGGCGACGTCGTGCCGTCCCAGGCGCAACGCGATTTCCGCGATGCTGATCCTCTTCCACGTCTCCCAGAGCGTGAACCCGCACGAAGCGGCGACGACGGCGGACGCCTCGTAGAGCGCGAGAGCGCGGTCGAGATCCCCGTCGTTCTCCGCCAGCGATCCCAGCGCACTGAGACGCTGCGCCTCGAGCACGGGGAGATCGAGCCCCTCCGTGAGCGTCCCGGCGAGATCCAGGAGCCTGACGGCCTCGTTCGCGTGGCCTGCGCGAGCCCGCGTGGACAGCCAGCCGCATGAGGATCCCTGCCTCACCGCGAGCGTCGCCCAGCTCCCGGTAGATGCCGAGCGCCCGCTCGTAGCTCGGCTCCCCGGCGCCCAGGTCCTGCTCGAGAAGGATCGTCGTGCCGCCCTGGATCGTCAGCAGAGTTGCGCGAAGCGGTTCCGGGACGGCATCGCCGAGCCGCAGGAGCTCCTCCGTCCGCCGTTTTCCCTCTGCGAGCGCCTGCGTCGGCCAGAAGACCGCGAGAACCGCTACGAGCTCGGCGGCGAGCGCGGGCTCCGACTCGCTCGCCCACTCGATCGCCGCGCGCACGTCGTCGATCTCCGGATGGAGGAGGTCCGGGCGCTGCACCACGGGCTCGAGGGGTGCACCGAGGTTCGCGGTGCGGGCGACGGCGAGCATACGGGCTGCATGGCGGGCCCGCAGCTCCTGGAGCCGGCGCTCGTCCCGCTCCTGGAGCCGTGCCCACGCGAACTCGCGGATCGTCTCGAGCATCCAGTAGCGGTCGGCGCCCCCGGGGTCGGTGCGCCGACGGACGAGGCTCTTGTCGATGAGGGAGGCGAGCGTGTCGAGATCGGCGTCGCAGATCTCCTCGGCAGCCTCGAGCGTGCAGCCGCCGCGAAAGACGGCGAGGTCTGCGAAGAGCTCCTGCTCGCGGGGGGACAGCAGGTCGTACGACCATTCGATCGTCGCCCGCAGCGTGGCGTGCCGGGGATCGGCGTCACGCGCGCCCGGGAGATCGAGGCGCGCCGAAAGCCGCTCGAGCAGCGACTCGGGTGCGAGAAGGCGTGTGCGCGCGGCGGCCAGCTCGAGGGCGAGCGGGAGGCGGTCGAGGCGCTCGCAGAGCGCCGCGACGATCCGGCTGGCCTCGAACTGAGGGTCGACGGCGCGGGCGCGCGCGACGAAGAAGGCGACGGCGTCGTCCGCGGTGAGGGGCGGAAGGTCGAACCGAGTCTCGGGTGCGACCTGGACCGCCTCGCGGCTCGTCACCAGCAGGCGGAGCGAGGGCGAGGCGTCGACGAGAGCTGACAGCTGCGCGGCCGCCGCGGGAAGGAGCTGCTCGAGGTTGTCGAGCAGGACATGGGTGCGCTTCTCGCCGACACGTGCGGCGATGCGCGGCCGGCTCGGGGCTCTCGGCGCCCAGCGCCTCCGCGACCGCGGGGAGGACGAGGGCAGGGTCGCGCAGCGTCGCGAGGGGGACGAACAGCGTGCCGCCCTCGGCGTCCTCCGCCAGGAGACGCGCGAGCTCGAGCCCGAAGCGCGTCTTCCCGGTGCCGCCGGGGCCGAGGACGGTGAGGATCCGGGGATCCCGCTCGAGCACGACCGTCACAGCGTCGTGGAGCTCCTGCTCGCGACCGAGGAACGGCGTCGCGGGCGTCGGCAGGCTCACCGTGCCCGGGGTCCGGAGCGGCGGGAAGTCCTGGTCTCCGAGCTGCAGCAGGCGTGCCGGGCCGTCGAAGTCCTTGAGCCGGTGACGTCCGAGATCCACGAGCGTCGCGTGCGCGTCGAGGAGCGCCGACGTCGCCTCCGTGAGGAGCGCCTGGCCGCCGTGGGCGAGTGCCGCGACGCGGGCGCCCCGGTGCACGTCCACGCCGACGTAGCCCTCCGCGGTCACGGTCGGCGTCCCCGTATGGAGGCCCATGCGGACGCGGATCGGCGCCGGGCTCGAGCGCCGCAAGCGCCTCCAGCGCCGCGGCGGCCGCGCCCGGCGCAGTCGGGAAGGCGACGAAGAAGGCGTCGCCCTGCGTGTCCACCTCGACGCCGCCGTGCGCGGCAAAGGCCTCGCGCAGCACGCGTCGATGCTCCGCCAGCGCCTCGGCGTACGCGTCCGGCCCGAGGGCGTGCAGCAGCCGCGTCGAGCCCTCGATGTCCGTGAAGAGGAACGTCACCGTGCCGGTCGGGAGCTCGGGGCACATCGGGCTTGTGTTGATTCAACACAAGCGCATCTCTGCGCGACGGGCCGGGCGCTACCGGCCGCCGAGCGACCTCAGGCGCTCGAGGCCCGCGGGCTCGCTCGCCCCCAGGTGCATGTCACGGGCGAGCGCTGCGTACGCGCGCGCGAGGAACGGGGTGCCCGGGTCAGAAGGTGGAGCCGGCGGACGCCAGCGCAGCGACCGCGGCGTGCGCGCGGCGGGCCGCCTCACCGGCCGGAAGCGACCAGAACGCCTCCGGCGTCGAGAAGATCTCGACGTCGAGCGTGCCGTCCCAGCCCGCGCTGCGGAGCGCAGCCACGAGCTCGGCGGAGCGCCCCTGCCCTCGCCGGGGAGCACGCGCACCCCGGGAACCTCCTCCGAGCGGGACGTCGGCGACGTGCAGCCCCGTGAATCGCCCCATCGCGGCGACGACCTCCGCCGTGTCCTCTCGCGCGAGGTTGAAGGTGTCGGCCATGATCCCGACGTCGTCGAGCCCGCCTTCGTCGAGCAGCGCGATCGCGTCGGCCAGCGAGCAGACGAAGGCCGTCGACTCGCGCTGCGCGGGGTGGATCGGCTCGAAGCCGAGCCGCACGCCGGCGTCCCGCGCCACGGCGGCTGCCCGGCGTAGCCCGTCGACGACGGTCGCCGCGCGCTGCCTCGGGGGACAGCGAGCCGAGCGGTCCGCTCAGGACGAGGACGCTCTCGGGCTCGTACGTCGCGAGGCGCTCGATCGACGCGCAGATCGCCTCGATGCGCTGCTTCCGGATCGGCCGGCCCTTCCAGGCCGGGGATCCCGAGCTGGAGGAACGAGGGGACGGTGGGGACGCAGTTCGCGACGGCGAGGCCGTGCTCACGCAGGAGCGCGCGGTTCGCCGCGTCGTCGTCGGGCAGCTTCATCTCCCAGAGGCCGATCGCGTCGAACCCCGCGGCCGCGTACGCCTCGACGTCCTCCGCGAAGGAGGCGTTGACCGTGGAGATCGCCGAGAGCGACAGCTTCACGAGCGTCCTGGAAGCTTCGCCAGGAGCCTTCGCGGGAGGGGCGGCTTCGTGAGCTCTTTCGCGACCAGGTAGCCGGAGCCCGCTCCGAGACCCGGACCGGGGTGGGTGCTGGCCCCGACGTGCCAGAGGCCCTCCACCGTGGTGCGGTGACCCGGCGAGGCCGCGAACGGCCTCCAGATGAGGTTCTGGTCGAGCGCGCAGCTGCCCGCGTAGATGTCCCCTGCAGACCAGGTTCGGGTTGAGCGCCTCGAGGTCGGCCGGGGAGAGGACGATCCGCTTCAGGGTGGCCGACGAGAGGTTCTCGATCGACTCGCCGAGCCGGGCGACGATCCGGTCGGCGTAGGCCTCGCGAAGCGTCTCCGTCCAGGTGCCGTCGCCGACGTCGAGCTCTCCGGCGGCATCGCCCTTCACACGGCCCGCGGGAAGCTCCTGGAGCTGGATCCAGACGATCCACTTGCCCTCGGGAGCGCGCGAGGGGTCGACCGCGCAGGGCTGGCCGGCGACGATGGTCGCCTCGGCGGGGAGCAACCCTCGCTCGGCCTCGTTCACCGCCCGGGAGACGCCGTCGAGCCCCGGCGTCACGTGGACGATCGCCGTCCGCCCGAGGCGCTGCGCGTCGGCGCCCTTCCAGCGCGGTGGCTCGTCCATCGCGATGTGGATCTGCATCCCGGCCCGCCCGTAGCGGTAGCGGGCCGCTGCGTCGGTGACCTCGGCCAGCACGTCACCGGCCCGCAGGAGGCTGCCGTACAGCTGGGTGGGAGTGACGCCCGCGACCACCGCTCTCGTCGCGTCGACCGGCTCGCCGCCCGAGAGCACGATCCCGGTCGCGCGGCCGCCCGAGACGACGATCGACTCCACCTGGGCGTCGGTCCTGAGCTCGCCGCCCGCATCGCGGACGATGCCCGAGAGCGCCTCGACCAGCCGGACGCCGCCGCCGACCGGCACCGGCATGCCGCCGAGCTGGACCGCGCACGCGATCACCTGCGTCATGAACCCCGAGACCGCGTTCTCGGGGCCGAGCCCGGTGTGGAGCACCCAGGGCGCGAGCAGGCCGTGCGCCTGGTCCGACCGGAACGTTCCCGTCGTCCAGTCGCGGCACGTCGCCAGGGCGTGCCCGGCGAAGTCGAGCAACCCGCGTCGGCCGAAGCGGCGCAGCATCCTCTGCCCGAGCCCGAGCCCCGCGGGCGACCAGAGCTCGGTTCCCAGCACGCCGAAGGAGACGTCGGCATTGGCCATGAACTCCTCGAACTGCCGTTGCCAGGCCGCGCCGTCCCCGGGGGCGAAGCGCTCGAACTCGGCGACGTTCGCCTCCATCGTCGTCTGGAGGAACATCGCCGACCCGTCGGGGAAGGCGGTGGCGGTGGGGAGGTCGGTGTTCACGTACTCGAGCCCGCGCCGGTGCAGCTCGTCGCCGAGCTCCGCGTAGGCAGCCGAGCCCATGAAGAGCGGGTGCCACGAGCTCATCACCTCGTGGGTGAAGCCGGGCAGCGTGTAGTCCGACTCCGTCCGGATAGCGCCGCCGAGCCGGTCGGAGCGCTCCAGCACGCACACGCTCCAGCCGTCCCGGGCGAGCAGGGCACCGGCGGTGAGCGTGTTGATCCCCGACCCGACGAGGACGGCGTCGAACCCGGCCACGCGGCGAGGCTACCACGGTCCCGATCCTTGACATGTCAGCGCGTCGCGTGTGAAAGAATCGGCCCATGCTGCTGCGAGAGGTCTCGTACGCGCGTCCGGCCACCGTCGAGGAGGCCGTCTCCCTCCTCTCCGAGCACGACGGGGCACGTGCCCTCGCAGGGGGGCAGACGCTCGTCAACGTCATGAAGCAACGGGCGGCCTCGCCCGACGTGCTCGTCGACCTCGGGAAGCTCGACGAGCTCCGCACGATCTCCGTCTCCGGCACGACGCTCGAGATCGGCGCGATGGCCACGCTCGCGTCGATCATCGGCTCGTCCGAGGTCGAGGTCAGCCGGCCGATCCTGGCGGAGGTCGCCGCGACCGTCGCCGACGTGCAGGTGAGGAACCGCGGCACGCTCGGCGGGAACATCTGCGTCAACGACCCGACGAACCACTTCCCGCCTCTGCTCGTCGCCCTCGGCGCCTCGATGACGATCCGCAACGCGGGCGGGGAGCGCACCGTCGGCGCGGACGAGTTCTTCGTCGGCGTGTTCGAGACGGCCGTCGGTGAAGGCGACCTCCTGACGCGGATCAGCATCCCGGCGGCGGTCAAGGGCACCGGGGACGGGATGGCCGGCGTGACGCTCGGAGCGCACGGGACCTACGTCGCGAACGCGGCCGCGTCCGTCGCCGACGGCGCCTGGCGCATCGCGCTCGGGTGCGTGGCCGCGGTCCCCGTCCGCGCGACGGCGGTCGAGGAGAAGCTCTCCGGGGTCGACGTCGACGATGCCTCCGCCCGCGCCGCGGTCGAGGGGCTCGGCGCGACGCTCGACCCGCCGTCCGACGTCCACGCGTCGGTCGAGTATCGGCGCAGCCTCGCCGAGACGTCGACCGTGCGCGCCGTCCTCCAGGCAGCGCAGCGAGCGAGGGGGTAACCGTGTCGGTGACACCGACGTCGAGCCAGGTCGTGACCGTGACGGTGAACGGCCACACGTACGAGCACGAGGTCCCCGCTCGGCGACTGCTCGTCCACTTCCTGCGCGACGACCTCTCCCTGACCGGCACGCACATCGGCTGCGACACGGGCAGCTGCGGCGCGTGCACGGTGCACCTCGACGGCGTCGCCGTCAAGAGCTGTGCCGTGCTCGCGGTACAGGCCGACGGCGCGCAGGTCACGACCGTCGAGGGCCTCGCGGGTGAGGAGCTGACGCCGCTCCAGAAGTCGTTCTCGGAGCACCACGCCCTCCAGTGCGGGTACTGCACGCCGGGGATGCTGATGAGCGCGACCGCGCTCCTGGCCGACAACCCGAGCCCGACGGAGGAGGAGGTCAAGGTCGGCCTGCAGGGCAACATCTGCCGCTGCACCGGCTACTGGAACATCGTCGAGGCGGTCGCGGCGGCAAGGGGGGTCCGCGTGATCCGTCGCGGCCGAAGCGGGATTCACTCCCGCGCAGGCCGGCGAGGGCTCGTCCCGTGAGGCCACGAGAAGGGGGGCTCGTGGGGGAACCATGGGTTCCCCCACGTCCGAACATCTGCCGCTGCACCGGCTACTGGAACATCGTCGAGGCGGTCGTCGCGGCCGGAAAGGGATCGGCATGACCGCCGTCGAGACCGAGGGCACGACCACCCTGCGGAAGGGCTTCGTCGGGCAGAACGTGCCGCGCAGGGAGGACCGCCGGCTCGTCGAGGGCCAGGGCCTGTTCTTCGACGACGTCAAGCGCCACGGGATGGGGTACGTCCACTTCGTGCGCTCGCCGTACGCCCATGCGCGGCATCCAGTCGATCGACGTCAGCGCCGCGCTCGAGCTCCCCGGGGTGTACGGGACGCTCACCGGCGACGAGGTGGCGATTCTCACCGACCCGTTCTTCCAGATCGCCGCCGAGCCGGGCGGGAGCGTGAAGGACTACGCGCTCGCCGTGGGCAAGGTGCGCTACGTCGGCGAGCCGGTGGCCGCGGTCGTCGCGGAGACGCGCGAGCTCGCGCGCGACGCGTCCGAGCTCGTGATGGTCGACTACGACCCGCTCGACGTCGTCGTCGACGCGCGGAAGGCGATGGAGGACGGGGCGCCGGTGCTGCACGAGGAGTGCGGCGGGAACGTGTCGTACAGCGGCGTCTGGGAGTGGGGCGACGTCGACGCGGCGTTCGCCGAGGCCGACCACGTCGTGAAGATCTCGGAGCTCCACTTCGACCGGTTCAACTCGACGCCGCTGGAGCTCGACGGCGCGCTCGTCGAGTACAACCGCGGCGTCGGCCAGTGGACGATCACGACGAACAACCAGTTCCCCGGGTTCGCGGTGATCATGATGGCCCCCGCGATGCGGGTCGGGACCGACAAGCTCCGCATGGTCACGCAGGACATCGGCGGCGGCTTCGGCAACAAGATCACGTCGCATCCGCAGCTCGTCGCGCTCTGCCTCCTGGCCCGCAAGCTCAACCGGCCGGTGCAGTGGACCGAGGCGCGGACCGACTTCCACCAGTCGATGTCGCACGGGAACGAGCGCTGGTTCCTCGACACCGAGGTGGCGGTGAAGGCGGACGGGACGATGACGGCGTTCCGGACGAGGGCGCTCGACGACGCGGGGGCATACCTCCGCTACGAGCCGCTCGGCGGCGTGATCTGGTCGCAGGTCGCTCCCGGGATGTACGGCTGGCGCAACCTGCGCGTCGACTTCACGCAGGTGATGACGAACAAGGCGCCGGTGTCGCCGAACCGCGGGTACTCGCGCATGCAGCACCTCTGGTTCACGGAGCGGATCGTCGACATCGTCGCGCAGGAGCTCGGCTTCGACCGCGTGGAGCTGCGGAAGCGCAACTACGTCCAGCCGGAGCAGATGCCCTACGAGACGCCCAACGGCTGCGTCTACGACTCCGGCGACTACCCGAGGTCGCTCGACATGGTGCTGGAGCTGATCGGCTACGACACGATCGAGGAGCGCCGCCGGGAGGCTGCCTCCCGCGGGAAGCTGCTCGGCTTCGGGATCGGCTCGACCCTCGACTCGGGGACGAACAACTTCGGCCAGTCGCAGCTCCTGAACCCCGAGCTGCAGTTCTCGGGCAACAACGAGGTCGCGACGGTCAAGCTCGACATCTTCGGCGAGGTGGTGGTGACCCTCGGGACGACGCCGCAGGGCCAGAGCCACGAGACGACGGCCGCGCAGGTCGTCGCGGACATCCTCGGCTGCGACGTCGACATCGTCCACGTACGCGCGGGCCACGACAGCTACTGGAACTCGCACGCCGGCTTCTCCGGCACGTATGCGAGCCAGTTCGCGGTCACGGGCCTCGGCGCGGTGAAGGGCGCGACGGAGGATCTCGCGAACCAGATGAAGACCCTCGCCTCGATGGTCTTCCAGTGCCCGGTGGAGGCGATCGAGCTGGCCGACGGCTTCGCCCGCATCGCCGACAACCCCGACGCGGCGCTGCCGTTCATGGCCCTGGGGGCGATCCCGAACGCGAACAACGCCGGCTTCCCGATCGACCCGCCGCCGATGAACGCCCGCTTCGTCTACCGGCCGCCGTTCGACGTGCCCGACAAGGAGCGGAAGTTCGGGAAGCTGACGCTGACGTACGCGATGCAGATCCACGCCTGCGTGATCGAGGTCGATCCCGAGACGGGTGTCTACGAGATCGTCGACTACGCCGCGGTGGACGACTGCGGCATCCGCGTCAACCCGCGCATCGTCGAGGGCCAGGTGATGGGCGCGACCGCGCACGCGATCGGCGCCGCGATGTTCGAGGTCTTCGCCTACGACGAGGAGGGCAACCTCCTCACGCCGAACTTCTACGACTACCACGTCCCGCACACGCTCGACATGCCGCCCCTGAAGACGGGGGCGATCGAGTCGCCGTCGCCGTTCACGCCGCTCGGCACGAAGGGGATGGGCGAGGGCGGCGGCGGCGGGATCCACTGCATCGGCGCCGCGCTGCAGGACGCCCTGCGTGGATCGGGCGCTGCGCTCGTGACGTCGAGCCACAACCCGTACCACCGCGTCTGGGAGATGCTCCGCCATCCCGAGCGGTTCCGCGAGAAGGTGGAGGTGACGACGACCTCCTCGCAGGCCGATCGCCCGTCGGGAGCCGGATGATGGGCGTCGCGCGGCAAGGACGCAGGGAGCGTCCATATCAAGTCGATATGGACGCGACCGAGGACGCAGCAGCGCGGCGCCCAGCGCCGGATCACGACATGGCCTATTGGCCTGCGAGGAGGTCATGGTGAAGATCGAGGGCACGAAGGAGTTCGACGCGCCGCGCGCGGTCGTCTGGAGCGTCATCAACGACCCGTCGAAGATGGCCAAGACGATGCCGGGCGTCGAGAGCTTCGAGATCGCCGACGACACGCACTGGAGCGCCAAGGTCAAGGTGCCGCTCGGTCTCGGCGGCCTCAAGATGTCGATGCAGTTCACGAAGCTCGAGGAGCGCCCGCTCGAGTTCGCGTCGCTCAACGCGAAGGGCACGGGCGTCGGCGCGCTGATGAACATGACGACGTCGTTCACGCTGAGCGGCGAGGGCGAGACGACGCACATGGACTGGGAGGCGGACGTCAAGATCGCCGGGCCCGGTGGGCTCGATGGGCCAGCGCGTGCTGCAGCCGATCATCAACCAGCAGGTCGGAAACGTCCTCTCGGCGCTCGAGGCGGAGGTGCAGGCAGCCAAGACCGGCGGAGCCTGAGCTCGCTCAGTTCGTCAGCGTCGCGATGCGGTTCTCGAGAGCAGTCATGCCGAGCGCCGTGGCAGTCGCATCTGCGCCTCAGCGAGCAGATCATGGGCCCGTGCGGCGTCGCCGAGATCGAGGAGCACCTCGGCGAGGTCGACGCGAGCGTAGGCGGCCCACGGTCTCGCTCCCGTTTGCTCGTTGAGCTCGATCGCCGCCTCGAGATGCGCGACCGCCTCCGAGTCTCGCCCGAGCATCGCGGCGAGGATCCCGAGGGCGCGGTCGACGGCACCGGCCGAGCCCTCGTAGATGTCGGAGGCGACCCTCCCCGCGTATGGGAGTAGCGCGTCGTAGAGCACGGCGGCTCTCGGGATGTCACGGAGGCTCCTGCAGACGTCCGTGAGCACCGACGCCGCCAGAAGCCACTCCTGGTCGCGCGGGACGACCTCGAAGTCGTTCGCGGCGAGCTCCTCGAAGAGCCGACGGGCCTCGGCGGTGCGCTCGAGCTCGACTGCCAGCCGGGCGAGCGCGCAGCGGTACACCGGTCGTGCCGGGACGTCGCTCGCGGCCCGCGCCAGGAGGTCGTAGGTTTCATCCGCTCGAGCCTGCTCTCGCCGGAGCGTGTAGAGCTGGAACGCGTAACCCACCTCGGCCATCGTCTGCTGTGAAGGTCGGCCGAGTGCGAGCGCGTAGGGGATCAGCTCCTCCGCCTCCGCGTAGCGGCCTTCGTGCAACGCGAGCATCGCCCTCGTCGCTGCCGCGACCCACAGCTGTGACGGCTGCCGAAGCTCCTCGGCCAGGGCGGTCATTGCGGCGGTGCCCTCGCGGACGATGTCGAGACGACCGAGCTCGAAGTAGACGAGTGACTCCGCCATGTGGACGTCGCACTGCGCCTCCTTGTCACCCAAGCGGCGGGCCTCCCGCGCGAGCTCTGCCGCGGCCTCGAGGCGGCGCGCATGATCCGGAGACGCCTGGCATGCGGCGGACAGTCCGAGGAGCGCGTAGGCAAGCGCCGACCGGTCGCCGCTCTGGCGGGCGATCGAGACTGCGAGCTCGCCGATCGCCTCGCGCCGTGCCGGGTCGCGCTCGTCGCGGAGGGCGCCGCCCAGCCGGGCGAGGAGGCGAGCGCGGAGCGGGCTCACCGCGTCACCGAGCGCGTCCAATGCCTCCTCGAGCAAGTGGACGACCAGGTGGTCGGTGCCCGCGCGGGCCCAGACGATTCGTCCGCCGTAGCCGAGCGCCGCGGCCGCGAGCGCCTCCGCGTCGCCGAGCGAGCGTGCCATCGCTGCTGCCCGGAGGAATGCGTCCTGGGCGCGGGCGAGGTCGCCTGCCCTTGCGAGCGCGTCGCCCAAGGCGAGATGCAGCCGGCATTCGAGCGCGTCCTCGGCGGCCGGGTCGAGCGCCAGTGCGGAAAGCGCGAGCTCGTAGAGCCGAGCCGCCTCCTCGTGGGCCAGCAACTGAGCCGCGTGGTCGCCGGCGCGCTGGGCAAGGTCGACCGCCTTCGACGCGTCGCCGCCGGGCGCCGCGACCGTGAAGTGATGGGCGAGCTCGGTGAGGTGCGGCTCGGGATTCCGCGCGTAGAGCTCCTCGAGCGCCTCTCCCGCACGACGATGCAGCGCGACGCGACGAGCCGTCGTGAGACTGTCGTACAGCGTGTCGCGTATGAGCGCGTGTGCGAAGCGCAGACGTCCGCGTCGTCCCCGGCACATCTGTGACAACTCGCGCGGCGACGGCCTGGTCGAGCACGTCGAGCAGCTCCTCGCGCGGGCCGTCCGCTGAGCCGTTCGAGCGCATCGAGGCCGAACTCCCGTCCGAGCACCGAAGCGAGCGTGAGGACGTCGATGCATTCGGGTGAGACGTGGCGGAGCCGCCGTCCGATGACGTCTCGCACGCCTCGCGGGACGTTCAGGTGCCACGAGGCGTGGAGCGGCCGGTCGAGCAGGCCTTCCGCCGCAAGGAGGCGGACGACCTCCCCGACGAACAACGGATTGCCCTCGGTCTCGCGGAAGATCGCGTCGACGACCGACGTCGGCGGCTCGACCGCCGCGGTCGACCGGACGTAGGAGACGACGTCCATCTCGGCAAGCCCGCCGAGCGCTATACGGACGCTCGCCGCCCGGGCGAGCTCGGGGAGCCTGGCATCCTCTTGCTCGCCGCGGTCCGGATCGGGATCCCGATAGATCGCGAGCAGCGTCACCCGTGCATCGGCGATTCCCGCGGCGACGAACTGAAGCATGAGGAGAGATGGCGCGTCGGCGACGTGGAGGTCGTCGAGGACGAGCACGAGCGGCGTCTCCTCGGAGGCATTCCGGAGGAACGTCGCCACTGCGTCGAAGAGGCGGAAGCGTGCGCCCTCCGACTCGAGGTCGTGCAGCTCGGGCACGTCCGGGAACCGCTCCCGCAGATCCGGCAGGAGATGGGCGAGCTCGGGCGTGCCCGCGCCGAGCTGGCGCCGCAGCTCGTCGGCATCGTGCTCGCGGACGTACGAGCGGCAGCGCCTGGACCCAGGGCCAGTACGCCGGTGCGCCACCCGCCTCCCAGCAGCGCCCCCAGAGCACGCTTGCGCCACGCGCCTGCGCGTCGGCTCGCGAGCTCGTCGGCGAGCCGGCTCTTGCCGATCCCGGCCTCGCCAGTCAGGAGCACGAGCCGGCCGCGTCCCGGATCGCGCGTCGTCGAACGCCGCCAGGATGTCTGCGCAGCTCGCGCTCCCGGCCGACGAACACGCCTGCGGCGCGCCTGCCCGGATGCTCGCTGCGATCGGGTGCCTCGCATGCTCGAACCGGAGCGTCGAGCGCCGGTCATGGTTCAGGATCGCGCGCTCGAGCTCCTGCAGGGCCCTGCCGGGCTCGATGCCGAGCTCGTCGAGCAGGGCGCGCCGCGCGTCCTGGTACGCGGCCGAGCGCGTCGGCCTGCCGGCCGGACCGATAGAGCGCCAGCATCAGCTGTCCACGGAGGCGCTCGCGGAGCCGGATGCTCGGCGACCAGCCGCTCGAGCTCGCCGACGACCTCTGCATGGCGTCCGCGCTCGAGATCGGTCTCCAGTCGCTCCTCGAGACACTCGAGGCGAAGCTCGTCGAGTCGCGCGATCTCGTCCTGCGCGAAGCCGTCGTACGCCAGATCGGCGAGCGGCCGGCCGCGCCAGAGGCCGAGGGCCGAGTCGAAGGAGCATCGCAGCCGCGTCCTGATCGCCCGCGCCGCGGGCCGTTCCGGCCCTCGGCGAGAAGCCTCGCGGCCCGATCGGCGTCGAGCTCGTCGGGCGCCACCTCGAGCACGTAGCCGCCCGGCGCGGGTGTGGAGGCGGTCCTCCGGACGGAGTGCGCCCCTCAGGCGCGAGACGTGGGCCTGAAGCGACTTCGCCGCCGTGGGCGGCGGTCGACCGTCGTACAACTCCTCGATGAGCCGGTCGGCGGACACCACCTCGTTCCGATCGGAGGAGCAGGATCGCCAGCAGTGCGCGCTGACGCGCGCCGCCGAGCTCGACCGAGCGACCGTCGTCGTCGACCTCCAGGGGTCCCAGGATTCGAAAGTACATTGCCGCAGCAACCGGTTGTAACCGGCCCACAGCCTCGCTGCAACCTCGCGAAGCGACCCTCGTCGCAGTCGACCGCATGAGGCGGTCGTGACGAGGGAGGCAGAGATGTACGGCAAGCGGATCCTGCGGAGCGTCGGGCTCGGAATCGCCGCCGCCGTCCTGGTGGGTGGCGCGCAGGCAGCGGAACGGCCCGACGACCGCGCGGGCATGATCGGCGTTGGCGCCGCGCAGGTCGTCGAGGCACCGCCGGACGCCTTCGAGCGTGCCGTGCTCCGGCATGCGTCCACTGCGCCGCCCGACGCGTTCGAGCGGGCGGTCGTCCGTCAGGCGACGGTCGCGGTTCGACCAGACGATCGCGCCGTCGCGCGAGGGCCCGGCGCGGTCGCGCCGACGCTGTCCCCGAGCGCCGACCCCACCGAGCCGAACCTCGGGTGGAGCGATGCGTTCCTCGGAGCGGCGGGGATCCTCGGCGTGCTCCTGCTCGGCGCCGCCGCGACGCTGGTGATCCGCCACCGCGGTCGAGTGGTCCTTCGCTGACGCTTCCCCGGCGGAGCCCGAACGCGGCGCCATGTGCGCCGCGTTCGCGTGCTCTCGAACGCCAGATCGCGCTCGAAGCCGCACCGAGTATCGTCTCGGCGGCGCTAAGGTTGGGCGCGCAGTGGGTCGCCGCGTGCGGGATCGGGCCGACGAGCTCGAGCGAGGCCGTGAGGCCTACGCTGCACGCGCCTGGCTCCAGGCGTACGAGTGCTTCGAGCAGGCGCACGCGCGGGATCCCCTCGACCCGCCGGATCTCGAGCTTCTCTCGATCGTCGCCTTCATGCTCGGTCGTGACGACGACTGCGCCTCGTGGCTCGAGCGGGCGCATCTCGGCCATCTCGAGCGACGGAGAGACGCTCCCCGCCGTTCGCTGCGCGGCGTGGATCGGCCTGAACCTCGCCTCGCGTGGGCAGATCGGCCCTGCCAGCGGCTGGCTCGGCCGGGCCCAACGCCTCGTCGAGCCGGAGGGGGAGTGCGCCGAGCGCGGGTACCTGCTCCTTCCCGCCGTGTTCCAGCACGAGGGAGCAGGGGACTACGCCGCGGCTGCCGCCGTCGCCGAGGAGGCCGTGCGCATAGGGGAGCGCTTCGGCGACCGCGATCTCTTCGCGCTCGCGATCCACGGACAGGGTCACATGCTGATCCGGGACGGCCGGGTGCGCGAAGGGCTTGCCCTCCTCGACGAGGGCATGGTGGCGGTGACCGCCGAGGAGCTGTCGCCGATCGTGACGGGAATCGTCTACTGCGGCGTCATTCTCGCGTGCCAGGAGGTCTACGAGGTGCGGCGGGCGCGGGAGTGGACGCGGGCGCTCGCGGACTGGTGGGAGCTCCAGCCGGAGATGGTCGCGTTCACGGGGCGCTGTCTCGTGCACCGCGCGGAGATCCTGCAGCTCGACGGCGCGTGGCCGGACGCGCTGGACGAGGCGCGTCGTGCCGGCGAGCGCTTCGTCGAGACCCGGAATCCCGCGGCCGGGCTCGCCCGGTACCGCCAGGGGGAGCTCCTTCGGCTGCAGGGCGACTTCGCCGGAGCCGAGGATGCGTACAGGGAGGCGAGCACGTTCGGGTGGGAGCCGCAGCCGGGCCTCGCGCAGCTGCGGCTGGCGCAGGGGCGCACGGACGCGGCGGTCTCGGCCATCACGCGCGCGGAGGCGGCGACGACGAACGCAGTCGAGCGCGCGCGACTCCTTCCGGCGTTCGTGGAGATCATGCTCGCGGCCGGGCAGGTCGAGCCCGCTCGTCGGTGCCTGCGTCGAGCTGGAGGAGGTCGTCGCCGGGCCTCGAGAGCGCGATGCTGGACGCGATGGTCGCGTATGCGCGGGGCGCGGTCCAGCTCGCCGAGGGCGAGCCGCGAGAGGCGCTCGTCGCACTGCGGAGGGCGGGCGAGACGTGGCGCGTCCTCGATGTCCCGTACGAGATCGCCGCACGCGCGTCCTCGTCGGCGACGCGTGCCGATCGCTCGGCGACGAGGAGTCGGCGGTGCTGGAGCACGACGCGGCACGGCGCAGCTTCGAGCGTCTCGGGGCGAAGCCGGACCTCGCGCGGCTCGAGGCCGCCGACGCCGGGCCACGGGCTCTCGCCCCGCGAGCTCGAGGTGCTGCGGCTCGTTGCCGCCGGCAAGACGAATCGCCAGATCGCGGCGTCGCTCGTCATCAGCGAGCACACCGTGGCGCGGCATGTCCAGAACATCTTCGCGAAGCTCGGCCTCTCCTCCCGCGCCGCCGCGACGGCGTTCGCGTTCGAGCACGACCTCGTCTGAGCCGTGACGTGGTCAGGAATGACCACGTGCGGCGCATCGCGAGGTTGGTGGATCCGTGCGATGGCAGGGCGTCGCGGCCGCCCTACCGTCGAGCGAAACGACGAGGAGGCCGAGATGGCAACCGAAGTGTTCGACACCGTGATCGTCGGCGGCGGGCAGGCAGGGCTCGCGACCGGGTACCACCTTGCGAAGCGTGGCCGGTCGTTTGTCATCCTCGACGCCAGCGAGCGAGTTGGCGACCCCTGGCGGAACCGTTGGGACTCGCTGCGGCTGTACTCACCGGCGGGGTACGACGGGCTCCCCGGAATGCCGTTCCCGGCCAAGCGCACCTCGTACCCGACGGCGCGCGAGATGGCCGACTACCTCGAGTCGTACGCGGGGCGCTTCGAGCTCCCGGTCCGGTCGGCGACTGCTGTGGAGGCTCTCACGAAGGAGGGCGATCGCTACGTGGTCAGCGCCGGTGAGCAGCGGTTCGAGGCCGACAACGTCGTCGTCGCGACGGGCGTCATGCAGGAGCCGTACGTCCCGAGCTTCGCGCCCGAGCTCGATCCGGGGATCACGCAGCTCCACTCGAACGACTACCGGAACCTCTCCCAGCTGCAGGACGGGGCGGTGCTCGTCGTCGGCGCCAGCCACTCGGGAGCGGACATCGCGTACGAGGCGGCCGCAGAGCACAGCACGATCCTCTCGGGCACCGACACCGGGCAGATTCCGGCACGCGTCGACACGCGGCGCGGCCGCATGGGGTTCCGTCTCCTGTTCTTCGCCGGGTCGCACATCCTGACGATGGGCACCCCGATCGGCCGCAAGATGCGCCCGCACGTCAGGCACGGCGGAGCGCCGCTGCTCCGGTACCGGCGGAAGGAGCTCCTCGCCGCCGGCGTCGAGCGGACGCTCGCGCGGACGGTCGGCGTCCGGGACGGGATGCCGGTGCTCGACGACGGTCGTGTCGTCGATGTCCGAAACGTCGTCTGGTGCACGGGGTTCCGGCCGGACTTCTCCTGATCGACGTCCCGTTCACCAGAGAGGACGACGGCTACCCCGTGCAGTACAAGGGCGCTGTCGACTCCGCGCCGGGCCTGTACTTCGTGGGGCTGCTCTTCCTGCACTCGTTCACGTCGATGCTTGTCGGAGGGATGGGCAGAGACGCCGAGCGGGTCGCCAGGCACATCGCGGCGCAGCCCGCGGGCCGGCGCGAGCCCTCGGCGGCCACCTCGATCCGCGAGCAGGTCGCCTCGTGAGCCACTCGCACCAGACCTCGGCGCGGCACGAGCGTGCTCCCCGTCGAGCTCGGCGCTCGTCTGGAACGGGATGGTCACGCGGATCCGCCCGATCGGCGCGAAGCGCCAGGAGCGGGACGCGGCGACCCCGGCCGCCACCGAGAGCGAGGACGAGGCGCCGCGACGCCCGGGCGTGCCGGATGCGTCGCGGGGCGCCGGAGGTGTTAGAGTCCCGTGACATGTCAGACGTTCCGTTCCGGATCGGGGTCATGCAGCTCACGATGGAGCCGCTCGACGAGATGCTCGCGTCGGCGCGTGTGATGGATGAGGCGGGATGGACACCGTCTGGCTCGCGGAGGCGTACCCGTGGTGGCGCAAACACCAGATGGAGGCGCGCTCGTCGACGGTCGTCTCCGCGTTGATGGCGCGCGAGACGACGCAGCTGACGATCGGTTGGGGGATCATCTCCCCCTGGACGCGCCATCCCGTCCAGGTTGCGATGGACGCGCGGGTCGTGCAGGAGGCAGCCGGCCCCGATCGGTTCCTGCTCGGCTTCGGGACCTCGAAGATCTTCCTCAACAACATCAAGGGACAGACGAAGAAGACACTCGGCCCGATGCGTGATGCGGTCGAGATCGTCCGCGGGGTGCTGTCGGGTGAGGCGTTCGAGTACGACGGCGACACGTGGAGCGCTGCCGTTCCGGCGCTCTCCGACGAGGACACACGCCGCGCGGTGTGCCGCCCGTCTACGTCGCCGCGACGGCGCTGAAGATGCAGGCGCTCGCGGGCGAGATCGCGGACGGGTGCCTGACACCGTCGATCACGACACCGGCGTTCGTCCGTTACACGTGCGACAACGTCGGCGCTGACGTCGACATCGGCTGCACGGTCGTCGCGCCAATCCACGACACCGACCGCGACGCGGGGCGCGACGGCGCGCGCGAGATTGCCGGCATGTACCTCGCGAACAAGGTTCAGAACATCGCGGGCGCCGCGGATACGCTGCTCGACCTCGCGGGGATCGAGCTGGACGAGATCCGCCCGGTCGCCGAGGCGATGGAGGAGGGCGGCCGGCTCGCTGCGAAGGCGAGGGTCACCGACGCGCTGCTCGACAAGTGCAAGCCGATCGCCGGAACGCCCGCGGACTGCATCGCAGCGATCGAGGAGTACAAGGACGCCGGCTGCACGCACGTCATGCTCGAGCTTCTTGGGGCGATGATCGCCACGAGCAGATCCGCCTGTTCGGCGAGAAGGTGCTCCCGCACGTCCGCGGCTGATGGCGACGATCACGGTTCGGGGGCACGGCACGTCGTCGGCACAGCCGGACGAGGTCGCCGTGGGTCTCACCGTCGAGGCCGTCCGTCCGGGGGCGGCCGAGGCGTTCGCCGAGGCGTCGCGGCTCGCGACGGACGCCGCCTCGCTCTGCGACGGGCTGGGCGTCTCGCCGGCGCGGCGCACGACGTCGCGCATCTCGCTCGCCGAGCACGGCGAGCACACCTCCGCGGGCTGGCAGCATCGCGGCTATCGCGCCACGAGCCGGATTGGCGTCCGGCTGGAGGACGCGGAGCTCGCGAGCCGGCTCGTCTCCGAGGCGGCGGAGCGCCTCGAGGCGAGGATCGACGGTCCCGCCTGGCGCGTGGCGCGCGACAATCCCGCGCATTCCGAGGCACGCCGGCTCGCCGCCGCGGACGCGCGGTCGAAGGCCGAGGAGTACGCCGCCGCACTCGGCGGCCGCATCGGCGCGATAGCCTCGGTGATCGAGCCCGGATCCGCTCCACCGGGCCTGCCGCAGCCGCAGGCGTACGCGGTGCACCAGGAGATCTCGGGCATGCCGCTCGACGCCGGCGAGCACGAGATCGTCGCCGAGATCGACGTCACGTTCCGGCTGGAGCAGGGATGAGCGCTCCGTCGCCCGCGGTCGACCGCGACCGGCTCGTCGAGACGGCGAGCCGGATGATCGGCATCCACAGCTTCACCGGGGCAGAGCAGGGGATGGCCGAGCTGATGGCCTCGCTCTACGAGGACACCGGCCTGCGTTGCCAGTGGCAGCAGGTCGAGGACGGCCGCGCCAACGCGCTCGGGATCCTGGAGGGCGCGGGCGGCGGCAAGAGCCTCATGTTCAACGGGCACATGGACACGTCCTACTCGGGCCGCGAGCCGTGGCTCCGCGACGTGCCGGGGTTCCAGCCGGAGGCGTTCGTCCGCGATGGGCGGCTGTACGGCCTCGGCGTCTCGAACATGAAGGGGGCGCTCGCCTGCTACGTCGAGGCCGTACGGGCGCTGCGCGACGCCGGCGTCCGGCTGCGCGGGGACGTGCTCATCGCCGCCGTCTGCGGCGAGATCGAGAAGACGCAGCAGGGCGACGCGGTCGGGGCCGAGTTCCGCGGCTATGCCGCCGGATCGCGGTACCTCGTCTCGCACGGCGGGGTCGCCGACATGTGCCTGCTCGGCGAGCCCACCGAGGGCAAGGTGGTGCTCGGCCACTACGGTGCGCTCTGGCTCCGGATCCGCGTCCACGGCGACTTCATCCACACCGCCTTCAGCGAGGGCGCCGGATCGCAACGCGATCCTCCGGCAGCACGAGGTCCTTGGGGCCGTGCAGGAGTGGATTCCCACATGGGAGGACGATCCGGCGAACGGGTACCGC
>CAVROJ010000022.1:0-23892 GCA_963722755.1 uncultured Actinomycetes bacterium
GCATGCCGCGGCACAGGGCCTCTTGACGCGCTAACGCGGTCTCGAGAAGGCTCGTCGCATCGCGTTGATCGCAAGCAGCTGGGCCTCGTCCGCGGCGTCGAGCTTTCCTTGCATCGAGAAGAAGCCGTGGGGAACGCCGTCGAAGCACGCGAGCTCGACCGGGACGCCCGCCTGTCGGAGCCGCTCCGCATATCGCTCGGCCTCGTCGCGCAGCGGATCGAGCTCCGCCGTGACGATCAGCGCGGGCGGCAGTCGCGCGAGGTCGTCTGCCAGGAGCGGCGAGGCGAGCGGGCTCGATCCGTCCTCGAGAGTCGTGAGGTAGTGCGACCAGCACCAGTCCACGTCGCGGCGATCGAGGAATCCTACGAGCGCCGTCCCCTCCGACGCGGCCGGTCGCGGGTCGTGGAGAAGGACGGGGTACACCAACAGCTGGGCGCTGAACGCGACGTCGGCTCGATCGCGCGCCAGCAGGCTGGTCGCGGCCGCGAGATTCCCCCCGGCGCTCGTGCCGGCGATCACGACGCGTTCGGCGTCGAGACCGAGTCGCGCGGCTCGAGCGAGGAGCCAGCGGGTTGCGTCGAGGCAGTCCTCGAGCGGGATCGGGAACCGATGCTCCGGGGCGAGGCGGTACCGGACGGACGCGACCGCACAGGGCGTTTCAGCGGCGAGACGGCGGCAGGCAGGCTCGGCCGCGGCGAGCGTGTCGAGCGCCCAACCGCCTCCCGCCAGCCAGACACAGACGGGCAACGCCTCCGTCGACGGTGGACGGTACACGCGGATCGGGACTGGGCCTGGCAGGTCGAGCGTGTCGAGAACGTAGGAGTCGGCTATCGGCTCGAGCCGCTCGAGGGCCTGCGCGGCCCGAGCTTCGGCCACGGTGAGCTCGTGGAGCGGACGAGCACCTGAGGCGATCCACGCGCGCCGCAGCTCCTCGACCTGCGGGTGCAACGCGAGCGTTGCGGGCATGCTCCCGCGCGCAACCGACGGCTCAGCGCCTCGAACGTCCGCGTGCGGCCGAACGGAGTAGGCGGCACCCAGCAGCGCTGCGTGGTCGAGGAGCGCCCCGCGTGCGATCGTCTCGAGCCCGTCGACGCCGTCGAGAGCGGCGCGCAGGCTCGGATAGAGCAGGTCCCAGGCGGCGGCGATCGAGCCGCCGACGACGAAGGACGTCGCGCCGAATGCCCGCAGCCATGGATCGAACACCTCGCCGAGTGCGGTGCCGACGTCGTGGAACACGGCAAGTGCGCGCTCGTCGCCCATGCGGCCTCGGGCAGCGATCTCCTCCACGTCCACATCGGGGTCGCCGTAGCGACGGATCAATGCAGCCCGGGAGAGGAAGTCCTCGACGGGACCGTCACCGTAGAAGTGCGGTGGATCTCGCCGGCCGGCGGCACGCTCGGGCCCGACTCGACCAGCCGACCGTCCAGGAGGAAGGCGCTACCGAGCCCGGTCCCGAGCGTTGCCCCGACGGCCCGACGGCTTCCCGTGGCGGCGCCCGCCCACCACTCGCCGAGAAGGAAGGCGTCGGCATCGTTGACGAAGGTGATCGCGTCGGGGAGCCAGGCCGAGCTGTCCGAGAGCGACGACCGGAGGTCCACGCCGTACAGGGCGCCGAGCTTGTGCGTTATCCATGAGACACCGTTCGCGTAGTCGAAAGGCCCGGGAGCGGCGAAGCCGAGCGCCTCGAGTACTCCGGGCGACGTCCTTGACCGCGAGCACGATCTGCTCGACGAGCGGCGTCGCGACCCCATGTCCTCCCGGCAGCGCGAACCGCACCCACTTCTCCACCCGAGCCTGCTACGAGGTCGATGCGACCGGCGCTGACGTGGGTTCCGCCGAGGTCGAGCGGCGATGACGTCGACGGTCACGTGACGAACGCCTTCACGACCTTGCCGGCGGGCCGCTCAGGCGACGGAGCCGGTACGCGCCGACCGAGGCCGGGACGACGATCGTCTCCGCGTAGGCGAGCGGGTGGACGCGCCGTCGTCGGTCTCGATCGCGACCTCGCTCGCCCGCGACGAGGTTGAGCACGTGGAAGCGCCCGGCCGTGTCGTCCTCGACGGCCTCGTCGAAGTCGAGCCGGTGCACGGCGAAGAACAGCTCGGGCAGCCGGCCGAGCTCGAGCTCCGCCCAGCCCGCTCCCGCTGCGGACGAGGCGCGGCTCCTGGATCAGCTCGCGGCGACCGCGTCTCCGCGCCGCCGCGGGTCGAGGTTCGCGAACGCGTGGTCGAGGTGCACGGGCCGCAGCGTGCCCTCGAGGTCGCGCCGGAGCCAGTCGTAGAAGCGGAGCGTGTAGAGGTACGGCGTCGCGCTGATCTCGAGCACGACGTTGCCCGCGCCGCTGGCGTGGGGCGTCCCGGCCGGGATCAGGTACAGCTGGTGCTGCTCGGCGGCCTGTGCCTGGAGGAAACGCTCGGCGTCGAACGCACGGCCTGTCGGCGCCGCTCGGCGTCGCGCTCGAACGCGCCGAGGTCGGCGTCGTCGCGCAGGCCGAGGAACACCTACGCGCCCGGCGTCGTCTGCATCACGTAGTAGGTCTCGTCCTGTGTGTACGGCAGGCCGAACATCTCGCGCATGTACGCCGCGCGACGGGTGGCACTGGATCGAGAGGTGGCCGCCGCTCGAGCGTGTCGAGGTAGTCGAAGCGGATCGGGAACGAGCGGCCGAACGCGCGGCGACCTCGGCGCCGAGGATCGCGCTCGCTCTGCGGCCGCCATGAGCAGCTCGAAGCCGACCTCGAGGCCGTCCGACGAGGATGCCGCCTCGGGCGCGATCAGCTCGTACGACCAGGCGAGGTTCGGCGCGTCCGTCTCGATCGCCGAGCTCGTCGCGGAGCCAGTGCCCGCCCCACGGGCCGGGAAGGAAGGTCGGCAGCGTGCGGAACGGCCGCCGCGCCAGCGTCGGCGAGCGTGCGGCGGAGCGCGTCGCCGTCGAGGCGAGCGGGGGCGTCGGGGTCGCCGAAGTCGACGTAGCGGTCGATGCGCGGGAGAAGCTCCTGCTTGTGGCGGTCGAGCAGGGGCCAGTCGACGAAGAGCAGCCGCTGCTCCGTTCCGCGCTCGCCGGCCGCGCTGCCCGACGTTCGGCGCCTCGCCGCGCCGCACCGCCGCGAGCGCGTGCCGCTTCGGGAACGTCCGCGTACCAGAGCTCGTCGTGCGGGACGAGCGCCGCCCCGGGGCCGAACACGAGCGTCACGGCGTCCCGCCCGGACGCGGCGGAGCGCGTCGAAGAGGTCGCGCGACGAGCCGTCCGCAAGCCGCGCGAAGACCGGGTCGCCCGGCAGGTCGGAGCAGCCGTGCGCCGCTTGACTTCGTCCCATGGGCGGAACGAGCGGCGGACGTCGAGCGCTCGGCATCGAGCGCGCGGCAGAGCGGCCGAGCACGCGCTCCCACGCGAACGCCGCAGGGCCGTCGATCGGCGACGACCCGCGCGCCGCGCGACGCCGACCTCGGCGGCGAGCGGCTCGTGGCCGAGCTCGACCTCGCCGCCGGAGACGGGGTAGCGCGGCTCAGGGTCGTACGTCACGCAGCAGGTCCAGCGTGAGGACGCGCTCCAGGAGAAGACCCGGCTCCCGAGCGGAGCGCCGGTGCTCGGCTCGTAGTACTCGGTGAACCCGGAGCGCGTGACGAGCTCGAGAGTCGAGTCCCGGAGGGCAGCCGCCTCGGCCTCGAGGCCGCACCGCTCGAGCCCCCGGACGAGGAACCAGTTGACGTTGATCCAGACCGGCCCGCGCCAGTAGTTCCGCGGCGCGTACGCGGCGCTCGACTTGGCCACGGTCGTGACGCTCCACGGCGACTCGGGCGACGGCCCGAAGCGGGTCGGCTCGAGGAGATGCTCGTCGACGAGTCGGCGCGCCTGTCGCTCGTCGGGCGCGCCGGCATACAAGGGAAGAGGTCTGCGACCGTGTCCGTGACGCCCTCCCCGTCGTGAAGTCGCGCTCGCGATAGCAGCCGGCATCCTCGTCCCAGGTCGAGCCTAGGCTCGAGCGAAGCGCGGCCGCCGACCGCCGTGCGCGAGATCCGTCTCCACCGATCTCGTCCAGCAACAGCGCGAGATCCTCCTCGGCGACGGCGAGGATCGAGTTGAGCGGAAGGTCTCGGTAGGCGAAGGGTGAGTCGAGCGGCGACTCCGGCGATACCCGCAGGAGCGGAGCGCGGCGACCAGCGCCAGGTACCGCCGGTATTCGAGATCCGAGGGGCGTTCGGCCGCGTCGAGCTGCTCGCGATCGCTGCGGTCCGGGGAGTCGATTCCCTCGATGTCGAGGCGCTCGAGCGCTCGGTCGAACCGCGGCGCGTTGTCGGCCGACTCCCATGGGTGCAGCACGGCGACGAGACCGTCGACGAGTCGCTCCCGTGCGAACCAGGCGTGCCAGGCCTCGACGGCCGGAAGCACCTCCTCGAGAAAGGAACGATCCGGGGCGGCCTCGTGCAGCACGCGAATCGCGGTCGCCAGCACCGGGGGCTGTGTCAGCCCGCTCGTCGGGACGGCGGGCGCGCCCTCGCATTCCCACGACTGCCAGAGCTCCGGTCCCGGCCTGTAGTCGACGGACTCGGAATGGAAGACGATGTGCGGCACCATCCCGTCGGCCCACTGGCCCTGGAGGAGCGACCGCACCTCGGTACGACCTCGCTCCGGGTCGACGCCGGCGAGGCCGAGCGCGACGAAGGCCGAGTCCCAGTTCCACTGGAACGGATAGAGCCGTTGGGAGGGCTTGACGAACTCTCCCTCGTCGTTCTCGTGGAGGACGGCCAACGCCTGCGCGGCAAGGGTCATCTCGCGACGACCTGCGTCGTCCGCACGTATCGCTGCGCGAGTTCGGGCTCGGCCACCTGGAGACGCCGGGGTGGCAGGCCCCGCACGAGCGCCTCGAAATCGTCGACGACGCGCTCGCCGATCTCCTGGAGTGCCTCCTCGACGAGGCCGGCCCGGTGCGGCGAGAGCACAGCGTCGTGCGCCCCTCGGATCGGATGATCCGGATCGAGCGGCTCGGCGGGGAACACGTCGATCGCGGCGCGGAAGCGACCGGCGAGCACGAGCTCGGTCAACGCGTCGAAGTCGACGACATGGGCTCGGCTCACGAGCACGAGCACGGCGTCCGGGGCCAGGAGCTCGAGGCGCTCACGCGAGAGTAGGGCCTTGTTCTCGATCGTGGGTGCGGCGAGGACGAAGATCACACGCGAGGTCTCGAGAAGTCGATCGAGCTCCACCGGCTCGACCCGCTCCTCTCGGAGGTAGACCTCCGTGAGCCACGGGTCGTACGCGCAGACGTGGCAGCCGAACGGCTCGAGGAGCGCTCTCAGGCGCCTGCCGATGTTCCCGACTCCGACGAGCCCGACGCGCTTGCCGTAGAGGAGGAATGTGCCGAGATCATCGGCGGAGCTCAGCCAGCGCTCCTCGCGTGACCGCATCACCCGATCTCCCCCGACGATGTCGCGGCCTGCGGCGAGGGCCAGTCCGAGCGCCATTTCGGCCACGGCAGCGGCAAAGGCGGGCGCGGACGAGAGCACCCGGATCCCGCGCTCGAAGCACAGCCCGTAGTCGAGCTCGGGCGGCCAGCCGCCCGAGACCGTGAAGATCGCCTTCAGGCTCACCGCCTCGTCCAGGACGCGGCCGTAGCGCCAGCCGGAGCTCACGACCGCGAACGCGGCGGGCAGTGCCTCCCGAAAAGCGTCCTCCGGCATCGGCTCGTCCCGGCCCCACACGACCTCGACCGTCTCGGCGAGCCGCAGCGAATCCTCGGGGGAGAAGATGTCGCCCATCGCCCGGAAGTGGGGATCGACGATGACGCGGGGTCGCTCCGTCACGGGGTCCGGTCCCAGTCGGATTTGTCACGCGACGATAACAAATCAGGGCACTCGTGCTCGGGCGACAACGACGGGGCAACCGTCGTCCTCGGCGGAGCGGCAGGCGGCGAGCGTCAGCTCGAGCGAGAGCAGGTTGTGGCGTGCCGAGTTGTACGGCTCGCGCTCCTCCGCGACCGCCGTGACGAGCTCGCCGAGAGCGCCCGGCGAAGCCGTTCGTGTGCCACGGCCCCTCGAGCTCGAAGCGCGTGCTCCGGCCGTCGCGCTCGAGCTCGAGCCACTCCGATCCCGGCGTCGGACCCGAGCCGAGCACCGAGCCTCGGATCGTCCCCTCCGTGCCGTGGATCCAGAAGGGCTTGTGCGGCCTCGAGGTCGCCGCGCAGCCGACGCCGCGAATCAGGGCGCTGGAGCCGTCCTCGTAGTCGATCGTCGCCCAGGCGCCCCACGGGGCCGTGCTCTCGTCCGGCTGGCCCGGCGTCCGGTACTCGCGCGCCCGGACGGCGACCGGCGTTCCCGTCGAGCCAGCAGCGGGTGATGTCGAACCAGTGGACCAGTAGTCGTAGAGGACGAGGTGCTCGATCTCGTCGAAGACGGTGCCGAGCGTGAATCCGTAGTTGTGGTGGTACAGGTGGGTCACCGCGACGACATCCCCGATCGCGCCCTGCTCGATCAGCAGGGTGCCGCCCGCCAGGCGGGGGCCCAGCGCCCGTTCTGGTTGACCGCGACCGCGAGCCCCAGGCGCTCCCCCTCCTCGACGAGCGCGCGAGCCGTTTCCAGGTCGCTTGCGAGCGGCTTCTGCGCGAGGACGTGCATGCCCGCCGCCAGGGCCTGTCGGACGATCGTCGGGCGGACGTCCGGGTGCGTCGCGACGTCCACGATCTCGATCTGCGGATCGTTCAGAAGCTCGTCGAGCTCCCCGAACACCGTCTCGACACCGAACTGCTCACGGACGCCGTCCGTCGCCTCCGGCAGCACGTCGAAGACGCCGACCACCCGCTGGCCGTACCGCGCGTAGCCGGGAAGGTGGGCGGTCCGGACGATCCGGCCGCAGCCGACGATGCCGATCCCAGGGCGGTACCCCTCCGGGAACGACGGCCGGTAGTCGAGCTCGGCATCGAGTCTCCCCGCGGCCGGCGTGCTCCTCGAGTCGAGCACGACCTTACGAGGTCACGACCGCGGTCTCCGTCGCGAGCACTTCCGTCCCCGTGGGGATCGCGACGCCCGTGTCGCGGTCCATCCACCGAATCCGCGCCGGCTCGATGCGCAGCCAGACGTCGCTCTCGGGCTGCGGGAACAGCTCGGGGGAGATGGAGACCTTCAGCGTGTCCTCGCCGCAGCGCACCGTCAGCAGGTTGTACGAGCCGAGCGGCTCGAGCACGATCACCTTCGCCCGCACGAGCCCGTCGGCAGCCGCGGTCTCCACGCCGATCGCCTCGGCCCGGATGCCGAGCAAGAGGTTGTGACCCGCGAGCGCGGCCGTCCCGCCGGTCAGCTCGAACGACCCTCCGCTGAGCTTGGCGATCGAGCTGCGGCCGTTTCCGGACACCTCGGCCTCGAGGAAGTTCATGGGTGGGTTACCGATGAACCCACCGACGAACGTGTCGGCCGGATTGTCGTACACCTCGAGCGGGTTGCCGAGCTGGACGATGCGGCCCTTGTTCATGACCGCGATGCGGTCGCCCATGCTGAGCGCCTCGATCTGGTCGTGCGTGACGTAGATCGTCGTCGCCTCGAGGCCATGCAGCAGCGACTTGAGCTCGGCTCGCATCTCCAGGCGGAGCAGTGCGTCGAGGTTCGAGAGCGGCTCGTCCATCAGCAGCACGTCGGCCTTCGTGGCGATCGCCCGGGCGACGGCCACGCGCTGCCGCTGTCCGCCGGACAGCTGCGACGAGTAGCGGTCGAGCAGCTCCTCGATGTGCAGCAGCTCGGCGGAGGAGCGCACGCGCTCGTCGATCGCCGGCTTCTTCTCCTTCTGCATGCGGAGGCCGAAAGCGATGTTGTCGTACACCTTCATGTGCGGAAAGACGGCGTAGCTCTGGAAGACCATCGCGATGCGCCGTCGCCGCGGCGGGAGGTCGGTGGCATCCCGGCCGCCGATGAAGACGCGGCCCTGCGTCGACCCTCTCGAGCCCCGCGAGGCAGCGCAGCAGCGTCGTCTTGCCGCAGCCCGATGGGCCGAGCAGCACCACGAACTCGCGGTCGTGGACCTCGAGGTCGACGCCGTCGACCGCGGCGAACTTCCCGAAGTTCTTCTGCACACCCTGGAACGTGATCTCAGCCATCGCCCGAGCGCCCCTTTCGATCCGTGACGGCCGTCACCGCGCCACCCGCCCCCACGTCGTGAGCAGGTACTTGCGGATGAAGAAGATGACGACCAGCGCGGGCGCGAGCAGGAAGAAGCCGCCGGCCAGGCGGTACGGGAGTGGAGACGTGTCGAGCGCGGCCAGCATCTGGGCGGGCAACGTGCGGTTCCGGAGTGTCAGGAGAGCCGCTGCGAACACCTCGTTCCAGGTCGTCACGAAGATGAAGATCGCCGATGCGGCGACCCCTGGAAGCGCCTGCGGAAGCGCAACCCGGCGGAAGGCCGACAGCCGACTGCAGCCCAGCGTCATCGCAGCCTCCTCCAGCTCGTACGAGATCCCCGCAAAGACGCTGGCCATCACGAGCACGGTGAGCGGCAGCGTGAAGGCGATGTGTGCCATCGCCACGCCGTAGACGGTGTCGTCGATGCCGAAGCGGAGATACGTCACCGCGAGCGGGATCGCGATGATGATGAGCGGGAACGCGCGGGTGCTCACCAGCGCCAGCTGGAAAGGGTTGGCTGCCCTGAACGAGAATCGCGCGAGCGCATAGCCCGCAGGCGTGCCGATCGCGAGGCATGCGATGATCGTGATGATCGCGACGTAGACGCTGCGCTGAAGCGAGTCGGTGACGCCGTCGGAGTCGAGGAAGATGTTCATCGACTCCATCGAGAGATCCGTCGGGAGGAGGTTCTTCGGGTACTCGTAGACGGCATCGAAGCTCGAGAAGGCCGAGATCGTGATGAGGTAGATGGGTGCGAGGATGAAGATCGAGATCGCCGCTGCCGCGAGGTAGGCGAGCGCCCGTCCGATCCGGATGCGTTGCAACGCCATCAGCGAAGCCTCCGCTCCCGAGGTGTCCGAAGCACGATCAGCACGACCGCCGCGGCGGCGAGGGACAGGCCGAGGATGACGATGGAGTACGCGGCCGCGACATGCTCGTTCTCGTTGGTGACCTGCCACTTGTAGGCCTCGGCCGCGAGCACCGTGGCCCCGGAGCCCGTCAGCGCGATCACGACGGCGAAGACCTCGAAGGCGAAGATCAGGCGGAGGAGAAGCGCGACCTGGATCGAGGGCTTGAGCATGGGCAGGATCACGTGGCGCACGCGCTGGAAGAACCCGGCGCCGAACACCTCTGCAGCCTCGACGTAGTCCCTGGGGATCGCCTGGAGCCCGGCGAAGAGGATGACCATCATGAACGTGGTCGAGCGCCAGATCTCGGCTGCGGCGACGGCGATCACGAGTTGCGTCTTCGACGTCGGGTCGAGGAAGATGAACGGCTGGTCGATCACGCCGACGCCCTCGAGCATCGTGTTGAGGTAGCCGCGCTCGGTGAAGATCGCCGACCAGGCGATCCCGGCCGCGAGATCCGAGATCGCGAGCGGGAGCAGGAAGATGTAGAGGAAGAGGCCGCTGCCTCGAAGCCGCGCGTTCAGGAGGAGGGCCATGCCGAACGCGAGGACGAACTGGATCGGCAGGATCACGAGGATCAGCAGGAAGGTGAAGCTCATCGCCTCGCCGAAGGCGGCGTCGTCCACCATCGTCTCGAGCGCAGTGGTGGTCCAGTTGCCGCTCTCGTCCCGCAACGCGAGCCCGAAGCCCTGGATCATCGGCCAGACGAAGAAGAGGCCGAGGTAGACGACGGTGGGAAGGATCAGCCAGTAGGGCAGACTCTCCCACCGCCGTCTTCGGCGCGTGAGCGTCGTCTCGTGGGCGATGTGGTCATCGCCTCGGTCAGGCCGACGGGTGCTACCTGACCCTGCACCGTCGCCTTCCCGCTCGGCGGATCGGGCGCCCAGCAGGGGGCGTTCGTCTTCACGAAGACCTGGTCGAGGAGCTCGCCCTGCTCCCTGAGGACCGCCGGGATGTTCTCGCCGTTGCGGACGATCTTCGTGAACGTGTCGCGGTAGATCTTGCTGAAGTTGCCGCTCTCGGCGCCGATCCCGATCGGGAGCAACGCCTGGACCGCGTCCTTCGCCTTCTGCTGCTTCCGGACGGCGTTCGCCTCTGCGAGCAGCCCGGGCGAGATCTGCTTGGACAGTCGTCCACCGACGACAGGGAAGAATCCCGTCAGCGAGAGGATCTGCGCCTGCGCGCTGATCTTCACCATGTGCTTGATCAGTTCCTTCGCGCCCGCGGGATTCGGCGCGTTCCTCGGAATGCCGAGCCCGACGAGGACCGGCATGTACGACCGGGCCTTCGGGCCTCTCGGGACGGGGAATGCGACGAGGTCGTCGGGGCGCTGGTCGAGCGCCGTCTTCAACCGCGCGACGTGGTCCCAGCCGAGCAGCACCTCCTGGCTGAGCAGCGGGTCCTGCATGAACGCGTACGACAGGGACTGCGGATGGGTGTACTGCCAGAGCTGGCGCATGTACTCCCACGCCTGTACGGCCTCCTTCGACCGGTACCCCGTGACGAAGGTGCCGGTGAACGACGGGACGAGGAAGCCCTGGAGGAACCGGTGCATCAGACCGGTCTCGCTGGCGGGCAGCCCGAATCTGTTCTGCCCCGTGCGCTGGCGGATGGTCTTGGCCCACTGGAACAGCTGCCCGTACGTGAGCGCGTTGATGTTGGCTCCCCTGGGCATGTACCTGAGCACGTCCTTGTTGGCGACCATCACGTAGGTCGCCTGGGAGTGCGGGACGTAGTACTGGGTCTTGGTGCCCGAGCTTCCCGTGCTTGACCAACGGCGCCGGCAGCCCTTTGATCTGCCTCGCAACGTCGTCGACGCCTCGAATGAGGCCTTCGTTCTGGAAGGTGACGAAGTCGCCGTGGAGGCCGACGAGAACGTCGATCGAGCCCCTGCCCGGCCTTTGCCTCCGCCCGGACGCGATCGACGAAGAGGTTCGGAGCGGTGATCGGCGCGAAGACTGCGTCGACGTCGCCGTTGAAGCCTTTGAAGACGTACTTCCGGATTCCCTCCTGCTCGGCGATCGCTCCGAACTGGCCGAAGAAGGCGGTGACGTCTCCGGCGGCCGCCGCGGGACCGGCGCTCGCCCGCCTTGCCGTCAGAAGCCCTCCCGCAGCGAGCACGCCGCCCGCCATCGCCGCCTTGCCGAGCAGCGTTCGCCGGTCGAACGGCTCCTCCAAGCCGAAGCTGTCGTTCCTCTCGTCGCTCATCTCACTCCCTCCGTTCGTTGCTCGATGGGGACTGCCGTCCACGGCAGGCGTGATCGCAGCGTCCTCCATGGGTGCTCCTTCCTCCTCTGACTCCATCTCGATGGAAAGGATGTCGAGCACGAGCCCGGCGGTCCATGCGAAGTTCTCGCCGCCCTGCCCCGCGCCGGTAGCAGCACCGTAGTGCTCCCAGAAGCCGCTCCGGCCGGCGAGGTCGATCAGCGCGCGCCGGACCTCTGACGCCAGCGTCGTGAAGCCGTAGCGGTCGAGTCCCCGTTGCAAGACCCAGTTGAGGATGGGCCAGATCGGACCGCGCCAGTACCGCGTCGGCAGGTAGCCCGGGTCGTCGGGGGAGAGACTCGTGACTGCCCAGCCAGAGGCGTTGACCTCCACGCGCGAGCCGGCAAGACGCTCGACCATCCGGCGGGCGCGCTCGGGGCTCGGGACGCCGGCGTAGAGCGGCGCGAGGCCCGCTGCCGTGCGAGCGGTGACGTGCTTCCCGGATTGGAGGTCGTAGTCGACGTAGAGCGCGTCCGGCTCGCTCCAGAGCCGCGCGTCCAGGTCGACTGCGGTCAGCTGTGCCCAGTCCTCGTACGTCGCCGGGATCGTCGCCGAGCTCCCGCGCGATCTCCGCCAGATCCAGATTCGCCTGCACGAGCAGCGAGTTGAACAGCACGGACTGGAGGGCGAACGGCGTCGCCTCCTTGATGCGGTCGGCGCGATAGTCGAGGTCGCGGAAGAGCCCGACGAGGTACACGTAGCGGTCGTACTCCTCGTCGGTCGGTCGCTCCGCCGGGTTCGCCGAGCTCGACGTCGACACGCTGGTACTCGGGGATCTGGTCCGCCGTCGGGTCGATCCGCGCGAGAGCCTCGTCCCAGAGCGGAGAGTTGTCCATGCCGGACTCCCAGGGGTGCCAGATCTCGACCAGCCCATCCTCGCCCCGCGTCCGCTCGCGGTAGAGGTACGCGTGCCAGGCGCGGAGCTTCGGTGCGAGCTCTGCAAGGAACGGCGATCCCGCGGTCGCGGTCCCGTGACTGTCGGAACAGGCGCCACGCTGCCGTCGCATGGAGCGGCGGTTGCACGATCCCGGACGTCCTGACGTCCGACGGGGCGTCCGGCGACCGCTCGGACTGCCAGAACTCGGGGCCCGGGAAGTAGCGTCCGTTGCCCACGGCGAAGACGATGTGCGGGAGGAGGCCGTTCGCCCACTGGCCCGCGAAGAGCGAGCGGAGCTCGGTCTCCGCCGCGAGCTGGTTCCAGCGCGCGTAGCCCATCGCGATGCACGCCGAGTCCCAGCTCCACTGGTGCGGGTAGAGACGCGACGGCCGCGTCCCGTGACCGAGCCAGTTCGCCTCGAGCACCTCGAGCGCGCGCATCGCGAGCTCCCGCGTCCGAGCTGCGCCGGCCCTTCCGTCAAGCACGCCTTCGCTCATCGAGCTCCCGAGCCGAGTATTGTCATGCTGGAATAGCAAATGCGAACAATCGAGTCAAGCCGGCGAAAGCCCGTCGGCAGGCGGCTCCGCTGGCCATCGGGCGTCAGTTCGACGGCGCGTCGAACGCACCGGAAGCCCGAGTAGAGTGAGGCGACGCGAAGCCGATCCGACAGCTGATGGCGATCGATCCGAACCAGCCGATTCCCCTCTATTTCCAGCTCAAGACGGTGCTCCTCGAGGAGATCCTGGGGGGCGTCTACGGGAGGGACGGACAGCTGCCGACCGAGCACGAGCTCTGCGACCGGTACGGGATCAGCCGGACGCCGGTCAGCCGCGCGCTCTCGGAGCTCGCCGAGGAAGGAGTGATCCTCCGGCACCGGCGACGCGGGACGTTCGTCAACCCGCACTGGCTTCGCCGGCGGCCCGATCAGCCCGAGATCCGCGTCGTCGTCCCCGAGGAAGGCCCGTGGGCGCGGATGATCCGCGACGGCGCGCCGGCGGAGCGTCGAGGTCGACGTCGTCACCGTCCGCGACCCGACGCTCCACCAGGCACTGACCCATGCCGTCGCGGAGGGGCAGGCACCCGACCTGGCCGTGCTCGACTCGGTCTGGGCCGCCGAGTTCGCGGCCGCGGGGTTTCTCTACGCGCTCGAGGACCTGGACGAGCACTGGGTTCGCGAGGAGCACGAGGTCGACTTCCTCGACGCGCTGGTCGCCGCGAACCGCTACGAGGGCCGGACGTTCGGCGTCTCCGCGTTCGCCGACGTCGCGGGGTTCTGGTACCGACGCCGCGAGCTCGAGGCGATCGGAGCCGAGCCGCCCGCCACCTGGGCGGAGCTCCGCGCGGTCGCACGCGCGCTCGTCCGGGAACGGCCGCCCGCACCCGATCGTCATGCCCGGCGGCTCGCGGGGCGGCGAGACGACCGCGTACTGCCTGATCTCGTTCCTCGCCTCGAACGGCGCGAGGTGCTCGAGCGCGACGGGGTCAGCCTCGACTCGCCGTGAGACCGCGCAGGCGCTCCGCTTCCTCCGCAGCCTGATCGACGACGGGCTGATGCCGACCGAGGTCGTCGCGCTACGAGTGGGATCGTCCGATCCGGCTGCTCGCCGAGGGCGAGGCGGCGATCAGCTTCGGCGGCAGCTACGAGGCCGCGACGCTCGCCGGGCGCTCGGCGTGTCCGCTGCGCAAGCTCTGGGATCACGTCGGCTTCGCGCCCGTCCCCGGCGGCCCGCAAGGGCGCCCCGGCGAGCGTGGCGGGCACGATGGTGTACGGGATCTTCCGCCAGGCGGCGCAGCCCGCAGCTCGCGATGCGCCTCCTCGAGGAGTCGTCGCGCCCGAGGCGCTCGCGCGGATCGCGCGCGCGACGGGCCGGATCCCCGCCCGGCGCTCGGCAGTCGCGCTCGCTGCGCCCGACCTCGCGTTCCTCTCACAGACCGCCGCGCTCCTCGACCACGCGGTGACGCGGCCCGCGACGCCGCTCTACCCCGTGTCTCGGCCCAGCTCCAGGCGATGCTCGAGGCGGTCCTGACCGGCCGGCTCGGCCCGGCCGCCGCGGCGCAGCACACCGCGGAGCTGATCGCCGCGATCACCGGCATGCCTGTTCCTCGACGGCGTCGGGCCGTCGCGTACGACGGCCGGCACGGGCGCGCTCGAGGCCGCGGTCGTGTCGAGCCCCTGACCGGGGGCGGCACCCGATGAGGGTCGCTGTGCTGGACACCGTGCTCGCCGTTGGCGACGCGGTCGAGGAGGCGGGCCGGCTCGGGTTCTCGGGTGTCGAGGTCACCGCGACCGCGCGCAGCTTCGCTCGTCGGACGGGCGCGAGGTCGAGCGCCTCCGGCGCCGAGCCCAAGCCGCGTCGCTGGAGATCCACGCCCTCGTGCTCGGCGACCACAACCGCGGCGGGATCGCGTCTGGCGACCGTCACACGGCCGAGTCGGCAGCCGAGGAAGTGCGGCTCGCCATCGGCCTCGCCTCCGAGCTCGGTGCCGGCATCGTCTTGATCCCGTTCTTTCTCGACGCCGAGATTCGCACCGATGCCGACTTCGACCGCTGCGCGGACGCGTTCGGGGCCCTCTGCCCCGACGCCGCCGCGCGCGAAGTAACGCTGTGCTTCGAGGGACTGCTTCCCGCGGAGCGAGTGAAGGAGCTCGCACGACGTGCTTCCTCGTCTGCCTTCGGCTGCTACTTCGATCTCGCAAACCCCTTTCGGCGTGGTCTCGACCCGCCGACGGAGATCCGAGCGCTCGGCCCGCTCGTGCGCCGCGTGCACATCAAGGACATGCTGGTCCGGCCGGGCGACGTCCGACCGGGCGGCGGTCGCGTCGATTTCAGCGAGTGCGCGTCGGCGCTCGGCGAGATCGGCTACGACGGCTGGCTCACGCTCGAGACTCCGACGGGCCCGCCGCCCCTGGTGGCACGGGACCTCAGCTTCACCCGCACCACGTTTCCCACGTCCGCGACTGATGCCTGGCCGCGCTTCGGCGCCTTCTCGTACGAGCACGCGAAGGACGAATGGGATCGACTCGTGGCGGACTTCGCCGCCTCGGGCTAACGGCGGTCCAGCTCGGCGGCGAGCTCCTCGATGAATGTCTCGACGATCCCGACGCCGGCGAGGCACGGTGCACGTACCTGGAGGAGCAGGGCATCGCGATCGCCGGCCTGGCCGGCTACCGGAACCTGGTCAGCCCCGACAACGCCGTCCGTGAGGCGAACATCGCCCACCTGCGGCGGTGCCTCGAGCTCGCACCGTCGCTCGGGACGTATGTCGTGGCGACGGAAACGGGCACGCGCGATCCGACCGGCGACTTGACCGATTCGCCGGACAATTGGGGCGACGAGGCGTGGCGGCTGTTGGACGACGCTCTGGAGAAGTTGCTCCCGGTCAGCCAAGCGGTCCGGCGCGATCCTGGGCGCTCGAAGGCTACGTCAAGAACGTCGTCAAGACCCAGAGCCAGCTGCTCGACCTGCTCGAGCGTTTCCCCACCCAGCACCTACAGGTCGTGTGCGACCCGTACAACTACCTCTCCCGCACCTCTCCCGCACAGGAGCGTGCGACGGCGGAGCTCCTCGAGCGATTCGAGGACCGTTTCGTCGTCGCGCACCTGAAGGACGTCGACCGAGACGGTGCCGAGGCGGGAAGCCCGGCGTTCGGGACGGGGATCTTCCCGCAAGGGCCGTACCTCGAATTTCTCCGCGACGCGGAGACCCGATCTCACCTCTGATCCTCGAGCATCTGCCGCTCGAAGAGACACCCGGGGCGATCCGGCGCGTGCGGGAGATCGCCTCGACGACGGGCGGGTGATCGGCTCGGCCGGTGAGTCCGGCCCTCGCGGCCTGTTGAACCGACTCGCAGGCGGCGTAGCGTCACCCGGTTGTGTTGAATCACGCGAGCCCGATGCGCCCCGAGCTCCCGACCGGCACGGTGACGTTCCTGTTCACGGACATCGAGGGCTCGACGCGGCTGCTGCACGCGCTCGGGCCCGAGCGCGTACGCCGGGCGCTCGCGGAGCATCGTCGCGTGCTGCGCGAGGCGTTCGCCGCGTACGAGGGGGTCGAGGTCGATACGCAGGGCGACGCGTTCTTCGTCGCCTTCCCGACCGCGCCGGGCGCGGCTGCCGCGGCCGCGGACGGGGCAGCGCCGCACTCGACGCCGGGCCCGATCCGGGTCCGCATCGGCCTCCACACGGGCGCGCCGACCTCGACTGGGAGGGTACGTCGGCGTGGACGTGCACCGCGGCGCGCGCGATCGCCGCGGCTCGCCCACGGCGGCCAGGTGATCGCTCTCGCCGACGACGGCGGCGCTGCTCGTCGGCGCCGACGGCTCCTCGATCTCGGCGCCCACCGCCTGAAGGACTTCGACGGCGCGGTTCGCCTGCTCCAGCACGGCGCCGGCACTTCCCGCCGCTACGCACGCCCGGGAGCGTCCAGCTGCCCACGGCCCGTGACACACGTTCCTCGGCCGTGAGCGGGAGCTGTTCGAGGCTGTCGACCGTCGGCTCGAGCGCGACCCTCGGGTCTTGACCGTCGTCGGCCCGGGGGGAACCGGCAAGACACGCTTCGCGATCGAGCTCGCCCGCGCTACTCGCGGAGGAGGCCGACGGCGGGACGGTGTTCGTCCCTTTGGCGCCCGTGACGGGATGCCGATCTCGTCTTCCCGCGATCGGACAGGCGCCTCGGCGCGGCAGGCGACGATCCACGGCGATCGCCACGCGCGTCGGCGAGCGGCGCACCCACCTCGTCCTCGACAACCTCGAGCAGCTCCTGCCGGACATCGCCCGCGCCGCTCGCCGAGCTCGCCGCGGCCGCGCCGACGCTGCGGCTCGTCGTCACCAGTCGCGAGACGCTCAGGGTCGACGGCGAGAACGAGCACGACCTGCCGCCGATGGTCGAGGGCGAGGCGGTCTAGCTGTTCCTCGAGCGCGCCCGTGCCGTCCGGCCGGACATCGCGGACCCGCCACCGTCCACGAGCTTGCACGCCGGCTCGACCACTCCCGCTCGCGCTCGAGCTCGCCGCCGCCCGTATCAAGCTGCTCACCCCGGCGCAGCTCCTCGAGCGGCTCGGCCAGCGGCTCGACATGCTCAAGGGCGGCCGTGACGTCGACGAGCGCCACTCGACGTTGCGCGCGACGATCGCGTGGAGCCACGAGCTCCTCGACGAGCGAGAGCAGGAGCTGTTCGCGCGCCTCGCGGTGTTCCGCGGCGGGTGTTCGCTCGAGGCCGCCGAGCAGGTGTGCGACGCCGACTTCGATGCCCTCGAGCTCGCTGCTCGACAAGAGCCTCGTCCGCAGGCGCGCCGGCCCGGACGGCGACGATCGTTACTGGATGCTCGAGACGATCGGGGAGTTCGCCACGGAACGCCTGCGACAGACGGGGGAAGAAAGCCGTCTACGCCGTCGGCAGATCGCCTTCCTCGTCGACCTGGCCCACACTGCCGGCCTGGGGGGCGTGGCTCTCGGGACACGGCGCTGGGAGCTCGACGTCGTCGCTGCGGAGCTGGACAATGTCCGCCCCGCGCTCGCCTGGGCCGTCGAGCACGACCCTGTGCAGGGCCTCGAGCTCGCCACCGCGTTGGGGGAGTTCTGGGTCGTCAGGGGGCCGACCGAAGGGACGTCCTGGTTCGAGCGCCTGCTGCCGGCCGCGGTCGGTGCGCCGCCGGGACTCCGTGCCAGTGCCCTGCGGGCGATCGGTGGCACGCTCGACATCTTCGGCGCTCCCGAGCGCGCCGCGCCGTACTACGCCGAGAGCCTGGCGATCTTCGAGGAGCTGGACGACGAGCTAGGGGCTGCGAACATGCGCTTCCGCGTCGCCGCCAACCTGGCGAACAGGGGCGAGACCGTCGAGGCGACGCGACGTCTCGACGAGGCGCTCGCGGACTTCAGGCGCCTGGGCGATAGGGTCGGCGAAGCCCAGGCGGTCGGGCTCCTCGGGCACACGGCGGCAGCGAGCTCGGACCTGGAGACGGCGGCCGAGCGCTTCCACGAGAGCCTGAAGATCGTCAGGGAATTCGATTGGGCATGGTGGGAGATCAGCATGCTCTCGAACCTCGCAGAGGTCAGCCGGCGCCTGGGCCGCCTCGACACCGCCGATCGGTGTGCGCGGGACGCGTTCGGGTTGGCCACTGAGCTCGGCGACAGGATGTGGAGCGTGTTCGCGGCCGCCGAGGTCGCATGCGCCGCAGCTCTCCGGGGCGACGCCGTTGCGGCGGGGCGCATCTGGGGCGCGATCGAGGCGGAAGAGGACCTCGCCCCGATCGGCCAATGGGCGTCGCAGCGCGAGGAGTACGAGGCAATCGCTCTCGGAGCGGGACGGCCGGAGGTCGACGATTGGCGCGCGCGGGGCCGGCTCCTCTCTCTCGCCGAGGCAGTCGGCGGCGCCGGTCAGATCGAGCCGTAGGGGGCCTGTCGCTCCAGGGAATCAGGGCCGCGAGGCCACGCGGAGCAGATGCGCGTACATCGTCGCGGTCGGCGGGCCGGGCAGCTGGATCCTTCTCGAGCGCACGCAGGAGCGCCCAGCGAGACGTCCGGTCGACGTCGGCGGATCGGGAGGCTCGTCCTCGAGGTGAGCCGTCCCGACGCCGAAAAGGCTCCGGTCGGCGAACGGCGGCCGCCCGGCAAGGCACTCGAACGCGACGCAGCCGAGCGCGTAGACGTCGCTCGCGGGCGTCGCGTCCGCACCGCGGATCAGCTCGGGCGCGAGGTAGTCCAGCGTCCCATGCACCTGGCCGGGCCGCGTCAGCACCGTGTACGCCGCCCCCTTGGCGAGCCCGAAGTCGGTGAGCGCGGCAGAGCCGTCCTCGCGCAGCATGACGTTGGACGGCTTCACGTCCCGGTGGACGATCCCGCCGCGGTGGAGCGCGTCGAGCGCTGCGCCGACGTCCGCGACGACGCTCAGCGTCCGCTCGAGGCCGAGCGGCGCCGTGCGCCAACTTCGCGGCCAACGAGCCGCCGCCGACGTACTCCAGCACGAGGAACGGTCTCCGCCGCGTCCGCGCTCGCCTCGAGGATCCGGACGAGATGCGCGTCGCAGGATCTCCTGCGCGACGCGCGCCTCCCGCACGAAGCGTGCTCCGGTACTCGTCGTCTCCGGCGAGCGCCGGGTCGAGCAGCTTGACCGCCACGACGCTCCCGTCCGCCGCCGTCGCCCGCCAGACGGCGCCCGTGGCCCCCCGGCCGAGCTCCTCTTCCAGCGTGTAGTCGCCGGTTCGCAAAGGCTCCGTCACGGCCCTATTCTCTCCGCAGGATCAGAGAAGGAGGACGGGTTGCCGGTCGGGTCGGATCCGCTGCCGGGGAGCGAGGTCGCCGGCTTCCGGCTGGAGGAGCTCATCGGACGGGGTGGGATGGGCGCCGTCTACCGCGCAACCGACGTCCGCCTCGGCCGCAGCGTCGCGCTCAAGCTGCTCGTCCCCGAACTCGCCGAGAGCGACCGCTTTCGCGAGAGGTTCCTGCGCGAGTCGCAGCTGGCGGCGTCGCTCGATCATCCGCACATCGTGCCGATCTACGCCGCGGGCGACGCCGACGGGCAGCTGTACCTCGCGATGCGGTACGTAGAGGGGTTCGACCTGCGGCAGGTCATCGCGCGCGAGGCCCCGATGGACCCCGCCCGAGCCCTGGGTTTGATCGAGCAGGTCGGCGACGCGCTCGATGCCGCGCACGAGCGTGGCCTTGTCCATCGCGACGTGAAACCGGGAAACGTCCTCATCGCGGGCCGCTCCGGCCGGGAGCACTGCTACCTGACGGATTTCGGCCTGACGAAGCAGACCTCGTCGATCTCGGGACTGACCGGGACGGGAGAGCTGGTCGGCACGATCGAGTACGTCTCGCCCGAGCAGATCCGCGGCGAGAAGATCGACGAGCGGGCGGACGTGTACTCCCTCGGCTGCGTGCTGTACGAGTGCCTGGCGGGCGTGCGGCCGTTCGCCCGCGAGTCGGAGGTCGCGACGCTCTGGGCGCACGTCCATGATCAGCCGGCCTCGCTCGGCACCACGCGCCCGGAGCTCGGGAGCCACATCGATGCGGTCATGGCGCGAGCCCTGGCGAAGGCGCCGTCGGAGCGCTACGGGAGCTGCGCCGAGCTCGTCGCCGCGGCACGCACGGCGCTAGGCTTCGACGAGCGGCCTGCGGCCGCACGTCGCCGCAGCTCCCGGCGACTCCGACTGCCCCGCGGGCGGCTCCGCGTGTTGTCGGCCGTGGGCCTGGCCGCCGTCGCCGTGACGGCCGTTGCCGTCCTCCTGCTCCTCCGCGGCTCGGACGGCCTGTCGCGGATCGAGCCGCTGTCGGTCGGCGTGATCGACCCGGCGAGCGGGGAGCTCGTGAAGGGCATCGCGGTCGGGTTCGACTCGCACCTGATCGCCGCCGGTGCTGGATCGGTCTGGGTCATCGACGAGAAGGCGGCCACCCTGACGAGGATCGACCCGAAGACCCTTCGGGTAGTCGAGACGAGCGGGATCCGGGCGGACGGGATCCCCATCGGGCTCGCGGTCGGCGAGGGATCGGTCTGGGTCGCGATGAACCAGGGGGCGCGGCTCGTCGTGCTCCAGATCGGGCCTGAGCTCGGAAACGTCATGCGCACGATTCCACTCGAGACGAGCGAGAGCGGCACGTACTCCCTCCTCCGCGCGCCGGTCGTTCTCACGACGGGCAACGGCGCCGTGTGGGCCCTCGAGCGCGGGACCGGTGAGGTGGACCGCATCGACGCCGAGACGGGCGAGCCGGAGAAACTCACTGACGGCCATGGCGCCTCGTTCGCGATCGACGTCGACGAGCAAGCGATCTGGCTGGGCGGGCTCAACGGCGTCGACAAGCTCGATGCCGCCGACGGCCGCGGGCTCGACAACACGCCCGTCAGGGGCGTGACGGACTCGACCGCCGCCTCGATCGCGATCGGCACCGACTCGACGTGGTTCACGGCCGATGCCCGGGCGCGGCTCTTCCGCATCCCGCCGGAGGGGAACACGATCGACGACTCCTTTGCGGTCGGGAGCGGCCCGAAATCACTCACGGTCGACGAAGACGGGATCGTCTGGGTGGTCAGCGGCGGCGACGGCACGGTGTCGCGCCTCGACCCGCAACAAGACTCTGCCGAGAGGATCGAGATCGGCGTGTCGTCGGGCGGGATCCTCAGTGCGTTCGACCGCGTATGGACGAGTCCCGGCGAGCCGCTCCCGGACGGCTGAGCCACTTCCGTTCGGCCACGTGACCACGTAGCATCGGGCACAAAAGGGGGGTGCGCGATCCTCGGCTTCGAGATCACGGCGCTCTGCAAGAAGCGATGAGACGACGGCTCTCGGTGGCACTCGCGATGCTCGCCGCCGGGACGGCGCTGCTCGTCGCCGCCGGGCTTGCGCACTCCGCCGGCGGGGCCGGGGAGGCGCGGAAGGGCGGCACGCTTCGATACAGCCTGCCGGCGGACGTCGATTCCGTCGATCCGGCGCTCGCCTACTCCGGCCGCTCGTGGCCGATCGGGTACGCGACGTGCGCGAGGCTGTTCAACTACCCCGACGCGGCGGGCGTGGCCGGGACGCGACTCGTACGGGAGGTCGTCGACACGTACGCGGTCTCGATGGACGAGCGCACCTACACCTTCGAGTTGAAAAGGACGTTCCGCTTCCACACCGGCGCGCCGGTCACGGCGCAGAGCTTCGCGGACGCGTTCAACCGCGACGCCAACCCGAAGCTCAAGTCACCGGCGGTCGTCTACATGCGCGAGATCGTCGGCGCCGCCGCGGTCATCGACGGAAAGGCGACATCGATCACCGGTATCCGCGTGCTCGGCCGCTACCGCCTCCAGATCCGGCTAAGTCGTTCTCGATCCGCACCTTGCCCTTCTTGAGCCGAAGCCGCCGGCGACCCAGTCGAGCTCGGCGTCGCGCTCGACCCGCGCCCGGTGCGACGCGAAGTGCCACGTCTCGCGCGCGAGGTTCTGCAGCGAGACGTACTCGACCTTGGCGCCCTGGCCGACGAAGAGCTCGACCACGGCGTTCGAGTAGCCGGCGAGCCCGGGTCGGACGACGAGAGGTCCTCGATGAGGCTGAACCGGCTGTCGGGCTCGGCAACCACAAGCAGGCGCCAGAAGAGCGCGCCACCGTCGGGCGGGTTCGCGATCCGGACGTAGAGCGGCTGCTCGAGGACGACGCCCTTCGGGACGTGGACCAGCAACCCGTGCTTCCAGCGGGCCGCGTTCTGCGCTGCGAACTTCTCGTCGGAGCCGACGAGCTCGCCGAGCTGCGGCTCCGATCGTCGAGGAGCTCGAACCGAATGCCCTCGGGCGCCGCTCGATCTCGAGCCCCGGCCGACCGTGGCCAACCCGGCCACGTCGATGTCCAACATCGTCCCTTACGGGTAGTCTGACTCCGAGCATGGGCCGTTCGCGCGAAGGCGTCCGGATCGAAGCCCCCGAGGTCGGTGAAGCGCCACGACTCGTCGGTCGTGGTCGGCATCGGCAGCGCGCGGTAGTGCTCGAGGAGGTCAGCCCTGGCCACGCTTTCCTTCGGCGCGTAACGGCGGTGGAGGATGACACGTTTCCGTCCGGATCCTTGACGAAGCCCATGTGGCAGACGCCGGTGTCCTCGATGCCGATCACCTCGCCGCCGCCGGCCCTGAACTCCTCGACGGCGGCCTCGACGTCGGCGACGCGCAGGGCGACCCCGCCGTGTTCGGCTGGAACGGCTCGCCGTCGGCCTCGGGGTTCCAGAACGAGAACGTCACGTTCGACGCCTCGATCTCGCCCTCGCTGTACCGCTCTCCGGAGGCCCAGCACCTCGCGGTAGAACGCGATCGCGCGAGCCATGTCGCGCGTCGGAACTACACGAAGTCGACCTGCTCGACCTGCATCAGGGCTGCCTGCCGTCGTCGAACGGCGCGTAGCGCCGGTGCAGCATCAGCGCGTTCCCGTCGGGGTCCTTGAAGAACGCCATGTGGCAGACGCCGGTGTCGACCGTCTCGCCGATGAACTCGACCCCTGGCCTCGAGCTCGGCCGCGCCGCCGCGACGTCGGGAACCCGCAGCGCGAGCCCGGCGGGGCTCGGCGCGAACGGCTGGCCGATCGATGCCGGGTTGAAGATGTCGAGCGTCACCTGACCGGCGGTGAGCTCCATGTCGTTCCCGTTTTCGTCCTCGCCCTCTACCGCCAGCCCGAGGCTCTCCGTGTAGAAGCGCCTGGCCCGCGCCATGTCCTGGGTCAGGAACGAGACGAAGTCGACGCGCTCGACCTGCATCAGGGGAGCGAGCCGTCGGGGTACGGCGCGTAGCGGTGGTGGATCATGATCCCGTTGCCGTCGGGATCCTGAAGGACGCGCCGTTGCAGACGCCCGAATCCCACATGTCGCCGCACTCGACGCCCGCGGCCTCGAGCTTCGCCTTCGCGGCCTCGACGTCGGGGACACGAAGCGCGATCGAGCCGTGCGGCAGCGGCACGAACTCGCGGCCGTGCCCCTCCGCAGAGACGAGCGCAAGCGTGACGTTGCCCGTCTCGAACTCGATCCAGTCGTGCAACGAGTTCGGGTTCTTCTCGAGACCGAGCACCTGCCCGTAGAACTCCTCCGCCCTGGCGACGTCCTGCGTCGGGACGGCGATGAAGTCGACACGCTGCGCCTCGATCACGGCGCGTACCGCCGGTGGAGCATGAGCGCGTTGCCCTCGCTGTCGCGGAAGAAGGCCATGTGACAGACCCCGGTGTCGAGAATCTCGCCCTCGAACTCGACGCCCTTCGCCTCGAGCGCCTCGCGTGTGGCCGCCACGTCCGGAA
>CAVROJ010000023.1:0-47856 GCA_963722755.1 uncultured Actinomycetes bacterium
TCTTCCTTGCTCGTTCAGGTTCGTCTTGCTGCAACTGGCCCTGGACGGTGATGGTTGCTGCCGCGGGTCTCGCTCGACAAACCTGCCGTCCCCGATGGTCGAGGTCCTCGTCGGCATCGCGCGCTGACACGCTCATTTGAAAGATGAGACTGGTTTCTCAGGTAGCTCCCTCCTTCCGCCGCTGCGCTCTCTATGGGTTGCGCCAGGTCTGAGCCTTGTCGGAAGGAGTGCGCTGTGGATGATTCTGCAAGCGCCACCGATCGCAAGCGCCAGGCGACTGCGATCTCGGACGGTATCGCCGCGATGCACCGCGAGCATTACGGACGCGGCGCCGACCGCACCCGCACGCTGATCCATCAGGACGTCGTGATGACAAGGCTGGAGGACGGCTTCACGACGGTCGAGAAGAAGATGATCGCCGAGGGCGCCTTTCTGCAGGTGCGCGAGACGCGCACGATGTTCCAGGACTGGATGCGGCCTCGCTTTACGGAGATCGTGGAGGACGCCACCGGCCGCAGGGTGGCGGCGTTTTTTCGCAGGTCTCGCACGACCCCGACATGGCGCTCGAGGTCTTTCTGCTCGAGCGGGTGGGATCGAGTGCGGATGGTGACAAGCCGGTTGAACTCTGTCCGGGGGAGGCGATACGTGGTCCCCGTAACGGCGTTCAGGCTCCGGGAGGGGCCGGAACATCGGGCGTCGAGTCGTGCGCCTGGACGCTGAGGCTCTGTTCGGGTCTTGCGCCAGCGTCCGTGAACTGTCAGTTCGGTCAATGGACGCCGAGGTCTTAGCGAGCGCCCACCCGCCGCATCGGAGGCCGTCCCTCCTGGTCTCCGCTAGCAGCCGCCCCGCGACTTCCCCACAGGGAGCCCCCCACCCCCAAGGTCGCGGGGCGGCTGTACGGCAGGCGACGGGGCGCGTCGCACCATGCCCTCACGGCGTGACGTGCTCAGAGTGTTATCGTGTCTTTAGACGGGGGCTCGTTCGAACTGACAGCCACGGAGGCCCGTCGTGTGGGGATGGGGGCCTTCGTGGGGGCGAGCACACGTTCCGGCCGTAGAATCCGGCAGTCGTGACGGCCGAGGAGGACATCGCCAGCGTCGCCGGACAACTGGCCGATCTCACTCGCACGGTCGAAGCGATGGAACGTCAACTCAAAGCGATCAGCGAGCAGGCTGACAGCCAGCACGCCCGGGCGGAAACACAGCAGGAGCGCATTGACCTCGCGGCGCGAGAGCTGGCCAACGTCAGTGAACGCCTACAATCCGCGGCGAACGCACTCCGGGAATCAATCTGACGCGTGCGGAATCCGGCCTGGCTCTATTCCCGCACCACCTGCGAGACGTGCTGATCGCGTGGGGGCATCCGGCGAGCCTTGTGGTCGACCAAGACCCGGCTCTCGCACAGGAGGCCGAGATGCATGATCGATATTCCCGCCCCGACGGATGCGTTTCTCGTTCGAGTCTCGCTGCCGGCTTGGTCGAGGGGATGAGCCCGCAGGCCGCGCCGCCGCCGCTTGCGGAGCGAGCCGCGCGACCGGCGATCGGCTCAGGCGTCGCTACCGGGAGGAGGCTGGGCGGTCCTTTGCGATCGGTCGCCCGTCCCCAAGCGTCAGCCCACGGCGGCTGCCGTGCAGTTGGAGCAGCGGATCCTGGCCGCGCGCGAGTACGCGAAGGCGGGGCTGTGATCGTCCCGGGCCAGCTTGGCCTGCCCGGCTTCGCCCGGGCCTCTACATCGACCACGTGCTTCAGGCAGACGAAGGCTGCGACTTCGACTACCTACGCTTCGACGAAGAGAGCGACAACACCCTCCCGCTCGGGCTACTGCGCGGTTGGGTCGGCGGTTGGTGAGTGGACGGCCCGGGGCATCGCATGTCGGACAGGCGAGACGATCAACATCCCGGACCTCGGAGACGCTTGCCTGCGCGTCGGTTCGTCACCGCTTCCGCAGGACGACCGGCTGTGCGCGATCGTCTAGCAGCCGGTCGTGTGGGCCGTTAGGGCTGACGCCGTGCACCAGTGTCGTCGTCTAGCCCGACGGCCAGGAGAGCACCTCGGCGACGGGTGCCTGCCACTGGCGGTGGAACGCCGGGCCGCGCGGGCCGCCCCCGCCCGAGTCGGCCGGCAGCGCCGCCGGGGACGTGGAGGTACTCGCTCTCGCCGAAGCGGCCCGCGAACTTCATCCATGCAGGCGAGGTCGCCGTCACACGGACGACCCTCGGTCGGATCACCAGACCCTTGCCCGTGTGATCGACCGCGCTGCCGCCGTTCTGCTCGATCACGGAGATCAGCAGCGGATCGACGACGCGCGGATCGAAGCGCTGCACGCCTGCGGTGAAGTAGTTCGCGTGCGAGCCGAGCGCGACGTAGACGAGCGGGTGGAGCCCCTGCCGCGGAGCACGCGTCCAGCCGCGGCGCTTTCCCTTGCTGTGCTGGGAGTAGCCGACGAGCAGGGGCTTCCCGCGCAGGTCGACGATCAGCGAGACGGCCTCCCAGTCGCCCTCGTGCACCTGCCAGAGCTCGCCGGGCGGAACCGTCGTGCTGTACGGGTTCCACGGGTACCAGATCCAGTACTGCAGCGCGATGCGGCTGCCGGTCCGGAATGCCGCGCCGTAGACGACCGGGGCCGCCCCGTGGGCCGCCTCGGTCGATGCGTAGCAGCGGGTCGCAGCGACGCCCTCGACCGCGCGACAGGCGCGCTGGTCGAGACGCAGGTCGGCGCCCCCGACCGGGAGCGGCCCGGCGACCGTCTCCCACCCTGCGGCCGTCTGCCGCTGGACGTCCGAGTCGGCGAGGAAGCCGTCGACGGGGGAGGGCCGGAGCTGCTCGGCGGGGTGGAGGACGAGGATCGGCGAGTGGCGTGCGAGCAGCTTCGCCACCGGCGGAGAGGCGAGCTCCACTGCCGCCCGCCGCGGGAGCCACCACCAGCCAGGCGACGATCGGAAGCAACGCGATCGGTCTGCGAGGGTGCACCGTGCCGAAGTATCCATCCCCGAGGACACGACCATCATTCGCCCTTCCCGACGAACCCCGGGGTCACGGCACAGGCCGACGGCCGCGAGGTGACGACTGCATGTCTGGAGGTGTTCGCTCGACTTGAGGCGCGCGTCCGAGTTGGAAGCCGCGTACTCGTTTTTAATAGAGGGCGGTGCACCGTCGCTCGGCAGTCGACGCCCTGAGACCGCACGTAGCCGCCGGCCTCGCGGCGCCCCAAGGCCGCCCAAGACCCTCGGTCCCGTGGCTCTGCCGGGGCGCGGCGCAATTTCAACGAGGCCGGGGTCGTTAGAGTCCGCCTGGGAGCAAGCACAGGAGAGAGGAGCCTTAGGTGGCTGGGAAGAAGCGCCCGAAGTCGGTTGCTCAGACGGAGAAGAAGTCACCCGCGAAGCCGAAGCGACAGAAGAAGACCTCACGCGGCAAGTAACTACAGCGGTCAACCGGGACGCGTGTCGCCCGGCGCTGTCGGTAGCCGCCAGCTCGTCGAGCCGCAGGCTTACCGGTCTTTCGATGCCCAGCCAACGTTCGGCGACCATGCGAGCACGCACCTGTCCTTCCCGCCTCGGGCTCGCATTCGAGAAGCGCCGGGGTCAGGAATGCCCGAGGTGCCGACAACGCCGCCGCGCTGGGCACTGCGAGCGGCCGAACACACACGCTGCGCGAACCCGAGCGGGCAACACGGGGCAACATGACCCAGCGATCTCGGTCGAGATGACTCAAGCCCAAACCTAGAATCCATGCGCTATCGACCTCGGTCGAGCTCGGCCGAACAGGCTCCGGACGGCGCTTTTATCCCAAGGTCGCTGGTTCGAATCCAGCACGGCCCACCCCGGCCAGGCTCCGAGCAAGTCCTCGGAGTCAGAACGTCCACCCGGTGGGGGCGCGCGGGTCTGGAAGGTAGGCGCAGTACGTGCCGGTGCGGATCGCCCGGTCGAGATGCTCGCCGAGCTCGGGATGGTGCTCACCGATCCGGGCCATCGCCTGGCGGATCGCGCGGGTCACGGCGACTCGAGCACGCTCGGACGCGGATGCGGCTCGTCGATCGCGACCGCCCAGGCCGACCGCGCGCGAGAGCTCTCGAACGAGGAAGTCGCGTTCGGCGTCCGCCTGCGCCTCCGCTCGGCGTCCCCGAGGGCCCGCGCCTGCTCGATGTCGTCGTCGATCTCGGCGAGGCGCCGGCGGTACGCGTCCTTGGCTCGCGCGTCGAGGAGCTCGCCCGCATCGCCGAGTGCCGCGCGCGGCAGGCCGGCCGCCTGGCCGCTCTCCGCCGTGCGCAACCTGCCGCTCTCGGCGGCGACGAGGTCGAGCACGTGGAACTCGCGGCCGGGGTGGGCGAGCAGCCGCGCGAGGTAACGCATGCCCTTGAGGTCTCGCACGCGCACCGTGCGGCCCTCGAACACCAGCGACCAGTAGTCGCCCTCGCGACGGAAGACGCTGAGTGCCGGCGACGGCTCGTCGGCTCGACCCTGCCTGGCCAGCGCGTTCGTCGGCTGCGCGGCTCGCGATCCGTTCGAGGATCGTGCGGGCCGCCTGGAGCTCCAGGTCGGCCTGGTGCTCGCTGCCGCCGGCGCGGAGGGCTTCGGCGAGGCCCATGCGTGCGACGCGCCGCCTCGTAGGGCGCGCCGACCTCGTTCCAGAGCCGCGCGGCTTCGGAAAACAATCGTTCCGCCGTCCGCCGCATCGCCCTCGGCGAGCCGCACCCTTCCTCGAGCAAGGGTCGCGCCGGCGACGAGCGCCTTGCTGTGGAATCGGGCGGCGACGAGCTGCAGCTCGTCGGCGGCTGCGCGGGCTCGGTCGATGTCGCCGGCCGCGATCTCGATCTCGACCTGCGCCTCGAGCAGCGGCGCCCGCTGCAGGTCGGTGTCCGGTGGCAGCTCCTTCGAGGGCACCCGCAAGGGGCGCTCGAGCGCGTCTCGTATGGAGGCCGCCGCGGCGGCCACGTCGCCCTGGGCGAGGCGCACCAGCGCGAGACCGGGCTGGGGATCCCAGCCGGCGTCGATGAGCGGCCAGCAAGGCTTGCTCCGCGCCGTCGATGTCTCCTCTTGCGAAGTCGGATCCGTCCGAGCTCGCTCAGCGGCCATCCCGAGCTCGCGGCGCAGGTACGGCCGGAGCTCCTCGCACGCCGCGAGCGCCTCGGTCTCTGCCTCGTCGCACGATCCGCGCAGCCTGAGGATCTCCGCGCGATGGACCCTGCAGCGCCCGTGGAGGCTCCCGATGGCGTTCGTCTTGCACCACCGCTCCATCGCCTCGGTCCACTCCTCGGCCACGTCGTACTGTGCGAGCCCCTGCAGAGCGCACACGAGCTCGCAGTAGACGACGCCCGGTCGAGAGCGGATCGAGGTCGCCGGAGACGATCGCGACGCCCACGTCGTCGAGCAGCGCGAGACCTTGCTGGACGTCGCCGCCCAGGATGAGCAGCCGGGCTTCTGCGACCCGTCCGATGCGCGCACGCCGCCGGATCGCACCTCGAGCCGACCTCGACGGCGCGCCGGGCCCACGTCGCGAGCGCTGTCCAGGTCGCCCGTCAGCATCCGCTCGTACGTGCGGACCGCCGCAAACCACGCGTGCGCCGGCGTCTCGTCCTGACCCTCGAGCAGCCGCTCCGCTCGTCGCCAGCCAGCCGCGCACCGGCGCCATCAGGGCGGTATCGAAAAGCAGGTGCATCGCGACGCGAACCGCGGCGCCCGCCGCCGCGACCTCGTCGCCCGGCCTGCAGGCACTCCGCATGAGCGCGTTCCCACGCCTCGATGCGTCACGTCGAGGTGGCCCGCGGCGTAGGCGACCTCGCCGAGCAGCCGGTAGCTCGGCCGGGCCCGCGAGGCCGTCCGCGTCCGCCTTCATCAGGAGGTCGTAGGCCTCCTGCCACTCTCCGCGCGACGCGGCGTCACGGGCGCGCTCGACGACGGCCTCACCGACGGCGTCACTCATCGCACACCGACGGTTCGTGGCGGATCGGCGCTCAGAGCCCCGCGGTGCGGGCGTAACCGTGCGGGCTACCGCCGTAACAGTCTTGCTCACGCATTGGGGTAGAGGACCGAAGACCCCGAAGCACCGAGGAGGGCCCGTGGAGAGAGTAAAGGTCAACGGCGTGGAGCTGGAGTTCGTGGTGCGACGGATCGGGCGAGCCCGTGCTCCTGATCGACATGCTCATCGCCGATTGCTTCGTGCCGCTCGTCACGGAGCCGTCGCTGGCGGCCGCTACCAGCTGATCCGGTACCACAAGCGGGGTTGGGTCGGCAGCACGCACACCCCACCGCCGGTGAGCATCGGGGACCACGCCGCCGATGCCGCGGCCCTGCTCGAGCAGCTCGGTGTGCGCCGCGCTCACATCGCCGGCCACTCCACCGGCGGGTCGATCGCCGCCCAACTGGCTCTCGACCACGCCGAGAAGGTGCACACACTCACCCTGCTGGAGCCCACGCTGGTGTCGCTGCCTCTCGGCCAGGCGTTCCTGAGATCGGCCGGCCCGGTGTTCGAGGCGTACCGACGCGGCGACCAGGCGGGAGCTTTCGCCATGTTCGTGTCGGCCGCAAGCGGGCTCGACTGGGAGGCGTGTCGAGCGCTGCTCGAGGAGCGGATCCCCGGCGTGGTCGCCCAGTCGATCGAGGACGCGGACACCTTCTTCGGCGTCGAGCTGCCCTCGCTACCGGTCTGGACGTTCGGTCCCGAGCAGGCGGCCACGATCCACCGGCCGGTCCTGTCCGTCCTGGGTGCCGAGACCCAGCCGGTGTGGGTCGAGATCGCCGAGTTCCTCCGCTCGTCGCTCCCGAACGTCGAGGACTGCACGATCGAGGGGGTCGGTCATCTCCTGCAGATCCAGCGTCCCGAGCCCGTCGCTCGAGCGATGGCGGACTTCCTGCGGCGAAACCCCATGACGGTGACCGACGCCGCGTGCGCCCGAGCCGATCGCGCGCCCGGCCGACCAACCCCTCGGTCAGCCGTTGCGCACGAGGTCGTTCGGGTAGTCGTTCAGCACGTGTGCGCCGCCGTCGGCGCACACGACGATGTTCTCGATCCGCAGGCCGAACGAGCCGGGGACGATGATCGACGGCTCGTCGGTGAACGTCATGCCGGCCTCGAGCGGCGTCTCGTCCTCGGGCGAGAGGAACGGGCGCTCGTGGACGTCGAGCCCGATGCCGTGGCCCATGCGGTGACGGAAGTGCTCGCCGAGCCCCGCCTCCTCGATCGGCGCGCGGCACGCGGCGTTCACGTCGCGGGCGAGCGCGCCCGGACGGCAGGCGGCCCGACCCGCCTCGGACGCGGCGAGCATCGCCTCGTAGCGCCTCGAGGAGCCCGGCGGCCGGCTCGCCGGCCACGACCGTTCGCCCGAAGTCGGAGCAGTACCCCTCGACGACGCCGCCGAAGTCGAACAGCACGGCCGGTCCTCTCGCGGAGCGGCTCGTGCGCGGTGCCGGTCCCGGAGTCGAGGCTGTCGGGATCCATCCCGGTGAAGATGTGCGTCGCGAACGAGGGCGTGAGCGAGCCCGCCAGCCGCAGCTGGAGCTCGACCTCGTCGCGGAGCTCCGCCATCGTCACTCCCGGCTGGACCCGCGGCGTCACGGCCGCCATCGCGTTCTCGACGGTGCGGCAGGCGCGCGCCATCGCGTCGAGCTCCTCCGGCTCCTTGACGCGGCGCAGCCCGTTGACGAGCGAGGAGCCGGTCCGGAGCCGGTCGAGGCCGAAGATGCGCGCCGAGCTCGAGCGTCGTCTCGGCCCAGACGCGGTCGCCGACGGCCACGGCTGCCGTGGCGCCGAGACCCTTGGCGACGCGCTCGAAGACCGCGACGCCGTCGTCGCTCTCGTCGACGACGACGATCTCGCCCTCGGGTCGCACGGGCAGGTCGAACGACGACGACCATGCGCGGCAGGACGTAGCACGGGGTCGGCGTCGGGCCGGAAGAACCCGCCCGCGACCCAGCCGTGCGCGTACGAGCTCTGCCCGAAGAACGGGATCCCGCGCTCGATGCCGGACAGGTACTCGAGGTCGGACGAGAGGCCGAGGAACAGCAGGTCGACGCCCTCGGCGCGCATCGTCTCGGAGAGCCGTCGTCGCCGGCCGGCGTGGTCGAACACGACGCCGATCCTACGGAATGCGTGACTCCGGGCAGGTCCGGCGGCTCGCGTCGGCGCGCGTGCGACAATGGCGGCGATGGAGCTCGAGCCGAGACCGCTGCTCAGGGGGGTCTTCCACCAGTGGGCCTTCGTCGCCTCGATCGCGGCGGGGGTCGTGCTCGTCGTGCTCGCGGACGGGCCGCTGGCGACGTTCTCGTCGTGGGTCTACGCGGCCGCGCTCGTGGCGATGTTCGGCGCAAGCGCGCTGTACCACCGGTTCCCCTGGAAGAGCGCTGCGCCCGGCGTCTGTGGGCACGGCGGCTCGACCACTCGATGATCTTCGTCTTCATCGCCGGGCGCGTACACGCCGTTCGCGCTCCTCTGCTTCGAGGGAGCGACCCAGTGGCTCGTGCTGGTGATGGTCTGGAGCGGCGCCGCGCTCGGGCTCTTGCTCGAGCTCGTCTGGATCGAGTCGCCGCGCTGGTTGAGCGCCGGTCGCGTACATCGCGGTCGGGCTGGGTGGGCGTCCTCGCGGTGCCGCAGATGTTCTCCGGTGTCGGCGTCGCGGGGGCCGTGCTCGCTCATGGTCGGCGGCGGCGATCTACACGCTCGGTGCGGTGATCTACGCGTGCTCAGTGGCCGAACCCGTTCCCGCGCACCTTCGGCTTCCACGAGATCTTCCACCTGCTGGTCGTCGCTGCGGCGGTGACGCAGTTCGTGGCCGTGTCGCTGGTGGTGATGTAGGTGGCCCGGAAGGTCGAGCTGAGCGACCGTGAGTGGCGGGAGCGGCTGACGCCCGAGCAGTACGCCATCCTGCGGCAGCAGGCCACGGAGCGTGCGTTCACGGGCGCCTACTGGGACACGAAGGAGCCCGGCGTCTACCGCTGCGCGGGGTGCGGCGCCGAGCTCTTCCGCTCGGACGCGAAGTTCGACTCGGGATCGGGCTGGCCGAGCTTCTTCGAGCCGTCCGAGCTGGACGCCGTGGAGACCCGGCGTCGACATGAGCCACGGGATGGTTCGCGAGGAAGTCGTCTGCGCGGCGTGCGGCGGCCACCTCGGCCACGTGTTCGACGACGGCCCTCAGCCGACGGGCAAGCGCTTCTGCATCAACTCGTGCGCACTGGAGCTCGAGCCGTCCGACGATGGGTGAGCTGCCGCCGACGCACGCCTCGGCGCGATCCGGCTCCGCGTGGGCAGACCTCGAGCGTCTGCGCGACGTTCTACGAGAGGACGATCGGGCTCCGCGACGATCGGGGTCGACGGCGGCGTCGCGGCGATGGGCGCGAACGGTGCGCCGCTGGTCGAGCTCGTTGCCGATCCCGACGCGCCGCCGCGGCCTCCGCGCTCGACGGGCCTGTTCCACCTCGCGATCCTCGTCCCCACCCGTGCCGACCTCGCGCGGACGCTTCGCCGCGTGGTCGAGTCCGGCTGGCGTCTGAGCGGCGCCTCGGATCACCTCGTCAGCGAGGCGCTCTACCTCTCCGACCCGGAGGGGAACGGGATCGAGCTCTATCGCGACCGGGCGCGCGAGCAGTGGCCCGTGGCAGGCGGTTACTTGCAGATGGACACGCTTCCGCTCGACCTCGAGAGACCTCCTGGCCGAGCCGGGCGGCGATGCTGCGAGCGCGGAGATGCCTCCCGGGACGACGCTCGGGCACGTCCACCTCCAGGTGGCCGACCTCCGCGCCGCCGAGCAGTTCTGGGTGGATGCGCTGGGTCTCGACGTCACCGTGCGCGGGTACCCCGGCGCCCTCTTCATCTCGGTCGGCGGCTACCACCACCACGTCGGGCTGAACACCTGGGCAGGGGTCGGCGCGCCACGGCCACCCGAGGGCGCCAGAGGGCTCGTCCGGTTCGAGATCGTGCTCGTCGACGACGACGCGGTGGAGGCTGCGGCGAAACGGCTCGCCCGCCTGAGCGCCGTCGAGCGCGCCGACGGCGGGGTGGTCGCCCGGGACCCGTCGGGGAACGCCGTGCTGGTCCGCTCCTCCGGTTGAGACGCGAGCGCGGCTCGGTCCTGCGACGATCGGCTCCGGAGTCAGCGGCGAGAGGAGACACGTGAAGGGACACGGAACGGCGCTCTATCGGTGGGAGGACATGCCGAAGGCCGAGCTGAAACCCGATTTGCACCGCCGCCTCGTCACCACGGAGAGGATGATGCTCGCCCATGTCTACATGGAGGAGGGATGCATCGTCCCGTCGCACTCCCACGAGAACGAGCAGCTCACGTACATCCTGGAGGGCACGCTGCGGTTCTGGCTGGGTGAGGACGAGTCCGAGGTCGTCGACGTCCACGCCGGCGAGGTGCTCCACATTCCGTCATGGCTGCCGCACAGGGCCGAGGCACTCGAGAAGACGCTCGACATGGACATCTTCTGCCCGCCACGGCAGGACTGGCTCGACGGGACGGACAGCTACCTCAGGCGTACGTGACCGCTGCCGACGCGCTGCCTGTGCAGGCGCGGAGGTATGCCCCCAGCGGGATTCGAACCCGCGCTACCACCTTGAAAGGGTGGCGACCTGGGCCGCTAGTCGATGGGGGCGGCCGGGCCCGAGGATACCCGCGGCCGGAGCTACCATCCGTGGCCGCCCGGGCGGTTAGCTCAGCTGGTAGAGCGCCTGCCTTACACGCAGGTGGCCGCAGGTTCGAGTCCTGCACCGCCCACTCGCAAGGCCCCTGTCTCAGTTTCACTACCAGGCACCGCGGGGCCACGATGAAGTGGGGCGACTTCGTGGAAGAAGGCCGACGAGCTAGTGCTCGCCATCCTGTTCGACGCCTGTCCCGCGAGCGACGCTGAAGAACTGCCCCGAAGAAGGCTCATCTGCTCAACAGTCGACTTGACCGGCTCGCTAGTCGCCGTATGACATGCTCGGTCGCTCCATGAGCCTGCCAGAGGACGCACAGTACGATGTCGAACTGGGGCCGCTCTTCGCAGTGGGCGCCATCGTTCTCGCGTACGGATTGCTTCGCCGGAAGCCGCTTTCGGTCGCTGTAGGGATCGGAGCAATCTGGCTCGATCAACGTTCAGAGTTCGGTCGCACCGTGAAGAGGCGAGCCAACAGTGCCCTGAAGGCGCAGATCAAGGCTCACGCACGGCCCGATGGCAGCGATCCTCGTCGTAAGACAGGCGGAACTGTCATCGATCGCCTCGGGCCGACAACATCGGCCCTGGATCCGAGCGTACCTCGATCAATCGGCCGAGAGACCTTCGTCCGCGAATCACTTCGGAATCCAAGCGCACTCGCGCAGGCCTACCTCGGCCTACTCGAAGATTCGAAGGGCCTAGCTCATCGACGGACGAAGCCATGGGCGCGCGGCCCGCGGGGCACGCGTGCGCGCAGCGCTCTCGTCGGCGCGAGCGACGTGGTCCGTCGGGCAGGTCACGACCTCTGCGTCGGAGCCGTCGAGGTGGAGGACGATGACCGCTCCGTGGTCGTCCAGCACGTGGGCGCGCGTGCCGATCTCGTGGATCTGACGGCCTGCGCGGACCTCCCGCAACAGGTAGACGGTCTCACCCGGTTCCGTACCGTTGGCCGCTCTCCCTCATGCATTAGAAGACGTCGAGAGCGCGACGTCGGTTTCCGCTCCGAACGATTTCCTTACCCGACGGCTCCGACCCCGGCGGCTCCCAGGGGAGGACGCGGCCCGGAGCCCACCACCGGGTGCCCTAAGCCGCCGGGCGCTACTGACCGACCTTCTCGGCCCAGTCGTTCGAGCACAGGACGACATCGCCGCGCGCGACGGCACGATCGCGCACGTCCTCTCTCTCGACCCCAGATAGGCGCCGGCATGCAGGAGCGCGATCGCCGAGAAGATTGCGAGTGCGATCGAAGCCGACGACCCGCGCGCCCGTCGCCCGTCTCGTGGTGCGCCGGCCTCCGGGCGAGGTCGGCACGGAACTGTCCCTCGGCGCGAGAATCGACCGCGGCACATGCGGCTGGCCTGCGCATCCGCCTCGGAATCAGGAACGGGCAACCCGGGGGACTCCACAGCTCCTCGACCTCCTCTCCCCGACGCTCGAGCGAGCCAATGCGTGTGCGATTCGTACGACCCAATTGTATGCGCCCGCCGCTCTCTCGGGCAACACGCCCGAGGGTCCGCGGCGCCTCGCGGCGCCGCGCGTAGGATTCGGCGCCTGGGCACCCTTCGCGACACCCGGCGACCCATCCCGAACAGAACGACGTGAAGGCGCTCGTCAAGAGCCGCGCCGAGGCCGGTCTCTGGCTCGAGGACGTGCCCGAGCCGGAGATCGGGATCAACGACGTCCTGATCCGCGTCAGCCGGACCGGGATCTGCGGGACCGACGTGCACATCCACCGGTGGGACGCGTGGGCCCAGCGGACGATTCCCGTGCCGCTCGTGATCGGCCACGAGTTCGTGGGCGAGGTGGTCGAGGTCGGGTCGAACGTGAGCGACTTCCGGGCGGTGACCGGGTCAGCGGCGAGGGGCACGTCGTCTGCGGCCGCTGCCGGAACTGCATGGGGGGAGGCGTCATCTGTGCGCGCACTCGATCGGCCTCGGCGTGCAGCGCCCGGGCGCGTTCGCGGAGCTCGTGTCGCTCCCGATGACGAACGTGTGGCACCACTGGCCCGGAGTCGACGACGAGGTTGCGGCGATCTTCGATCCGCTGGGCAACGCCGTTCACACGGCGCTCTCGTTCCCGGTGTTGGGCGAGGACGTGCTCGTCACCGGTGCGGGCCCGATCGGCTGCATGTCCGTGGCCGTGGCGCGCCACGCCGGCGCGCGGCACATCGTCGTCACGGATCTCAACACGAGCCGGCTCGACCTCGCGCGCCGGATGGGTGCAACGCTCGCCGTCGACCCGCGCGAGCGCGACCTTTCCGACGTGCAGCAGGAGCTCGGCATGCGCGAGGGGTTCGACGTGATGTTCGAGATGTCCGGCAGCCCGGATGCACTCCGCTCGGATGTCGCGCAGATGGCGCACGGCGGCCGCATCGCCGTCCTCGGGATCCCCACGGCCCCCGTTGAGCTCGACTTCGACCCCCTCATCTTCAACATGCTGACGCTGAAGGGCGTCTACGGCCGCGAGATGTACGAGACCTGGTACCAGATGAGCGTGATGATCGACTCTGGTCTCGACATCTCGCCGGTGATCACGCACCGATTCGGGCTCCCCGACTTCGAGAAGGCATTCGCGGTCGCCGCCTCGGGGGACTCGGGAAAGGTGCTCCTCGACTGGAGGGAGGCCTGAGCATGTACGGCGCACTTCGCGACGACCTGCAGGCGCGGCTCGCCGATCTCGAGGAGGAGGGGCTGCTCAAGCGCGAGCTCGTGATGACGACGCCGCAGGGCGCGCACGTCGACGTCGAGCAGCGTGGGGAGCTGCTCAACCTCTGCGCGAACAACTACCTCGGCCTCGCGAACCATCCCGGAGATGGTCGCCGCGGCCCACGAGGCGCTCGACCGCTGGGGCTACGGGATGGCGTCGGTCAGGTTCATCTGCGGGACGCAGGCGCTGCATCGCGAGCTCGAGGAGCGGCTCTCCGCGTTCCTCGGCACGGACGACACGATTCTCTTCGGCTCCTGCTTCGACGCGAACGGAGGCGTGTTCGAGGCGCTCCTCGACGAGCGCGACGCAGTGATCTCCGATCAGCTCAACCACGCGTCGATCATCGACGGGATCAGGCTCTGCAAGGCGCATCGGCTGCGCTACGCGAACGGCGACATGGACGAGCTCGAGGCGCGCCTCACCGAGTCCGCCGACGCGCGCTTTCGGCTCATCGCGACCGACGGCGTGTTCTCGATGGACGGCTACGCGGCCAAGCTCGACGCGATCTGCGACCTCGCGGACCGTCACGACGCGCTCGTCCTCGTGGACGACTCGCATGCCGTCGGGTTCGTCGGGCCCGGCCGGCCGAGGGACGCACGCGCACCACGGCGTCGTCGACCGGGTCGACATCCTCACCGGCACCCTCGGCAAGGCGGTCGGCGGGGCGAGCGGGGGCTATGTCGCGGGGCGGAAGGAGATCGTCGAGCTCCTCCGTCAGCGCGCCCGCCCGTACCTCTTCTCGAACAGCGTGGCGCCCGTGGTCGTCGGCGCGAGCCTGCGGGCGCTCGACCTGATCGAGCGCTCCGACGACCTGCGCGGGCGCCTCTGGGAGAACACCGGGAGGTTCCGGGCGCGCATGACGGAGCTCGGGTTCGACGTGCTCCCGGGCGACCACCCGATCGTCCCGGTGATGGTCGGCGACGCCTCGGCGGCCGCGCGGCTCTCCGCGGCTCTGGTCAAGCACGGCGTCTTCGCCGTGGCGTTCTCGTACCCGGTCGTGCCGCTCGGCACGGCTCGGATCCGCACGCAGATGTCCGCCGCCCACACCGACGCCGACCTCGAGCTCGCCGTGCGGGCCTTCGTCGCCGCGCGCGACGAGGTCGGATAGCGGCCCACGCGCTCTCACCACGGAGCGATGTAACGCCGCACCGGGCCGATCCCGTCGGTGAAGAAGCGTGCGCGGCGCTGCCGCTCCAACAGCGAGATCTCGACGAACGCGGCGAAGCCGACGCCGCCCATCCCTGCGAGGATCCCGGCCAGCACGGCTGCGAGGACGGGCTCGAAGGCGAGCGAGGCGACGAGCAGAGCCGCGACGCCGACGGTGCTCGGCAGGAGCCCTTTGGCCACCGCTCTCGACAGCGGCGCTCGGCGAGCGCCGGTGGGCAACGGCTCGACCGGGGGCCGCCGGACGAGCAGCCGGCGGCGGTCGGTCAGGAGCGCGACGGCGCTCGCCGCCGCGCCGAACGCGACGCCGACACCCGCCGAGCGAGCCTCCGCGCCCGCGGCGATCGACGCAGCGAGCCCGAGCGCCGCCAGCCCGAGACGGATCCCCGCCAGGGCCAGCAGGTAGTGCGCGCTCCGGAAGACGGCCGGGTCGCACGGGGAGGGATCGCGCGGCCGAGGACAGAGCCGGCCGCTACCTCGCGGCGGCAGACGTTCGGCGCGCGGCCTCGCGCGCCTGTCGCTCGTAGGGGCTTCGGTCGTAGCCGGTGCGCAGGTAACGGAGCGGCATCGCGAGCGGGCGGTGCTGCATCTGCCAGACGTGGCAGAGCTCGTGGGTGATCAGGTCGTCCGAGACGTCCTCGCGGCGCAGGAAGATCACGCGATGCGTGGCGAACCCGTCGTAGCGCTTCCAGGGCGGGAGGCGGAAGAGCCAGGGGGCGATGACGATGTGCAGCCCGTCGATGCGGACGGGCCGGGGCCACCAGTCGAGCCCGTCGAGCCGGGCCTTGGCGCGGGCGAGCCGTGCGTCGGGCTGCCTCACCGCCGCGGACGCGGCCTCGAGCAGCCCATCGAGCCGCTCAGGCGACGACCGGCTCCAGGACGAGCACGGCGGAGAGGTCCTGGGCCTGCGTGTACGTGTAGCGGTAGAGCTTCGAGCCCGTGACGCCGTTCAGCGACTGGAGCTCGCTCGCCGGGATCTGCCCGATCGACGGCGCACCGGGCGCCAGCGTCTTCGAGAGCGGCCTGGAGAGCAGAGACTTCACGTCACCGCGCTTGAGGAACACCGCGCTCGCCTGTGCGTCGGGGCCGGGCGGCGGGGGGAGGAAGATCGCCACGGACTCGATCCCGTCGACGTACTTGAACGTGTAGAGCGCGAGCTCGAGCGCCTGGCGGCGAAGCAGCATGTGGCGGGCCTCGGAGGCTTCGCCGTGCGCGATCGAGCAGCTCTCGCCGAGGCCGCAGAGCACGTACTGCATGCTCTTCGAGGCGTCGACGATCTCGATGTCGTCCTCCTCGGCCTTGCCGGTCGAGGTGTCGGGCCTGACCGCGATCGCCCGCACGGGGATCGGGTTCGCCGGGTCGCCGCCGGCCGTGACCGTCGGGGGGCCGGCGATCGCGGCGACGAGCTGGTCACCCTCGGGGAACCGGTAGCGGGACGAGACATGGTCGGCGATCTGCCTCACCCGCGCGTCTCGCTGCCCGTCGGCTCCCAGACCGACCAGACCGGCGCCGGGCCCGCGTCGGGACGGGTGAGGAGCACGATCAGGGCACCGACGCCGATGCCCGCGGCGAGAGCGAGCGCGAGGAAGATCAGCATGAAGCGCCGCCGGTACGTCCGCCTGGCCGGCCCGGCGGGTCGGCTCGCGCTCCCGACGGGGTCGCGCAATCTCGGCCTCGACGACCGGCGCGTCTTCCGCGTGGCCGCTCACGCCTGGGTCGCCTCGGTCGCCTCGCTCGCGCTCTGCGATCTGCGGTCTCCGCCGACCTCCGACGGCGCGCGAAGAAGGAGGGAGGCCACATGGCCTCGTCGTCGTAGTCGAGCTCCGGGAGTCGGAGAGCCGCTGGAGTCGAGCAGGTCGATGAGCTCGTCGCCGAAGATCTCGCGTGCGCTCGACAGCGTGTCGGCGATCTGCTCGACCGCGTCCCTGTTGTGCGCGACGAGGTTGTGCGCGACCACGTAGGCCTGGCCGAGGATCTGCGCGGCGAGCGCGCGCTTCGTCGGGTCGCCGAGCGCGCCGGCGATCGGGTCCTGCGTCGAACGGCCCGCCGCCGCTCGTGCGGTTCATGATCTGGAGGCCGATCCGCTCGAACGCGCTCGAGCACGCGCTCGCGCGCCTCGCTCCTCGGTCTCGCCGTCGCTGCGGCGTCGAGGTCGAACGGCTGCGGGCCCATCGCCGCGGCGTCCGACCATGCGCGCGGCCGCGCGGTCGACGGACTGGACGTCGCCGCCGACGCCGATCGAGTTCTCGCCGTAGAAGACGCGCTCCGCGGCCATCGCGCCGAGGCCCCAGACGAGCCGCGCGAACATCTCGCTCTGGAACCGGCTGAACCGCTCCTCCTTCTCGAGCGCCTGGTGGTGCCCGAGCGAGCCGCCGCGCATCCGGATCGAGAGCGCGCGTCGGACTCCGTGCCCTGTCATGTAGGCGTGGCCCGCGATCGCGTGGCCGGCCTCGTGGATCGCGACCGCGCGCGTCTCCTCGGGGACGTACTCGATGCCGACGGCGGTGCCCGTCTCGAGCGTCGTCATCGCCTCGACGAGGTCGTCCCAGACGAACGCCGTCCGGCCGTCGTGGTGCGCGATCGTCAGCGCCATCGAGCAGACCTGCTCGATCATCGCCGGCGAGTAGCCGTTCGTGATCCGCGCGATCTCGTCGCGGCGCTCGGCGAGGTCGAGCTCGGCGTCGTGCGCGACCTTGCCGATGTACAGGTCGAAGATGTCGAGCCGGTCTTGCTTCGTCGGCGTCCGGAACCAGACGTGGCGGCCCATGCGGCCCGGGCCGGGTCAGCGCCGGGTCGAGCCGGTCGATCGGGACGTTCGTCGCGCCGATGAAGTAGATCTGCTCCTTGCGCGGCCGCGGCGCCGGAGCCGGAGTCGACGCGGCCGATGCGGCGCGGGACGACGTAGATGCGCGTCGAGAATCGGTTCGTCTTGTTCGTGAAGAACTCGCTTGAAGAACGGCGGGTTGTCGATGCCGTCCATCACGACGAGCAGCTGGTTGAGCGCGAGCCCGCCGCCCATGCCCATCCCGCCCGGGAACATGAAGTTCGTGATGCTGCTCGAGCCGCGCGTGACAGCCGCTCGGCGCCGGCGGCGTGCGGGCGCGCGCTGCGCGAACAGGCGGTCGCGCCAGGCGCGGGTCTCGAGGATCAGGTCGCCGGACGGGTTGAGCGCGCCGTTCGGGCCGAAGAAGAGGTAGCTCGACGGTTCGGCGCCGGTAGCCGCCCGGCGCGCCGCCGACGCCGCCGCCCGCCGAGCGCCTGGCGGCGCATGCCGACGGCGTCGATCTCGTCGATGAAGACGATGCACTGGCCGCCCCACTTCCGCGCCAGCTTCTTCGCGCGGCGGGCGAGGATCCGGACGATGATCGCGTCGATGCCGATGAACGTCGCGGCGAAGCCCGAGCCCGGGATCGAGATGAACGGCGAGTTGAACCCGTCGCGATCGCCTTCGCGAGCATCGTCTTGCCCGTGCCGGGCGCGCCGAGGAAGAGCAGGCCTCGCTCGCGCTTGCCGCCGGCGCGCTCGAACTGCTCGCCCGACTGCCAGATCGAGACGACCCGGCGCACCTCCTCCTTCGCCTCCGCCTGGCCGCGGACGTCGTCGAGCTTGACGCCCCATTCCGCGTCGCCCGGCTCGAACGACTGGATCTGGGAGAGGTTCATGAGCAGCAGCGGGCCGAACAGGATCACGAAGTTGAAGAGCAGGAAGAAGACGGCAGCATGCATCCAGCAGCGGCAGGATCTGCCGATCAGTCGAGAGTCCGCGTCCCGAGGATGACCGCCCGGACACGAGCCAGCACGACGTGATGACGCAGCGACGATGCCGAGCTTGAGCCAGAACCGCCAGAACCAGGCGCGCCGCCGCGCCGACGACGTCCTCCTCGCGGAGGGTCTGGCTCTCGAGGCCGAACAGGCTCGGCCAGGGGATGAAGCGGCGGAAAGCGAGGTCGACGAAGCCGCGGAAGCGATCACGAGCGCCGAGCGTCGCCGAGCAGCGCGACCCACCACGTCCAGCCGTTCTGCGTCGGTGCAGCCAGACGTACGACCGCGGGCGCGGTGAGGATCGCCACGGCGGTCGCCGGCTCGCGTCAAGCCTGCGCCAGCTGTGAGCGAGGTCCTGCGAGCCGCTCTCCTGCGGCAAGCCGGCCGATGCGGTGCGTCGACCGTCGCCATCGTTTCAGTGTACGCAGGCCCTTCTTCGGACAGATGTTGGCGCACTGTTAAGGGCCGTCGGCACATGGTGCCATACCGGGACGGCCCTGCGAAGGGCGCTGCTAGCGTCACTCGCATGACACAGGCGACGCTCCACACCAGCGAGGGACCGATCGAGATCGAGCTCTACCCCGAGGCGGCCCCCAGGACCGTGGGGAACTTCACGAAGCTCGCATCCGACGGCTTCTACGACGGCCTCAAGTTCCACCGCGTGATCCCCGACTTCATGATCCAGGGCGGCTGCCCGCAGGGCGACGGCACCGGCGGCCCCGGCTACACGTTCGAGGACGAGTTCAACGAGCACAAGGTCGATCGCGGGGCCCTCGCGATGGCGAACGCCGGCCCCGACACGAACGGCTCGCAGTTCTTCATCGTCACGGCTGAGTCGTGCCCGTGGCTCGACGGCAAGCACACGGTCTTCGGTCGCGTCACGTCCGGCCAGGACGTGGTCGACCGGATCTCGCTCGCCGACCGCGACCCGCGCGACCGCCCGCAGACGCCGATCACGATCGAGCGCGTCGAGCTGGCGGCCTGACGACGCTCCCGAGGGCCGAGACCACCCGCAGCCCGCCGATCGGCGCCGACGGCCCGCCGAGGCTCTAGATTCCCCCGTCATGGATCTGGCAGGGAAGACGGCCGTCGTCACGGGAGCGTCCTCGGGGATCGGCGCCGCGACGGTGCGGCAGCTGCGCGAGGCGGGCGTCCGCGTCGCGGGCGGCGCGCGCCGCGTCGAGCGCGTGGACGCCGATCGTCGCACTGCCGCTCGACGTGATGGACGAGGGCTCGAGCCGCGCCTTCGTGGAGGCCGCGGTCGACGCGCTCGGCGGGATCGACATCCTCTTCAACAATGCCGGGCTCGCTCTCGGGCGCGTGCCGTTCGGCGAGTCGACCGAGGAGGTCGAGGCGACGGTGGTCCACACGAACGTCGACGGCGTGCTGCGCATCACGCGCCTCGCCCTGCCCCACGTGCCGCGACGGCGGGCACATCGTCTTCATGGGCTCGATCGCGGGGCGCCAGGCCTATCCGCACGGCGCCTCGTACATCGCGTCGAAGTTCGCGGTCCGCGGATTCTCCTACGCCCTCCGCGAGGATCTGCTCGGCCGGCCGATCCGCGTCACGACCGTCGACGCGGGTCTCGTCGAGACGGAGTTCTCGCTCGTCCGCTTCGGATGGGACGGGAGAAGGCGGACGCCGTCTACGAGGGCGTCGAGCCGGTGACGGCCGAGGAGGTCGCCGACTGCGTCCTCTTCGTCCTCACGCGGCCGCTGCACGTCAACATCGACGAGATCGTGATCAAGGCTCTCGCGCAGTCCTCCGGCGCGCGGGTCGTGAGACGGGAGGCGTAGCGCCCGCGTGTCGCTCACGATCCTCGAGGGGTCGACGTTCTGCATCTGCGACGAGCTCGGCGACCTGCGCGACGGGACCGGCGGCTTCTACGCGTACGACACGCGATTCCTCTCGAGGTTCGCCCTGACGGTGAACGGGCACCGTCCGCTGCTTCTCTCCTCGGGCAAGGTGGAGTACTTCTCCGCCGCCTTCTACTCTGCGCAACCCCCTCGTCGGGGGGCTCGGCCAGGACGTCCTCTCGATCGCGCGGCACCGGTTCGTCGGCCATGGGCTCCAGGACCACTTCGTCTTCCGCAACGAGACCAGGGCTCCGATCTCCTTCTCCGTGGAGGTCGAGCTCGGCACCGACTTCGCCGACATCATCAGCGTCAAGCAGCACGACTTCTCGCTCGGCGACCCGCTCCACGCGCCCCGCCTGCCGCCTCCCGCCCACGCCGCAGTTCGACGCGGAGGCGCTGCCAGGTCGTGCTCGCCGAGGGCGACGGCCGAGGCGGGCGCACCCAGGTCGTGCTCTCGCGCGGCGGGGAGTGCGAGGACGGGCTCGTGCGGTTCCCGGTCTCGCTCGCTCCGCACGAGGCATGGGACGTGCGGGTCGACGTCGTCGTGTCGCTCGAAGGAGAGGTACGCCCGACGGATCTCGTCGAGCTGCGCTTCGGGACGGAGCGAAGCCGCGTCCGGGCCTCGCTCGAGGCATGGTCGATGAAGCTCCCCCGCCTGACCACGGACTGGGACGTGCTGCGCCACTCCTTCGACCAGTCGGTCGCGGACCTGGCCGCCCTCCGACTGCGGGCGGGCGAGGGCCCCGGTCTGCTCCCCGCAGCAGGTATGCCGTGGTTCATGACCGTCTTCGGCCGCGACACCGTCATCACGAGCCTCCAGACGATGGTTCTCGGGCCCGAGCTCGCGGTCAGCGCCCTCGAGACGCTCGCCGAGCTCCAGTCGCAGGTCGACGACCCCTCGATCGACGCCGAGCCCGGCAAGATCGTCCACGAGCTTCGCGCCGGCCGGGCCGCGGAGAACTGGTTCAGCCGCTACTACGGGACCGTCGACGCCACTCCGCTCTACCTCGTCCTGCTCTCGGAGGTGTGGCGCTGGACGGGCGACGACGCTCTCGCCAACCGGCTCCGCGAGCCCGCCCTCGCCGCACTCGAGTGGATCGACCGCTACGGCGACCGTGACGGGGACGGCTTCGTCGAGTACGAGCGGCGATCGAACGGTCTGGAGAATCAGTCCTGGAAGGACTCGGGCGACTCGCAGCGGTTCCGCGACGGCCGTATCGCGGCGCCGCCGATCGCGCCCGCCGAGGTCCAGGGATACGTCTACGACGCGAAGCTCCGGCTCGCCGAGCTCGCCCGCGCGGCCTGGCGGGACGAGCAGCTCGCGACGCGCCTGGAGCGCGAGGCGAAGGAGCTCGCAGTCCGGTTCGACGCCGCCTACTGGGTGGACGACCGCGGCGGCTACTACGCGCTCGCGCTCGACGGCGAGAAGCGGCGTGTGGACGCGCTCTGCTCGAACGTCGGTCACCTGCTCTGGAGCGGGATCGTCCCGCCCGAGCGCGCGGCGGCGCTCGTGGACGCCCTGATGCGCCATGAGCTGTGGTCGGGCTGGGGCATCCGGACGATGTCGAAGTCCGACGCTGCGTACAGCCCGCTGAGCTATCACAATGGCACCGTGTGGCCTCACGACAGCGCGATCGTGGCCTGGGGGCTCGCGCGCTACGGGTTCCGGGCCGAGATGCGGAGGATCGCGCACGCGCTGCTCGACGCTTCCGGGCACTTCGCATGGTCGCTGCCCGAGGTGTTCGCGGGGTTCGACCGCTCCGAGACGCCGTTCCCGATCGCCTACCCGTCGGCGGCGAGGCCGCAGGCCTGGGCAGCCGGGACCCCGATCCTCCTCCTGCGACTGCTCCTCGGGCTCGAGCCCGACGTCGACGGACGCCGGCTGCGGACGCTGCCGGGCTGGGAGCCCGAGGCCGGCGCGCAGATCGTGATCGACGGCGTGCATGCGTTCGGCCGTACCTGGCGGGTTGCCTCGACGCCCGACGCGCTGACGGTGGAGGCCGCGTGAGGGTCGCGGTGCTGAGCCCGGTCTGGTTCCCTGTCCCGCCGAGCGGGTACGGGGGGATCGAGTGGATCGTCTCCCTTCTCGCCGACGGGCTGGTCGACGCGGGGCACGACGTGACCCTCTTCGCGTCGGGCGACTCGAGGACGAAAGCCCGTCTCGAATCCGTCTACCCGGTCGCCCCGAGCGAGTGGATCGGGCACACCTTCTGGGAGCTCCGCCACGCCGTCTCGTGCCTCGCGCAGACGGGCGAGTTCGACGTCATCTCCGACCACACCGGCCTGCTCGGGCTGGCGCTCGGGTCGCTGGGCCCGACGCCCTTCGCCCACACGGTGCACGGGCCGCTCTCCGGCGAGCCAGGCGTCCTCTACGAGCAGGTCGTCTCGATGGCTCCCCGCGCGGCGCTCATCTCGGTCTCGGACGAGCAGCGGCGGCCGAAGCCGGATCTCCCGTGGGTCGCCACCTGCGCCAACGCCCTCGACCTGTCCGTCTACCCCTTCCGGCCCGAGCGCGGCGAATACCTTCTCTTCCTCGGTCGGATGACGGCCGACAAGGGCGCGCACCACGCGGTCGCGGTCGCGATCGAGTCCGGGCTGCCGCTCAAGCTCGCCGGGAAGTGCCGCGAGCCGCTCGAGCGGCAGTACTTCGCGGAGCTCGTGCAGCCGCACCTGTCCGACCGGATCGAGTACGTCGGCGAGGTCACGCACGGCGAGAAGGTGGAGCTCCTCCAGCACGCGAGGGCGACGCTGTTCCCGATCGAGTGGGACGAGCCCTTCGGGCTGGTGATGATCGAGTCGATGGCGTGCGGTGCCCCGCTCATCGCGACGCGCTACGGCGCCGTGTCCGAGGTGATCGAGGACGGCGTGACGGGGGTGATCGTGGAGAGCCCACGCGAGATGGGCGCCGCGCTCGAGCGCGCCGACGCGCTCGACCCTCACGTGCAGCGGCGCGCCGTGGAAGAGCGGTTCTCGCCGCCGCGGATGGTGGCCGACTACGTTCGCGCCTACGAGGCGACGATCGAGCGTTGGGCCGACACGACCGGCTGACCCCGGTGCACCTTCGCTCCGGCTACGACCGCCGGATCCTCCGCCTCGCTCTACCGGCGCTCGGCGCGCTCGCCGCCGAGCCGCTGTACATCCTCGTCGACACCGCGATCGTCGGGCATCTCGGCCGCTCCCAGCTCGCCGCGCTGGGCACTGCGGCGACCGCGCTCTCCGTGCTCGCCATGTTCAACTTCCTCCAGTACGGCACGACCGCCCAGGTGGCGCGGGCAACGGGCGCGGGGCGGGACCGGGACGCCCGGCGCCTGGGTGCCCAGGCGCTCTGGCTGTCGCTCGGGATCGGCGTGATCCTGGCGGCCGCGATCGCGGCTCCTCGCCGGTCGGATCGTCGAGCTGGTCGGCGTCGAGGGGCAGACGGCCGAGTACGCGGCGACCTACCTGCGAATCGTCTCGATCGGCGTGCCGTCGTTCTTCCTTGCACTCGGCGGACAGGGCTTCCTGCGCGGCGTCTCGGAGCTCACGTCCCCGCTCGTCCTGATCGTGCTCGGGAACGTCCTCAACCTCGTGCTCGAAGTGCTGTTCGTCTACGGCTTCGACTGGGGGATCGAAGGCTCCGCGTGGGGGACGGCTGTCGCGCAGTCGTGCATGGGGCTCGGCTTCGTGTGGCTGATCGTGCGCCGGGTCGGGCCCGCGGCGATGGCACCCTCGGCCAGTCTCGCCCGCCGCCTGCTCTCGGTCGGCAAGTTCATCTTCGCGCGCACCGCCGCGCTGATCGGCTCGTTCCTCCTGGCGGGCGCGGTGGTCGCCCGCTTCGGCGACGCAGAGCTCGGTGCGTACCAGATCTCGTTCCAGCTCTGGCTCTTCCTCGCCCTGGTGCTGGACGCCATCGCGATCGCAGGCCAGATCATCGTCGGGCAGGAGCTCGGCGCGGGCCGCAGCGGGCCGGCATACGAGGCGAGCGCCCGCATGATCACGCTCTCCGTCGCGGTGGGCGGGGTGTTCGCGGTGCTGCTGCTCCTCCTCGGCGACGTCCTGCCGCGCCTCTTCACGGAGGATGCCGCCGTCCTCGAGCAGTGCGCTCTCCTGTGGCCGATCTTCGCGCTGATGCAGCCGCTGAACGGCGCGGTGTTCGCGCTCGACGGGATCCTGATCGGCGCGAGCGACGGCCCCTACATCGCCGGCTCGATGGCCGTCGCCTTCGTCGCATGCGCCGTCGGGCTGGCTGCCGCCGTCGTCGGGGACTGGGGCGTCCGCGGCGTGTGGGGCGCGCTCGCCGCGCTCATCCTCGTTCGGCTCGCGACGATGGGCGCACGTTTCGCCCGCCGGCGCTGGCTCGTCACCGGTTGGGCATGATCCGGGCCGTGCCGTCGGAGGGCAGGAACGTGCTGGGCGGGCCGCTCGAGCCGTGCGGTTCGACCCTTGACGGGCTTCTGGCGCGACGGCCACTGCCGGACCGGCGGCCAGGACATCGGCGTCCACGGCGTCTGCGCGGTGATGACCGAGGAGTTCCTCACCTTCAGCTCCTCCGTCGGCAACGACCTCTCGACCCCGCGGCCGGAGCTGGGGTTCGCCGGTCTCGAGCCCGGCGACCGCTGGTGCCTCTGCGCCGCCCGCTGGCAGGAGGCGCTGGCCGCGGGCGTGGCGCCTCCGGTGGTGCTCGAGGCCACGCACGTCCTCGCGCTCGAGTTCTCGTCGCTCGACGATCTCGAGGCTCACGCCGCGGTCGACTGACGCACCCGCAGTCGGTGCGGGACCAACTGCCGCTCCTCGAAGCCGAAGCGGCGGATGTTGCGGTACGAGGGGCAGGGTCGGTTCTCGCCGGCTTTGCCAGTCTCGGTGACGAGGGTCGGGCACCACGCCTCCAGCGCCGCTTCATCCGCACGCTAGGTGGGCTCGATCGCCTCGAGCCGCTTTCTCCAGTACCGCTCGAGCCCGAGGTAGCAGTGCCAGTACGGGGCGGCGCGGTCGTAGGCGTCGGCGTCCTCGGGATCCGACGCGGCGACGTCCGCCCGGGCGGCCGCGACGAACGTCTCCTCGTCCATCCCGTGCCCGACGCGATCGCGCCCAGCTCCGCATCGTCGGCGCGGAGCGCGTCGAGGTGGCGCTCGACGTCGTCGAAGACGCCGAAGTGGATCAGCGCGAGGCGCACGGGCGACACGGCGCTCGAGCTCGTCGAGCGTGCGCTCCCAGGCCTCGAGGTCGATCTCCGGCGGCGGCGTGGGGGCGAAGACGAACCGGCCGGGGGCGATCCGCACCCCCGCGGCGTCGCCGTTGTAGAGCGTCCCGTCCTCGTGCATGTACGAGACCTGGTGCGACGCGTGGCCGGGGGCGGGAAGGCAGGCCAGGCCGACGACGCGCGTCACCGGCGACACGGACGTTCTCCTTCGGGACCGGGACGAGCTCGCCCCAGAGCTCGTCGAACGCAGTCGCCGTAGAGCCGGCGGGCGCTCGCCTCGAGCCTCGCCGGGTCGACGACGTGGGGAGCGCCGATCTCCGAGACGTGGACCGTGAGCCCGGGATGCTCGCGCACCAGCGCGCCGGCGGCGCCGGCGTGGTCGAGGTGGATGTGCGAGAGGAGCAGATGCCTCAGGTCGCGGAGCTCGACGCCGCGTGCCCGGAGCGCGTCGCGCAGCGCGGGGAGGCAGCTCGTCGGGCCGCAGTCGAAGAGCGCGAGGCCGTCGTCGGTCTCGACGAGGTATGCGGCGATGCGGCGGGGGTCGCCGCAATGGAGGAGGTCGAGCGGCTCGTGCGGCACGCCCGAGACGCTATCTCGGGTTACCCGTACCCCGCGGGCGAGCCGGAGGGTCTAGCTTCGATGGCGTGGGCGATGACTTTCGAGCGGCGAGGCGGTCATTGCTGCGATCGCGCAACCGACAAGGGAGGCTCACATGCCCGCACCAACGCTCGTGGTCGGCGCTCCGTGCTGGATCGACCTGTACAGCTCGGACACCGCCAAGGCGACCGCGTTCTACGGCCAGCTCTTCGGCTGGACGGCGGAGCAGCCGCAGGAGGGGTTCGGCGGCTACTTCACGTTCACGAAGGACGGCAAGCACGTCGGTGGCTGCATGCACAACGACGGCGAGGCCGGATATCCGGACGGTTGGGGCGTCCACCTGATGACCGACGACGTCGACGCGACCGCGAAGGCCGCGCCGGAGCACGGCGGGACGGTCGAGTTCGAGCCGATGACCGTCGGCGAGAACGGAAGGTCGACGATGCTCAAGGATCCGGGCGGCGCGATGATCGGCGCCTGGCAGCCGGGGACGCAAAAGGGATTCGAGGTCACCGGCGAGCCCGGCACACCCGCGTGGTTCGAGCTCCACACGCGTGACTACGACAAGTCCGTCGAGCTTCTACCGCGACGTCTTCGGGTGGGACGCGCACACGGTGAGCGACACGGACGAGTTCCGGTACACGACCCTCGGCGAAGGAGAGAGCCAGCTCGCCGGGATCATGGACGACACCGTCGTCTCCGGGGACGACGACCCGGCCCACTGGGCGATCTACTTCAAGGTCGACGACGCCGACGCTGCGCTCGAGAAGGTCGTCGAGCTCGGCGGCACGGTGATTCGAGCCCGCGGAGGACACGCCGTACGGCCGCCTGGCTCGGGCAGCCGACCCGACGGGCGCGCAGTTCCGGATCGTCGCGCGACCTACGTAGGGCGCGGCCGGACGCCCGCCCGCGCGCACGTCAGGCGCGGGCGGGCGTCTGCGCGAGCGCGTGCTCGAGGTCGGCGACGAGGTCGTCGGCCGACTCGATCCCGACCGAGAGCCGGACGAGGTTCGTGGGTGCGGCGAACGGGCCTGCCGCGGTGGACGCGTGGGTCATCCGGGCCGGGTGCTCGATCAGGCTCTCGACGCCGCCGAGGCTCTCGGCGAGCGTCCACACGCTCCGTCTGCGCGACGAGCTCGACGGCCTTCGTCCTCCGTCTCGACGAGGAACGAGACCATGCCGCCGAAGTCGCGCATCTGGCGCGCGGCGATCTCGTGGCCCGGGTGGTCGGGGAGGCCGGGCCAGAGCACGCGGGTGACGCGGGGGTGCTCGCCGAGGAACTCGACCACGGCCCGCGCGTTCGCGCAGTGGCGGTCCATCCGCACGGCGAGCGTCTTGAGCCCGCGGAGCACGAGCCACGCGTCGAACGGCCCGGGGACCGCCCCGAGCGACTTCTGGAGGAAGCGGAGGCGCTCGGCGATCGTCGGGTCGTTCGTCGCCGCGAAGCCGCCGACGACGTCCGAGTGCCCGCCGAGGTACTTCGTCGTCGAGTGGACGACGATGTCGGCGCCGAGGTCGAGCGGCGTCTGGAGGTACGGCGTCGCGAACGTGTTGTCGACGACGAGCAGCGCGCCGGCCGCTCGCGCGGCGGCGGCGACGGCCGCGATGTCGACGATGTTGAGGAGCGGGTTCGTCGGCGACTCGATCCAGACGAGCCGCGCGTCGCGCGACGTGGGCGGCCGGGTCGGACGAGAGCTGCTCCGGCGTCGCGTACGTGAAGCGGTAGCCCTTCGGCTCGTACACCTGCGAGAACATCCGGTAGGTGCCGCCGTAGACGTCGTTGACGCAGACGACGTGGTCGCCCGGGTCGACGCAGGTGCATGATCGTCGTCGTCGCGCCGATGCCGGACGAGAACGCGTGCCCGTGCGCCGCGTTCTCGAGCGACGCCAGGCACTCCTCGAGCGCGGTGCGGGTCGGGTTCGCGACGCGCGCGTAGTCGTAGCCCTTGTGGACGCCGACCGCCTCCTGGACGAAGGTCGACGTCTGGTAGATCGGGGTCGTCACCGACGCCCGTCGCGCTGTCGGGCTCCTGGCCGGCGTGGATCGCGCGCGTCTCGAAGTCCATGGCGGCATCGTAGGCGCCGAGCGCCGGTACCTCGGCGGCCGCGAGGCACGGCTTCGTGCCAGGCACGAGCAGCCTGCGGACCGGTCAGCCGCGGAGCGCGCGCGCCCACAGGCGCGGAACCGCGCGGCCGACCGTCGACGCGTCTCCGGCCCCGAGCCAGGCGGCGAGCGCGTCCAGCGCCTCGCGGATCGCCGCCCCCGCGTCGGCCGGTGGCTCCCGGCTCCGCGCCAGACGCCGTTGACGGAGAGCGACCCGCGCCGACGGTCGAACACCGGCTCGATCCGCCCGATCAGCTCCGTGCCGCGGAGGATCGGCAGGACGTAGTACCCGTACTCGCGCTTCGCCTTCGGCACGAACATCTCGAGCCGGTAGAAGAACCCGAACAGCGCCTCGGCGCGGTCGCGGTCGTGGATCAGGCGATCGAAGGGGGAGAGGAATGTCACCCGGTCGGGGATCGTCGCCGTCGGTCGCGTCCGGGTGCGCCGCCCAGCCGTCACGCGTCAGCCGTACGCCCAGCGCGCGGAACCGTCGTCTCCTCGACCGCCAGCTCGGCCTCCCGCAACGGAAGGGCGTCGGTCGCGGGGAGCACTCGTTCCGAGAGGTCCCACAGACGCTGTCCACCGACACGCCCGGCGACGGCCACCTCACCCCGCAGGTGCAGTGAGGTCAGCATCAGTCCGACGTTCCGCGTGCCGTACCAGCGCCGCTCTTCCCGCTCACCGACGGGAACGGTCCTCGAGCTCGCGCGACGGAAGAGGGCCGCGTCGCTCGAGCTCGCGTAGGACGTACCGGCGGAACGCCCCGGTTCTCGGCGACGAACTCGCGCACCCAGCGTTCCGACTTGTAGTGGGTCGACGTCCTCCAGCGCCGCATCAGGCCGCGGACGAGCGGTAGCGCCTCGATCGGCCAGATGAGCGCGTCCCACTCGAAGAGGGAGCGCTCCTCCCAGAGGAGCCGGTCGAGCTCTGTGACGTCGTATCGGCCGAGCCTGCTCCAGAGGACGAGATGTTGCGCGGGCGGCGACGGTCGCGATCGGGTCGAGCTGCAGGAAGCCCAGGTGGCGGATCGTCTCGAGGACGCTCGTCGCCGACCCGTCGAGGAGCTGCGACCTGACGGCGATCCGTCGCGCCGCGGCCTCGTCGACCAACCTGTCCCCGACCGTGGCGGGGAGAGCCGTTGCCGCATCGCCTCAGGCACGGAGACTCCCCGCCCAGGCCCGCGGAACGCGCCTGCCCATCCGGATGCGGTCGGCGCCGAGCCAGGCTCCCAGCTCGCGCAGCGCCGCGCCGACATCGGCCCCGGCGTCGGCGGGCGCGCCGCGCTCCGCCCAGACGCCGTCGACGCGGAACACGCGCGGCCCCCGCTCGAACGTGGCGTCTACCCGCCCGATCAGCTCGCACCCGTGCAGGATCGGGAGCACGTAGTAGCCGTATTCGCGCCTCGCCGCAGGGACGTACATCTCGAGCCGGTAGCGGAAGCCGAACAGCTCGGCGGTGCGCTCACGGTCGTAGACGAGCCGGTCGAACGGCGAGAGGAGGACGGTGCGCTGCGTCGCAGGCTCGCCGCTCGAGGAGCTCCCCGTGTGCCCACCAGTCCCCCTCGAGACCCTTGATTCGGGCGGGCACGGCGGTCCCGTCGCGCACGAGCGCGCGGAACGCCGCGTCGGCACCGGGTGGCACGCCGTCGAATCCCCGGCCGAGCTCGGCGCGGCGGGCGATGCCCTTCCGGCGGAGCCCGCGCTCGACGACGGCGCGCGCGACCTCGGCGGTGCGCCAGCGCGGCTCGTCGTGCGGCAACCGTCTCGCGGCCAGGTCCCACACCCGCTCGTTGCCGTCCCGTCCGACGATCGCGATCTCGCCGCGGAACCAGAGGATGTCCAGCAGGCGCGCGAGGCCCTTGCCGTCGTTCCAGCCTCCCGTGCGCCATGGCAGCGTCGAGCGGTCCTCGAGGTCGCGGGAGCGGAGCGGCCCACGGCGACGGAGCTCCCGGAGCACGTAGCGGCGGAACGCGGCGTTCGCTCCGAGCCACTCGCGGATGTACCTGGCGCGGGTGAGATCGCCGCGCGGGTACCGCCGCATCGTCTCCCGGTGGATGCCGTAATCGGAACGGGGCACGATGTGCGCCCAGTACTCGAACAGGTCACCGCGATCGAGCGCCGCGTCGAGCTCGGTCACGTCGTAGGGGCCCAGCCGGCTGAACAGCACCATCCGCTCGGCGCGGGCGACGGCCGCGACCGGGTCGACCTGCAGGGCCCCGAGGGCCGACACGACCTCGACCACGCTCGACGGCGCGCTTCCGTCGAGCAGCTGTGCGGCGACGGCGAGCCTCCTCGCCTCCCCGATCGAGAGCTCGATCATCGCCGCACCGACTCCAGCCCGATCACGCGGCGGAGCCGGTCGAGTGCCCGGTCGAAGGCGTCGTCGAGCGCGGCCGACGCGCGCACGCCGTCCTCCCGGTGGAACGCGTTGACGACGAGCTCGCCGCTCGCGCGCTCCGACTTGAGGTCGGCTCGACCGACGATCCGGTCGCCGCGCAGGAGAGGCAGGACGTAGTAGCCGTACCGCCGCTGCGGCGCCGGCTTGTACACCTCGATCAGGTGGTCGAAGCCGAGAATGCGGCGGGCGAACGGCCGGTCCCAGAGCAGATTGTCGAACGGCGAGAGGAGGACCGCCGACGACGGGGCGCGGCCGTCGAGGTCGGCGTCTCCCGGCACGAGCACGGGAGCCCCTCCGTCGTCCACCGCGAGCCGTCGGATCACGCCTTCCGAGACGAGCGAGTCGACGGCGCCGCGCACCCGTGCCGCGCCGCCCTTCAGGCGCCAGTGCTCGACGACGCCGCGCTCGGTCAGCACACCTCGCCCGCGGACGGCACGCTCGACCAGCTCGCGCAACCGCTCCGGCTCGGGCGGCGTCGGCGCGTCGAGGATCTCGCGCGGCAGGACCCGCTCGGGGACGTCGTAGAGCCGCTGGAAGCCCTGACGGCCGGCGACCACCAGCTCGCCGTGGTTCCAGAGGAGCTCGAGCATCCGCTTCGCCGGCTTCCAGCCCCACATCTCGCCCTTGCGGGCGGCGCCGTCGAAATGCCGCGACCCGAGCGGCCCGCGGGCGCGGATCTCGTCCAGGACGTGGTCCCGCAGATGGGGGTGCGTGCGGTCGACCTCGCCGTACCACCGTCGCCCGCCGACCTGCATCGCCGGCCGGAGGAGCGGCCAGTCCTCCGCTGGGAGCAGGCATGCCTCGTGGGCCCAGTACTCGATCAGCCGTCCACCGCCGAGCAGGCGGGTGACGGACTCGTCCGGAAATGCCCCGATCCGAGCGCCGAGCACGATCCGGTGGCTCCGCTCGACCGTGGAGATCGAGTCGAGCTGGACGCACGAGAGGCGGCGCACGGCAGCCTCCACCTCCGCCGTGGTCCCGCGCCGCGCACGCGGTGCATACCGCTGCGCTGTGATCGCGAGACGGCGGACGGCCGCCTGCGGAATGCTCGCCTTCGGCACGGGCCTCTTCTACCCGAACGGCAGTCGAAGACGACCGACACGCCTGTCACTGTTTCGCACGTGCGACGGTTCGTCATCGTCTGCGCGGTGGCCCTGGCGGCGGCTTTCGTCGTGGGCGTGCCGCTCTTCCTCTTGCAGGACGACGACTCGCTGCCCAGGGGCGCCGACGCCGTCGTCGCGCTGTCCGGCTCCGAGCGGACGCTGCCCGCGGCGCAGACGCTCGTCGGCGGCGGGATCGCGCCCATGCTGGTCGTCTCGGCCGAGCGGAACGGCAGGGACGAGCGTCGCGCGCGGCTCTGCAGGACCAAGGCAGACGACGTGATCTGCGTGTACGGCGGGCCGCTCGCGACGAGCGGCGAGGCGCAGGCGATCTCCCGGCTGGCCGAGGATCGCGGCTGGGACACGATCATCCTCGTCAGCTCCGACTTCGAGCGCTTCCGCCTCGAGCGCGCCTTCCAGCGGTGCGGGGACTTCCGGGTCGCGACGTACGGCGTCGACGAGTCGTTGTGGAACAGCGTGGTCGGCATCCCGCTCGAGTGGGTCAAGCTCGCCGTCTCGGAGACGGTGCGCCGGAACTGCTGAACCTCCAGCGACGCTATCGTCGCGGGGTGAACGAGAAGCAGCTGCGCGAGAAGCGCGATCAGGAGCTCATCGAGATCCTGAACGAGGTCAGGGTGGCGCTCGCCGGGGCGAGCGTGCTCTTCGGCTTCCTGCTCGTCGTCCCGTTCAACTCGGGATGGGACGACGCCACGGACTCGCAGCGTGCGGCGTACGTCGTCGCGTTCCTCGCCACGCTGCTCTCGGTCGTGGGGCTGATGACGCCGACGGCCTATCACCGCCTCCGCTGGCGCGAGCGGAACAAGGAGCGCATGCTCCGCTTCTCCCAGCTCGGCGTGGTCGCCGGGATCGGCTGCCTGGCGGTCGCCATGACGGCTGCGACCTACATCGCAATCGACGAGATGGCGAGGACGCGGCTCGCGGTCGCCGTCACGGCGGTCGCCGGCGCCGCGTTCCTCCTCGTCTGGTACGCGCTGCCGCTCTCGGGGCCGTACGAGCGCTGGGACGAGGAGGTGGACGACGAGGAGCTGCACGAGCTCGGGAGCCACCCCCGGATCGGCGCCGGAACCGACTGAGAGCCCTACGCGGGGTCGTCGCCCTCGAGGATCGCGGCGAGCGTGCCGGGATCGATGTTCCCGCCCGACACGATGCAGACGACGCGTCCCTCGCCTGCGTGCCCGGCGAGCGCGGCCGCGACCGACAGCGCCCCCGCGCCCTCGGCGACGACGTGGGCGCGGGTGGCCAGCAGCCGCACAGCGGCCGCGACCTCGCGGAGCGGCGACGGCGACGGCGGCAGCGACGAGCGGCCGGGCGCGGTCCCACATCGCCGGGCAGGAGCGCCTTCGAGCCGGCACCGTCCACGAACGACGGCGCGTAGTCGACCTGAACCGGCTCGCCCGGCCGTCGAGAGACGCCGCGAGCGGCGCCCCGGTCTCCGGCTCGCAGGCGATCACCCGGGTCTGCGGGCGACACCGCCGCGAGCGCGCTCGCGATACCGGTCGTGAGCCCGCCGCCGCCCCACGGCACGAGCACGGCGTCGATCCCCTCCAGCTGCTCGGCCAGCTCGAGCCCGATCACGCCGTTACCGGCCATCACCCGCTCGTCGAGCACCGGATGGACGAAGAGCCCCTCGATCCCGGGGTACGCGCCTTCCTCCATCGTCTGCCACCACGTCTCGAAGGGCACCGGGATCACGCGGCCGCCGAGCCGCTCGATCGCGTCGAGCTTGGCGCGCGGCGCGTGATCGGGAGCGACGACCGTGGCGGGGACGCCGAGCTCACGGGCGACCCAGCAGACGCCCTGGGCCATGTTGCCGGCGCTCGTCGTCCACACCCCGCGCGCCACTCCGCCGGGTCGGCCTGACGGATCGCGCTCGTGGCGCCGCGGAGCTTGAACGAGCCGATCGGCTGGAGGCATTCGAGCTTGAGCCAGATCTCGCACGGCGCGTCGACGTCAGGCGGAGCAGCGGGCTGCTCCGAGACGACGTCGGCGGTGATCGACCGCGCGCGCTCGATCGCCTCGAGCGGGATCAGAACGGCGACCTCGGTGCCGACGCCCCGCTCGCGTGCCCGGGCCGACGCAGAGCGCCGCGGCGGCGAGATCCTCGACCGCGAGCCCGAGCGACTTGAAGAGCGTGAGCTCGCTCGTCGTCGCTCCGTCCCGGATGCGCGCCGAGGAGGAGCTCGCCCAGCTCGGCGAGGATGTGGTCGGGCCCGATGCCCGTCTCCTCGACGGCGTGCAGGTAGTCGCCCGCCTCGTTCGAGCGTCGACTCCCGCCGGTCGACGAACAGCGACGCCGCGGCGACGAGGTCTGCGTCGAGCTCGCGTGCGGACGGCACCGACGAGCCGACGGCGTTGACGTGCGCGCCGGGCGCGAGCCACGCGTGGCGGACGATCGGCTCGCGGGCGGCGGTGCACGTGCAGACGACGTCCGCGCCGTCGAGCGCCTCCTCGACGGTCTCGCACGACGACCGCGTGCGACTCGAGCGCGAGCGCCTCCGCATGTGCGCGGCGTCCGGCTCCAGATCCGAAGCTCCGGGTCGTCGATCACGGTCGCGCATCGCCTGCGCGTGCGAGCGCGCCTGCACGCCCGAGCCGAGGATCGCCACCCGCCGCGCGCCCGGGCGTGCGAGGAGCTTCGTCGCGACGGCGGAGACCGCCGCGGTCCTGATCTCCGTGATCGGCGAGGCGTTGAGCACGGCGCCGGAGCTGCGCCGGTCTCCCCGTCGTGGAGGAGCACGGCGCCCTGATGCGGGTCGAGCCCGCGCGCGGCGTTGCTCCGGCGAGATCGACGATCTCCTTCAGCGAGAAGACCGGCGCGTCGCCGCCGCGGTGCGCCGGCATCAGGCCGAGGAGCTGACTGCGCCGGGGGCCGGAACGACGAAGCGGAGCGGCATGGTAGAGCTCGTCGCGCGCGAGCGCGGCGAGCGCGTCCTCCATCGCCGCGATGCACGACTCCATGTCGAGCAGCGGCGCGGACGTCGGCGTCGGAGAGGACGAGCACGCTCACCTGAACAGCGCCTCCAGCCGTCGCCGCTCGTCGTCGTCGAGCGGAGCTCGAGCGCCTCGCGCGACGGGCGCGAGGTGCTCGAGCGTGCTCGGCCCACGACGATCGCGGTGATCTCCGGAGTATGCGAGCAGCCAGGCGAGCGCGAGCGCGGCCATCGAGACCCCGCGCTCCGCCGACTCCCGCTCGAAAGCCTCGAGCGCGTCGAAGGTCGCGTCCGTCCGGTAGCTCTCGCCGCCCTCCGGGCGCAGCGTCATCCGCGAGCCGGGCGGCGGCGGCTCGCCGCGGCGGTACTTGCCCGTCAGCCAGCCGCCGGCGAGCGGGCTGAACGGCGTGTACCCGAGCCCGTGCTCGTGGCAGAGCGGGAAGACCGTCTCCCGGTCGCCCTGCTCGAGCAGCGAGAAGGCGTTCTGCACCCACTCGTAGCGCGTCGAGGCCCTCGAGCGCGGACGAGCTCGAGCGCCTCGGCGAGCTGCTCGGCCGTGAAGTTCGACGCGCCGACCGCCCCGACGATCGCCGGCGCGGACGAGCTCGTCGAACGCGCGACAGCGTCTCCTCCTGCGGCACGTCGGGGTCGAAGGCGTGCGCGAGGTAGAGCGGCAACCGCTCGAGCCCGAGGCGGCGCAGGCTCGTCTCGACCTGGCGTCGGATCCGTGCCGCGGCGAGGCCGCGGTCGGCGCCCTCGTCCATCGGGTTGAAGGTCTTCGTCGCGATCACGACCCGCGGTCGCGCACGTCCGGATCCCTTCGTCGCGAGCCACGCGCCGATGTACTCCTCGCTGCGGCCGCCGCCGTACGCGTCCGCGGTGTCGAGCGTCGTCACGCCGAGGTCCCACGCGGCGTCCAGGAGCCGGAAGGCCTCGTCGCGCGGCGTCCCCTTGCCCGAAGAGGGACGGCGCGGAGCCGATCGCCACCGAAGTTGCCGCAGCCGAGCACGATGCGCGAGATCGCGACACCGCTCCGCCCGAGTGCCCGCTCCTCCACGTGGCGATCGTACGCGGCCGTCAGCCGCCCGGCGGCACCTCCGACCGGCGCTCCCGACGCCAGACCAGCCGGAGCCCGGACCATGTCCCGTCGATCGCGGCGACCTTGGTGTCGACGAGGCCGAGCGGAAGCGCGACGTCGCGCACGACGTCCTCGGTCACGTCGGTGGGCACCTTCGACGCCCGCTTCGGCCAGGCGACCCAGAGCATCCCGTCGGGATGGATCGCCGCCGCCGAGCTCCTCGATCCTGCGCTCCAGCTCGGCGCGCGCCGTCGTGAAGAAGAGAACGACGGCCGCCGGCGCCGGGCTCCGCGACGCGATGCGCACCGGCCGGCAGCGGATGCGAGCAGCGCTTCCGCGCCGCCCGGGTCGGCGACGATCGCGAACGTGGTCGCCCTCGCCGATCCCGAGCTTGCGGGCGAGCGGCGTCCCCGAGTAGCCGGCGGAGGGCACGTCGCCGCCGACGTCAGCCGGACACGGGCTCGGCAGCGTCCAGGCTGATCGAGCCGTCCTCTGCGATCGTCCAGTAAGGGTTGTGGGCGACCTCCCAGGGATGACCGTCCGGATCGACGAACACGCCCGAGTAGCCGCCCCAGAACGTCTCGCCCGGCTCCCGCGCGATGTGCGCGCCGGCGGTGCGTGCCTCCTCGATGACCGCGACCACTTCGGCGGGCGAGCGGACGTTGTGCGCGAAGGTGACGCCGCCCCAGCCGCCGCCGTCGGTCACGCCGCTGTCCGTTCGTGAGCTCACCCCGATCCCAGAGGGCGACGATCATGCAGCCCGCCTGGAAGAACACGACTCCCTCGGCCCGCGGCGTCTGCGTCCAGCCGAGCGCCTCGTAGAAGCGGCGTGCTGCCTCGAGGTCGGCCACCCCGAGCGTCACGAGGCTGAGGCGCTGCTCCACCTTCCGATCATGACACGGTGGCCGACGCTCACGCCGAGGCCGAGAAGCGCCCGATACGCCGGCTCGAGCGCCTCGGCGAGGTCGCGGCCGCCGACCCGGATCCCGCTTCGTCCGAGCCGCTTCACGACCGCCCCGGGGGGAAGCGCCCGCAGCGGCCGTGGCGCGGGCAGCGGGCCGGCACGCCACGGGTCGCCGCTCCGCGAGGCAGGCGGCTCGACGGGCTCGGCACCCGCGCCAGTGGAGGACGAGGGACGGGTCCCGGTCGATCGCGTCGGCGACGGCGAACGCGAGGGCGGCCACGTGCTTGCACACCGGTGACCGCTCCCGGTCGGGGCAGGTGCAGCTCGTCGTGACCGCGCGGGTCGGAGGCACGAGCGGCTCCCGCAGCTCGGTCTCGAGCAGGTGCGCGAGGTGGAGGGACTGCTCCGTCCCCGCGAGGCCCGCATCCAGGTGGGGGCGCGCCGAAGCGGCCCGGACGGCGTCGGACCAGGCCTCGGGCGGTATCGGCGGCGTGGAGAGCGAGACGACGTACTCCGAGCCGCTCGAGCTCGCGACCCGCGCCGTGACCGCCCCCGGGGCGACGGCCACCGAGGAGACCGCGCCGCAGCGTGCGAGCTCGCGGCCGCGCTCGGCCCTGGCGGAGCCCTCGTCGGGGACGACCGCGCTCGCGAGCCACCGTGCCCACGGACCGACGCCGATCCGGTCGCCGCCGTCCGCGACGCGAACGGGCTCGCCGCCCGTCCAGGAGGATCGCGGTCACGCCGCCTCCTCGATCGGCCCGGGCGCGAGCGCGACCGCTGCGCGGATCGCGTCGAGGTCGAGCTCTCCGAGCCAGTCGTCCGCGCCTCCTGCCATCACCTGCTCCGCGAGCTCGCGCTTCGCGTCGAGGAGCGCGTCGATCCGCTCCTCGAGCGTCGCCGTGCAGACGAGGCTCGACACGAACACGGGCTTGCGCTGGCCGAGGCGATGCACGCGATCGGTCGCCTGCTGCTCCACCGCCGGGTTCCACCAGCGATCGAAGTGGACGACGTGGTTCGCGGCCGGGAGGTTCAGCCCGCGCCCTCCCGCGCGCAGCGAGACGACGAGGACGGTCGGCCCGCGTCCCGGAGTCGAACCGCGTGAGGAGGTCGTCGCGCGCGCGGGCGGAGAGCCCGCCGTGGAAGAAGCCGACCTCGCGGTCGAGCCGGGTGGCGAGGTGCGGCGCGAGCCGTTGGAACCCGGGGTACTGCGTGAACACGAGCGCCTGGTCGTCCGCGGGAACCGTGGCGAGGAGCTCGACGAGCCGCTCGAGCTTGCCGGAGCGGCCGTCGAGCGGCCGTCCGGTGGGGACGACGAGCTCGGGATGGTTGCAGACCTGCTTGAGCTGCCCGAGCATCGCGAGCACCGCACCGCGGCGGTCGAACGTCCGCTCGTGACGCTCGATGCGCGGCATCCAGCGGTCGACCGTCGCGCGTGTAGAGGCTCGCCTGCTCGACCGTGAGGTTGCACGGCACCTTCGTGATGGTGATCGGCGGCAGCTCGAGATCCACCTCCGGCGCGTCCTTGGCGCGGCGCAGCACGAACGGCCCGACGAGCGAGCGGAGGCGCTCCAGCGCCGCGGCGTCGCCGTCGCGCCTCGATCGGGCGGGCGAGGGACGCGCTCGAACGCCTCGCGCGTGCCGAGCAGGCCGGGGTTGACCAGGTCCATGATCGCCCAGAGCTCCCCCAGCCGGTTCTCGATCGGCGTCCCGGTGAGCGCCAGCGTCCGCCGCCGCGGGATCCGACGCAGCGCGCGGTGGCGCTTCGTCCGGGGATTCTTCGCGTCCTGCGCCTCGTCGAGCAGCAGCCGGTCCCACTCGACCCCCGCGAGCAGGTCGACATCTCTCGTCGCGACGTCGTACGAGGTGACCACGACGTCGCTCGACGCCGCCGTTCCGGCAAAGGCCTCGCCTGCCAGGCGGGACGGCCCGTGGTGGAGGTGGACGCGCAGCGCGGGCGCGAAACGGGCGATCTCGCGCGCCCATTGCTGGGCGACGCTCATCGGGCTGACGACGAGCGTCGGGCCGACGTCGGCTCCGGCGTCCTCGCGCTCCGAGACGAGCGTCGCGATCGCCTGCACGGTCTTTCCGAGCCCCATGTCGTCGGCCAGGATCCCGCCGACCCGCATGTCGCCGAGCAGGCGCAGCCAGCCGTGACCCCGTTCCTGGAACGGAAAGAGGTCGTGGCGCATGCCGGCCGGGGTGGGCAGCGCCCGGAAGCGCCGGTCGCTCCGCGCCCGCGAGGAGATCGTCGAGCGTCGCGTCGAGGCGCACGTCCCCGAGCTCGATGCCCGCCTCGTCGGTCTCGAGGCCCGACACCGCCCGCACGAGCTCGACGACGCCGGCCGAGCGGCCGCGGCCGTCGAGGAACCGAAGCGCACGCTCGACCTCGGACGCCTGGAGGGCGTGCCACTTCCCGCGAAGCCTGATCAGCGGCTCCTTCGCTGCCGCGAGCTCGCGCAGCTCCTCCTCGGAGAGCTCGACGTCGCCGATCGCGAGGCGCCAGTCGAAGGAGGCGATTGCGTCGCGCGTCAGGAAGCCGCTCGACGTCGCGGGCGAGCTCGACGCGACGAGATTGACACGGACACGGCTCGGTGACGAGACCCACTCGCGCGGGAAGGCGTACGGGGACGCCGAGCTCCTGGAGTCGGGGCATCGCCTGCCGCAGGAACGCGCGCACCTGGTCGGCGTCGAGCTCGATCTCGGAGGGCGGATCGCCGTCGAGGAAGATGCCCGCGTCCGAGAGGACCGGCCGGATCGTCTCGAGGCGCAGCTCGAGCGCCCGGCGCGGATCGCTTTCCCGCAGGAAGGCGAAGATCTCGTCGGTGCCCCCGCGGAGCAGCGCAGCCGGGAGGGCGAGCGTGGGGTCGTCCGCCGCCTCGAGCCAGAGCTCGAGCCGGACGGATGGCTCACCGACTGCGACACCAGGCGTCTCCCCCTCGTCGAGGCGCAGCCCGAGGTTCCACGGCGCACGGGAGCGCCTCGCGAGGCCGTCGTCCACCCACGCGTTGAGGCGCCGCTCGAGCGCCACATAGCCGGCGTGTCCCGGAAGCTCCGGGCCGGCGGCCGCGAGCCCGGCGAGGAAGAGCTCCGGCGCCCCGGGCTGCGGGGAGGTCGACGACAGCGTCACGCCCGCGGCACGCAGCGCCCGCCTCGCGAGCTCGTCGACCGCGCAGGCATAGAGGTCGTGGACGAAGGCATGCGTGTCCCCGTCGAACGCCTCGGCGGAGGCGGCAGGTGCCGCGTGCGCGACTGCGTCCAACTCCGCACGCACGTGCTCGTCCAGCGTGGCTCCCCAGAGCGCGTGCCAGCGACCGTCGGCCGCCTGGAGATGGGGGTGGACGAGCCCCGCGGCCACCGACCGGCGCGCGACGTCGAGCACGGCGAGCGCGACCCGGGCGGTTCCGCCCAGCTCCGTGTCGGCCGGCGGGTCGGCCGCAAGCTCGAGCAGCTCCTCGAGCTCGATCCTGCGGGCGCTGACGCCGTGCCCCGCGGCGGTGACTTCGACGACGGCCGGCATCCCCATGTGGAGGTGACCGGAGGAGAGCGTGCCGTCGGGCTCGCGCAGGAGCGCGAAGGCGCTCGCGTCCTGCTGCCAGAGGAGCTCGAGCGTGGTGCCGGCAGAGGTCGGCATGGAGGGGACCGTGTCCGGCACGAACCCATCAGCATAGGCGCGACGGACGACGCCGCCGCGGGGTGCTGCATCGATTTCCGATTCGAGTCTACGAGCCGGAGACGAACGCGGCCACGTCGCGGATCTCCTGCGCGCTCAGTTCGTCGCCGAAGGCCGGCATCGAGCCACCGCCGTTCGTGACCTGCGTGACGACCGCGTCGAACGAAGGCGCGGCGTCGTCGAGGTTCGGCCCGACGCTGCCGCTCGAACCCGCGGCAGCGAACGTATGGCACCCACCGCAGCCGGCGGAGGCGAAGACCTCCTCGCCGTTGGCCGCGTCGCCGGCCCCGCCACCCGTCGTCTGGGTCGTGGCAGGCGAGGTCTCCGCGCTGCCGCCGCCGTCGTCGTCGCCGCCGCAGCCTGCGCCGACGAGCGCGAGCGCACCGACGAGCGCGACGAGTGCCACCACGAGGCGCATCGCGCCGATTCTTACCCGGGCGCCCGTCCGCGCAAACCTCGCGCCGATTCGCCTCACCCGCCCAGATGGACGAGGGTCGCGCCGTCCGCCGAGTCGGGCTCGTGCGAGGTGACGAGCGGGTGGCGGGCGAGCTCGTCGCGGACGGCGTTGCGGATCGCCCCGGTGCCGCGGCCGTGGATCACGCGCACCTCGTCCCTGCCGGCCAGCGCAGCGTTGTCGACGAACGTGCGGAGCGCCTCCCGTGCCTCCTGAGCCGTGCGCCCGCGGAGATCGAGCTCGGACGGCGCGTCGGCCGGCGTCGGCGTGCGGATGGCCACCCCCTGCTCCTGGACGACGTCCTGCTGCGGGTCGCGGTCGGGCTGGAGCCGCGCCACCGGGACACGGACGCGGAGCCCGCCGCGGCCGACGACGACGGCGTCGTCTCTCACGATCTCGGCGATCGTGCCCCTCACGCCGAGCGCGGGGGAGACGACGGGGTCACCGGGCGCGAGCGGCGCCGAGACGGGCAGCGGCACGTCCGCGTCGCGGAGGGCACGCCCGGCACGGGCTGCCCGCTCCGCCGCCGCACCGAGCCGCCGGTCGCGCTCGCGCTCCTTCGCGAGCGCCTTCGGTGTCGTGGCGCGGCGTCGTTCTCGCTCGAGCCGGCGTGCCTCACGGATCTCCTTGCGGAGCGCGTCGAGCTCGGCCCTCGTCTCCGTGAGCTCGCGTTCGGCCTCGGCCAGCGCGCGCTCGCGCTCCGACTGGGCGGAGACGCGGACCCGCTCGATCTCCTCCTCGAGCTCCCCGACACGCGCGTCCGCTTCCCGTCGGGCCTCCTCGGCCGCCGCTCGCGAGGCGGCTGCGCTCTCGCGCTCGTCTGCGGCCCGCTCCTCGGCCGCCTCGGCCTCGGCGAGCAGCTCCGCCACGCGACGCCGCTCAGGAGCGATGCGGTCGCGCGCAGCGCGGACGAGCTCTGCAGGCAGCCCGAGGCGCTCCGCGATCCGGAGCGCGTGCGACGTCCCGGGTCGTCCCAGCGTGATCCGGTAGAGAGGCTCCTGCGTCTCCGGATCGAAGCCCGTGGCGGCGTTCGTGACGCCCTGCGTCGCGCTCGCCCACTCCTTCAGCTCCGGGTAGTGGCTCGTCACGACCGTCAGCCGCGCCTGACCGACGAGGCGCTCGAGGAGTGCCTGCGCGAGGGCGGCTCCCTCGACGGGGTCTGTCCCGCCCGCCACCTCGTCCAGGAGGACGAGCGAGAGATCCGTCGCAGTTTCGAGAATCTCGAGAAGGCTGCGGACATGACCGGAGAAGGTCGAGAGGCTCATCTCGATCGACTGCTCGTCGCCGATGTCCGCGAGCACCTGGTCGAACACCGGAAGCTCGGCATGGTCGGCCTGCGGGCGCAGCCCGCACTGGTGCAGCACGGCGGCGAGGCCGAGCGTCTTCAGGGCGACGGTCTTGCCGCCCGTGTTCGGGCCGCTGATCACGACCGCCCTCAGGTCGCCCGGCTCCAGGTCGATCGGCACGGCGCTCTCCGGATCGAGCAGAGGGTGCCGCGCCCCGCGCAGGACGACGTGCGTCACCCTGTGTCACCCGCGCGCCGCGCCAGCGGCGCGAGAGGACGCCGCGGGCGAGGGCAAGGTCGATCTCGCCCGCCGCCTCGACCAGGGCCGCCAGTTGCTCCGCGTGGTCGCCGACCTCGCGCGACAGCCCGCGGAGGATCGAGGCGACCTCCTCGCGCTCTGCGCTCTCGGCCTCGCGCAGCCGGTTGGAGTCCTCCACGACGGCGAACGGCTCGACGAACAGCGTCTGGCCCGATCCCGAGCTGTCGTGGACGATCCCCGGGACCGCTCCGCGGGCCGACGCGCGGAGCGCGAGTACCGGCCGTCCGCCGCGCTCGGTGACGAAGTCGTCCTGGAGGTGCTCCCGGAGCGACGGGTCGCGGGCGAGCGAGCGGAGGCGCTCGGCGACGCGCGCGCGTCCTTCCCGGAGCTCGCGACGCAGCCGCCGGAGCGCCGGTGAGGCACCGTCGCGGAGATCCGAGCCGTCGTCCTCCACGGCCTTGGTGATCGCGGCCGCCACCGGTGCGAGCGCCGGCTCGATGGCGGTCGCAAGCTCCGAGAGGCGCGGTGTCCCCTCGACGCCCTCGAGCCCGGCCCGGGCGGCGAGCGCAGCCTCGATCGTCCCGGCGATTGCCCGCAGGGCCGACGGGTCGAGGACACTGCCGCGCGCCCCGAGCTCCGCCGCCGGTCGGATCTCGCGGACACCTGCGAGGTCCGGCTCGGCGGACAGCTCGTAGAGCTCGATTGCCTCGGCCGTCAGCAGCTGCCGGGCGGCAACCTCGTCCGGATCGGCGGACGGCAGCAGCGCCAGCGCGCGCGCACGCCCCGGCTCGCTCGCCGCGATCCCGGCGAGGCGCTCGAGAACCGCCGGCAGCTCCAGCAGCTCGAGAGCTCGAGCATCCATCCGGCCAGTCTAGGGCGGAGGGAGAGCGGTCCGGGCTCTCCCGGGCCCGAGCATCCGCCTCCGCGCGCTAGCCGGAGATGTACTCGGTGAGGAACTCGATCTGGACGCGCTGTTCCTGCGACTGGAACTTGACCACGTCGCCGATCGAGACGATCCCGACGACCTGCTTCTCCTCCGACAGCACCGGCAGGTGCCGGATCCGCCGCTCGGTCATGACCGCCATGCACTCCTCGATCGACGTAGCGGGTGTCACGTAGGCGATCTCTCTGGTCATGATCTCGCTCACCGGCGTGATGCGCTCGTCGCGGCCCTCGAGGGTCACGCGGCGCAGATAGTCCCGCTCGGTGACGATCCCCACCAGCCGTCCGCCTTCCATGACGAGGAGGGAGCCGACGTTCCCCTCGACCATCCTCGTGACCGCATCGAGCACCGTGGCTGCGCTTCCGATCTCGAGGACGTCGTGGCCCTTCGTTTCGAGGATGTCCGATACGTGGCCCATCGCTGGTCATCATGTACCCGCCCGGCGCACGTGGCAACCGTCACGTCCGCGTCCCGGAGGGACCTTCGGTATTGCACTACAAATAAATGGTATAATTGCTCTAGCAACATGATCGGAAGGAGAGCGAAATGGACGTCACCATCATCGGCACCGGGAACATGGCCCGGGGCATCGGGACGCGCGTGGTCGCGGGCGGCCACCCGCTCACGGTGCTCGGCGTCGACCGCTCGAAGGCCGAGGCGCTCGCAGGCGAGCTCGGCGGCGAGACACGCGCCGGCGTGGTCGGCGATGCGATCGCGGGGGACGTCGTCGTCCTCGCGGTCTGGTACCCGGTCTCGCTGGAGGTCGTGGAGCGCTACGGCCCGCAACTCGACGGCAAGGTGGTCGTGGACATCTCCAACCCGCTCGATGTCGAGACGTTCGAGCCGGTCCTACCGGACGCCGGCTCGGGTGCGCAGGTGGTCGCAGCCGCGGTCCCCGGCGCCAAGGTGGTAAAGGCCTTCAACACGACGTTCGCAGGAACGCTGGTGCCCGGGGAGGTCGCCGGCCACCCGCTCGATGTCCTCCTCGCCTCCGACGACGACGAGGCCAAGCGAACCGTGGCGCAGCTCGTCGAGGATGCAGGCTTGCGCGCCGTCGACGCCGGCCCGCTCCGCCGTGCGCACCAGCTCGAGGCACTCGGCTACCTGCACATCGCGCTCCAGGAGCAGCTCGGAACGGGCTACGCGAGCGCGGTCAAGATCCTCGGCTGATGGGCACCGAGCCGAGCGTCCTCACCGAGCCGCTCACGGGAACGCCCGAAGGCGACGGCCGGATGGCGGCGATCACCGCGCGGGCGGGCTCCATGTGGGGCGTCGAATCGAGGCTCATCGACGGGCCCTCGACGTCGGGAGCTCGTCCAGCGCCGTCCGTGCCAGGCCGGGTCCCGGTCAGGACGGCGACTTCTCGAGCGCCGGTGCGGGGGCGCCGAGCGCCTTCGCGAGGGCGGTCGCGGCCTGCGCGACCGCGCGCCTGCCGTCGTCGAGGAACTCGCCGAGCGAGAAGAAGCCGTGGAACATGCCGTCGTAGCGCGTCACCTCGGCGGGAACGCCGAGCGAGCGCAGCCGGGCGGCATAGGCCTCCCCCTCGTCGCGCAGGGGATCGAGCTCGGCGGTGATCACCAGGGTGGGGGGAGAGCCGGCCAGAGCCTTGTCGGCTGCGAGGAGGGGGGAGACACGCGGGTCGTCGATCGAGCCCTCGCTGCTCGAGAGGTAGTGATCGACGAACCAGCCCATCCCCGCCGCCGTGAGCCAATAGCCCTCCTTGTACGCCTCGTGGGAGGCGCTGCCACCGCGGGCGTCCGTCACGGGGTACACGAGCAGCTGGAAACGGAACGGCGGCGAGCCGCTCTGCGTGACGACCGCAGCGAGGTTGGCGCCGGCCGAGTCGCCGCCGATCGCGAGCCGGTCGGGATCGCACCCGAGGGCGTTCGCGTTTGCGTGCGCCCAGCCGGCCGCGGTGAACGCGTCTTCCAGCCCCGCTGGGAAGGGGTGCTCCGGGGCGAGCCGGTACGCGACCGAGAGCACGGCGCATCCGCTCTCGTCCGCGAGCGACCGCGCCAGGTTGTCGTGCGTGTCGAGGCTGCCCAGCACCCAGCCGCCACCGTGGAGGTAGACGAGCAGCCCGAGATGCTGCTCGGCGCTCGGCCGGTACAGGCGCGCCGGCACGCCTCCGGCGTCGACCTCCCGGATCTCGTCGAGGGAGACGGTGGGAGGACGGATCCGCGAGTTGCGCAGCGCCCGGACGGCCTCGGGCGTCGACGTCTCGATCGGCGGATCGCCGAAGGACTCCATCAGCTCGAGCAGCGCCTGCGCCTGTGGGTGGAGTGCCATCGGATGCGAGTCTCGCAGGTGCGGGACCGCTTCGGGCCGCCGCGCCCGCGTGGGCCTCAGTCCGCTTCGAGGCGCAGGTCGAAGCCGGCCGGAGCGTGCACGTTGAGGAATCGTGCGATCGAATCCGTGCGGTTCGCGAACGTGTGCCGCACGCCCGGCGGCACGAGCACGAACGTCCCTGCTCCGGCTGCGACCTCGTCGTCCTCGACGAGGAAGACCAGCTCGCCCTCGACCACGTAGAACGCGTCGTCCTCGGTCGGGTGGACGTGCGGCTCCGGCCCTTCCCGACGCTGCGCGACGGTGACCAGCGACAGGTTGAACCGCGGCGTGTCGGCGCTGCGCGCGAGAAACTCGACGTTCCCGATCCGGTGACCCTCGCCCGGCCGGACGACCACGGCACGCTCAGCGCCCATCCGTCTCCTCCCTGCCCGAGGTGCTGACGCCGAGGTCGCGCAGCAGGCCGTCCTCGAGGCCGTACACCAGCCCGTGCACGGTGAGCTCCTCCCCGCGCGCCCAGGCGTCCTCCACGACGGTCGTCTTGCTGACGTTCAGCACCTGCTCGACGACGTTCAGCTCGCAGAGCCGGTCGAGGCGCTGCTCCTCCGGCAAGGACCCGAGCTCCTGGGCGTGGGTCTCGCAGACGTCCTCGACGTGACGGAGCCAGTTGTCGATCAGCCCGTGGCGCGCACCGGTGAGCGCGGCCGCCACGCCGCCGCAGCCGTAGTGTCCGCAGACGATCACGTGCTTCACGCGGAGGATGTCGACCGCGTACTGGAGCACGGAGAGGCAGTTCAGATCAGTGTGCACGACGACGTTCGCGACGTTGCGGTGCACGAACACGTCGCCCGGCGCGAGCCCGACGATCTGGTTCGCCGGGACGCGGCTGTCGGAGCAGCCGATCCACAGGTACTCGGGCGACTGTCGCGCGGCGAGGCTCGTGAAGACGTCGGGGTCGCTCGCGACCATCGCCGAGGCCCACGCGCGGTTCCGCTCGAAGAGGTCTGCAAGGTCGCTCATGCCCCGGGAGGCTATAGCGGCGCCTATCGCGTCACTCGGCTGGACGGCTCGTGGAACCGTCCAGCCGAGTGTGAGGCTAGCGCCTGGGCGCCTGGAGGATCGCCCCGAGGAGCGACCCGGAGAAGTCGGACAGCGAGCGCTCGACGAAGGCCGGGTTGCCGCCGACCAGCCTCGCCACCTGCACCTTCCCGGCGTTGGGGCTCGGGCAGAGGACCTGCTCCACGTCCTGGAGTCGGATCGTCACGGCGAGGTTGCCGCCTGCGAAGAAACGCGTGATGTAACCGAAGCCCAGGCCGAGCTCCCTCGGCACCCGTTCGACCGTGCACGTGAACTGCGGCTTCGAGTCGATCGAGACGTGCGGCACGTCGCGGCCGTAGGCCCGGAACAACGCAACCTGCTCTCCATCGAGGACGAGGGGCGCCGAGATGTGCGTGTCGTAGCCGCTGCCGCCAAGGTAGAAGTCGCTCCCGTCGCCGGGAGCCCAGATGTTGACGTCGTTCCCATGGCCGCTCGAGAGGACATCGCTGTTCGGTGCGACACCCTTCTCGACACCGCCCACGAGGATGTCGCTCGAGAGGCCGCCCTCGATCACGTCACTGCCCTTCATGCCGATCAGCAGGTCGCCTCGCACGCCGCCGACGAGGACATCCGTGTTGTCGAGGTGCTGCTTCGCGGTGACGTTGGCCGGTTGGATGAACGTGTTGGCGGCGTTGTCGTTGTCGGCGCCCACGAGCACGTTCCTTGCGAACGTGCGGCCCGCCTGCAACGCCGCCTCGGCCGGCTGCAACGTCACGACCAGGGTCGCCACGGCCGTCCCGAGCAGTGCGAGGACGAGCGAGTCGTTCGAGTCGCTTGGGCGTGAGATCATGTCTCCTCCTTCGAGTCCCGAGTGGCATGTGTGCCTGCCCTGATGTCACCGAGGACACCGCCGCCCCGGAGGTTCATTCCCGAATGGACCGCAAGCTCGAGTCCGTCACGACTCGGGGATCACATCGATCGCCTCTTTCGCGCCGCCTGGGCGCTAGCACGGGCTCGCGCGAGGATGCCGAAGATCTCGTGCAGGACACGTACGCACGAGTGCTCGCGCGTCCGCGCTTCCTCCGCGGCGAGGACGACCTCGGCTACCTGCTCCGCGTCCTCCCGAACGCCTTCCTCAACCGCCCTTCGGACGCAGGGCCGTCGGCCGCGGACATGCGCCGCTCGCGGAAGGGCAGGAGTTCGTCGAAGAGCGCGCCTCCGCGCAGCCGGAGCGCGCGCTCGAGGCACGCGAGGTGTACGAGGCGATCGCGGCACTGCCCGACGACTTCCGCGACGTGCTCGTTGCGGTCGACGTCGTGGGCCTGAGCTACAAAGAAGCCGCCGCGGTGCTCCGCACGCGCGAGGGAACGGTCATGAGCAGGCTCTACCGCGCGCGGCAGCGGATCGTGCGCCACGTGGATGGCGAGAACGCCTAGCGACCGTGTCACAGGACGTGGAATCCCGTGACACGGCCGCGGCGCGTGGCGCTACGAGCA
>CAVROJ010000024.1:0-66402 GCA_963722755.1 uncultured Actinomycetes bacterium
GAGGAGCGACGTGGCGGGAAGCGCTCCGGAGGAGCGTGGGGTACTCCCGGTGCATCAGCGGCAGAACGCGCTAAGCGATCGAGACGGGCAACAATGATTCCGCCGTCTCCTCTCCCACAGCGCGCGAGTGCCTGCGTGGAACATCGGTCGGTCACGGCGACGACCTGACTGATCGAGCTCCTCGCACCAGTGCGCGATCTCCACGTCGTGGAGTTCCGCCCAACCGGCGATCTTCGTGCCGCTGCACCTCCGGCGAGATAAACGACTCGCCCACACGGCCAGCCACCCGCGATACACGGATATATCCATCCATCGCACGACGACGGGCTCACAACGAGCCTCGAGGTTTCGAAACCAGCAACCGACCGGGTACGCCCCCGTGTGATCGACCACGTCACGATCCGGGTGCCCGACCTCGTCGCAGCGCGCGCTTTCTACAAGCTCGCACTCGAACTCGTCGACCGCTCACCCACGTTCGAGAGTGATGAGTTTGTCGAGTGGAACGACTTCTCGATCGCCCAGGCAACCCCGAGCGGCCCGCTCACCCGGCGCCTGCACATCGGCTTCCAAGCCACCGACCGCTCCCAGGTCGACCGCTGGTGGCAAGCGATGCGAGATGCCGGCTACCCCGACCTCGGCCCACCCGGCCCACGACCCGAATACACCCCCAGCTACTACGGCGCCTTCATCGCCGACCCCGCCGGCAACAGCATCGAAGCCGTCCACCACAAACCCCGCAGAACCGACGGCACGAGCATCGACCACCTCTGGCTGCGCGTCCGCAACCTCGACGCCGCCACCCGCTTCTACCAGACCGTCGCCCACGATCGTCGGCTACCAGGTCAGATCCCGACGCCCCGACCGCACCACCATCTTCAGGGACGAGGACGCTAGCGTCTCGCTCGTCCCCGGAGATGTCTCCGAGAACGTCCATATCGCCTTCTCCGCCCCCGACACAATGACAGTCGAGGCTTTCCACCGAGCTGGCATCCAAGCTGGCTACACCTCGCTCGGCGAACCTGCCGAACGACCCGAATACCACCCCGGCTACTACGGCGCCTACCTCGCCGATCCCGACCTCAACAACATCGAAGCCGTCCACCATGACCGACCCTAGTAGTCAACGTTCCACGTCAACCAGACGGCACGACCGCCGCCGGCATGCTCGACCCCGCGGGCAACAACGTCGAGGCCGTCCACCACCGCCCGGCGGGGTAGGAGCGCCGCGGGAGGGGGCCGCCTCGGAGCGGCACCCCTCCCGTTGGCTCGCTGTGAGACGAGCCGTGACCTTGGTCAGCTCTTGGGGACGAGGACGCGGTTGATGACGTGGATGACGCCGTTGGACGCCATCACGTCCGTCTTGGTGACCTGGCTCGAGCCGTTGAGGTAGACCTTCCCTCCGCGGATCGAGACCTTGACGCCCTGGCCCTCGAGGGTCTTCACGGACTTGCCGTTCAGCGTGACGACCTTCGCGGCGGGCGCCTTGCCCTTGACCACGTGGTAGGTGAGCACCTTCTTGAGGAGCGCCGGGTCCTTGCCCACGGCGGCCAGCGTCGACTTCGGCAGCTTCGCGAACGCGGCGTTCGTCGGCGCGAACACCGTGTACGAGCCCTGCTTCAGCGCGCCGACCAGGCCGGCCTTCTTGAGCAGTGAGACGAGCGTGGTGAACTGCGGCGACGAGGCCGCGACCTGCGCGATGTCCTTCTGGGGCGAGGTCGCCGGCGCGGCGGAAACGGGGCCGACGATGGCAGCGGCCGCGAGGACGGTCGCTCCGAGCGTGACGAGTGCAGTACGCAACTCCGTACCTCCTGTATAGGTTCTGTACATGACTTGTACAGTTTTAGCACAGATCGATACGGCTTTGCAAGTCGGATCTCAGAGAGGCACGCTGGCGAGTGGTCGGGCAGATTCATGTATAGACTCTGTCCAGAATCATGACGTCGACCAGCGCCCACCATTCCTCGGCCGGCTCGTCGCGGGCCGCAGACGGAGGCTCGTCGTCCTCGGGCTATGGCTGCTGCTCGACGCTCGCCCTCGGGCCGCTCGCCGGCCGCTTCGAGGGCGTCCAGAAGAACGAGCCGTCCAGCTTCCTCCCCGGCGAGGCGGAGTCCGTCGCGGTGCTGCGAGGCCTCGGAAGGCTTCCCCTCCGGCGAGCTGACGCCCGCGATCGCCGTCTTCCGCGATCCGGCCGGGCTCGCCGCGGAGGCGAGGACGGCTGTCGAGCGGAAGCGGGAGGCGATCGCAGAGGCCGGCATCGAAGGCGCCCGCCCCCCGTCGCCGGTCGCCTTCTCGGAGGACGGCACCGGCGCCGTGATCGCTGTCCCGATCGAGGCGGAAGGTGACGCCGATGTCCTCGTCGCAGCGGTCGACGACGTCCGCGACATCGTGAAGGACGGCCTCACGCCGGGGCTCGAGGCCCGGGTCACCGGCCCTGCCGGCTTCTCCGCGGATGCGACCAGGGCGTTCGAGGGGATCAACTCCACCCTGCTCTTCGCCACGGCGGGCCTGGTGTTCGTGCTCCTCGTCCTCATCTATCGCAGCCCCGTCTTCTGGGCGCTGCCGCTCCTCACCGTCGTGATCGCGGAATCCGTCGTCCGCGGCATCGGCACGCTCCTGGCGGAGGCCGGGCTCGTCATCAACGGTCAGACCGGTGGGATCCTCCTCGTCCTCGTGTTCGGCGCGGGGACCGACTACGCGCTGCTCCTGACCGCTCGCTACCGGGAGGAGCTGCTCCTCGTCGAGGACAAGTACGAGGCGATGCGGGTCGCGCTCCGGAACGCAGGCCCAGCGATCGCCGCGTCTGCGGGCACGGTCGTTGCCGCACTGCTCTGCCTCTCCTTCGCGAGCGTGAACTCGACCGCGGGCCTCGGCCCCGTGGGCGCGATGGGCGTCGCCGTCACGGCCGCCGCGATGCTGACGCTCCTCCCCGCGCTCCTTCTGATCGGCGGGCGCCGCGCCTTCTGGCCGTTCGTCCCCCGTGTCGGAGCCGTGCACTCACCCGACTCGGGCTTCTGGAGCCGACTCGGCCGCGCGATCGACCGGCGCCATCGAACCGCGTGGATCGTTACGACGCTCGCGCTCGGCGGTGCTGGCGCTCGGCACGCTCGGCCTCGACGACGACCTGACGACCGCCAACTCCTTCCGCGGCTCGGTCGAGTCCGTTCAGGGCCAGCAGCTGCTCGAGCAGTCCTTCCCGGCAGGCGAGGGCGCTCCGACCGTCGTGCTCGTCACGGAGCCCGGCAGGACCGACGCGGCGCTCGAGGCCGCGCGGTCGGCCGACGGGGTGACGCGGGTCGGGCAGCCGGAGCGCGGGGAGCCCGGGGCGAGGTTCGACGTCGTCCTCGAGGAGGATCCGTTCGACGAGGCTGCGTTCGCCGCGATCGAGCCGCTCCGCCGCGACCTTCGCGCTGCCGTCGGCGACGTGGTGCTCGTCGGCGGCGCGACGCGCGGAGGAGGCCGACCTGCGCACTGCCGTCGAGCGGGACACCAAGCTGCTGATCCCGCTCGTCCTCCTCGTCGTGCTCGGAATCCTCGTGCTGCTCCTCCGCTCGGTGGTCGCGCCGGTGATGCTGATCGCCACGGTCGTCCTCTCGTTCCTCGCGGCTCTCGGCGGCAGCCTCCTGCTCTTCGAGGTCCTCGCGGACTTCCCCGGGGAGGATCCGAGCTATCCGCTCTACGCGTTCATCTTCCTCGTGGCCCTCGGCGTCGACTACAACATCTTCCTGATGGCGCGCGTGCGGGAGGAGGCGCTCGCCCTGCCCGACGCGCGAGGCGATGCTGAAGGGGCTCGCGGTCACCGGCGGCGTGATCACGTCGGCCGGGGTCGTCCTCGCGGGCACGTTCTCGGTGCTCGCGGTCCTCCCGCTCGTGGCGCTGACGCAGCTCGGGATCACGGTCGCGTTCGGCGTGCTCCTCGACACGCTCGTCGTGCGCTCGATCCTCGTTCCCGCGCTGACCTTCGACCTCGGCGACCGCGTCTGGTGGCCCTCGGCGCTCTCGCGCCGATCGACACGCCCCGCCGCCGCGGCCGGAAGCCGCCGGGCGCCTCGACCGGCGGGGACCGCACGTGACGGGCTCCTACCTCTTCCCGCCGCCGCGTGAGCTCCGATGACCCCTGCCGACGACAAGCTGCTCCGCATCGGCGAGCTCTCGCGCCGCGTCGGCGTGCCCGTGGAGTCCCTGCGCGCATGGGAGCGTCGGTACGGCCTGCTCGCGCCGAGCCGCACGCCCGGAGGCTTCAGGCTCTACGGCGAGGACGACGTCGCCCGCGTGCTCGCCATGCGCGCACACCTGGACGACGGCCTGTCGGCCGCGGAGGCCGCGCGGCTTGCCCTCGCCGAGGAGGTCGCCGAGACGGCCGCCCCCGCGCCGGTGGCCGACGCGAGGGAGCTCGAGGCGGCTCTCGACCGGTTCGACGAGGCCGCCGCCCAGCGGGCGCTCGACCGGCTGCTCGCAACCCTCACGCTCGACGTCGTGCTGCGGGACGTGCTCATGCCGTACCTGAACGAGCTCGGTGAGCGCTGGGAACAGGGAGAGGCGTCGGTGGCGCAGGAGCATTTCGCCAGCAACCTCCGCGCGTGGGAGCGCCGGTACGGCCTGCTCGCGCCCAGCCGCACGCCCGGAGGCTTCCGGCTCTACGGCGAGGACGACGTGGCCCGGGTGCTCGCGATGCGAGCGAACCTGGCCGACGGGCTGTCGGCCGCGGAGGCCGCGAGGCTGGCGCTCGCCGAGGAGGTTGCCGAGACGGCGGCGGCGCCGATCCCGGTGACGGACGCGAAGGAGCTCGAGGCCGCTCTCGACGGCTTCGACGAGGCCGCCGCCCAGCGGGCGCTCGACCGGCTGCTCGCAACCCTGACGCTCGACGTCGTCGTGCGGGACGTGCTCATGCCGTACCTGAACGAGCTCGGTGAGCGGTGGGAACGGGGAGAGGCATCCGTGGCGCAGGAGCATTTCGCCAGCAACCTCGTGCGGGGACGGCTGATGGCCCTCGCGCGCTCCTGGGACCGTGGCGCCGGGCCCGAGAGCGCTTCTGGCGTGCGCCGAAGGCGAGCTCCACGATCTCCCGCTCGTGGGCTTCGGCCTCTGTCTGCGCGAGCAGGGCTGGCGGATCAGCTACCTCGGCGCCGACACGCCGGTCGCGTCGGTCGTCGAGGCCGCGCAGGCGCTCGCGCCGGCCGCCGTCGTGATCTCCGGCACCACCTCCGGCGCCTTCGACGACAGCGCGACGCGGCTCAGGGAGGTGGCGCTCCACGCTCCGCTGTGGATCGCGGGTGCGGCGGCGAGCGCCCGGGTCGCGCGCAGGGCGCACGCCGCGCTACCTCGCCGGGGACGTCGTCTGGCCGCCGAGACCCTCGCGGCCGGAGTCGACTGAGCCCGGCACGGACGCGTCCAGAAGCGAGTGGTTCACGACCGAACGCGAGACAGCCTCCGGCGCGGTCGAATCCCGCCAGTGGACGACGCTCCAGCACCAGGTGGTCACGACCGACGAGGAGGGCGCGCGTGAGCTGGGGCGCCGCTACCTCGAGGAGGTCGCGCCACTTCTCACACGGCCTCGTCCGCCCGCGGGCGCGGAGGGACGGGGTCGTTGCTGGTCCTCGCCGGCATCGTCCCCTTCTCCGGTTCGGGCCGCCGGAGGTGACGGTCGACGGCGAGACGGTCCAGTGCCGGTACCCGATACGCGGCGGCCTGCTCGTCGCCCGGCCGGGCGGGTCGCTCGCGGTCGCACAGCGCGGGACGCTCGAGCTGGAGCTCCTCGTCGGGGGCTACATGCCCCGGCTCGGCGGGAGCATGAGACGGCGATCGCTCCGTCGCGCGCTGTACACGGCACTCCAGGCCCGTGCGCATCGCGCCGTCGGCCGACGGTTCCTCGAGCGCGCAGCTGGAGGCGCACATGAGAACGGTCGTCCTCGGGGCTTCGGGCGTCATCGGGCGCGCCCTCGTGCCGGAGCTCGCCCGCAGGTGCGATGTCGTCGCGGTCTCGCGTCGGGCGCAACCGGGCGACGGACGCGTCGAGTCGGCGAGCGCGGACGTGACCGACGTCGCCTCGCTCGACGGCCTCTTCCGGGAGGGCGACGTCGTCGTACCACCTCGTGCACTCGCTCGGCGACGGGCGACTTCGAGGCCCTCGACCGGCTCGCCGCCGACAACGTGGCGGCCGCGCGCCGGGACGGGCCGGCGTCCGCCAGATCGTCTACCTCGGCGGGCTGGGAGCCACCGCAGACGCCGCTCGAGCCATCTCCGCAGCCGGGCCGAGACGCGGAGCGGCTCGCTGCGGGGCCCGTGCCCGTGACGACCCTGCGCGCAGCGATGGTGGTCGGGCCGGGGAGCGCCGCGTTCGAGACGATCCGTGCGCTCGTCGACCGGCTGCCGGCCATGATCTGCCCCCGCTGGGTCTCGACACCAACGCAGCCGATCGCGCTTCGAGACGTCGTCCGCTACGTGTCGGGCGTCTGCGGGCTCGACGGCGAACGGCGAGTCGTTCGACGTCGGCGGCCCGGAGGTGATGACATACCGCGAGATGATGGAGCGGATCGCCCGGCTCCGAGGCAAGCGCCTCCCGATCGTCGAGGTGCCGGTGCTCACCCCCAGACTGTCCTCGTGGTGGCTCCATCTGGTGACGCCGGTGAACGCTGCGGTCGCCAGGCCGCTGATCGACGGGCTGCGCACGCCGACGGTCGCCGGGACGACCGGATCCGCAAGCTCGTCCCGATCGAGCTCACCTCGTTCGACGACGCCGTCCGCGACGCGCTGGCGGCCGGCGACTAGCCGCTTCTGGCCTCCCGGAAGCGGCGTACCGCTTCGTCATGGTCGACGATCGGGCTCGGGTAGGCGCTCGGGCGCAGGCGGCCCAGCAGCCACGGCTCGTGCACGTCCGGCGCCGTCGATCCCTTCGAGCTCGGGCACCCAGCGCCGGACGTACGCGCCCTCGGGGTCGAAGCGACGACCCTGTCGCGTCGGGTTGAGAACGCGATTCGGACGGGTGTCCGCGCCGGTGCCGGCGACCCACTGCCAGTTCCCGACGTTGTTCGCCACGTCGCCGTCCACGAGATGGTCGGCGAAATGCTCCGCCCCGAGACGCCAGTCGAGGTAGAGGTGCTTGGTGAGGAAGGACGCCGTGACGAGGCGGGCGCGGTTGTGCATCGTCCCCTCGGCCAGGAGCTGGCGCATCCCCGCGTCCACGACCGGGTAGCCCGTCGCGCCCTCCTTCCAGGCGGCGAGAGCGTCGGGGTCGTCGCGCCACCGGTCGTGACGCGGGCGAAAGTCCTGCGTCGACAGCGCGGGCTGGGACGCGAGCAGCTGATGGTGGAAGTCGCGCCAGCAGAGCTGCCGGACGAAGGCCTCGCCGCCGGGCTCGGTTTCCGCGCGGTGCACCACCTCGAGCGCCGACAGGCACCCGAAGTGGAGGTAGGGGGACAGGCCCGACGTCCCCGCGATGGCGAGGTCGTCGCGGCGTGCGTCGTAGTCGGGCGAGCCCCTCGCGCAGCCAGCGAGACAGGCGCGAGCGCGCCGCGGTCTCGCCGCCTTCGGGAAGATTCGACGCCACCCCGATGCGTGTGAGGTCTCCCAGCTCGGGCAGCGGGCCCTCGTCGACCTCCCCGACCGTCGGAATCGAGCCCGGTGCCGGGAGGGGCAGCCTTCGCGGGGCAGCGCGCCAGCGATTCCAGAACGGGGTGAACACCTTGTAGGGCCCGCCCGAGTCACCGGGCGAGAGGTCGCCGGGAGGGACGACGGTGACGCCCGGGTACGCGTGGACGGCGATGCCGCGCTCCTCCCCGGCGCGGCGAAGACGTTCCTCTCTCGAACGGGCAAAGGCGCTCACGTCCTCGCTCAGGTGGATGCGGCTCGCGCCGGTCGCGTCGGCGACGCGGAGCGCCTCCGCCACCGTGTCCCCGCGGCGGACGACGAGACCGCCGCCCCGTGAGGCGAGCGAGTGTCGGAGGTCGGCGAGCGCGTCGAGGAGGAAGGCCACCCGGTTCGGCGCGCCGAAGTCGCCAGCAGCGCATCGTCGAAGACGAACAGCGGGACGACGCGTGCAGCCACCCCGACCGCGGCGTCGAGGGCGGGGTGATCGTGCACCCGCAGGTCTCGCGTGAGGAGGACGACGACGCAGCTCGTCGCTGGCCCGGCCCGCACGCGTTCGATCTATACCGGGACTTCCCGGGGTCTGTGGCAGCTTCGCTCCTCTCCACCGGGCTGGCGCCTGCGACACTCGTGGTGTGTTCGAACAGATCACGGTCCGGCTCGCCGACGGGGGCGCGGTCATGGACAACGGCGCGACCGGCCTGCGGACGTACGGGGCGGGCGACCGGCGCTCCTTCGCGCCCGACCCAGCCGGCAACGACGTCGAGGCCGTCCACCACCGACTCGCCGAGGGAGGGAATCCGTGATCGGTCCTCCCGCGGTCGCCGTATGGCGACACCTCGGCGCCCGCGAGGGGTTCGAGGTCGTGTTCGTCCGGCGCGAGGGCGAGGAGGTGGTACTCGAGGGGCACGCCACGGCCGTCGAGGAGGGTGAGGCGTGGGGCGTGCGGTACACCGTCTCCGTCGATTCGCACTGTCTGACCCGCTTCGCGCACGTCGCCGGCCGGTCGCCGCTCGGAGCGTTCGACGTGCAGCTGAAGGCGGACGGAGCCGGTGGCTGGCGCGTCGGCGGCAGGAGGGCGCCCGAGCTCGACGGGTGCCTGGACGTCGATCTCGAGGCGTCCGCCTGCACGAACGCCCTGCCTGTGCGTCGGCTCGGGCTTGCCGCAGGTGCGACGGCCGAGGCGCCTGCGGCCTACGTCCGCGCGACGGATGCGCGAGTGGAGCGGCTGGAGCAGCGGTACACGCGGCTGCCGGACGACGACGGACGGCTGCGCTTCGACTACGCGGCGCCCGCGTTCGGCTATCGCGACGTGATCGTCTACGACCACGCGGGCCTGGTGCTCGACTATCCCGGGATCGCCGTCCGCCTCCTCTGAGGGCTGCGCCGCCCGGGGTCACACGCTCGAGGGCGGGACGTGCGTCAGCTTGTCGGGGTTGAGCACCGACCGCACGGCGACGACCACGCCGTCGGCGATCTCGAACGCTGCGACCCAGCGCGCGCGTCCCCCGGGGTCGTAGAAGACGACGCCCGGCTCGCCGTTGACGCGCGTCGACCGGTAGGTGAAGCCGCGCTCCAGCGCCTTCCGTCCCCAGCCGATGAGCGCCTTCGCGACCCGCTCGGCGCCGACGAGCGGCACCGGGACCGCCGGCGCGTTGCCGCCGCCGTCCCCGTAGACGGTCGCGTCGGGGGCGAGCCACTCCACGAGCGCGGCGGTGTCGCCCTCCTCCCAGGCCGCGAGGAAGCGTCGCGCGACCTCGTCCCGCTCCTCCCGCGACACCTCGAAGCGGCGCCTTCCCTCCTGGATGTGCGCGTGCGCGCGGGCGAGGATCTGCCGCGCGTTCGCGGGTGTCTTGCCGACGATCCGCGAGACCTCCTCGTAGTCGTAGTCGAACACCTCGCGGAGCAGGAACACGGCCCGCTCGACGGGCGAGAGCTTCTCGAGCAGGTGCAGGAACGTCATCGACAGCGAGTCCGCCGTCTCGGCGTGCCGTACCGCCTCGTCCTCGACGAGCGGCTCGGGCAGCCATTCGCCCGGATATACCTCGCGGCGGCTGCGCGCCGAGCGGAGCTCGTCGATCGCCAGCCTCGTCGTGACGGTCGCGAGATACGCCTTCGGCGACTCCGACGTCGGCGTCGGACGCGTGGTAACGGAGGAACGCCTCCTGGACGACGTCCTCGGCGTCCGCGACCGACCCGAGCATCCGGTAGGCGATCGCGAACAGGTACGGGCGCAGCTCCTGCTCGGTCTCCATCACTCTCGTAGACGGGATAGCAGTCGCCGGCGTGACACCGTCACAGACGGGCCCGTTCCCTCGTCTCCGGTACGAGAAACCAGTGAGAGGAGGAAGAGGATGAGAGTTTTCGTGGCAGGCGCGACAGGCGCCCTCGGAGCCCGGCTCGTGCCCCAGCTCGTCGAGCGTGGGCATGACGTGATCGGGACGTCCCGCTCGGCCGAGCGGGCGCAACGGCTGCGAGGCACAGGGCGCCGAGCCGGTCGTGCTCGACCTGCTCGACGCGCGCGCGGTCCGCGACGCCGTCGTCGCGGCGCGGCCCGACGCGATCGTCCATCAGGCCACGTCGCTCGCGGGCGGGCTCGACACGAAGCACTTCGACCGCAGCTTCGGCCCGACCAACCGGTTGCGCATCGAGGGCACGGACGCGCTGCTCGCCGCCGCGCGCGCGGCGGGCGTCGAGCGCGTCGTCGCCCAGAGCTATGCAGGCTGGCCGTCCGGCCGGGGCGGCCCGGTCGACGACGGAGGAGGAGCCGCTCGACCCCGACCCGCTACCGGGGATGCGCGAGACGCTGGACGCCATCCGTCACCTCGAGGAGGCGGTGGTCGAGGCGGGCGGGCTCGCGCTCCGCTACGGCGGCTTCTACGGGTCGCCCGACGACGTCCAGCTCGAGCCGGTACGGAAGCGGCAGTTCCCGATCGTCGGCGACGGCGAGGGCGTCTGGTCGTTCGTGCACCTCGACGACGCGGCCGCGGCCACCGTGCTCGCAATCGAGCGTGGCGACCCCGGCGTCTACAACGTCGTGGACGACGACCCGGCGCCGGTGCGCGAGTGGCTCCCCGCACTGGCCGAGGCGATCGGCGCCAAGCCGCCGCGTCACGTCCCGGCCTGGCTGGCGCGCAGGCTGGCAGGCGACGCAGGCGTCGCGCTGCTGACGGAGGTTCGTGGGGCGTCGAACGCGAAGGCGAAGCGCGAGCTCGGCTGGACGCTGCGCTACCCGAGCTGGCGCGATGGGTTCGTGGCGTCGTACGCCTATCTCCGGCGCCCGCATCTCGGCCGGCTGTCCGAGGTCGCGTAGTGCACCGGGCCGATGTCCGGGGCGGGGCAGCCGTGGGCTGCCCCGCCCCCATGCTCAACGCACTGAAGGAACGGTGACGTCGATCCAGACGCTGCGATGGTCGGAGGTCGGGAACCCGCCGACGAGCCCCCAGTCCGCGAAGCTGAACACGCCCGTGAGCCGGAACAGGGGATCCGCCTGAAGTGGCCAGAACACGCCGGCGTCCACGAGCTGGAGCGTCTTTCGCGGCAGGACGTAGTCGGCCCGCAGGTTCCCCGGCGCGGTGTCGGAGAAGTCGGCAGTGTCGAACCGCGGGTCGCTTCGATGCGCCGTGTTCGCGCCTCCCTGCAGCGCGGTCGCCTCCACCGCCCCCGCACTCGACGGGGTCAGTTTCCCGTTCACGAGCGGGTGCTCGATCAGCTGCTGGATCGCGCCGGGGATGCTGTCGCCGTCGAGCGGGTCGGAATTCTGGTCACCGGCGATCACGAAGAGCTCGCCCGGCTTCAGGCCGCCCCGGCCTCCGTCGTCGTCGTAGATGTACCCCGACCGGCCCGGCGTGACGTAGTCCGCCCAGAAGCGAATCTCGTCGAAGTTCCGCCGGCCGTTACGGTCCTCGGGCCCGTCGAACACCGGGGGCGTCGGATGCGCGACGAGGAAGTGAACCGTCTTTCCCTCGATCCGGATCGGGACGTCCCAGTGGCTCTTCGACGAGAGCCGGAGGATGTCCACCTCGTCGGGTGAGTAGAACGGGGTCGGGATCAGGTTCCCGGGCATGTCCTTCCACCTGAAGAGCTGGAAGGTGCGCACCTCCTCGTAGACGATCGGGTGCTTCGAGTAGACGACCATCCCGAACTGGCCGGGGAAGGCGCCGAAGCCGAACGCGTCGTCACCGTAACCGGGAGCCCCGGGGGTCGTCACAGCCACGCCGTTGTTGTTCAGGTCCTTGCCCGTCGCGATGCCCGTGTTCGACGGCGCGATGAACACGTACGGGTAGTCGATCGGCGGCGCGCCGTTCTGGGAGACCTCGAGGAAGTTGTCCCGCAGGAGGTCTTCGGGCCCGACCGGCGCGTCGGCGTTTCCGAGCGGGTCGAACTCGTTGACGAGCAGCACGTCGGGATGGATGCGCTGGATCACCTCGGCGACGTTCTTCGCCTGCCGGCGGAACTGGTCGTCGACGTTCGGGTCGGCCAGGTGCAACGTGAGCAGGCCGGCGGATGGACGGTTGAGCGATGCGTTGAACGTCGCGAAGCGGACGTCCGGCTCGGGCGGGGCGGCGGACGCGGCGGCGACTGCGACCGCAGCAGCGGCGATCGCCGCAAGCAAGAACCATCTCATCGGTCTTCTCCCCTTTTCGATGACCTCCCGGTCCTACCACCTCCGGTCGGGTTTGGGAGGGCAAGCGATGCGATCCGATAGCGGTCCGGCCGAGGAGCGTCGAGCCTGAACGCCAGAGGCTCGATGTGAAATTCGTGCGCGGTCGTGGGGCGCGCCCATTTCACATCAAGCCTCTAGATATAGCCCGCCCGCGTCGCATGAGCGGCGGCCGCGGCCCGCGACGACTGCGAGAGCTTCCGGAGGACGTTCGCGACGTGGCGGTGAACCGTGTGCTCGCTGAGCACGAGCGACGAGGCGATCTCGCGGTTCGACAGGCCTGCGGCGACGAGCCGCAGCACGTCGGTCTCACGGGGGCTGAGCGGCGAGTCGCCGTTCGCCTCCGTGCGGCCGGCGTCGCCGAGGAAACCCGCGAGTGCCCGCTGGAGGTCGCGCTGGTCGTCCATCCAGGGCAGATGGGAGTCGCCCTTCAACGCGACGAACCGGGCGTTCGGCAGGAGCGAGGCGAGCTGGCGCCCCCGCCCGATCGGCACCGTGCGGTCGCCGCGACGGTGCAGCACGAGCGCTGGCGCCGTGACGTTCGGCAGATAGGGGCCGGCGTCCGAGCGCAGGTCGAGGTCGAGGAACGCGGAGGCGACCTCCGCGTCCGCGGAACGACGCTGGTAGCGACTGACGGCGTCGATCTCCTCGCCACTCCCTCGCGGGACGAAGAGGCCGGCCAGCATCTGCGCCGCCAGCTGCCAGTTGGCCAGCACGAAGTCGACGAGGGAGTCGCGCGTTGCGGCCGGGATGTCGTCGCGCGAGGCGTAGCCGCCGAAGAACACGAGCCGCTGCACCTCCTCGGGCGACTCGCTCGCGAGACGCGCGGCCGCGAGCCCGGCGCAGGAGCAGGCGAACACGGTCGCGGGCCCTCCGCCGCTTGCCCGCAGGACGGTCGCGAGCTGGCGCGTCTCGGCCTCCTCGCTCGGAGGGCCGCCGAGGGTCGCGCTCGGACAGCCCGACCCCGAGTCGGTCGTAGCGCACGACGCGATGTGTCCGCGCGAGATCCTCGAAGAACGCCCTGGCGGCCCCGTCGTCCCACTCCTCCTCCAGGTGGGTGACCCACCTGCCGCCGAAGAGGAGCAGCGGCCCCTCCCCCACGGTCGCGTAGGCGATGCGCCGCCCGTCGAGCTCGCAGAAGCGGATGTCCTGCTCCATCACCCGCGATGGTGATGGCCCGAACGGGCCATGTCAAGAAGATGGCCCGCCGCGGGGAAGCGCAGGACGTGCGCATCGATCACCATCGAACGATGCACGCACGGTACGTCGACGGGATCACGATCAGGCAGCTCCGGAACGGTGACACGCAGACGGTCGCCACGCTCTTCGGGCGTCTCGGCGCCCGCTCGCGCGAGCTGCGGTTCTGCGGTGCCAAGCCACGGCTACGGGAGGACGAGCTCGCGGCGCTGGCGCGCGTCGACGGCGACCATCACGTCCTCGTCGCATATCTCGACGGCGACGCGGAGCCGGCCGGGATGGCCCGACTCGTCCGCGACGGGGCGTCCGCCGAGATCGCCTTCGAGGTCGCCGACGCCCACCAGGGCCGCGGGATCGGCTCGATCCTGGCCCGGGAGCTCGCCTCCGACGCGCGCGCCGCCGGGATCACGAAGCTGGTGGCGACCGTGTGCGGCGACAATGCCGCGGTCGTCTCGCTCCTGAGGCGGGTCGCGACGTCGCTGCACGTGACCTGGGAGGGCCGCGAGCGCGAGTTCGTCATCGGTCTCGACACCTAGGCCCTACCGCTACCGCTCCCGCGCCGCGGCGAGGCGCTCCTCGGCGTCCGCAACCGCCTGCATGGCCCGGTCGGCCTCCGTGCGCAGCCGCCGTGCTTCGCGCTCGGCGGCGTCGGCCTCCTTTCCGAGCCTTCTCGCCTCGGCGCGTGCCTCCGACACGGCCTTGCGCGCGTCCTCCACGCGCTTCTTCGCAGCCCGTGTGTCGTCGCGCTTCTCGCGCGCCTTCGGCGCCTGCCGGGTGACCGCGCCCGCCATCGCCTCGAACCCCGTCGCCTCGACCGGCTGTGTCAGCCGACCGCTCGTGAGGAGCTTCGGGTCGGCCGCGGCAGCGGCGCGAAGCGTGGTCGCGACGTCGCGCAGGACGGCGTCAGTCGGCTTCCGACCGTCGCCCGCGACGAGCTCGCGCGCGGCCCGCACCAGCTCGTCGGCCGTGCGCCGGAACCGATCGTCCGCGCCCGCCTCGCCCTTGCGGATCGCCTCGGCGGCGCCGACGAGCTCGCGCACGTCGTCGCGCCGCTCGCGCACCAGCAGATTGACGAGCCACGCTGCGAGAACCGGCTTGCGAAGCTCGGCCACCTCGGCCGCCTCTTCCCGGCGGCCGTCCGAGCGGAGGCGACGGGCCAGCGCGTCCCGCTCCTTCGTGAACTCGTCGAGCGGCAGCCCGTAGAGCTCGTCGATCTCCTTCGCGACGCCCGTCTCAGGCACGCGTAGAGCGTAAACCGACAGCCCGCAACAGCGCTGCGCGCGAGACGATCTGAGGCACTCGCGAGCGGCCAGAGGCTCGAGGTGAGATGGGCGCTCCGTTGGATGCCGCCTCAGGCACGGCGCCATGCCGGCTCCGCGCCCCTTGCGAAGGCGCCCAGCCTGCGCTACGGACGCGGAGCCGACCTGGCTTGGCCTGAGACGGCCCCACGACCGCGCACGAATCTCACATCGAGCCTCTAGACCGCCTCGAGCGCCTCGACGAGCTCGTCCTTCGTCATCGTCGAGCGGCCCTCGATGCCGGCTCGGCGGGCACGCTTGTCGAGCTCCGCCTTGCTCAGGCCCGACAGAGACCCGTTGCCCCGCCGCGCCTTTCGGCCGTTGCGACGGTGCGACTCCACGCTCGCCCGGAGGCGCCTCGAGCAGGTCGACCGGCTCCTCCCGCTCCTCCGCCGGCTCGACATGCACATCCTTGCCCTTGCGCTTTCGGCTCGATCACGCGCAGCAGGGCCTCCCGGTAGGTGTCCTCGTACTTCTCCGGCTCGAAGCTGCCCCGGAAGCGATCGATCAGGTCGAGCGCCATCGCCAGCTCCTGCTTGCCGACCGTCGTCCTGCGCGGCGCGATCCCCTTCGTCGGCCTGATCTCGTCGGCGAAGAACATCTTCTCCAGCACGATCACCCCGTCACGCACCCGCAGGCAGCCGAGCTGCTGCTTGTCGCGCATCACGTACGTCGCAATCCCGACCAGCCCGGACTCCTCCATCGCCCGGACGAGCAGCGCATACGGCTTCTCGGCGCCGTCTGCCGGGCCGAGGTAGCTCGTTCGCTCGAAGTAGATCGGGTCGACCTCGTCGACGTCGACGAAATCCTGGATGTCGATCGACCTGTAGCTTTCCCCCGCGGCGGCCTCGAAGTCCTCGTCGGTGACGTAGACGTACTTGCCCTCCGAGACCTCGTAGCCCTTGACGATCTCGTCGTCGGGGACGGGCTTGCCCTCCTTCTTGCACACCTTGTCGTACCCGATCCGCGAGTCGTCCTTCGAGTGCAGCAGGTGAAAATGAACGTCCTGCTCGGCGATCGCGCTGTACATCCGAACAGGCACGTTGACGAGCCCGAACGAGATCGCACCGGACCAGATCGCTCGCGGCATGCCGCAGGTGTTCCCGTTTCCGCTCGGGACGTAACCGAGACGGGCTACGTGCTCGTCCGGGTTTGGCGTGGGAGGCGAACGGCTACGTGCCCGATGCCGACCGAGCACGACGGGAGGAGGTACCTGTGTTCGCGAAGACGAAGGCATTCAGCGGCTTCGCGGTGGACGACATCGAGAAGGCGCGCGAGTTCTACGGCGAGACGCTGGGGATCGAGGTGTCGGAGGAGAACGGGCTGCTCACCCTCCACCTCGCCGGCGACCGTCCGACGCTGATCTATCCGAAGGAGGATCACGTGCCCGCGACGTACACGATCCTCAACTTCCCCGTCGAGGACATCGACGCGGCCGTCGACGAGCTCGGCGCACGCGGGGTCGAGCTCGAGCGCTACGAGGGATTCGACCAGGACTCGAAAGGAATCGCCCGGGTCCCCGGACCACGGATCGCGTGGTTCGAGGACCCGGCCGGGAACGTGCTCTCCGTCCTCGAGGCGTAGAGCGGGTTACGAGCGCTTGCGCGCAGTCGCCTGGCCGCCCTTGCGACCCGCGGCCTTCTTCTGCGCCGTCGTCCCGCCCTGACGGGAATCGCCGCCCGAGCCGGACTTCTTGCCACCCCGGCTCGATGCCCCCGGGGAGTTCGCGATCCTCGCCGCGCGCTCCTTGGACATCCCCTTGTCCTTCAACGCCTCGTACTGCTTCTCGTTCTTGACGGTCGGTCGCTTGTCGGGCATCGCGTCCTCCTTCCGGGCTCGTGTGGTCCTCGGGCTCGGCTACCCGTGACGGTGCGCCGGAAACTCGCCGCGTCCGAAGGGTTTCGCATCGGCAGGAGCTGGACACATGGATCCCATGGTCGAGCCGCTTCCGGAGCCGCCGGTCCCGCCAGGAGAGCCGCCCGAGCCGCCGCTTCCCGACCCGAACCCGCCCGAGCCGCCTGCACCGCCCGTCTGGCGAGCCAGAGCGTGTGTCGAAACCGCCGGGGGCGGGTAGCCCGTGAAGGACGACACAACGCCTAGCGGAAGGAAGACATGGATTCGGATCGCATCGAAGGAAAGGCCAAGCAGGCCGAGGGCGAGGTCCAGGAGGGCTGGGGCGAGCTCAAGGACAAGGGCCGCGACCTGGTCGACGACGTGAAGGACAAGCTCGATCGTGACGACGAGTCGAAAGAGGACGACGATGAGCGGGAGCCCCTCGGGGCGAACTGAACCGCCGGTGCTCGGGGTGGGCTTTGCGCCCACCCCGAGTCCCCAAGGCGGGAAGGCGCCTCCGACGCGCCGGAAGAAGCGCTCCCCGGCGGAGCGCGCCGTCGTCGGCACCTCTCGGCCGACGCATTTCGCTGTGGAATCGACGGACGGCGGCCACGGAGTCGCCGTCATCGCCGTCCGAGGAGACTCCGACCTTCACACCGCCCCACATCTGCGACGCGCGATCACGGTCTCGCTCGACCGGGGCGCCTCGGCGCTCGTGATCGACCTCACCTACGCGACCCTTGTGGACTCGATGACACTCGGAGTGCTGCTCGGAGCGGTGAAGCGGCTGCGACCGTCGGGCGGCAGGGTGACGGTCGTGTGCCCGGCGCATGACGTCAGGCGGATCTTCGAGATAACGCTCCTCGACAGGGTCTTCTCGCTCCATCCCGACCGCGAGGCTGCGGTCGCGGCCGCGAGCGGGCAGCCGTACGGTGCCGCAGGCGGGCAGACGGTTTAGGCGCAGGCGGCGGGGGGAACGGTGGTCGGGCGCGCGGCTCACGTGGGTGGCCGGCGATCGGACGAGGAGGCGAAAGTGGAGCTTGGATACGCGATCTCGAGCGAGGAGCATCGGCCGCTCGATCTCGTGCGGAACGCGGCGCTGTCCGAGGAGGCCGGGTTCACGCTTCGCGCTCGTCTCGGATCACTTCCACCCCTGGATAGACCGCCAGGGAGAGAGCGCGTTCGTCTGGAGCGTGCTCGGCGGGATCGCGCTCGCGACCGAGCGGCTCGCGGTCGGGACAGGCGTCACCTGCCCCACCATCAGGATCCACCCGGCGATCGTCGCGCAGGCGGCCGCGACGGCTGCCTCGATGCTGCCCGGGCGCTTCTTCCTCGGCGTGGGCACAGGCGAGAACCTCAACGAGCACGTCCTCGGGCAGCGCTGGCCCTCGACCGAGATCAGGCGCGAGATGCTCGAGGAGGCCGTGGACGTGATGCGCGATCTCTGGCGCGGTGAGCTCACGAGCCACCGCGGGCGGCACTACACGGTCGAGAACGCTCGCATCTACACGCTTCCCGAGGAGACGATCGAGGTGATGGTGGCCGCCGGTGGCCCCGAGGCGGCCGAGCTCGCGGGGCGGATCGGCGACGGCCTGGTGGGGACGTCCCCGGAAGGCGAGCTGCTGGCCGCCTTCGACGAGGCAGGCGGTGGTGGCAAGCCTCGATACGGGCAGGTCACGGTGTGCTGGGCGAGCAGCGAGGCCGAGGCGCGTCGCACCGCGCTCGAGTGGTGGCCGAACGCTGCGCTCCAGGGCCCGCTCGCGCAGGAGTTGCCGCTGCCGTCCCACTTCGAGGCCGCATCCGGCATGGTCGGCGAGGACGACGTCGCGGAGGCGATCGTCTGCGGCCCGGATCCGGAAGCCCACATCGCCAAGATCGACGAGTACAGGGAGGCCGGCTACACGCACGTCTACCTCCACCAGGTGGGCCCCGACCAGGAGGGCTTCTTCCGCTTCTACACGTCGGAGATCCTCCCGCACTACGAGCGAGTGGCGACAGGCGCCGGCCAACGGTGACGCACGGGGCGACAGGCCTCGACTGCCCGTCGCTGGGCGTCCCTGCTCGGGGCGGGAGCGTAGGGATTGCCGCGCCGCGGCGGCTGGCGAAGGCTCGGTCGCCGGAAGCCGTTCCGGTACGTCGACAGCCGGGGGGAGCGGATCACCGACGAGCGGCACCTCGAGCGCATCGAGAGGCTCGTGATCCCACCCGCGTGGCGCGACGTCTGGATCTCCCCCAACGCCTCCGCACGGCTCCAGGCGACCGGCCTCGACGCGGCCGGGCGGCGGCAGTACCTCTACCACCCCGACTTCCGGGCCGCGCAGGAGCGCGCGAAGTTCGATCGGCTCGTGCTCTTCGGGGAGCGGCTCCCGGGGCTGCGCGAGCAGGTCGCGCAGGACCTCGAGCTCGGGCCGTACGAGCGCGACTGGGCATGCGCGCTCGGCGTCACGCTCGTCAACCGCGGCTGGTTCCGGGTCGGATCCGAGCGATCCGCCCGGTCGAGCCGGACCTACGGGATCACGACGCTGTCGAAGCGCCACGTCTCGGTACGCGGCCGTCACGTCGTCTTCCACTTCCGGGCCAAGCACCGCATCCTGGTCCGGACGACGCTCGTCGACTCGGAGCTCGCCGAGGCGGTGCGTGCGCTTCTGCGGTACGACGGCGGCGCCCGCCTGCTGCGGTTCGACCGCAACGGGGCTCCGGCGAACCTCACCGCCGCGGCCCTCAACGCCTACATCGCGGAGCACCTCGGCGAGACGTTCACGGCCAAGGACTTCCGGACCTGGGGCGGCACCCTGTCCGCGGCGGTCGCGCTCGCGGAGCACGGCCCGCCGGACGAGACGACCGACGAGCGCCGTGTGCTCGCATCGGTCATGCGCCAGGTCGGCGCCGAGCTCGGCAACACGGCGGCGGTCGCGCGGGCCTCCTACGTCAGCCCGGCCGTCGTCGAGCAGTGGCGGGAGGGCCGGACGCTCGAGCACTTCCGTGACCGCAAGCTGCGCGTCGTCTCGGGACGCAACGGAGGGCTGCGAGAGGAGGAGGCAGCCCTCGTCAGCCTGCTTCGCTCCTGGCGCATCCGACGGGCGCAGGCCGCCTGAGTCGTGAAAGGGCGCCGTCGGATTCGCGCCCGGACGGCCCGGGTAGACCGCGTCCATGGGCTACACACCGAGCGACGACTTCCCCGACCTGATCGCGTCGATGAAGAAGGCCGCCGGCGCGCTGCGCGAGGCCGACGTGGAGTTCCTCCTCGGTGGAGGGCTCGCCGCATGGGCGCGCGGGGGGCCGCCCACCGACCACGACGTCGACTTCCTCGTCCGCGAGGAGGACGTCGAGCGGGCACTGGAAGCACTCGAGGACGCCGGCATGCGCACCGAGCGCCCACCCGAGGGCTGGCTCGTCAAGGCATACGACGGCGAGATCCTGGTCGACCTCATCTTCCACCCGGCGGGCGGGCCGGTCGACGACGGCCACTTCGTCCGCGCCGCCCAGCTCGAGGTCGCGGCCCTCCCCCTCCTCGTGGCGTCCATCGACGACGTCCTCACGACGAAGCTCCTCGCCATGAGCGAGCAGGACCCCGACTTCCGGCCCGTGCTCGAGATCGCCCGCTCACTCCGCGAGCAGATCGACTGGGACGGCGTCAGGGCACAGGTCGAGGACGCGCCGTTCGGGGCCGCCTTCTTCACGCTCGTCGAGCGACTCAGGATCCTGCCGGAGTCGATCCGGGCGCCCGTCTGACCCGCCGTTCCGCGGCGCGGGCAGCCCATCGAGCCGGAACTCCCGGAGACGACCGGGCAGCGTCGCCGGCGAGGGCTCGCAGGCGTTGATCCGACTCGACGCCGCCGTCGCCACCACGAGCCCGCGGCGGTGAGCTCGTTGGCGAGGTGGAGAACTACGAAGACATCCAGGAACGTCCTGCCCTGGGGGATGCGTAAACCGCGGCAGGCCGCTCTCCGCGGTCGAACCTGCGCACTAGAGAAGAGCCTGCTCGAACCGCGGGTCGTCGCGCACGGCGGCGAAATCGTCGTCCCTGCGCGCCTGTTCCCGGAAGGAGGGGTGCAGCTGGACAGAGCGCTGGAGGTGGCCGAACGTCTCGTCGCCGGTGTCGCCCGCGAGCGTTGCGAAGCAGGCGTAGTTGTAGTGGAGACCGGGGTGGTCCGGCATGTGCTCGAGGCCACCGCGGACCGCTTCGAGCGCGTCGGCATAGCGCTGCTCCCCGTAGGCGGTCATCGAGTCTCTATGGAAGCGCCACGCATCACCCCAGTCGAGCGCCTGGTAGGCCTCGCCGGGGGTGGCGCCGAGGGCGAGGACGGTTCCGTCCCCTGTCGCCTTCCGCCGAGCGTCCGGCCGGACGAACACGAACGTCCCTGCGGGCGCGTCGACGGTCTCGCCCTCGATCTCGAAGGTCGCGTTCCCGTCGAGCACGAAGTACAGCTCCTCCTGACCCGACCCCGACTCGTCATGCTCGTTGATCAGAGTCCCGTCCCCGCCGGGCATGTAAGCGTTGATCCCGAATGCGCGGATCCCGAGGTGCTCGCGCACGGGGATGTCTCTGTCGCGCCTCTCGATGTCTTCGAGGCGTGCCACCTGCCAGTTCGGGTGGTCTCTCATCCATCTCTCCTCGAGCGCGGGTCGCTGCGACACGTCGATCGTACTCGCCGTCAAGCGCATCGCACGACCTTGCGTCATCTTCGGTGCCGAAGGCCTCTTGCCGGACGTCGGGGCGGCCGCCACAGTCGACGTTCCGCCGGCGCGATGTCAGACGACGTCCGCCGCTCCAGCCTCGGTGAGCGTCGCCCGCCCGAGTGTGCGGAATGTCCCTCGAGCGCCGATGGTCTACGGCGCGTGCACGGGATAGCGGAGATGCGTGACACCCACACCGGTGACGACTGTCGGATTGCCGAGGACGACCGGTGTCTTCGAGAGGTGGTCGAACAGCCGCACTCCTGCGCCAAGCAGCACGGCAGCCAGATCGATGTGGATCTCGTCGAGCAGCCCGGCGTCCAGACACTGCTGGATCGTTTGGGCCCCGTGCACCCCCACGGACTTCGGGTGGGCAGCCGATTTCGCTCGTGCCACGGCGCTCTCGATGCCGTCGGTGACGAACTGGACCGTCGAGCCGGGCCGCGGCCAGCCGTCGGGCACGTGGTGGGTGGCGACGAGAGCGGGGATGTCCCACGGATGCTGGCCGTCCCAGCCGCCGGCGCGTTCGAACGTGCGCCGACCGGTGAGCATGGCGCCGATCTCAGCCATCAAGCCCCTCACGTGGTCTGCGCTCGGCCCCGAGACACGGAACGTCATGTCCGAATGCGCGCTCGGCATGGATATCTCGACGTCGCCCGAGAAGTACCAGTCGAAGACCTCGGCGACCCCGTCGTTCGCGTCGGCGACGTACCCGTCGAGAGACATGGACATGATCGCGACCACCTTGGTCATGGTGCAGCTCCTTTCCGGGCCACGGCGCCAGCGTGGCCGCCGCGTCTGTGGCCTGTCTCTGGTGCTTCAGACGCGACTGGCGCCCGGAAATCACCGGTGCCCGGTGAACTGGCCGGTTGCGCGGAGCCGGAGGCACTCACTTTGAGCCAGTGATGCTCCTCTCTCTGTCAGGTCGCCAGGCGGAGCCAAGGCAGAGACCGATGAGTCACGGGTTGCCGAGCGGTCTATCCAGAACAACATCTATCCGGCAATCCGGGAGGAAGCATGAGGCTCCTTCTCACGTCCGCTGGCATCACGAACACGAGCATCCACGGCGCGCTGGTCGATCTACTGGGCAAACCGATCGCCGACTCCACCGCCCTCGTCATTCCCACAGCGGCGTACGGGCACCCCATGGCCGGTCCTGGCGCGGCATGGCGGTTCATCAGCGGAGAAGAGCCCAGAACGCCCATGTGCGAGTTGGGTTGGAAGTCGTTGGGGGTGCTCGAGCTCACCGCGCTGCCCAGCATCGACCAGGGCAACTGGGTTCCCATGGTCCAGGAGACCGACGCCCTGCTGGTGGGAGGCGGCGATTCCCTGTATCTGTGCCACTGGATGCAGCAGTCCGGACTGGCGGACCTCTTGCCGTCGCTGCGCGAGACGGTCTGGGCGGGACTGAGCGCCGGGAGCATGGTGATGACCCCCAACATCGGGGAGGACTTCGTCGTCTGGAAGCCGCCGACCGGTAGCGACAGAGCGCTGGGAATCGTCGACTTCTCGATCTTCCCGCATCTGGACCACGAGGCTCTGCCGGAGAACACCATGGCCGGCGCAGAACGGTGGGCCGCCGGCTTGTCGGGTCGGGCATACGCGATCGACGACCAGACCGCCATCACGGTGGTCGACGGCACCGTCGACGTCGTCTCCGAGGGGCACTGGAAGCTGTTCACCCCCTAGCGCTCGCCTGCGCCGGTGTTCCGAATGGGGCCGGAGCGTCGCCGTACACTGGGCGCGATGACACCCGCCCTACGACGACACACACGGTTCCGTTCCTACCTCAGTCGAGGCGCAGGATCGTTTCCTCGATCTCCTCACCGCGACCGGGTGCGAAGTCGCGGTTGACGCCAACGCGTCGGAACCCAGCTTTCTCCAGTACTCGAAGCGAACCGAAGTTGTCCGAGGCCGCACGGGCGTACAGTGGACGTTCGGCAGTCTCGGCAAGAAGAATGCGTAGTGCTGCGCTCGCGATGCCTTTCCCCCATTGCGTTCGGTCTACCCAGTAGGTCACCTCAGGCCGATTGTCGATTCGGAAGGACCCGATCGTTCCGGCGATTGCTCCGTCGACATCGATGACTCGGTACGAGACGCTTGTGTCGGCACGCAGGCGCGACATGCGGTTGAGAAACGCGCGGCGATCGGTCTGATCCTCGGCTGTGAAGGCGGCCATCCGGATCGACTCCGGATCCGTCACTTGCTGATAGATCGTGTCGAGATCCCGGTCCTCGAGCGGCCTCAGCGAGACGTTCACGTGGGCGATCCTAAAGGGTCTCGTTGCCTGGGCGGTTCCACGGAGTCGCCTGCGAGAGCGTCTGTCGCCAGACGCGGTCGGGAGCAAATGGCGGTCGGTGGTGGCGGAGCCGAACGGGGTCGACAGGTGTGGGTTCGGCCTCCCGGCGGGTATCACGTCCGGTGACCCCGACAGAGAGGTGATACGGATGCCGGTGTGGGCCTGGATCCTGATCATCGTGTTGATCGTGCTGCTCGTGACCGGCGGTGTCGGTTACGGCAGGCGCTAGCAGTGCCGCACTGCAGGTCGTGAGCGGGCGCCCCTTCGGCGCCCGCTTCCGCGTTCCGGCCCGTCTCTAGGCTGCCTCGCGCAGCCCGTCGATCTCGCGGTCGACGGCGAGGTGCTCGAGCGCCTCGGTCTCGAGCCGCCTCACGCCCTCGGCCGACATGCCGAGGATGCCGCCGGCCTCCCGCAGTGAGACGGGCTCCTCGCCGGCCAGCCCGTAGCGCAACTCGATGACGCGACGGTGGCGCTCCGACAGGCGACCGAGAGCGCGGCGGAGCGCCGTGTCGCGAAGGCTGACGAGCACCTCGTCCTCCGGGCCGGGCTCGGTCGAGCGGGCGACGAGATCGCTGAGGTGGGCGCCGTCTCCCCCGTCGTCTCCGACGGCCTTGTCCAGGCTCGTGACGGATCGCGCCGCCTCTTGCACCTGGCGGTATTCCTCGTCCGTGATCCCCGCGGCGGCGATCACCTCGGCCTCCGTCGGCTCTCTTCCGAGGCGCGCCGCCAGCTCGCGCTCTGTCCGCGCAAGCTTTCGCTCGCGTTCGGCAACGTGGACAGGGAGACGGATCGTGCGCGACTTGTTGGCCACGCCGCGCTGCACCGCCTGGAGGATCCACCACGTCGCATACGTCGAGAACTTGAAGCCCTTGCGGTGGTCGAACTTCTCGACCGCCCGGATCAGGCCGATGATGCCCTCCTGGATGAGGTCGAGCAGCGACAGGCCGTGACCCTGGTAGCGCTTCGCGATCGAGACGACCAGCCGGAGGTTGGAGTTGATCATCCGCTCTTTCGCCTGCTCGTCGCCGCGCTCGATCCGCTTCGCGAGCGCGACCTCCTCCGCCGCGGTCAGGAGCGGCCAGCGGCCGACCTCGTCGAAGAACAGCTGCAACGCATCGGTCGTGGCCGAGGCCAGGTCACCGTTGTGCCACGACGGCGGGTCGGCCTCCGCGCGCCCCGCGTCGTCGCGCACGACGATGCCCCTCTCCTCCGCTTCCCCGTACACGCGCCCGGCCTCCTCGTCCCCGAGCCCGAGCTCCTCGACGAGACGCTGGATGTCGGAGAGCAGGAGCTCACCTGCCTCCTCCCCACGATCGAGGAGGCGCGCTACTTCTGCGCGGACGTCGCTGTCGGCCATGCGAGACCTCCCATGGGAGCCTACTCCGCGCCCTGACGGCTACGTGGACGACCCGAGGACGAGGCTCGACGGGAAGCCGTGGTCGGCGGTCTCCTCGACGAGTGACCGGAGGAGCCCGGCCATGCCGCCGGTCGCGAAGGCGGTGCGCTGTCGCGCCGCGCCGCCCGCCTCGAGGATCGACTCGATGCCCTCGAGCGCGTCCTCGTCGCCTGCATCGCGGGCGATCGGTCGCAGCCGCTCGACGGTGGCGCGGGCGACGTCCGCGAGCGGACGCGGCTTCCCACCGTCGAGGAGCGTGGCGTCGACCCCGTCGCGGGCGGCGCGGAACGCCGACCACGCGAGCGCCTCGCTGGGCTCGTCGGGCCCGTGGGCCGTGCCGTCCGCCGCCTCGAGCACCAGCCCGCGCACCAGCGCCGCCAGGGCGGCGACGTTCTCGAGGGATGCCTGGGCGTCCATCTCGCGCAGCTCGACCGTGCCGTACCTCGGGTGGAGGCGGAGGTCCCACCAGAGGAAGGTCGCCTCGTGGAGGCCGGCCGCAGCGAGGGTCGCGGTCGTCAGCTCCTCGAGGTCGTCGATGTCGCGCAGCACCCGCGGGACGCCCCGGCCGGGGTACGCGCGGGAAAGAGCGAATCGGGAGCTCGCCATCCCCGAGTCGACGCCGAACCAGAACGGGCTGTTCGCGGCGAGGCCGAGGAGGAGCGGGACATGCGGACGCAGCGCGTTGAAGGCGCGGATCGCGGCCTGCTCGTCGGGGAGGCCGACGTGGACGTGGAGAGCCGACTCGGGCGTCCGCTTGAGCAGCCCGCGCAGCTCGTCGGCGACGAGCTCGTAGCGGCTTCCGGGCACGAGCTCCGCATCGCCCCACTCGGCCGCCGGATGAAGGCCGCTGCCCATGAGCGTCGCTCCCGCCGAGAGCGCCTGCTCGCGGAGGGCCCCGAGGGCCGCGACGGCGTCCCCGACCGAGGACGACGGCGGCGACCGCAGCTCGATCTGCGCGGAGTACGCATCGTGGCCTGCGACATCCGGATCGGCGTCCATCGCGTCGAGCACCGCCTGCGTGACGGGAGCGAGCTCGAGCGAGTGCTCGTCGACGAGCAGGAGCTCCTCCTCGATGCCGACCGTGGGCTCGGATCCGAATGCGAAGCTGCTCATCCGGCCTCGAGCGCGGATGCGGCGGCCACACGGCCGAGGACGAGGGCCGCCGCGAGACCGCTCGAATAGCCGCCGGTGGCGATGCCGCCGACATCGTTGCCCGCTGCGTAGACGCCTGGTGCGGCCCGGGCGTGATCGTCGACTGCGAGACCTCCGAGCGTCGTCGTGATGCCCGCCACGACCTCGACCGTCACCTCCCCCGAGCGCGCGGTGGACGGGCGCTCCCGCCCTTTCCGCGGCCGCGACCATCTCGCCGACAGTGCGCTCACCTACCCGCTCCGCGAGCCGTGCAGTAGCGACGCGGTACGTCGCCCGGGCACCCGGCCGGCGAGCCGTCCACTGGACGACGTCGATCTCGGACCAGGTCCTGGGCTCGTACCTCTCGCCGCCGCTCTCGACGACGGCGTAGTGGGCGTACAGCTGCGCCAGCGGGACGAACTCGGCCTCGTCGATCCGCGCCGGCGGCGCCGGCATGTTGCGCCCGTAGAACTCGGCCATCCCCGTCGTCGCGGCGGCTCCCGCGGAGCGACCGAGCGCGAGCCCGTCGCCGGTGCTCCATGGCGTGGCGCGGAGGACGAGGCTGTCGGCCTCGGGCGTGATCCGGTCACGCACGAGGTCGCGGTCGGCCTGGAAGCCGCCGGTCGCGAGCACCACGGCCGTGCCTTCGGGAAGCTCGTCGCAGTGGCTCGCCGAGCCGGAGCTCGCGCGCGCGCTTCGCAAGCGCCTCGGTCAACGAGCGGGTGTCGAACCGTGCTCCGACCGTCGGCGCGATTGCCCGTGGAGCGGGCCACCACACGCGCCCCGAGCCCTTCGAGCCAGGCGAGATCCCCGTCGAGCCGCTCGTGCACGAGGCGCTGCAGCTCGGGTGCCCCGCCCGGGCACTCCCGGCGGAAGTCCTCGAGCTGGCGGTGCCGCCAGACGACGCCGCTCGAGAGGAGCATCGACCCGCCGGGCCTGTTCCCCTTCTCTTGGACGACGACGCGCGCGCCCCGCTCCGTCGCCTCGGCCGCGGCAACCAGCCCGGCCATGCCGGCACCTGCGACGACGAGATCGGTCACGACTCATTCCAGCGAGAAGCCGGGCTTGTGCTCGACGTACTCGAGCCTGATCCGATCAGGGCCTCGGAGGAACACCGCGAGCGTGTTGGGAGCGTCGACGAAGTCGTCGATCGCGAGGCCGCGGGCGCGCGCCTCCCGCTCGACGTCCTCCGCGGACTCCACGAGGAACGCCAGGTGGTTCAGCAACGGCCGCTCGCCTTCATGCGCGTTCCCCCGCTGCAGAACGAGCTCGCGGTCGTGGATGCGGAGCCGCTCACCGTCTCGCTCGAGGCCCAGCTCGGCGAGCTCCGCCGCCGTGGCCGCCGGGTCGGGGACGCGCAGCACGACGTGGTCGAGGTCGGCGACCTCCGTCGCGTCGCTCTCGATAACCGCCAACGAGAGCTCGGTCGCGTCGACCTGGAGCGCGCCCTCCTCCCCGTTCGTCGCCGGGATGTTCGCCACCTCGAGCCGCGCTCGGACGTCGCCGAGGCTCGGGACGCGGAGCACGATGCGCTCGAGCACACCCGGCTGCCGCGCCCCCTCCGCGACGAACAACGTCACCTTGCCGCGGCGCGCGTCACCGCCCACCAGCGTGAACGCGTCCGTGCGCTCGATCTCGTGCATCCCGCAACCGTCGATCAGCACCCTCGCGACCGCGTCTCGATCTGACGTCCACAGGGCGACGTGGTCGAAGGACGTGACCTCCACGCCCAGGGCGTACCCCTTCGGCGACGCCGTCAACCTCACGTGCCCGGCGCGGCTCGACCCGGTGGCCGATGGCTCTTCTCTAGTAGGTCGCGCGGGCGAGGGCGCGGGCCACGTCGAGCGTCGAGAGGACGCCGATCGGACGGTCTCGATCATCGGCGAGCACCAGGAGGTGGGTGACTCGGTGCTGCTCCATCAGGTGCGCGGCGTGCAGCAGGGTCTCCCGCGCCCGCACCGTCACGACCTCCGTCCGGGCAGCGCCGACCGCGGGTCCCGCGAGCAACTCGCCGCGCGCTGCGGCGGTCACGAGGTCGAGGTCGGAGACGATGCCCCAGAACCCCTCCGAGTCGTCCTCCTCGTCGCCCCAGACGACGACCGCGTGGATCCCCACGTTCGCCATCATCCTCGCGACATCACGGAGCGTCGCGGTGGGATGGCACGTGATCACACCGGGGTGCATCGCATCGGACACCGGCCGAAGCGCCAGCACCGGCTGCGTCGTGGGCTCGGGCGGGGTCGTGTGGGGTGAGACGAGCATGTCGCCGGTCATCGTGTGCCTCCCAGAGTCGCGCAGCAGGACGTTCGCATACCTCTGATCTTCTCCCGACCCGACCGCGGAATCATCGGGGTCGTCGCGCCCCCGGGCTTCGGCGTACTACGGATCGCCCTGCCCGACCGACATCCCGGTCTCCCCGGCGGGCTCGTCCTCGCTTCTCGACTCGACGAGGATCGCGCCGCCCGTCGCGACGGCGACCGTGACCGCCATCGACGCCGCGCCGAGGGCGACGAGCTTCCACGGCGACCCTTGCGCGGGCGGCGGCGCCTCGGCGGTGTCGTGACCGTGATACGCGTGGACGACCGCGTGCCCCTGGCCGCGTGCGATGAGATAGCGGTTGAGCGGGAAGGCGAAGACGAACGCGACTGCGAGCGCGAAGGCGAGCGTTCCCCAGAAGCGGGGGTTGCCGAGGGTCCAGTCCATCGCGCCCGGGACGGCGAGCATCACCCCGTTGTCCACCAGCTCCATCAGTGCAATCGAGAACGAGTCCGACGCGAAGGCGAGCGGGAGCGCGACGGACAGCGCCAGCCCGGCCCGCAGGAGCGGGAGCATCGTCAGCGAGTAGCCGAAGACGAACGCCAGCACGACGGCGAGGGCGATGGTCTCGGGATTGCCGAGCCCGGCGGTCGTACCGATCACCAGGCCGAGGACCTCGCCGATCGCGCAGCCCGTCAGGCAGTGCAGCGTCGCGCGCGCTGCGACGCGGTTCGGCGAGCCGCCGTTGGCCGCGTGAGCCGAATCGTGGGCGGGGGTGCCCATGGGGCCACGTATACCTGCGCCGAGGTTTCCGGCTCGACCGCCGAGGTAAGCACGCTGCATCCGAACCGAGGAGGTCACGATGCGCGATTACGACTACGAGTACGACTATGGCCGCCGCCCACGCGAGGGCTCCGAGTACGCCCGCCGTTCGCGGGCAGCGTTACGAGGGCGAGCGCGACTTCGGCGGACGGGAGCCGTTCGAGGGCTACGAGCGCCGAGGGCGCGAGCGCGGATACCCGCCACCGGGCACCGATCCGTACGGGTACGGGAATCGAAGAGGATCCCAGTCGGAGTGGCCTGAGCCCCGGTCCCGGCGCGAGCGCGAGGCCTGGGGCCGCGACGAGGGGCCCTACGAGTCCGAGCGCCAGCCCTACGGCTACGGCGGGTACGAGGCTGACGACCGCTTCCGCTCCGAGCCGCGCAGCGGCGTCGGGTTCGCCGGGTACGAGGACTTCGAGTCCCGCTCGCAGATCGACCGTCCGCGCAGCGGCGTCGGCTACAGCGGGTACCGCGAGACGCGCTTGCAGACGGCCCGCGACCGTGGTTGGGGCGGACGCGAGGCCTACGGTCAGAGCTCACGGTCCGACGAGCGAGACTGGCCGACGGCCGGGCAGTTCCGAGGCCGCGGCCCGAAGGGCTACCAGCGCTCGCGGGAGAGGATCCTCGACGATGTCTCCGAGCGCCTCGCCGACCATCCGGAGATCGACGCCTCCGAGATGGAAGTCGACGTCCAGGCGGACGTGGTCATCCTCCGCGGGAAGATCTACGACCGCGGCCAGAAGCGGATGGCCGAGGACGTCGCAGAGTCCGTGAGCGGCGTGCGTGACGTCCGCAACGAGCTGGACGTCGAGAAGGGGATGCTCCAGGAGCTGACGGACGCGGTCACGGGGCGTTCGGACGAGGAGGAGCGCCCGGCCGACACGCGCACGAGCCCGCGCAAGGCATCCGCGTAGGCGACTGCATCGAGCCCGGCGTAGAAGGGCGGCCCTCGGGTCGCCCTTCTACGGACATGGAACCGCGCGAGAGGTTTCTCGTTTCCGATCCGGGGTATCGCGACTGGAAGCACAACCCGAGCTCAGAGAGGAAGGGTGTGATGCCTCCACGCGGTGTGAAGAAGGGGACGAAGCGCGCCCGCCAGTACGAGCACATCAAGGACTCGCTGAAGGAGCGCGGCCGCTCCGAGGACGCGGCCGAGGAGATCGCCGCCCGGACCGTCAACAAGGAGCGGGCGCGCCAGGGCGAGGCGCAGGAGTCGTCGCGGCTCTCGCGCGAGGACATCTCGTCAGGCCGCCGGGGCGGGCTCCGCTCCCATCGCCAGGGTCCGCGCGGACGCACGCGCGACCAGCTCTACGAGGAGGCGCGGGCCAAGGGCGTGAAGGGCCGCTCCAAGATGACCAAGGCGGAGCTCGCCCGCGCCGTCGGGTCACGAGGGTGAAGGCCTTCTCGGAACGGAACCGCCGCCCCCACCGGATCACGCGTGAGGCTCTGCGCGATAGGTTTCTCGCCGGTCCGAACAGGGTAAGCGTCCGAGAGCGGCGATGAGGACGGGGATGAGCGAAACCGAATCGACCGACTTCGGGGTCGAGACGATCGATACTGACGGTCAGGTGGTCGTGATCGCCGTGCACGGCCAGGCCGACCTGCACACGGCCCCGGAGCTCCGCTCCGCGATCGGCGCGGCCCTGGACGGAGGGGCCAAGGGCCTCGTGGTCGACCTCTCCGAGGCGACGTTCGTCGACTCGACGACCCTCGGCGTCCTGCTCGGGGCCGTCAAGCGGCTCCGGCCCTCGGGTGGCAAGGTCAGCATCGTCTGCGCCGACCCACACGTCCGACGCATCTTCGAGATCACGCTGCTAGACCGCGTCTTCTCGCTGCACGGCGACCGCGACAGCGCCCGCGGATCTGCGGGCGGTGGCGCGTGAGCGAAGCGCTCGCGCCGCACGCCGACCGCACCACCGTCGAGTTCCCGGTCGCCGACGGGTACCGGAGCGTGGGCCGGCTCGTCCTCGGGGGCGTCGCGGCGCGCTTCGAGCTCCCGATCGACCGCGTCGATGACCTGCTGCTCGCGGTGGAGAGCCTCCTCATGCAGGGCCCGGTCGGGGATTCGGTCCTGCTCGAGGCGGAGGCGACCTCCTCCGGCCTGCTCGTACGGCTGGGCGCCTTCCCACCCGGGCAGCTGGCCGACCCCGGGCTCCGACGCGTGCTGACGCGCCTCGTCGACACCGTCGAGGAGCGCGCGGACGGGGAGGCGGCGACGGTCGAGCTTGTCGTCTCCGCCGCGTATCGGGCCGAAGGAGGATGAGCCCGGTGGCCCAGGACGTCGACTTCGTCGCCCTGATCGAGGAGTACCGGGCCGGCAACGAGCAGGCGCGGGACGCGCTGGTCGAGCGCTACATGCCACTGGTACGCAGCCTGGCCGCCCGCTACTCCGGTCGCGGCGAGCCGCAGGAAGACCTCGTCCAGGTGGGCTCGATCGGCCTGCTGCTCTCGATCGAGCGCTTCGACACCGAGCGCCAGGTGCAGTTCACGACGTACGCGGTCCCGACGATCGTCGGCGAGATCCAGCGCCACTTCCGTGACCGTGCGTGGGCCCTCCACGTGCCGCGCAGGATGAAGGAGCTGAGCGTCCGGCTGACCCGCGCGGTCGCAGACCCAGACGGCGCGAGCTCGGCCGCGCGCCGACGATCGCGGAGCTCGCCGAGCTCACGGGGGCAGAGGAGGACGAGGTGGTCGAGGCGCTTCAGACCTCCGAGGCGTACTCCACCCGCTCGCTCTCGCAGCCGCTCGGCCGCGGCGGCGACGACGACACGATGCAGGACGTGCTCGGCTCGCAGGACGAAGGCTTCCACGACGTCGAGAACAGCGTCCTCGTCGAGGCCGGCCTGGCCGCCCTGGACGAGCGCGAGCGCCGCATCGTCGAGCTTCGCTTCTTCGAGGGGCTCACCCAGTCCGAGATCGCCGCCCGCGTCGGCATCTCCCAGATGCACGTCTCCCGGCTGCTGCGCCGCGCGCTCCACACGATGCGCGGCCGGCTGGAGGACTCGGTCGGGGACGAGGTGCCGTGAGCGCGAGCACCGTCACCCTCGTGATCCCCGCGAAGACCGAGTACCTCGATCCTGGCGCGCCTCGCGCTGGCGGGCATCGCGCGTGAGGTGCGGATCGACGAGACGGCGCTCGCCGACCTCAAGCTCGCCGTGACCGAGGCATGCGGAAATGCCATCCGCCATGCTCACCCGTCGGGCCAGGGCGTCGTGAGTGTCCGCTACGACGTCGAGCCGAGCTCGATCGAGATCCGCGTCGAGGACGAAGGCCCCGGCATCACGTCCGGCGCGCCCGCCGACCGAGCCGACGGACGAGCTCTCGGAGGGCGGCATGGGGCTGGCGATCATCGATGCGCTCGTGGACGAGCTCGAGATCGGCGCGCGCGCGGGGGTGCCGGGCACCCTTGTCCTCATGCGCAAGCGCTCCGCCGGCCTGACTCGCGTCACACGGCGACGATCCGGCGGGCCGAGGGGGCGTGACCCGAGAGCCTCGGGACATGCCGCCCCCGCGGCCCGCGTGGGTCACGCCAGTGCCTTGGCGCTCTCGTTGCTCACCCGCGTCGAGATCTTCTCGACCAGGCGCAGCGCCTCCTTCTCCTCCTTGAGGTTCGCGTCGAGCAGGTCGACGGCGCGATCCTCGCCCATCGCCTTCGCCATCCGGCGCAGCCCCTCGTAGGCGGCGATCTCGTAGTTCTCGGTCCGCGCCGCCGCGCCGAGGTCGACCGAGTCGATCAGCTCGGGGGACGACTCCTCCACCAGCTTGTCGTGCTCCGCCTTGAGCCCCTCGAAGCCGATGCACTCCTCGGCGTGGGGAGCCTCGCCGAGCTCCTCGAACACCTTCTCGAGGTTGGCCATGTGGCCGCGGGTCTGCTCGAGGTGCTGCTCGAGCGCCTCCTTGAACTCCGTGTCCTGCACCTCGGAGATGAGCTTCGGAAGCACCTCGTTCGCGAGCGCGCGCTCCACGTAGAGGATGTCGCCCAGCTCGTGGAGGAACAGCTCGCGGGGGTTCGTGATCTGCGACACAGTCGGTCCTTTCTCTCGTCGGTCCGGAGACTCGGTCGTACCCGCTTCCCGCAGGCGGGTAACGTCGCCGCGTCTGAACCGGGTTGCGCGGGCGCCGGTCGAACGCGGGATGATCGCACCAGACCCGCGTCCGTGAGCCGCGACGCGAGACCATCGACCGAGGAGCGTGAACATGGCAGATGGAACAGCTGGCCGGGGTGCCGCCGGGATCGGCCTGGGAGGCATCCTCGTGATCGCCGGCATCATCATCGCGATCGTCTGGAGCGTCTGGGTGGGGATCATCCTCGCCCTGATCGGGCTCGTCGCATTCGGTGGGTTCGCGAAGGGCCGGTGGTACTGAGAGCGGCGTCGTTCTGATTCGAGCTCGAGCCCTCAGGCGCGCCGTCCGAGCGCGGTGAAGCTCGATAGCGATCGCGTATTGAGGACGTCGGCGCCGGTCGCCCAGCCCCTGCGTGCCGTTCCGACTGCGAGTCCCATGTTCGACAGGCCGCGCAGCGAGTGGGCGTCGGTCGAGGCGACGATGGCGACGCCCGCCTCGACGGCGTGGCGGACATCCGCGCCGCGACAGGTCGAGTCGATCGGGAAGGCCGTTCGTCTCGAGCGCGACACCGGTCTCCAGAGCGACCTCGCAGACCGCGTCGAGGTCGAGCGCGTTGGGCGGCCGGTGGTTGACGATTCGTCCCTTGGGGTGGCTGAGGCAGGAGGCGGACGGATGCCGCATCGCCTCCAGGACCCGCTTGGTGATCCGGTCGCGTGGCTCGCGTTGGCCCGCGTGCAGGCTGATCTGCACCCACTCGAGCTCGGAGAGCACCTCGTCGGGAAGGTCGAGCGAGCCGTCCGGGAGGATGTCGGCCTCGATCCCGCGCAGGATCCGGAAGGGCGCGAGCTCGTCGTTCGCCGCCGCGATCTCCTCGCCCTGGCGCCGCACGTCGTCGGCGTCGAGGCCGGGCACGACGCGGACGTTGCGCGTGTGGTCGCAGATCGCGATGTACTCGTAGCCGAGATCGCGGGCCGCGGTCCCCATCTCCAGCACGGACGCGCGCCCGTCCGACCACGTCGTGTGACAGTGGAGGTCGCCGCGGATCTCGGACAGCTCGACGAGGGGTGGGGCGTGACCCGAGTAGGGCTCCTCGCGAAGCTCGGGTGGGAGCCAGGGCAGGCCGAGCGACCCGTAGACCTCGCGCTCGTCGGCCGCGGCGGGGAGAGGCTCGAGAGCCTCGACGTAGGCAGTGGACCCCGTGGCTCTCAGCAGCTCCGTGCCGAAGCTGGACGGCTCGGGCACGAACAGCTCGACCGAGACGCCTTCGACCGTGACGCCGACGGCGCGCCGCTCGGCGCGCTCGACGAGCGTGATCACCGGCGGCAGTCGCTCGAACGCATCGACGACGGGCCCCGGATGGTCTGCCGCGACGACGACGGACAGCTCGAAGCACTGTTCCGCGAGGCGCCGTGGGTCACCGGCCATCGAGCCTCCCAGGGCGCTCGCGATCTCGCCGACCAGTGCCTGCGCGCGGTTGAGCAGCACCGCGCGGCGCGGCCGTTCGCGGGGCCGCTCCAGCCCGGTGAGCAACCGTTCCTCGGTCTTCGGCCCGATGCCCGGCACCGATCGCAGGCGTCCTTCACGCGCGGCGGCGCGAAACTCGTCGGCCGTTCTCACCCCGAGGACGCGGGCGATCTCGCGCATCCGGTCTGCGCCCACCCCGAGCAGGCGCCCCAGCGCCACGAGCTCCGGTTGCACCGTGCGCTCGAGCTCGTCGAGCTCGGCGATGCGCCCGGTCTCGGCAAGCTCCCGGACACGCGCACCGATCCCCGGCCCGACGCCGTGGAGCTCGCCGACACGCCCATTCAGCGCGAGCTCTGCGACCGACGCCCTGGTCTCCCTCACGGTCTGGGCGGCGCGGCGGTAGGCGCGTGCGGCGTAGTAGCTCGAGCCGGCTAGCTCGAGCAACGCGGCGAAGGCCTCGAGACGCTCCGCGACGACGTCGTTGTCAGGAGCCTGCACCGCACCGACGGTCAGCCCGCCGGGTCGGCCTGGAGCGCGGTCTCGCGCGTCGGGTAGACGCTGAGCACGTCCTCGAGGCCGGTGATCTCGAAGATCCGCCGTGCCGGCGTCTCGGGCAGCACGACACGCATCTCGCCACCCGCCTCGCGCACCCGGCGCAGCGCACCCACCATCGTCCCGAGCGCCGTGGAGTCCAGGAAGGCGACTCCCCTGAGATCGAGCACGAGGCACGGCTCGTCGGTGCTCCCGAGCTGCTCGAGGGCGCCGCTCAGCAATTCCTTCAGCCGCGGCGCGTCGTGTGCGTCGAGCTCGCCGCGGAGCGTCAGGACGGCCATTCCGGCCCCGGGACTCGAGTTCGAGCGGCTCGTACACGCTTGCATCATGCCCGGGGGCGCCGAGCGGCGCCCCCGGGAGCGGATCTGCTGTCCGTTCGACCTAACGCTCGACCAGGCGATCGCTGTCGCGGACGACTGTCTCGCGCCGGGTGCCGCCGAAGCCGCCCCAGCTCGACCAGAACGCCAGGGAGATGAGGCCCCCGATTGCGCCCACGACCATCAGGATCACGCCGACGGTGTTGAGGTCGACACCGGATACCTCCGCGGTGACGGCCCACGTGAGGATGGCCCCGACCGCGATCAATATGAGGCTGACGCCTATGCCCATTGCTCTTCTCCTCGCTCGCTTGAGGCGTGGTGATACCCCGATCCGGCTGACTCGACACCCCGGGCTCGTGATGAGCATCGCAAGAGGTTTGGAGAACGCCGCCGGCGGGAAGCGCGCGGCGACGGCGGCGGCCGCTGGGCAAGGCCCTCACCGCCCGATCGCCACCCGGCGGGCGCCCCCGTCCAACCGCACCTCCGCGCGCTCCAACCTACGCGTGCGTCAGCTCGCTCGGGCGGGTGCCAGGAGTGCGTCTCGGGCGACCGTCAGGTCGGACACGCAGCTGGCCGCGCATCTCCCGCCGCCGCTCGCCCGCGCGTAGGACTGCCGAAGGATGGATAGTGACGAGGACAGGCTCCTCGAGCTCGGGCACCTCCAACACGCGGCCCCGCAGCGCGGTCACCCGGGCCTCGCGGCCGAGCAGCGCCTGCGTCGCCGTCGCGCCCAGGCAGACGACGAGCTTCGGCCGCACGAGCGCGAGCTCGAGCCGGAGCCAGTGGTCGCACGCCCGGATCTCGGCCCAGTTCGGCTTGTCGTGGATCCGCCGCGCCCCCTTGGGCTTCCACTTGAAGTGCTTGACGGCGTTGGTGACGTAGAGCCGCCGCTCGTCGACGCCGATCTCCGTCGAGGATCTCCCGCAGCAGCAGGCCCGCGGGGCCGACGAAGGGCCGCCCCTCCTCGTCCTCCACGTCGCCCGGCTGCTCTCCGACGAGCATGAGCGGCGCGTCGGGGCGGCCCTCGCCGAACACGGTCTGCGTGGCGTGGCGGTAGAGGTCGCAGCGCCGGCAGTCGGCGGCGTCCCGGCGGAGGGCTTCGAGCTCGCGCGACCGTGTCGCGACGGCGGTCATGCCACGGCACCGGGCTGCGCGCGGCCCCGCGATCCGCGCCGCGCCGCGAGGGCCAGCGCCGCGAGGAGCGCGTGGAGCGCCGCGTCGGCGAGGTAGATCGGGGAAATCCGCCGGCGCGCGACGTAGACGACGTCGACGAGCGCGAACGACGCCGCTGACCCGCCCGCGAGCACCACGGCCTCCGGCGACGGTCCTTCGTCACGTGTCGCCGCGACGAGGAGCGATGCGCCGATCGCGGCCGCGAGCAGCCCGACCGTGCGGACCAGCCAGTAGTCGGTCTTCCGCCCCGTGACCGCTTCGAAGCTGCGCCGGTGGACGATCGCCCACGCGCCCGTCGCGACGTAGTACGCGCCCTGGAGCCCGATCAGCCGCCGGATGCTGAGAGTCGAAAGCCGACTCCCGGCCTTCGACGCCCGCCGAGGAACGTCCGTAGGCACGCGCTCTGTGTGCCCTCGCGCCGTTGACGGCAAACTCGGCGGCGGTCATCCGCGGGAGAGCAGCCGGACGAGGGTGCGTGCGTTCTCGACCGCGAACCCTTCCCAGTCGTTGTTGAAGTAGGCGTACACGTCTCCCGGGGCGGCCTCGATCCGACGTGCCCACCGCCGCAACGCTCCCCGCCCGTAGGCTCCCTCCCGCGCACGGCCCCGGTGGAACCGCAGGTACGTCCAGTCGGTCGTGTCCACCCACGGCGTCGGAGGGTGGGGTGCGCGATCCGCGACGACGAGCGCCGCCCCGTGGTCTCTCAGGAGGGTGTAGACGTCGTCGGCGAACCAGCTCGGATGCCGGAACTCGAACGCGTGCCGGCCCGGCGGGAGCAGCTCGAGAGCACGCGCGAGCCGTTCGTCGTCGCGCTGGAACGTCTCGCGGGAGCTGCCAGAGGAACGGGCCGAGCTTGCCCGCCGCGCGCAGCGGCTCGATCCGCTCCTCGAACGTGCGCGAGCCCGCCGCCGAGCTCGCTGAGGCGCTTCACGTGGGTCAGGTAGCGGCTGGCCTTGACCGCAAAGCAGAAGCCGGGCGGCGTGGCCCCCGCCCAGCGCGCAACGGCCTTGGCCTGCGGGAGGCGGTAGAAGGTCGCATTCACCTCGACCGTGTCGAAGAGCCTCGCGTACAGCTCGAGCCAGTGCCCGGTCGTGCCCCGGGCCGGGTAGAGGCGCCCCCGCCAGTGCTCGTAGCTCCAACCGGAGCAGCCGATGCGCACCATCCCGCCGAGCGTTCCCCGCGGCGAGCGTGACCGAAACGCCGCGGTTCCCTTGGTCCGAACGCACGTTTTCCGGCTGGTCGGCGCGGGTACCAGCGCCCGGGTGAGGGACGCACTTCTCCTGGTCGACGTCGTCAACGACTTCAGGCACGAGGACGGGGACGCGTTGCTGGCCTCCTTCCGAATCCGACATGGCAGGCTCGAGACGGAGCTCGAGAGCGCCCGTGGCGCGATCCCGGTGGTCTATGCCAACGACGACTGGGGACGCTGGGACGGCGACGCTCCCGGTCTCGTACGAAGCGCGATCGAGGAAGGACGCGGCGGCGACCTGGTGGCCACGGTGGCGCCGAGGAAGGGTGACCGCGTCGTCCTCAAGCCTCGGTATTCCGCGTTCGACTCGACGCCGCTCGAGATCCTGCTCCGGGAGCTCGAGGTCGAGCGCCTCCAGCTCGCCGGCATGGCGACGGAGATGTGCGTCACCCAGACGGCGATCGCGGCCCGCGAGCTCGGCTTCAAGGTGACCGTCCTCGCCGGAGCGTGCGCCTGCGTCGACGAGCGCCTGGAGCGGATCGCCCTCGAGTACCTCAGGGAGGTCGCGGGCGCATTCGTGGAGACCTGAGAGGGGCACCTGCGGCCTCTCGACGACGGTCGCGGCGACCAGAGTATTCGGGCGAGACGCCGGGCCGACCGCGCCTGTCCCCGCGTTTTGCGACCCACGCGTTGGGTACCCATAAGATGGGATGGATGCGCCGAGCCAGCTCCAGGCAGCGAAACGACCGCGCGAGGCAGACGATCGTCCCGTGCTCCTCTTCTTCTCGAATCGCCGGTCGGGTCCCGCGAGGCGGATGTCGAGCCTCGTGGCGTGGGTCGGTGTGACCGAGAAGAAGCGCCTCCGCGTGGTCGAAGTCGACGCCGAGCGTCACGCCGACCTGGCGGAGGCGCTCGAGGTCTCGACCGTGCCGTCGCTCGTTCTCCTCCGCGGCCGCGAAGATCCTCGGCCGCCTCGAAGGCCGGGCGACCGGGAACGACATCACGCGCCTGATCGGCCCGCACATCGCGACGCGGGCATAGCCCAGGTACGGAAGCACGTCGAGGAGTCCGGGTAGGCCGCTGCGACCGCTCGCTGGGCGCCGTCGAAGAGTCGATCCGTCCGACGAGCAGCCGGCTCCGGCAGGCGGCCTTCGCCCGCCGGAGCGGCCGGCTGGATCCCCCGCGGCGTGCCTAGAGCAGGACGATCAGCAGGATGATGATCAGGATGACGACGAGCGTTCCGACACCGATGTACACGTCAGTTCTCCTTTCTCAGACGAGCCACCACACGAGCAGCAGCGCCGCCGCGACGATTGCCACGACGGCCCAGATGACAAGGGCGACCCCACCCAGCAGCACGAACGGGGTCCCCGAGGCGCGACCCCGTGCAACGGCGGTCTCCGTCGGCCCGGCCGGACCCGTCGGCTCCGCCGAGTCGGCCGCGTCGGTCTCCCGCTGCGTGGTCTGGGTGTCGTCGACCATGTCCGGTGAGATACCCGGGGCCGCACGCCGCGAAACGGCCTGCAGCTGAGCACCCCGCAGCCGGGGCGCTCAGAGCCAGTGCCGGAGCTTCGCCACGCCGAGCGTGACCGCCGCGATCATCAGCATCGCCAGCAGGACGAACCAGAACACGATGGCATGGTCGAACAAGCCGACCTCGAAGTTCATCCCCATGACTCCGGCGAGCAGCGCGCCGGGCAGGAGGATCACGGACGTGAGGGTCAGGATCTTCATGATCTCGTTCGTCCGATGGCCCGTGCGGGCGATGAGGACGTCGAACGAGTTGACGATGCTCTCGCGAGCGTCGCGGGCGTTCTGCACCGTCACCTCGTAGCGGTCGAACAGCGCCTGGAAGCGGTCGGCGGCCGCGTCGTCGTCCCGGGCCTCGAGCACGCGGTGGGTGAGTGCGAGGAAAGGCGTACGGTGCGCGATCAGCGCGCCCTTGAGCAGCCTGGCCTCCCTGCGGAGGCGGACGAGCTCCTCGATCTCGTCCTCGGGCTTGCGCTTGCCGCGCATCGCCCGCTCGTCGAACTCCTCGAGCTCCTCCTCGAGCCGCTCGAAGGCCATCGAGTACTCGTTGAGCACCCATTGCAGCAGCGCCGCGAGAAACGACGGCCCGTCGAGCTCACCGGTCGGGCCGGATCCGGAGGCGAGCTCCTGGAAGTCGTCGAGCACCGGGACGGGCCGGTTGTGGGCGGTCACGACCCAGTTCTTGGCGACGATGCACTCGACCTCGATCAGCTCGTTCGAAGAGCTCCCGTCCGGGCAATGCACCGTCACGTGGATGAAGTGTCCGGCGTCGCGAAAGGACGCGGTCTTCGTGGATGACACAAGGGCCCGGCGAGCCTCGTCGTCGAGCTCGAGCTCCTCGGCGACACGCGCGGCGGTCTCCTCCGACGTCGACCCGACGTCGATCCACAGGAGCTTGGACCCGCCCAGCCGCGCGGGCACGTCGTCGAGGCTCGAGAGCCGCTCGGCCTGATCGCCGCTGAAGAGGAGCAGCGGGCCTCGGCCGTCGGGCTCGACCCTCGCGTCGAAGCCGGGCGCGGGGCAGGCTCGGCGGAGGATGGGCGCGAACGGGGACCTGCCATGCTCGGGGTCTACCCCCGTCGGCCCCCTCGTACCCCTAGCGCCTGTGCGCCCTCGCGAGGGCGGCGGCCAGGGCAGCGTCGAGGCTCCCCCGCCGCATGTCGTCGCTCAAGCCCGCGACCCGGAACGTCCAGTCGGCCGCCGTGTGAGGGGGAGAAACGATCAGCAGCTGCCGCTGCTCGGCTGCGAGCAGCCGGTTCCCGCGGTCGATCGCCCGGATTCCGGAGCTGTCGAGATATGCCAGGCGGGTGAGGTCGAGGACGACGGACGAGCGCCGTCGTGGCCTCCACGGCCTCCTGGAGCACGTCGGCGTTCGTGAGATCGACTTCGCCGTCGAGGGTGAGGACGTCGACGCCGTCGATGTCCTCGCGGGAGATGTCGACGATCGCGCCGCTCATGCCGAGGCGGCGCCCTCTCTGCACTGCGCGGCTCATGCGCAGGACCGTGGCGCCGTTCTCCCGTCCGACCGACAGCTCGTCGACGATCGCCCGCATGATCGAGAGCCCGCGGCCGCGATCGGCCTGGCCGTGGTCTTCCGACCACGTCCCCTCGTCGCGGACGGCGATGTCCAGACGCTCGCCGTCGATGCGGGCCATGACGGTCACGATACCGGCCCCGTCGCAGCCGTAGGCGTGCTCGACGGCGTTGGCTGCCGCCTCGGAGACGGCGAGGACGACGCCCCGCTCGACCTCGTCGTCCACCTCGTTCTGGTCGAGCCAGCCGCGCAGGCGCTCGCGCAGCCGCGCGAGCTCGGACGGGGAGGCGGTGAAGGAATAGCTGAACATGCCTGCAGTAGGGGTGCGGTGAACCGTCAAAACGCAAACATCGTCGTCTTGCTCATGTCCTTCGAGCAGCAGGTCGGAGACGTCGTCCGCGAGCGAGGAATTGCCGAAAGCCGCGAGCCGCGCGGCGTGCGCGAGCCGCTCCAGACCGGCGTCGATGCTCTCTCCGCGCCGCTCGACGAGCCCGTCCGTGTAGAGCAGGAGCGTCTCGCCTTCGGCGAGCTGCGCCTCCGCCTGGGCGCGCGCGTCGCCCAGCATCGACCCGAGCGGCGCCGAGCGTCCCTCCCAGAGATACCGCGTCTGGCCCTGCGGGGAGACGACCAGCGGAGGCGGGTGTCCCGCGCAGGCATACCGCATGTACCCGGTTTCGGTGTCGAGCTCGACGTACGCCAGGGTCGCCGTGGCGGCGGAGGGCACGGTCTCCACGAATGCGTCGAGGCGCTCCAGCAGAAGAGCGGGGGGCGCCGTCTGCGCCAGGGCGCTGACGGCCCCGCGCAGCTGTCCCATCGCCACGGCCGCCTCGAGGCCGTGCCCCACGACGTCCCCCACGACCAGGGCGATCCGGCCCGACTCGAGGCGGAAGGCGTCGTACCAGTCGCCTCCGACCTCGAGCGCGGCCGTGCCGGCCCTGTAGGCGGCCGACACGACCACCCGGTCGAAGGTCGGCAGCCCGCCGCCGAGCAGGCCGAGCTGCAGCGTGTGGGACACCTCTCGCTCCCGCTCGTACAGGAGCGCGTTGTCGAGTGCGACCGCCGCGCGGGCCGCCACCTCCCGCGCCAACGCGGGAGCGATCATCGGCTTCCAGTGAGGCCCTCGGGCGATCCGCACCGTGATCGCTCCGAGGCCGTGCCCGCGCGCACGGAGCGGCAGCACGAGCAGCGTCGGTGACGCGCCGGCCGGGTCGGCTTCGGTCCGGCCGCCGTCCGGGCTGACCTCGCGCCCCGTCGAGATCGCCTTCTCCACGCAGTCGGCCCAGCGGTCGTCGCTGTCGAGCTGCGCCGGACGCGAGCCTCCGCTGACGACGAGCTCCGGAGAGCCGTCCGCATCGACCAGATGGATCGCCGCGAACGTCGCGTGCTCCTCGATCAGGAGCTCGACGAGGCGACGTGCCCGCTCCTTCACCGTCGTCGCCCGCTCGAGCGACTCTCCCAGCACGGCGAGGAACGAGTGGGCCGAGGAAGCCTGCTCGGCCTCCGCCTGCAGCTGGGCGCGATCGAGCGCGAGGCCGCACTGCTCGGCGACTCCGAAGATCACCTGACGGGTGCTCTCGCTCCACGGCTGACTGTCTGCAGAGCCGACGGCGAGCACGCCGATCACGCGCCTGTCGGCCGCGCGGAGCGGGACGGAGAGGATGGCCTCCACCGCCAGCCGCCGCCGGAGGAACGCCGACCCCGGGAACCGGGCATCGTGCTCGTCGCCCGACGCGACGTCGATCGTCACGCCCCGACGAAGCGTCTCGGCGACGAGCGTGTCCCCGTCGATCGGCGCCGGCGACAGCCGTTCGACCTCCTCCTGCGACATCGTCGCCGCGGCCATCAGGTCCATCCCGTCGCCGCCGCGCACATGGACGATCGCACGCCCGATGCCCGCCGCCTCCAGGTCGGCCACGGTCGACGAGGCGATGTCCCTCACCGTCATGGCGGCGGCGAGGTGCGCCGCGTTCCGCTCCAGGAGCTCTGCGAGGCGGCGCGCCTCGCGCTCGGTCTCGAACAGCCTCGCCCGCTCGAGCGCCACGCCGGTCTGCTCGGCCACACCGAGCAGGAGCAGGGAACGGTCGTGGTCGAGCCAGTGCTGCCGATTCGCTGCGGCGAAGATCGCCCCGACCGCTTGCCCGCTCGCAGCGCGTAGGGGCACGGCGACAAGGGACTCGACCCCGAGTCGCTCGCGCTCGTCGATGAGCTCCGGATACCGCGCGTCGTACTCCTCGGCGCTCGCGACCATGGCCAGCCGACCCGTCACCATCGCCTCCGAGACCAGCCCGCCGAGCTCGAGCGGATACACCCCGAACCGTTCCCGCGTCTGCTCGGGCACGTCGGACGCGTCCAGGAGCTCGAGCTGTGACGCGGTGCCGAGCTCCCACAGGAACACGACGTCGGCCCCGAGCGCCTGGAACTCCGCCACGGTCGCGCTCGCCACGTCCGCGACCGTGGTCGCGGCCGCCAGCCGCGACGCATTGCGCTCCATCAGCTCGGCGTGCAGGCGTGCGTCCCGCTCCCGCTCGAGCAGCGCCGAGCGCTCGAGCGCCTGGGTGAGCTCTTCGGCGATCGCATCGAGCATCGCGCGCTCGCCGTGGTCGAAGATGCGAGCTCTCCGCGAACGCGACCCCGACCGCGCCGGTCTGACGGGGCAGCGGAACGACGAGCATGGAGACGATGCCCGTGGAGCAGCCGCTCGACGTCCGGCGGATAGAGCTCGCGGATCCGCTCACGGCCGTGGAGCTCGATCACCCGCTTCGCGCGCATCGCGTCGGCCGTGGGAGTCGACGTCGAGATGGGAACAGGTCTCCATTCCCAGTCGTCCGCGGTCGCGTGGGCCGGGATCTTGAGCGTCCTCACGTCGCCACCCGCGGCGACGCCGACCGTGGCGAGGCTCGCACCGAACGCCTCGAAGAGGTAAGGCACCGCCGCCTCCGCCACCTCCGTGGGGAGCGCTGCGGCCGAGAGGGCGGCGACGAGACGCTGGAGGATGTCTGCCCTCCGCCTGGCTTCGTCGTCGACCGACCGGAGGCGCGCGCGCTCCAGGGCGACACCGGACTGCTCCGCGATGCCGGTGACGACGGGCCGCATCCGCGGCACGAGCCAGCCGGGTCGCCTCGACGCCGCGACGACCCCACCGAGCACGGTGCCGTCCGTGTCGAGCAGGGGGACAGCGATCACGGACTCGATGCGCTGCTGCTGCCGGAGGGCGGCCGTTTGCGGAAAGCGCTCGTCGTACTCGTCGGGCGTGGCGACCTCGACGCTCTCGCCGGATCGCATCGCCTCGCCTCCCGGCGTGGAAGGGTCGAGCAGGAACCGGTTCGGGCCGCCGCCTGCGTCGGGGGCGATCCCGGTTGCGGCGAGCGTCTCCACCCGATCGCCGTGCACGAGCTGGACCGCGACGATCTCGACCCCTGCATCGGAGAGGTCGGAGACGGTCACGGCGGCGACGTCCCGGGCGGTGGCAGGGGCCACCAGGTTGCCGGCGTGCCGCTCGAGCAGCTTCGACCGCTCGTGTGCCTCGCGCTCGGCCTCGTTCGCGCGGAGCAGGCGGCGCTCCGACGACTCCCGCGAGACGGCGAACACTCCGAGCATCAGCGCGAGCACCAGTCCGCCTGCGAGGATCGCGTACGTCGTCTCACGTGAGGGGTCGCCGGCCCGCGCGGTGACCGTCCAGTCCCGGCCGCCCAGCGAGAGCGACCTCGTGACGCCGTCGTCCGGCGGCGGACTCCGTCTCGTACAGCTTCGTCCCGTCCACCGAGAGGCCGACCCTGTGGTCGGGCGCGAAGCCCCGCCAGCACGTCCTCGATCACGTTCGTGCTGAACCAGGCGGCGACGTACGCGACGGGGTCCGCGGCACCCTCTCGTGGGTAGAGCGGCTTCAACGCGAGGAAGCCGTCGTCTCCCAGGCCGAAGGGGATAAGGCTCGTGAGAGCCGTGCGCCGCGTGGCCTGCGCGCGCAGCACGGCGTCCGGCGGGCCTGCTCGCTCGTCAGGTCGAAGCCCAGAAGCGCACGGTTCTCCCCCGTGTCCGGCCAGACGGCCGAGATCGCGCACGTACCTCGGGCGCTGCGCCGGCGGGCGTGAACGTCCCGGGCCGGACGAGATCGGTGATCGTGTGCTTCGCGGCGTCCTCGAAGGCCGCCCGGCGCTCCGCGGGCACGACGACCGCGAGCGCGAGAGCGTCCGTCGAGCGGATCGACTGGACCGCTCGCGCGAAGGCGAAGAAGCTCGACGTCTCCACGCCGCCGCGATCCGTCACGAGCCCGTCGGCCGCCCCCAGGCTGGTCAGGACGCGGCCGACGCTCTCCCGGAGCGCCTCCCGGGCGGCCTGGGCCGCACGCTCGTCCTCGATCCGGGCGTCGTCGCGGGACTTGTCCCAGGCCAGGGCCGGCCATCGCGATACTCGCCACGAGGACGAGCGCGACGAGGATCAGGCCGATGAGCCTCGTGGCGGGTATGCCCGTCCTCACGGTGAAGGGGTCCTAGCACACGCCTTCGCGGACGCCTTCCCCGCCGGGCTCGAGGCCCCGGTGCGACGCGCTCACAGCCGGACGACGAGGAAGTCCCCTCCGATCACCTGCCGGGCGACGTTGTGCACCGGCACCGTCCCGATCGTCGCCGTCGGCCTGCCGTGGTGCGCGTGGCCGTGGAAGACGGCATCGGGACGGTGGGCGCCGATCGGCGCGGCGAGGCGGCCCGACCCGAGGAAGGCCCAGATGCCTTCGGGCTCGCCGATCAGCGTCTCGCTCACGGGCGCGTAATGGAGGAGCACGAGGCGCCGCTCGCAGCCGGCGATCGCCTCGAGCCCTGCCTCCAGGGCCGCCACCTCGCGCGACGTCTCCGCGAACACCTCACGGAGCAGGCGCTCGCCGAAGTCCGCGATCTCGGCCCCGGGAAAGCCGCCCACGAATCCCTTCGTCCCGACGACGCCGACCTCCATCCCGGCGACGTCGAGCACCGCATGGCGGCCGTCCAGGACGAGGACGCTCGCCTGCTGCAGGACGTCCTCGATCTCCGCCGCGAGCCCCGCATGGTGGTCGTGGTTCCCGAGCACGGCGAGGACGGGCGCCTCGGCCTTCCCACACGCGTCCGCGAGGACACGTGCCTCCTCGACCAGGCCGTGCGTCGTCAGGTCGCCCGCAAGCAGGACCAGGTCGGCCCCGGTCAAGTCGGCGAAGGCGCGTTCGAGGCGCTCGCGGTGCTCCTCCGAGGCATGGAGGTCGCCCACCGCGGCGATCGACAGTCCGCTCATCCAGGGGGAGTACCCGCTTCGGGATCCGTCCTACCGAGCGCGACGCCGCCTGCCCGGCGTGGCGCACGGCCTGTGGGAGAATCCTCGCACCGTCGACCAGGAGACCCCGTATGCGCGTGAACCGCTCGATGCCGCCGTCCACCGTGATCCCCGTGCTCGCGTATCCCGACGCGGGCAAGGCGGTCGACTGGCTCTGCGAGGTGTTCGGCTTCGCCGAGCGCTGGCGGGCAGGCACCCACCGCGCCCAGCTTTGGGTCGGCGACGGGGCGATCGCCGTGACGGGCGGAGGAAGCGGCGACGCCGCGTCGCCGAGCTCGGTGATGGTGCGCGTCGATGACGTCGACGCCCATCACGCCCGGGCCGTCGAGCGAGGCGCCCGGGTCTCGGGAGCCCCGCAGGACTACCCGTACGGCGAGCGCCAGTACACCGCGCAGGACCCGGGCGGCCGACGCATGGACCTTCTCCCAGACGATCGCCGACGTCGCGCCCGAGGACTGGGGCGGAACCTCGCGCCGGCTCTGACGGAGCTCCGGCACGGGGAGCGCCGGCGCTAGCCTGGCCCGAGATGAGGACGATCGAGGTCGAGACGCCTCACGGCCCCGCCCGCGTACACCTTCACCCGGCGGACGAGCCGCAGGGCGCGCTGATCCTCGGTCACGGAGCCGGGGGAGGAGTGGCCGCACGTGACCTGGTGGCGGCCGCCGAGGCGGCGAGGTCGATCGGGCTCGCCGTCGCGCTCGTCGAGCAGCCCTACCGCGTCGCCGGGCGCCGCTCCCCCGCGCCCGCCGGGCAGCTCGACGCGGCCTGGAGCGCCGTCGTCGAGCACCTGCGCACCGCCGAGCTCCCGGACGTGCCGGTCGTCGTCGGGGGGCGCTCGTCGGGTGCCAGGGTCGCATGCCGGACAGCCGAGGCGACGGGCGCGGCGGGCATCCTCTGCCTCGCGTTCCCCCTCCAGCCGCCCGCCCGCTCGGGCAAGCAGCCGTCAGCCGACCGCCTGCCCGAGCTGGAAGCCGTGAGGGTGCCGGTGCTCGTCGTCCAGGGCGAGCGAGACCGGTTCGGGATCCCGCCCCCGGGGAAGCGCCGAACGGTCGTGCAGGTGAAGGGGGACCACAGCCTGAGGTCGGATCCCGGCGCGGTCGCGGAGGCGGTGCGAGCCTGGCTCCCCGGCGTGATCGGGCACGTACCCTGAATCCTCAGTCCGCCTCGGCCGTCGCCGGGATGCCGTGGTGCTCCTCCTGGGCTGCGGAGACATCGACTCGGAGGAACGCTGCGGCGACGACGGCCGAGGCGACCACGAACGCGGAGCCGACAAGGAACGCCAGGTGGTATCCGCCGTTCAACGCGGCTCGCGCCGACTCGCCCGCGGCCTCGAGCTCCTCGGTGCGCCAGGCGGCGAGGCTCGCGAGCACGGCGAGGCCGAGCGCGCCGCCCATCATGAACGACGTGTTGACGACGCCCGACGCGAGCCCGGCCTCCGTCGGCGAGACGCCGCTCATCGCCGCGAGCAGGATCGGGTTGAAGCCGATCCCGGCGCCGAGCCCGACCGCGATCGTCGCCGGGAGCACGTCGACGAGGAACGAGCCGTCGACGGGCGTCCGCGCGAGCAGCAGGAGGCCGACCGTCATCAGCGCCAGCCCTGCGATCAACGGCGTCCTCACTCCGAGCCGCATCACCAGCCGGTCGGACAGGAGGAGCGACGAGCCGCCCCAGATCACCATCGAGGGCAGGTACGCGAGGCCCACCTCCATCGGGGTGTAGCCGAGGATCCCCTGGAGGTAGAGGGCCGAGAGGAAGAAGTACGCGAACATGCCCGCCGCCATCAGCACGCCGATCACGTTCGCGGTCGACACGTTGCGGTTCCGGAAGATCCCGAGCGGCACCAGCGGTGCCGAGAGGCGCGCCTCGAGCGAGAGGAACACGACCATCAGCACGGCCGCCGCGCCGAGCAGGCCGAGCGTGCGGGCGGTCGTCCAGCCCACCTCGTTGCCGTTCACGATCGCGTACACCGCGAGCATCAGCGACGCGGTCACCGTGATCGCGCCGGCGACGTCGACGCGCCCCGTCGCGTGGCCACGGGTACCCGGCAGCAGCGCGAGCGTCAGCGCGAAGACGGCGATCCCGACCGGGAGGTTGACGAGGAAGATCCAGTGCCAGTCGAGCACGTCGGTGATCACCCCGCCGAGCAGGACGCCTGCGGTGCCGCCGCCGGACAGCACGAAGCCGAAGACGCCCATCGCCTTCGCCCGCTCCGCGGGCTCCACGAAGAGCGTCATGATCAGCGACAGCGCGACCGCGGACACGATCGCCCCGCCGAGGCCCTGCACCGCGCGCGCGGCGACGAGCGCGCCCTGCGAGGTCGCAAGGCCGCAGGCGAGCGATGCGAGCGTGAACAGCGCGATCCCGGAGAGGAACATCCTGCGATGGCCGAAGAGGTCGCCCAGCCGGCCTCCGAGGAGCAGGAACCCGCCGAACGTCAGCAGGTAGCGCGTTCACGACCCACGCGAGCGACTCCTGCGAGAAGCCCAGGTCGTCGCGGATCGACGGCAGCGCCACGTTGACTATTGTCCCGTCGAGCACGATCATCAGGTCGCCCAGGCACAGGACGAGCAGTGCCAGCCAGCGGGTGCGTGTGTCGGTGATCGTCATCGTCGAAGTCCTTTCGCAGCCTTCACCATCGGTCTCGAACGGGTAGACGAGCCTGCGGCACCGAACTCATCGGTCGGGTCGGTCGATGCCCACAGACGGAGGGTTGCGCACACGCACGTCCGACACCGTCGGGCCGCCCGGCCTCCGGTCGTTCGGTTTTCCGCACCTCCGATGAGTTCGCCCCCGTTCGGCGGTCAGAAAGGGTGGATGGCAGAGCCACGCCCGACGGACGCTCGTCTTCACGATCACCGGCCCGATCTCGCGCTCGGACCTCCCCGGCCTCTCCGACCGGGTCTGCACGCTGCTCGGCGCCGGCGGCGCGGACGTCGCGTTCTGCGACGTGAGCGGCGTTCCGCGCCGATGCGGTCACGGTCGACGCGCTCGCTCGGCTCCAGCTCGGCGCGCGGCGCCACCGCTGTCAGGTACGGCTGCGGAATGCCTCTACGGAGCTGCTCGGGCTCGTCGCGTTCATGGGCCTCCGCGACGTGCTGCCCGAGTAGACCGCGTCAAGCCTCCAGGCGCGGCGGCAGGCCGAACAACGGGAAGACCCGCTCCGTGTCGAGGAAGAACGTGAGCTCGACGATCCGCCCGTCCTCGACCTCGAGCACCTGCAGCGCCCAGGGATCGAACCCGCTCCCGCTCTCGCTCGGCTTGTACTGCCCGAAGGCGGGCGAGCCGTTCGCGGCCACGGTCGGGATCACGCGCGAGCCACGGCACCCGACACCGGGACCGAGCCACCACGTGAAGATGTCCTCGCGACCCGTGAGCCAGAGGTCGTACGGCGGCATCGACTGCGTCGCGTCCTCGTGGATCAGCGTCGTGAGCGCGTCCATGTCGTAGCGCTCGAAGGCGTCGACGTACCGCGCCAGGAGCTCCCGCTCGGCCTCGTCCATGGCGCGGCTCCTGCTCGGCCGGGCTCAGGTCCCGCGCCTCGAGCGTCGCGCGGGCCCGCTGGAGCGCGCTGTTCACGGAGGCGACGCTCGTCTCGAGCAGCTCCGCCACCTCGCTCGCCTGCCAGCGCAGCACCTCGCAGAGGATCAGCACCGCGCGCTGGCGCGGCGGAAGGTGCTGCAGCGCCGCGACGAAGGCGAGCCGGATCGTCTCCCGCGCGACCGCCACCTCGGCCGGGTCGCCCTCCGGCACCACCAGGCCGTCGGGAGCGGGCTCGATCCATGTGACCTCGGGGAGCGCGTTCAGGTTGTCGGCGACCGGCTCGCGCGCGGGGCCGAGGTCCATCGGGCGCGCCCGACGCTCCCTCGCGCCGAGCATGTCGAGGCACACGTTCGTGGCGATGCGATACAGCCACGAGCGAAGGGCCGCGCGCCCCTCGAACCGGTCGAAGGCCTTCCAGGCCCGCAGCAACGTCTCCTGGACGGCGTCCTCCGCCTCGAACGGCGAGCCGAGCATCCGGTAGCAGTAGCCGGTCAGCTCGCGGCGGTAGAGCTCGAGCCGTTCCGCCACGTCCCCCTGCGCGAGCGAGACAGCGCCTCCGGTCACCTCGAGGTCGGGCACGCGGACCATCGTAGGGAAACGGGCGCTCCGCCCGTGGTTCGGCTACCCGCACCACGGTCGCGGCGGCGAGCGCCCCGGCCGGGCTGTTCCCGGCCGAGGCAGCGCTCGCTCCACGAGGCTACTTCGCGGCGGCGGCGACCTTCGAGGGGTCGGGCACGATCCGGATGTAGGGCTTGGGCTCCTCCCAGCCGTCCGGCCAGATCTGCTTCGCCTCGTCGTTGGAGACCGAGCCGGCGATGATCACGTCGTCTCCCTGCGCCCAGTTGACGGGCGTCGAGACCCTGTGCTCCGCCGTCAGCTGGAGGGAGTCGATCACCCGCAGGACCTCGTCGAAGTTGCGTCCGGTCGTCATCGGGTAGACGAGGACCAGCTTCACCTTCTTGTCCGGGCCGATCACGAACACGTTGCGTACCGTCTGGTTGTCGGCTGCCGTCCGGTCGCGGGGATCGCCGGAGACGTCCGCGCCGAGCATCCCGTAGAGCTTCGAGAGGGCAAAGTTCGCATCCGCGATGATCGGGTAGTTGGGCGCGTGACCCTGCGTCTCCTCGATGTCGCGTGCCCACCCTTCGTGGTCCGCGGCCGAATCGACGGAGAGCCCGATGATCTTCACGTTCCGGCGGTCGAACTCGGGCTTGATCTTCGCCATGTACCCGAGCTCCGTCGTGCACACCGGTGTGAAGTCCTTCGGGTGCGAGAACAGCACCGCCCACGAATCGCCGATCCAGTCGTGAAACGAGATCGGCCCCTCGGTCGTCTCCGCCTGGAAGTCCGGTGCCGTGTCTCCGATCTTCAACGTCATTCGATCCTCCTCGGTCTGATCGCTGCCGCCATTCTGCGCGTCGCGCGTGCGACACAGGGCAATTCTTCCATAATTGAAGTATTGGGTGTCGGCCGAGGCGCCACGGCGTCGGACGAGCGGCGCGCTCGCCGAAGCGTCCTCGAAACCGGCCGGCGCCCTACCGTCGGCGCAGAGGCTTGCGGAAGGCGTTCCTCGGCGTGACGCGGTCCCACGTCCGGTCGGTCGCCGCGACGCGCGTGACCCTCGTGCGGTAGGTGCCCGCCGAGGCGGGTCGGCTGAACGTCATGCGCCCGGTCGCCGTCCGGCCGGCTGCGCGCGCGTAGACCTTTCCGTTGCGGTAGAGCGCGACCGTGACGGATGCGTCCCGCACCCTGCGGCCGCCGCCGTCGACGACGGTCACGTAGACGTGCAGCCTCCGCTTCGCGACCCCGTAGCGGACGGCGGCCACCCGGACCGGCGGCGGCGGCTCGACGGTCACGGCCGCGCCCGCCGTGAGCGTGCCGGCCGGTGTCGTCACCGTCGCGGTCACCTGGCCCGTGGCCGGCCTGCTCCCGGCTGTGAGGGTCGTCGTGGGGCCCGACGGAGGAGTGAGGGTGCCGAGCGTCGCGGGCGTCACGGCCCAGACCGCGGAGGTCGGGACCTCGTTGCCGAACTGGTCGATGCCGACGGCAGTGAACGTCGACGTCGCCCCGGGCAGGAGCGTGGACGCCGCCGGGTCGACGCGCAGCGACACCGGAGCGGCGCCGGTGACGGTGAGCTGCTGCGTCCCGGTGACCACGCCCGCGGCCGTGGCGGTGAGCGTCGCGGCCCCGGCGGTCGCGTCCTGGTAGAAGAACTGCGCGGTCGCGAACGCGCCGCCGGGAAGCTGGACGGCGAGGGTGGGCGTGAACGGCCCCGCCGCGGTCGCGGCGAACGTCCCCGTGGGGGAGGAGGTCGTCAGCGTCACGGCGACGGGCGCCACCGGCTTCGCGGCCACGCCGGCGACCTGGGCCTGCAGTGAGACCGGCGCGGACACCACACCCGCTGCGACCGCCTGCGGCGGCGAGACGAACGCGAGCGTCGTGGGCGACCAGGCCCGGAACGAGCGCCAGCCGGCGCTGAGCGTCGCCCCCTCGAGGTCGCCGGCGCACCAGGTGTTCTGCCCGTTCGAGCCGCACGCTCCGAAGCCCGGGTCGGCCGGGTTGTCGGCCGCCGAGTCCCGGATCAGCAGCGGACAGCCGGTCGAGCACCGCGCCCGTCCGCCGGCTGAAGTCGCTCGCAAGGAGCGCGTCGGCGTTTCGCGGCGCCCAGGCGAAGCCGAAGCGGTCGCTCGGCCTCGCAGAGCGGGCCCCGTGGTTTCGGAGCGCGTACACCTGCGCCGAGACGAACTGCTGCATCAGGCCGTCGGGCACCAGCGTCCAGCCGAAGCCGGACCCCCACTGCCAGGCGGCGTTCGCGAGGGCGCTGGAGGCGTTCGCGAAGAAGGCGTTCGCCGTGCCCGAGGCGGCGCCACCGCTGACGGCGAGCAGGTCGGGGTGGCGGAGGTAGTCGACGAGGGCGTCACGGCGGCTCGCGGTCGGCGCCCCGGGGGCGGCGTAGCTGCGGACGTCCGCGTACACCTCCTGCGACCAGTCGCTCACGTAGGCGTTCATGTCGGCCCAGAAAGCCGTGTCCTGCAGCCACTCCTGCATGCGCGCCTTGTAGGTGGCGACCGGCACGCGCTGGCCGATGCCGACGACGAACGCGACTCCTTTCGCAGGCGGGCCTTCGCCCGCCGCGTCGTAGAGGCCGCGCAGGAGGTCGCGGATCTCCGCGCGCCGCGCACCGTCGCCACGGCGCACCGCAGAGGAGAGCTCGTTCACCGCCCACGTGTCACCGGCGGCCACGTCGTAGCCGGCCGCGGCCATCCGCCGCCTCGCCTCGACGCCCGCCTGGTACCAGGAGGAGCCTGTCGCGGCGACCCACTTCTGCCACGTCGTGTAGTGGATCTCCGCGAGCGCATGGAAGCTCGGCCCGAGCGCGCGGATCCGCCAGGCCTGGTCGGGTCGCGACTTCGTCTTGTCGCCGACGATCGGGGGCACGGAGATGTAGTACTGGGCGCACGGGGAGGCGGTCGCGGCCAGCTTGGTCGCGAGGCGCAGCCAGTCGGTGGCCGCGTAGAAGACGGCCCGCACCGGGCGGCAGCCGGCTTCGACGGCGTAGGGCCGGAAGGTCGCCCGCCGCGCGAGCCGCTGCCACTCCGACCTGCGTCGCGCGAGGCTCGAGCGAGGGCACCGGCGTGACCCGAGCGGCGTCGGCCGCGGCGGCCGGGCCTGCCAGGACGGCGGCGGCAGCCACGCCGGCGAGCACGATCAGGAGTCCGCCGGACACGCGCAGCATCGCGGCAGGGTACGGGGGGCGTGTGATGGAGCTGTGAGGGGTCAGCCGCCGTCGGCCGTCACCGGCGGGCATCGTCGAGCACGGCGCGCAGCTGGTCGAGCGTGCAGTTCCCTCCGGTGCAGACGAGCGCCACCCGCTTTCCCGCGAGCCGCCCGCGCAGCTTCAGCGCGGCCGCGAGCGGCGCGGCGCCCGCGCTCTCGACGAGGTTGCGCGTGTGCTCGATCATCAGCCGGTTGGCGGCGCGGAGCTCGTCCTCGCGCACGAGCACGAACTCGTCGAGATGCTCCCAGAGGATCGACTGCGGGAGCTCGAAGCCGACCCGGGTCGCCAGCCCCTCGGCCGCCGTGCCCATGCCGGCCTCCTGTGACCGAGCGGCTCTGCCACGACAGGTAGGCGGCGGGCGCCGCCTCGGCCTGGACGCCGATCACCTCACACGCGGGCGCGACAGCCTTGGCCACGATGCACGCGCCCGCGGCGCCGCTGCCTCCGCCGATGGGCACGACGAGCACGTCGAGCCGCGGCTCCTGCTCGAACGCCTCGAACGTGTGTGTCCCGACGCCTGCGATCAGCAATGGCTCGTTCCCCGAATGGACATAGCGGTAGCCGTCCGTCTCGGCGAGCCGCTCGCAGTGCTCGCGGGCGTCGTCGAAGTCGCGTCCGTGCTCGACGATCTCCGCACCGAGCGCACGCATCGCGTGCAGCTTCGCCGGGTTCGCGTTCTCCGGGACGCAGACCACCACCCTGACGCCGAACCGGCGGCCGGCGAACGCCATCGACTGGCCGTGGTTCCCGGTCGAGGCGGCGACGACCCCGCGCTGACGCTCGTCGGGAGAGAGCCGGAGACGAGGTTCACGCCGCCGCGCACCTTGAACGCGCCCGTCGGAAGGTGATTCTCGTGCTTGACGAGCACCTCGGTGCCGACGAGCTCGGCGAGGCCGGCGTGGGCCAGGAGCGGCGTCCGTCGGAAGGTGCGGTGCGATCGCGCGCCGGGCTTCGAGCACGTCGGCGAGGCGCGGCGTGACCCACCGCGCTGTCTCCGATGCCCGTCACCGGCCGCCGCTACGCGCCCGACGGGACGGGGAAGGTTGCCGTGAGCGTCGTCCCCCGGCCCTCGGGACTGACCAGCTCGAGGGTCCCGCCGAGCGCCTCGACGCGGTCGATGAGCCCCCCGAGGCCCGAGGCCTCGTCCTGGCAGTCGATGCATGCTCCGCCGATGCCGTCGTCCCTGACGACGACAGTCAGCGTCGCTCCGGCGTCCGCGGCGCGGAGCCACACGCCGGAGGCCCGTGCGTGCTTGACCGCGTTGGTGCACGCCTCGGAGCAGACGTAGTACGCCGCCGCCTCCAGATCCAGCGGGGAGCCGGCGCGGCAGGTCGAGGTCGAGCTCGACGGGAAGCGAGGCGCGCGCGGCACCCGCGCGGAGCGCGGCGGCGAGGCCCTCCCTGGCCAGGAGCGGCGGGTGCAGGCCCTCTGGCGAGCTCGCGCAGCTCGTCGATCGCCCCCTGCAGCTCCTCCTGCGCGCCGCGGCGCAAGGCGCGCGAGCTCGGGCTCGTCCTCGAGCTTCGACGGCAAGCGCGCGGATCCCGAGCAGCGACGCGGTCAGGCGCTGCTGCGCGCCGTCGTGCAGGTTCCGCTCCAGACGCCGGCGCTCCGCGTCGCCCGCCTGGAGGATCCGCAGCCTGGAGGCGTTGAGCTGGTCGAGCTTTGCGACGAGATCCCGGTGCAGCCGGTCGCGCTCCATCGCGATCCGCACGAGGGGCAGGAAGGTGTCCGTGAACTCCGGCACGTCGTGGAGCCGCGCGTCGTGGACGATCGCGCCGATCCTCCTCGTCTCGTACTCGATCCGCGAGAGCGCCATCCCTGGCTCCGCGCGTGGCTCACCGGACGTCGGGCTCCCGGCGACGTCGACGTAGCGCTCCTGCTCCCAGTCCCACCAGTAGAGCTCGAGGCCCGGGTCCTCGAGGATCTCTCGCAGGGCCGATTGCACCTGCTCGGGCGTCGCCAGGTCCGGGATCCCGTGGAAGATCCGGGCGATGGTGTCGAGCCACGACGCGACCTCGCTCACGGGAGCGTTGTACAGGGTGCGCCGTGGACCCGCCAGCGCCGGGAGGGCGGCCGTCCGGCCGCCCTCCCGCGCGAGGCGTGCTACTTGACGGTGAGAGTGCCCTCTCATGCCGCCGGCCGCATGGCCCGGAAGCGTGCACAGGTAGGCAGCTTTGCCCTTCTTGAGCGTCGACCTTCAGCGTCGCGGTCTTGCCCGGCTTCAGCTTCGCGGTCTTCTTGCCCGCGATCTTGAAGTCGTGCTCGAGCTTGCCCCTGTTCGCGACCTTGAACGTGACGACACCCTTCGCCACGGTCTTCTTCGACAGCGTGAACCGGAGCTCCGACGGCTTTCCGGCCGTGACGTTGACGGTCGTGGCCGTCGGCGCGCCGTAGGCCGGCAGCGCGATCACCAGCCCCGCGGCGGCACTCGCCACGATCGCGATCAACCCCTTGCTCGACATGCTCCTCCTCGGATCGACTCAGCGGTCGTACGGGGCCACTATGCCTGCACACCGCCGGGAGCCCCGCAGGGGTGCGGCGTGGTCGCCAGGTCACGCGCTGTCGCGGCGGGCACGCGCCGGCGCACGCGTGCCGCAGCCGTCCGTAGGCTTGCTGGATCGCCGTACGCCGCACGCATCGGGCCGCCTCGCCGCGCACCAGGGTGCGCCGCCTGCCCGAGCGCGGCCGGTACGACCGCGCAGCGATCGACGCCGTCCTCGACGCCGGGCTCGTCGCCCACCTCGGCTTCGTCTCGGACGGCCAGCCGTTCGTGATCCCCACGCTCCACGCCCGGGTCGGCGACGGCGGTCTACGTCCACGGCTCGGCGGCGAGCCGGACGCTCCGCGAGCTCGCGGGCGGGATCCCCGCGTGCCTCACCGTCACGCTGCTCGACGGGATCGTCCTCGCACGCTCGGTGTTCGAGCACTCGATGAACTACCGCTCGGTCGTCGTGCTCGGGCCGGCCACCCCGGTGGTCGAGCCCGACGAGAAGCTCGTCGCGCTCGAGGCGTTCACCGAGAAGCTGCTGCCGGGACGCTGGGCGGAGGCGCGGCCGCCGTCGCGGAAGGAGCTGAAGGCGACGGCCGGTGCTCCGGATGCCGCTCGACGAGGCTTCCGCGAAGATCCGCACCGGCGGCCCCGACGGACGGCGCCACGCCGGACGCAGAGCTCGACGTCTGGGCGGGGCACGTGCCGCTCGTCGTCCGCGCGCTCGAGCCCGTACCCGACCCGTCGCTCCGGCCCGGGGATCCCGGTCCCGTCGGGCGTGCGGCGGTATCGACGACCCGGCCTGGTCGACTGACGTGACGGCCTCGTTCGCGCCCCCGTTCGAGACGGTGGTCATGAAGTTCGGCGGCTCGTCGGTGGCCGATCCCGACAAGGTGCGCCATGTCGCGCGGCGGTTCGTCGACGCCAAGCGGCGGGGCCTGAACGTGGTCGGCACGGTCTCGGCGATGGGCAAGACGACGGACGACGCTGCTCGCCCTCGCGAGCGACGTCTCCCCCGCGCCGAACCCGCGCGAGCTCGACATGCTCCTCTCCACCGGGGAGCGGATCGCGTGCGCGCTCGTGGCGATGGCGATCCACGACCTCGGCGAGGAGGCCGTCTCGTACACCGGCTCGCAGGCGGGGATCCTCACCGACTCGGCGCACACCAGGGCGAAGATCCGCGAGATCCGCGGCGACCGCATCCGGGCGTCGCTCGACGAGGGCAAGATCGTCCTCGTCGCCGGGTTCCAGGGGTTCTCCCGCGACACGATGGAGATCACGACGCTCGGCCGCGGCGGCACCGACGCGACCGCGGTCGCGCTCGCGGCAGCGCTCGGCGCGGCCTGCGAGATCTACTCGGACGTCCCGGGCGTCTTCACCGCAGACCCGCGGCTCGTCCCGAACGCCCGGAAGCTCGCCGTCGTCTCGTACGACGAGATGCTCGAGATGGCCGCGTCCGGCGCGAAGGTCCTGATGCTGCGCTCGGTCGAGCTCGCGAGGAGCCACGGTGTGCGCATCCATGCACGATCGACGTTCTCCGACGAGGAGGGAACCTGGGTGCTCGAAGCAGAGGGAATGGAGCAGGCGATCATCTCGGCCGTCACCCACTCGGAGACGGACGTCGTCTTCACGCTGACCGGGATCCCCGACCGGCCCGGCGTCGCCGCGATGATCTTCGACCGCGTCGCCCAGGGACAGGTGAACGTCGACACGATCATCCAGAACGTCGTCCACGGGAAGGCGGAGATGTCGTTCTCGGTGCCCGCCGAGGACGTCGCCGCGACCAGGAGCGCGATCGAGGCGACGCAGGGCGAGCTCGGCACCTTCGCCGTCGAGGTGAACGAGCGGCTCGGCAAGGTCTCGCTGATCGGCGCCGGGATGCGCTCGCACCCGGGCGTGGCGGCGACGATGTTCCGCACGCTCGCGGACCTCGGGATCAACCTCGAGATGATCTCGACCTCGCCGATCAAGATCTCCTGCATGATCGCCCGCGACCGGATCCCGGAGGCCGTGCGCGCGCTCCACGACGCGTTCGCGCTCGAGCGCGAGCCGGAGCTGGAGCCGACGATCTGAGCTTTGCTCGCCAAGCAGGAATCCGCAGAAGCGGATTCCTGCCGTGCCCCCTGCGGCTGATCCCCGCCTGCGGCGGGGCAGATCCCTGAAGGCCGCCCGCTTCGCGGCTCGCGCTTCGCGGGCCGCAACCGCTCGCGGGGCATGGCGCCTGGCGTCGCACTCTCGGGGCAGGCAGGCCCGCGCCGGCGACGCCGAAGAAGCGCAGCGTGAGCAGCGCACCGATCGAGGCGCTCATCACCGCCGGGGTCGGCCTGGCGCTCGTGATCGGCGTCCGCTGGGTCCTCGGCGTCGCCTTCGACCGCTACGAGCGCCGGCTCGCCCACCGCGACCCGGCCGACGCAGCGCGCCGGCGGACGACGCTCGGCTTCCTGCGGCGCGTCATCGTCGCCATCGTCGCGGCGATCGCCGTCTGGAACGTCCTCTCGCTCTACCCCGAGACCGACCAGATCGTGAACGCGCTCCTCGCCTCGAGCGCCGTGCTCGCGATCTTCGTCGGCCTCGCGTTCAACACGCCCCTCTCGAACCTCGGCTCGGGGATGCTGGTCGCGTTCGCGCAGCCGCTGCGGATCGGCGACCGGGTCACGGTCGGCGACCAGACGGGGTTCGTCGAGGAGATGGACCTGCTCTACACGACGCTCGTCACCGACGACGCGCGGCGCGTGTTCATCCCGAACAGCCAGCTCACGGCGACGATGATCGTCAACCGGACGATCCGCGACCCGCGCCGGATCGTCTCGGCGTCGCTTCCCGTGCGCCTCGGCGCGCCGGTCGACGAGGCGCGGGCGACGGTGCTCGAGGCGATCGAGCGGTCGAGGGCATCCACCCGGGGAGGCGAGGGTGCTGGTCGGCGACGTCAGCGGCAACGCCGTGTGGCTGACGGCGATGGCCTCCGCGCCCCTCGACGCCGACGTGATCCAGCTCGGCTCCGACATCCGTGAGGCGTCGCTCGGCGCCGCTCGCCGACGCGCGGCTACCTTGCCGCGAGCGCGCTAAAGGGCAGCGGCTTCGGCCTCGCCCTCGTTGCTCGACGCGCTCGGCGCAAGGCGGGCGAGGCCAAAGCCACGCCCCCGCCCCTCACGTTCCTAGACGCAGTCGCGCAGAGCCTGCGCCTCGGGCAGCGTCTCGAGCCGCTTCAGCGTGTTGTTCTCGATCTGGCGGATGCGCTCGCGCGTGACCCCGAACGCGCGCCCGACCTCCTCGAGCGTGCACGGCGCCTCGCCGAGGAGGCCGAAGCGGAGCTCGATCACCTTCCGGTCGCGCTCGGGCAGCGAGCCGAGCGCGAGCTCGATGTCCTCACGGCGCAGCGAGAGCGAGGCGGTGTCGAACGGCGACTCGGCCTGGTCGTCCGGGACGAAGTCGCCGAGCGAGGAGTCCTCCTCCTCGCCGATCGGCTTCTCGAGCGAGACGGGCAGCTGCGCCATCCGCAGGATCTCGCGCACCTCCTCGGTCGACATCTCGAGCTCCTCGGCGACCTCCTCGGGCCGCGGCTCGCGGCCGAGCCGCTGGACGAGCTGGCGCTCGATGTGGACGACCTTGTTCAGCTTCTCGACCATGTGCACCGGGATCCGGATCGTGCGCGCCTTGTCGGCGATCGCCCGCGTCACCGCCTGGCGGATCCACCAGGTCGCGTACGTCGAGAACTTGAACCCCTTGCGGTAGTCGAACTTCTCGACGGCGCGGATCAGGCCGAGCGAGCCCTCCTGGATCAGGTCGAGGAACGAGAGGCCGCGGCCGAGGTACCCCTTCGCGATCGAGACGACGAGGCGCAGGTTCGCCTCGATCATGTGCTGCTTCGCGGGCACGTCGCCACGCTCGATCCGCTTCGCGAGCGCGACCTCCTGGTCGGCCGTGAGCAGCGGCACCTTGCCGATCTCGCGGAGGTAGAGCCGCAGCGAGTCGAGCGACGGCTCGACGGTGAGGTCGAGCTTCGGTGCCGCCGCCACCTCCTCGGGCGGGACGATCGGCTGCTCGTGCGGCAGCGCCTTGTGCTGCTCCCCTTCGACCAGCTCGATCGAGTGGTCGATGAGGTAGGTCGTGAAGTCCTCGAGCTGCTCTTTGGTGAGATCGACGTCCTCGAGCGACTTGACGATCTCGTCGTACGTCAGGAACCCCTTCTCCTGGCCCTGCTCGACGAGCTTGTGCAGCTCCTCGACGTCCGGAAGGGCGATGTCGACGGAGAGCATGGACCTCTCTTTCTCCCTGGCGGTTGACGGAGACGGACCCTCGAACGCAGCAAGCCGGACCTCTTCGCTCCGGCTCAGACCCTCAGGCGCCGCATCGTATACATGCGCCTGGTCTTTGGGAAGGGGCGGATCCTCGATTCTCGATCATCCCGCGTGGGACGACGACGCGGATGCTGCCGACCACCTCGCCGAGGCTGTTCGACCGCAGCGGCTCGTCGCCGAGGCCGGGCGCCTCGAGCCCGAGCCGCGCCAGGACGGCCGCGAGCGCCGGCAGGATCGCGCGGAACGCGCCGTCGGCGACCTTGAGCGCGAGCCCGAGGCCGTCGGACGAGGCTGCGCAGAGGAGCCCCTCCGCGCCGCCCTTCGCCATCCAGCCGTCGAGCGCGCGGATCAGCATCACGTCGGCGGCGACGGGACCGCGGAGGAGCTCGGGGTGCGCGCGCATCGCGCGGACGACGCGGTCGCCGCCGTCGAGCGCCGCCAGGCGCGTGAACGCGTGCGCCGCGCCGCTCGAGCGACAGCGCGTACGTCGGCACGCCGCAGCCGTCGATCCCGGTCTCGAGTGACGAGGCCGGGGTCGACGCTCCGCCGCGGCGGCGACTCGCGGAGCATCTCCTGCTGACAGGGATGCCCGGCAGGCGGTAGCCCCTCGTCGGCCAGCCCTGCGCGCGGCAGAGCGCCAGGAAGCCGGCGTGCTTGCCCGGAGCAGTTGTGCTCGATCCGCGTCGGCTCGGGGCCGCACTCGAGGTCGTCCTCCGTGGCCGGGCGCGTCGGCGAGGATGCGCCGCACGCACGCGAGCTGCTCCGGCGTCGCCCGGTGCGACGCGCAGAGCGAGCGCGACCTGCTCGTCGTCGAGGTCGGGCCGCGCCCGCACGACCGGCAGCGCCTGGATCGGCTTCGCCGACGAGCGCAGGTACGTGACGAGCCCGGGATCGCCGGCGGCGAGCTCGACCCCGCCGTCCCGAACGGCGACCGCGTGCACGAGGTGGCGCGCCTCGACGACGTCGCCGCGCGTCACCTCGACGACGATCGGCTCCACGGCGCCGGAGCCTATCGACGACGCTGCGCCGAGGCACTACGCTCACGACATGCCCGAGCTGCCCGAGGTCGAGGCGTGGGTGCGCGAGCTCGACCCGCTCGTCTCCCGCGCGCCGATCGAGCGTGCGCGGCCCGGGCACGTCGCGACGCTGAAGACGTTCGACCCGCCGCCGAGCGCGCTCGAGGGCCGCACGTTCGACGGGCAGCACGGCGGCGGGGCAAGAACCTGCTCTTCCCCACGGACGACGGCGAGCTCGTGCTCCGCGTCCACCTGATGAGCGCCGGCCGCCTGCGGTACCTGCCGGCCGGGCAAGAAGGGGCCGGAGAAGCCGATGTTCCGGTTCGCGTTCGCGGACGGCGGCGAGCTCGCTCCTCACCGAGGCCGGGAAGAAGAAGCGGGCGGGCGTGTGGCTCCTCACCCCCGAGCGCTCGAGGCCGAGCTCGCGCACCTCGGCCCCGACGCCGCTCGAGCTCGACGCGGCCGCGCTCGGGGCGATCCTGCGCGCGCGAGCGGCGCCAGCTCCACCCGCTCCTCCGCGACCAGCGCGCGCTCGCCGGGCATCGGCCGCGCCCATGCGAACGAGATCCTCTGGGAGCGCGGCTCTCGCCGTTCAGGCTCTCGACCGACCTCGCGGACGAGGAGGTCGCAGACGCTCGCGGCCGCGATCCACGACGACCTCGCGCGCGCGCTCGAGCTTCGCCTCGCCGGCAAGGGCGACGCGGACGTCTACCGCGTGCACGGCCGCTTCGGCGAAGCCGTGCCCGCGCTGCGGCGAGACGCTGCGCCGCGTCGACTTCGAGGAGCACACGATCACGTACTGCCCGACCTGTCAGACCGGCGGACGGGTCCTGAAGGACCGCCGGCTCTCGCGGCTGCTCCGCTGACGGCGAACGGCGGTATCGTCGGCACGTGCCGACGAAGCACGTCAACGGCGTCGACATGGCCTACGACGACGAAGGCCGCGGGGCCGCCGCTCCTGCTCCTCCACGCCGGGCATCGCCGACCGGACGATGTGGGAGGACGTCATGCCGATGCTGGCGGAGCGGTTCCGCGTGATCAGGTTCGACCTGCGCGGGTACGGCGAGACGCCGCTGCCGGACGGCCCGTTCGTCTACGCGGCCGACGTCGCCGAGCTGCTCGGCGGCGCTCGGGATCGAGCGCGCGCACGTCATCGGTGTCTCGATGGGCGGCCACGTCGCGCTCGACCTCGCGCTCGCCCGGCCGGAGCTCGTCGACCGGCTCGTGCTCGTAGGCGCCGGCATCGACGGCTGGGAGCACGAGCGACCTCACTCGCCGCTTCGTGGGCAGGAGGAAGAGGAGGCGTTCGAGCGCGGCGACCTCGACGAGGTCGCGTGGATCAACGTCCGCACGTGGCTCGACGGCCCGACCCGGGGCGAGGCAGACGTACCGAAGGCGCTCCGCCGACGCGTCTTCGAGATGCAGCGCGCCGCCCTCGACCACGAGAACCCGGCCGCCAGCGGCGGCTGGCTCACGCCGAGCCGTCGCGAGCGGCTGGGCGACGTCGCCGCGCCGACGCTCGTCCTCGTGGGCGCGCTCGACCAGCGGGACTTCCGTCGGATCGCGCCGCTTCCTCGCGGACGGAGATCCCGGGCGCGCTCTTCGAGGAGCTCCCGGGCGTCGCGCACCTGCCTCCGCTCGAGCGGCCGGAGGCCTTCGCCCGCACCGTGATCGGGTTCCTGGGCGAGCGCTGACGGTCGTCGCCACGGTGTAGCGTGAGCCTGATGAGCGACCTTCCGCTCGTCCGGCGACATGCAGGCCTCGGCGCCGCCGGTGCGGGCTCGCGCTCTCCCGCGCGGGCGTGACCGGCGTCCACAAGGCGATCCGGATCCGCCGCGGCGACCACGAGATCCTCATGGCCGCGGAGATCGACTGCACGGTCGACCTCGCCCGCGACCAGAAGGGCGTCCACATGTCGCGCTTCCCGGAGCTGTTCGACGAGGCGATCGACGAGGTCGTGCTCGGCGAGGGCCTGCTCGTCGAGGTGCTGGCCGACCGGATCGCGTCCCAGATCGTCGACGCCAGCACGCGCTCCGCGCCGAGGTGCGGATCGTGGCCCGCTGGCCGCAGCGGCGCCGGACGCCCGTCACCGGGCTCGCGACGCAGGAGATGATCTCGCTGATCGGGATCGCCGCCGCGACGGGCAGCGGCTCGCGCCGCGTGGTCGGGGTCGAGGCGACCGGGATCAACGCCTGCCCGTGCGCGCAGGGCCTCGTGCGCGGCCGCGCCGCCGAGCGCCTCGCCGAGGCCGGCTTCGGCGACGACGTGGAGCGGATCCTCGAGCTCGTCCCGATCGCGACGCACAACCAGCGCGGACGCGGCACGCTGCTCGTCGGCACCGCCCACGACCTCGACGCCGAGGATCTCGCGGGCATCGTGGAGCGCTCGATGAGCGCTCCCGTCTACGAGCTCCTCAAGCGGCCGGACGAGCTGCACGTCGTCGAGCACGCGCACCTGCGGCCCGCGCTTCGTCGAGGATTCCGTCCGCATCGCCCTCAAGGAGCTGCTCGACTCCGAGCCCGCAGCTCGACGACGACGACTTCGTCCTCTCCCGCCAGGTGAACCTGGAGACGATCCACGACCACGACGTCGTCGCGGAGCGGTGGGGGACGGTCGGCGAGATGCGGGCGAGCTCGACGGCGACGCCCCGCCGGCCCGCCAGACCACGCTCGAGGCCTGGCTCAGCGCCTGACGAAGCGCGCGCGGACGGCCGTCGCGCTCGTGAGCGGCACCCGCCCCGGCACCGGCGCGGCACCCGGCCGGTCAACGGGGCACCGGACGCCTCGGGGCAGAGCGCGGGAGAACGCGGCTCGGTGCCGGCGAGCAGCCGGCCGGATGTTGTGGCGGTGGAGCGCGAGCACGCCGACGGCGGCGAGCGCCGTGAAGCCGACGATCGGGCCACGAGGAGCCGAACGCGAGGCAGAGGAGCGGCAGCGCGCGCCGCCGTGACCATCGAGGCGAGCGAGGCGTAGCGGAACGCCGCGAACGTGACGAGCCCAGACCGCGAGGCAGACGAGGGCGGCGAAGCGGCGCGAGCGCGAAGGCGACGCCGCCGGCGGTCGCGACCATCTTGCCGCCCTTCGAGAAGCCCAGGAAGACGGGCCGGGCGTGCCCGACCATCGCCGCCGCGCCGGCGAGCACGCCGACCCAGTCGCCGCCGAGCTCGAGGCCGACGAGCGCCGGGACGAACCCCTTCGCGACGTCGAGCAGCGCGACGGGGATGCCCGAGCGACCGACCGTAGACCCGCCAGACGTTCGAGGCGCCGACGTTGCCGCTCCCCTGGCGGCGGACGTCGTCGCCCCGCACGAGGCGCGGGATCACGTAGCCGAAGGGGATCGAGCCGAGGAGGTAGCCGCCGAGGACGATCAGCGCGTCCTGCACGGCGCGGCTCCTGGCGCCAGGCGCTTCGCCCGGCGGGGCTGCCGGCGAGGCCTCGTCAGACGGGGATCGAGTAGGAGGCGATCCATCCGTTCACCACGTTCCAGTCGAGGTTCTCGAAGAACGCGTCGACGTACGAGGCTCGGTCGGTCTGGTAGTCGAGGAAGTACGCGTGCTCGTAGACGTCGAGCGCGACGAGCGGCGTCGCGTTCCAGACCGGGAAGGTGTTCTGCGCGTCGCCGAGGTAGTTGAAGAGGCGTCGCTCGTCCCAGTCGAAGGCGGTCCACGCCCAGCCGCGCGCGGCGATGGCCGTGGCGCGGAGGTCGGCGCGCCAGGCGTCCACCGAGCCGAAGTCACGCTCGACCAGCGCGCGGAACGCTCCGTCGGGTCGCCGCCCTCGCCGCCGAGGTGCGCGAAGTAGAGCTCGTGGTTCTTGATCCCGCCGATCGCGAACGTCAGGTCGACCTTGAGCGCGCGCAGGTCCGAGTACACCTGGTTCGCCGTGCCGAGATCGACGCCGCCGAGGGCGCCGAGGATCTCGTTCCGCTTCGCCACGTAGCCCTGGTAGAGCCGGTAGTGCGCCTCGACGGACGCCCGCGAGATGCCGGACAGCTGCAGGAGCCTCGGGTCGAGCGGGCGGGCGGAGATCTCGTGGGACGACGGCATGACGCTCCTCGGTGCGACGGGACGGGACGCGGCAGGAGCATATCCTTGGGCCGAACAGAAGACGACCGAAGGAGACCACCATGGCGTACTCCGTGCCCGACCTCGCGTATCCGTTCGATGCCCTCGAGCCGCACATCGACGCGAAGACGATGGAGATCCACCACGACAAGCACCACGCGGCGTACGTCACGAACCTCAACGCCGCGCTCGAGGGGACCGAGTGGATGGACCGGCCGATCGAGGACGTGCTCGCGAGCCTCGACGGTCCTCCCGGAGGACAAGCGCACCGCCGTCCGCAACAACGGCGGCGGCCACGCCAACCACACGCTCTTCTGGGAGATCATGGGCCCGGACGGCGGCGGCGAGCCGTCGGGCGAGCTCGCCGCCGCGATCGCGCGACACGTTCGGCTCGGTGGACGACCTCAAGGCGCAGGTCAACGACGCGGGCGTGAAGCGCTTCGGCTCCGGCTGGAGCTGGCTCGTCTGGGACGGGACCGGGCTCGCCGTGCTCTCGACCCCGAACCAGGACTCACCCGTGATGGAGGGGAAGACGCCGATCCTCGGCATCGACGTCTGGGAGCACGCCTACTACCTCAACTACCAGAACCGGCGGCCCGACTACCTCGCCGCCTGGTGGAACGTCGTCAACTGGAACGCCGTCGGGGCGAAGCTCGAGGCCGCCCGGTCGAGCTAGTGCTCCGTCCCGTACGTCGCTCGATGATCCTGGCGCCCGAGAAGCAAGCAGCGCAAGGACGCAAAAACGGCCAGTATGCAGGCATATTGGCGCGACCGCGGACGCAGCAATGGGCCGCTTCGCAGCCGCCCAGGGCACGAGTGACTCGCGGGACGGAGCACTAGGGAGCACCTGTGTGCGGAGGGGCTCGCTCGGGCCCCTCCGCCGAAGGCCCGGTCGCTCTCCGGCAATCCGGCGGTCTCGGGATCCCGTATTCGGACGCGTGTGG
>CAVROJ010000025.1:0-30353 GCA_963722755.1 uncultured Actinomycetes bacterium
CGATCGCTATCTGCTGTTCAGCGTCACGACGGTGACGGTGCCGATCAGGACGCCCTGGACGATCGCCCGTTCGCCGCTGTCGGCGAAGAAGATCATGAAGCCGAAGATCAGCGCGGCGCTGAGGAACAGGACGAGCCAGAGGGGCGTCGGGATGATCCCCTCGGCAGGGTGGAGCCGGTCGTTTCGCGCCTCCTCGCGGGCGGAGGTCTGGTCGAGCCACTTGTCGTAGGCCGACTGCTCCGACGATGCTCGCGGGCTCGGTCGTCTTGAGCGTCCTGAAGAGGGCGACGCCCCACGGGTTGATCGCGTCGGTTCGGTTGCCCTGCTCCATCTGCGGCCACTCGCGTGAGACGACGTGGCGGGCGTAGCAGACGAGCTCGTCGGAGAGCCGGCGCCGCACCCCCTCGGGCAGGAACTGGGCGGTCTCGAACTGCTGTGCCACGACGAGGGCCTCGGACTCGGCGCCGCTCCGGGCTCCGTCGTAGCTCTCGAAGGCCAGGAACACGACGAACCCGAGCAGGACCGCGAACCCCGTCGCGAGCACGCCGAACACCCCTGCGGCTCTGTCGCCGTCGTTGAAGTAGCTGCCGTCGGGCGCACCGCGTCGGACGAACAGGAGCACGCCGACCGCGACCCCCGCCGCGGCCACGATGACGAGCAGTGCCCAGACGAGGTTCACAGCGCGACGCTACTACGTCGCTCGTTCGGGACGTTCGTCATCCTTCCCCCGCCTGATCACCGGATCGGCTTCGCGGCCGTTCGATCGCCGCGTCTCCAGTCTGGACGAATCCGCATGGGGGCTGCTATCGAGCTTCACCCGCATCGGACGATGCTCCACGGCCGCGGACGTGCGAGTGTCTCCCGAGCGTGAGTACGCCGAGTGAAGCGGCGAGTACGACTGCGCCCGGACGCGCCGGGCTCGTTCTGGTGTCGCTGATTCTGGTCGCCGCGGTCGCCAACCTCAACCTGGCGGTGGCCAACGTGGCGCTGCCGTCCATCGCCGAGGCGTTCGACTCCGGTCAGACTGCGCTCAACCTGATCGCGGTCGGGTACTCCCTCGGGCTCGCCGCGTCGGTGCTCTACTTCGGCGCGCTCGGCGACCGCTACGGGCGCAAGCTGATGCTCCTCCTGGGGATGGCCCTCTCCATCCCGGCCTGCCTGCTCGCGGCGTGGGCGCCCTCCGACGAGGTCCTCTTCGCGGCGCGCGTGCTCGGCGGGCTTTCCGCCGGGATGGCGTTCCCGACGACGTTGGCTCTGATCACAGCCCTCTGGGCCGGCCCCGGGCGAACCAAGTCGATCGCCCTCTGGTCGGGCATCGGAGGCGCGATCTCCTCCCTCGGTCCCGTGCTCGCAGGGGCGCTGCTCGAGCACTTCTGGTGGGGCTCGGTCTTCCTGGTCACGCTGCCGCTCGCCGCGGTGGCTCTGGTGATGGCGTTTCTCTTCGTCCCGAGTCACGTCAACGAGGCAACTGATCCCGTCGACAATCTCGGCGGGATCCTGTCGGTCGTCCTGGTCGCGGCCCTCGTCCTGGCGATCAACTTCGCCGCCCTTCCGAGCAGAGGAGCCCTGACGCTGGGCCTGGGAGCGATCGCCCTCGCTGCGCTGATCGCCTTCGTGTTCCGGCAGCGACGCGCGACGAACCCTCTGTACGACCTCGGAGTCGCCGGGCGCCGCGTCTTCTGGGTGGCGGCGTGTGCGGGCGTCATCGTTTTCGGGACGCTGATGGGCGCCATGTACGTCGGGCAGCAGTTCCTCCAGAACGTGCTCGGTTACTCGACCTTCGAGGCCGGCCTCTCGATCCTGCCGGCGGCCGCGCTCATGGTCCTGATCGCACCGCGTTCGGCCAAGCTCGTCGATGCCCGAGGCGCTCGGGTCACGCTGCTCATCGGCTACGTGTTCTGCCTGCTCGGCTTCCTGACGATGCTCCTGCTCTGGAACGAGGGGATTGCGTACTGGAAGATCGGCCTCGCGTACGCGCTCGTCGGAGCCGGTGTCGGGTTCGCCGGCACTCCCGCGTCACACTCGCTCACCGGTTCCGTGCCCGTGACGCGGGCGGGGATGGCGTCGGGGACGGCTGACCTCCAGCGCGACCTGGGCGGGGCGGTCATGCAGTCGATCCTCGGTGCGCTCCTCACCGCGGGCTATGCGTCGGCTGTCGGGGCCGCGGTCGCTGCCGCGCCGAACAGGGAGGAGATCACCGACGGCGTCGAGAGCCAGCTGACGAAGTCCTTCGCCGGCGCCGAAGCGGTCGCCCAGCAACACCCGCAGTACGCCGAGCGAGATCACCGCCGCTGCAAAGGAGTCCTTCCTCGACGGCGCGGACTGGGCCTACACCGCGGGCATCGCTGCAATCCTGCTCGGCGCCGCGGTCGTCTTCTTCCTCTTCCCCAAGCGTGAGGCCGAGGAGCGGCTGCTCGCCCAGTACCACGCGGAGGACACCGGTGCCGCGGTGGGCCCGACGGGGACCTCGCGGCCCGGTCGGGTTCAGCCGACCCGCTAGCGAGACGGCTCGAAGATCAGCCGAAGTGCGCTCGTGCCGCCGCGGTGTCCGACGCCGCGACCGAGCGTCGGGGCTCCTTGCCCGCTTCGCGGGCGAGAGAGATGACGACCGCGCCGACGAGCGCCAGTCCGAGACCGATGCAGGCAACGACGACGTGCCACGCCGGTCTGCTCAGGCGCTCCTCGAGTAGGACGATGCCGAGCAGGATGCCGACAACGGGGTTTGCGACCGAGACCGTGGCCACCGAGGGCGCCAGGCGCCCGGTGCCGAGCGAGACCTGCTGCAGCACGAACCCGAGCACGCCTGCGAGGGCAAGCACGTAAGGCTCCCAATGGGAGAGCAGCTCGTCGATCCCCGCGTGCAGGAACTCGAGGGTCGGCTTCGTCAGCGACGCCGAGAGGCCGAAGAGGATGCCGGCGACAGTGCCGTACGCGGCGGCCTTCATCGCCGGGCCCCCCCGACCCCCGAACGTCAGCAGGACGGTGGAGGTGACGGCCAGGATGGCGATCGCGATCGCCCACTCGCCGCCCGGCGCATTCTCGCGACCGCCCGCCGGATCGCCGAAGAGCACGAACAGCGCCAGGCCCATCACGATCACCGCCGCTCCGGTCACCTCGCGGCGCCCCACGTGCTGGCGCGTAAGGAGGTAGCCGAGCGGCAGCGCGAAGACGACCGTGGTGACGAGCAGTGGCTGGATGATGACGAGTCGTCCGCGGTCGAGCGCCGCCGCCTGGAACACGTAGCCGGCGAGGAGCGCGAGGGTGCCGACCAGCCACATCGTCTGACCGACCAGGCGAGCGAGCGACGCGGGGCTCCGCAGCGAGATCTCCGGGAGGTTCAGGGCGCCCTTCTGCTGCAGCGTCGCTGCGAGGGCGAAGAGGAACGCGGCGGCGAGGGCGAGGACGGAGGCCACGGGGCAGCCTACGGCGTCGCCGTTCGTCCGTGCAACCTGCGGCCCGTCTGCAGCGCTTCCAGGACTGCGGCGTCCACGATCGAAGGCGTGATCACCTTGCGCTGCACGAGGTCGAACGTAGAGCGGCGGGCCTTCGGCGCCATCGTCCCGTTGGGATGATCCCGACGGCGGCCCGGCGTCAGACGGCCCGGCCGTCGGTGAGGGTGACCACGTCGTCCATCAGCTCGAGCCCCTCCGGGCGGTGGGTGATCAGGAGGACGGCGCGATCGTCTGCAGCGGCGAGCACGTCCTCCATGAGCAACCGCGCCGTGGCCGGGTCGAGGTGCGCGGTCGGCTCGTCGAGCAGGAGCACCGGAGCATCGGCGAGCAGGGCGCGCGCGAGCGTCAGGCGCTGCCGCTGCCCGCCCGAGAGCCGCGATCCATCCTCGCCGACCAGCGTGTCGAGGCCGTCGGGGAGTGAGGCGACCCACTCGCCCAGCCGCGCGCGCCGCAACACGGCGTACAGGTCGGCGTCGGAGGCCGTTGGCCGCGCGAGCCGGAGGTTCTCCCGGATCGTGGAGTCGAAGACGTGCGCCTCCTGGCCCGCGAGCGCGAATTGGCGGCGGACGTCCGCCTGCCTGTAGTCGCGGACGTCTCGTCCGGCGATCGTGACGCGGCCCTCCTCCGGGTCGAGGAACCGAAGGAGCAGGTTCGTGACGGTCGTCTTGCCCGCGCCGCTCGGCCCGACGAGCGCAACCCGCCGAGCCGGGGTCGAGGCGGAGGTCGAAGCGAGCGAGAGCCGGCCGCTCGTCCTCGCCGTACCGAGCCGTCACGCCCTCGAGCGCGACGGTCGCCCGACGGGGCGGCGGCAGGCAGGGGAGTCGCCGGATCGACCACGACCGGGCGGCGGTCGGTCAGGTCGAGGACGCGTCGACCCGCGGCGAGCGCCGCAGAGAGCTCTCGCGCCGCGCCCGGTAGCGGCGAGACCGTGTCGAACGAGGACAGCGCGAGGAGGGCGAGCGTCGCGACGAGGACCCGGTCGAGCGCGCCGGCGTCGGTCGCGGAGACCGCGACCGCGAGGACGCCCACGACCGTCAGGCCCGCGACGAGGATCGAGAGCGCCTCGCCGAGGCCGCCGACGAGAGCGTCGCGGCGGCCGAGACGCGCGAGCTCGCGGTTCAGCGAGGCGACGCGCGCGAGAGTCCGCTCCTCCCGTCCGTAGACGACGAGCTCGGGGGCGCCGCGCAGGAGCTCGACGAGCTCGGCGGTCAGCTCGCCACGCGCAGCCGCCTGGCGGCGGCCCGCGGAACGGGCCAGCGCACCGGCGAGCGACGGGACCGCGAGACCCGCGAGCAGGAGCCCGGCGGCGAGGATCGCGGCGGCCGCGGGGAGGAACGCGGCCGTGACTCCGACGCAGAGGGCGCCGACCACGAGGGCGACGAGCGGCGGACCGAGCCCCCGGACGTAGAGGCTCTGCAGCGCGTCGACGTCCCCGATCATCCGGGAGAGCAGGTCACCGCGCCGGTAGCCCTCCAGCTGCGCCGGCGCGAGCGGCTCGATCCGCTCGTAGAAGTGGACGCGGATCCGACCGAGCGCTCGCAGGGCGAGGTCGTGCGAGACGAGGCGATCGAGGTAGCGGGCGAGCGGCCTGGCAAGCCCGAAGAACCGCACAGCCACGATCGTCACCGTGAGGGACAGGATCGGAGGCTGCTCGGCGGCTCGCGAGATCAGGTAGCCGGCCGTCGCCATCAGCGCGACGCCGAAGCTGACGGCGAGCACGCCGAGCAGGAGCGAGAGCGCCGCACGCCATGCAGGCACACGTGCGAGCAGGACGAGGCGCGCGAGCGTCTCCGTCACGCCGCCTCCAGCACGACCTCGACGATCCGCCCTGCCGCGAGCGTGACGACGCGGTCCGCCCGCCGAGCGAGCTCGGGGCGGTGAGCGACGAGGAGGACGGTGCGCCCTTCGCGCAGCCGTTCGACGGCTGCTCCGACGTGCTCGACGCTCTCGGGGTCGAGGTTCGCCGTGGGCTCGTCGAGGATGACGAGCGGTGCGTCGCGCAGGAACGCGCGTGCGAGCGCGATTCGCTGGAGCTGGCCGGCAGACAGCGGACGCCCGCCGTCTCCGACGACGCGTGTCGTACCCGTCGGGGAGCTCGTGGACGAACTTCTCGGCGCCGGCCAGGGCCGCCGCGGCCCGCACCTCGACCCGCGGTCGGCCGACGTCGTTGCCGAGCCGGATGTTCTCGGCGACCGTGCCGCGGAAGAGGGTCGGCCGCTGCGGCACCCAGGCGATCTGGGCGCGCCAGGCGGCCGTGTCGCAATCGGCCAGGTCGACCGCCCCGGCTCTGATGCTTCCGCCCGAGGGGTCGACGAGACGAAGGAGGAGCGAGACGATCGTGCTCTTGCCGCTCCCGCTCGGCCCGACGAGCGCGACCGTCTCGCCGGGCACGAGCTCGAGGTCGATCGCGTCGAGCACGGCTCCCGCCCGAGTCGGGTAGGCGAAGGAGACTCCCTCGAGGCACACCGGCACCTCGAGCGGGCTCGGCGGCGCGGCTCGCCCGGAGCCGCGCGCGGCGGTCGACGGCTCCTCGAGCAGCTCGAGGAGACGCTCCGCGACGGCCAGGCCGTCGGCGCTCGCGTGGTACTGGGCCGCGAGATTGCGCAGCGGGAGGTAGAGCTCGGGCGCGAGCACGAGCACCGTGAGGCCTGCCTCGAAGCCGAGACCGCCTCCGACCAGGCGGACGCCGACTGTCACCGCGACGAGCGCGATCCCGAGCGTCGCAGCAAGCTCGAGCACGGTGCCCGAGAGGAACGCGACGCGCAGCGTCCCCATCGTCGTGCGGCGGTACTCGTCGCTCGAATGCTCGATCCGCTCCCTCTGCACCTCGGCCGCGGTTGAAGGCGCGGAGCGTCGGCAGACCGCGGACGACGTCGTGAAGTGGGTCGCGAGCACGCGCGAGCGCCCGCCAGCGCTCCTGGGCTGCGCCGCTCGCGTGTAGCGGCCGACGAGCCACATGAACACCGGGACGAGCGGGAGCGTGAGGAGCATGACCCCGGCGGAGACGAGGTCGATCCAGGCGACGAAGCCGAGGACCGCGACCGGCACGACGCGGCGAGCACGAGCTGCGGGAGGTAGCGGGCGAACGTCGTCTCGAGCGCGTCGACACCCGCGACGGCGACCGTCGCGACCTCGGCGCTCCCTGCGCCGTCGAGGGCGGCCGGCCGGTCGCGGAGCCGTCGCTCGACGACGTCGAGCCGAAGCTGCGAGAGCACGCTCGTCGCAGCGCGCCTGCCTGCGACCTCGAAGCCCCACGCCGGTAGCGCCCGACCCACGCCGGCGGCGGCGAGAAGCACGAGCGGCAGCGCGAGGTCCGCGAGCGAGGCGCCGCCGAACGCCGCGCGCCGCGACGTGGGCGAGGAGCACCGCCTGCGCGAGCACGAGCAACGCCGCGACGACGCCGAGCGCGGCGTCTGCGCCGAGCAGGACGCGCACCTCACGCGCGCGGCGCACAAGGCGCGGGTCGAGCGCCCTCACGGGTTCCCTATCCGCCGGTCTTCTTCGCGACGCAGCTCGATCGGGCTGCCGGCGTCCTCGCCTCCGAGCCGGGCGCGGAAGACGTGGTACGTCCAGCCCTGGTAGAGCAGGACGACCGGGAGGAGGACGCGCCGCGACGACCGTCATCACGGTGAGCGAGTAGTGCGCCGACGACGCGTTGTCGATCGTCAGGCTGTTCCCGAAGGCGGGATCCGACACCATCACCCGTGGGTAGAGGCTCACGAAGAGGGTGACGACGACCGCGCCGATCGCAGTCGCGGTCGCGACGAACGCCCACCGCTCGTTCGCAGCCCGCACGAGGAAGACAGCCGCGACGGCCGCGACCGCAGCGACCGCGACGGGGAGGATGCCGGGGAACAGCCCCTTGTCGTTCACGTCGCCCGCGACGACGAGCGTCCAGACGAGGAACGCCGCACCGACGACCGCGGCCGCCGGCGCGAGGCGCGACGCGGTTCGCCGGGCGCGCTCGCGAAGGTCTCCCAGCGTGCGGAGCGTCAGGAAGACCGCCCCGTGGAGCGCGAAGAGGAGGCAGACCGCGATTCCGGCGAGGATCGTGTAGGCGCTGAAGAGGTCGCCGAAGTCCCCGGCGTAACTCTGGTCGGAGTCGATCGGCACCCCGTGGAGGAGGCTCGCGAGCGCGATGCCCCAGAGCAGAGGAGCGCCGATCGAGCCGATCGTGTTCATCCACGCCCAGAACGCCCGCCAGCCTGCGCTCTCGGCTCTTCCCGCGCCATTCGAACGAGAGCACGCTGACGATCAGGAGCGCCAGGATGAGGAGGAGCGCGAGGTAGAAGCCCGAGAACATCGTCGCGTACCAGACGGGGAACGCGGCGAACGTCGCCCCTCCGGCGATCACGAGCCAGACCTCGTTGCCGTCCCACAGCGGCCCGATCGACTCGAACATCGTGCGACGGTCCGCCTCGCTCCTGCCGAGCACCGGGAGCAGCATCCCGACGCCGAAGTCGAAGCCCTCGAGCACGAAGTACGCGGTCCAGAAGAACGCGAGCAGACAGAACCAGAGGATCTCGAGCGTCATCAGTACGCCGGCGCCGGCTCGGCTCCGGCGCCCCTCCCTCCGGTCGTCGCCGACCTCGGGAGGATCGAGCCGGGCGTAGCGGCGCATGAGATAGAAGTCGAGGATGCCGAGGACGGTGTAGAGGGACACGAACACGCCGAGGCTGAGGCCGACCGTCCACGCGCTCACGGCACCCGAGACCGCGTCCTCGGTCTTCAGGAGCCCGTAGACGACCCACGGCTGACGCCCCGCCTCGGTCAGGATCCAGCCCGCGAAGTTGGCGAGGAAGGGGAGCGCGATCGCTGCGATCGCTGCCCGCTGGAACCACCTGGCGCCTTCCAGCTTTCTGCGCCGAAGCAGCCAGCCGCCCCACACGGCGAGCAGGAACAGCAGCGTCCCGAGGTACGCCATCACCCGCATGCTCCAGTAGACGAGCCGCACGTCGGGGACGTAGTTGCCACGGCCGTATTCGCGCTCGTACTGGCGCTGGAGCTCGTTGATGCCGACGACCTGGCCCTTGAACGAATTCGTGGCCAGGAACGACAGGAGGCCCGGGACCTCGATGTCGAACGACGGCGTCTGGTCGTCCTCGGTGAAGCCACCGATCTGGAAGAGCGAGAACCCGGCCGGCTCCTCGGTGTCCCAGAGCGCCTCCGTGGCGGCGATCTTCATGGGCTGCACGTCGGTGACGGCGACGCCGAACTCGCTCCCGACCCCGAGCTGGACGAACGTGACGGGAAGGAGGACGACGATCGCCAGCTTCGCCGCGCTGCGGAAGACGTCGACGTTCCTGCCCCGCAGCAGGTGCCAGCACGCCACGCCGAGGACGAGTGTGCCCGCCGTGACCAGCCCGGCCAGGATGGCGTGTGCCCAGGCGAAGAGCACGAACCCCTGGAAGAGGATCTCGAAGATGTCGGTCGCCTCCGCCCGGCCCGTCTGCGAGTCGAGCTCGTATCCGACCGGGTGCTGCATCCAGGAGTTTGCGGTCAGGATGAAGTACGCCGACAGCCAGGTGCCGAGCCAGACGAGGTAGATGGTCGCGAGGTGCACCTTCGCCGAGAGCCGGTTCCAGCCGAAGAACCAGAGGCCGATGAAGGTCGCCTCGAGCATGAACGCCCCGATGCCCTCGATCGCGAGCGGCGGGCCGAACACGTCGCCCACGTAGGCCGAGAAGGCGGACCAGTTCATACCGAACTGGAACTCCATGACGAGGCCGGTTGCGACGCCGATCGCGAAGTTGATCAGGAAGAGCGTCCCGAAGAAGCGCGTCAGGCGGAGCCATCTCTCGTCGCCCGTGCGGTGCCAGAGCGTTTGCATCACCGCCAGGAGCGGCGCCAGCCCGAGCGTGAGCGGGACGAAGACGAAGTGGAAGAGCGTCGTCAGCGCGAACTGCCAGCGCGCGAGCTCGACGGCGGTGGACGCGATCGTGCTCATGCGTCAGACCTACCGGCTCTCCGAGCCCCGGCCGGGACGTGCGACCGTAGCGAGATGTGGCGGATCACTGCCCGAAGGCACCTCCCGAAGAGCTCCGGCTCCGTCGGCGCTGACCGAGACGCTAGGGCGGCCGGAGATGCCGGGCATCGTCCGAAAGGGATGATCCGGCCGGACTACGCACGGTCGTGGCGGGCTTCGTCCTCGAGCAACGCCACGACGGCGTTCGCCCAGTCGGCGACGTCGTCGAGCGGCTCCTGGTCGCGGATCGTCATGAAGCCGGCGATCAGACCGTCCAGCTCCTGCCTGGTGAGCATGCGGCCGGGGTCGGTCGTCGTTGAGACGGCGGTCCTGCCGGCGTCCGCTTCGTCCTTCCGGGCCGTCGCGAACCGGACGACCCACTCGTGCTCACCGGCGAGGCCGGCGAGCTGTTCCAGCAGCTGATCGACCCGCCTGCGCCCCGCGGGCGTCAGAGCGGCGATCGCGCGCGCCAGATACTCGCTGTGATCATCGGGCGTCGGCACGTCTCTGCCCCGAGGCTATGCCCGCCCGGTCGCCGAGCATCGTCCCAACGGGATGATCCGCGCGGGAGACGTGCGCGATAGGGTCGGGGACCGACGGAGGAGGCGATAATGGGAGGCACAGCAGCTGCCCCGAGACTGGGAGACGAGCAGCTCGTCGAGCTGCTCGACGTAATGCGGGAAGTCGACAGCGTGGAGCTGAAGCTGACCGTCCCGGAGATGAACCAACGGTCGGCGATACGAGCGCTGCAGATCGATCCCCTGAACGCGCAGATCCGGCAGGTGTTCTTCTTCGAAACGCCCGATCTGGCGCTCGACAAGAAGGGCGTGGTCGTGCGGGCGCGTCGGATCCAGGGGAAAGGAAACGACTCGGTGGTGAAGCTCCGACCCGTCGTCCCGCACGAGCTTCCCGAACGCCTGCGAACCTCGGCGAGCTTCGTCGTAGAGGTCGATGCGATGCCCGGCGGCTACGTCTGCTCCGGCTCGCTGAAGGGGAAGCTGCCGTCGACGGCCGTCCATGAGGTGGTGACGGGAACCACGCGCCTTCGCAAGCTGTTCTCACGGGAGCAGCGAGCGTTCTTCGAGGCTCACGCGCCCGACGGCCTCGCGCTCGACGACCTCGCCGTCCTTGGCCCGATCTTCGTCCTGAAGGTCAACTTCACACCCGAGGAGTTCGCGCGACGGATGGTGGGGGAGCTGTGGCTCTACCCGGACGGCTCCCGGATCCTCGAGCTGTCGACGAAGTGCGCACCGACCGAGGCGTTCCAGGTCGCGGCCGAGGCGAGGGCGTTCCTCGCAGGGCGAGGCATCGATCTCGCCGGCGAGCAGCAGACGAAGACGAAGACCGCGCTGGAGTTCTTCTCCCGGGAGCTCCAGGCAGGCGATGCAGCGTGATCCGGCCATGAGGACGATCGTCGTCGGGTTCGACGGCGACGAGCCGGCGACTCGAGCCCTCGACCGGGCGATCGAGGAGGCACAGCGCTCGGGGGGTCGCCTCGTCGTGGTCGCCGTGTCGGAGATGCCGCTCAACCCGGCGGGACTGCAGCACTTCGGGACACTCGACGACAGTCCGGCTCCCGGAATCCCGCTGGTGGCGCCGGCCGAGCTCGAGCCGGTGTTCGCCGCGGCACGGGAGCGGATCGAGGCCGCCGGGCTGGACGCCGACTACGCCTGGGCCGCGGGAGAGCCCGGTGGCGCGATCGTCGCCGAGGCGCGCGACCGGAGCGCCGACGTCGTCGTACTCGGGTCGCACCACCATGGCCTGCTGACGCGCCTGCTCGGGACGGATGTCGCAGCCGAGGTCAAGCGCTCGGCCGGCTGTGACGTGATCGTCGTCGAGTAGCTGCCGGTGTCCATCGATGCGCCGAGACGCGTCGAACACCGAAGATGGGGAGCAAGACGTCACCGGCGAGGCGCGCTGGCCGATGGTGGCCGCCGTCCTCGCGTCGATGGTGCTCACGGTCATCCTCCGGAACGAGCTGCGTCTCGGGCCGCGGTGGCTGCTTCCACTCATCGAAGGCGGCTTGCTCGTCGCCTTGATCGTCGGCGATCCCGGCGCGATCACGCGGCGCTCCCGGGAGCTCCGGATGCTCTCCATCGGCCTTGTGTCCGTGCTCGTTCTCGGAGCGCTGTGGTCGACGGCCCAGCTGATCGACGACCTCATCCACGGCGGCCCGCAGACGAATTCGGCAAGCGATCTCCTCGCGGCCGGCTCGACCGTGTGGATATCGAACAACATCGCGTTCGCCCTGCTCTACTGGGAGCTCGACGGAGGCGGTGCGGCGGCGCGTGCACACGACGTGGCGACCTACGTCGACCTCGCCTTCCCCCAGCACGTGAACCCCGGGATCGCGCCGCCGGGCTGGAGACCCCGGTTCGTGGACTACCTGTACCTGGGCTTCACGAATGCGACCGCTTTCAGCCCGACCGACGTGATGCCGCTCGTGCCGTGGGCCAAGATCGCGATGGCGGTACAGGCCAGTCGTCTCGCTGGCCATCCTCGGCCTCGTGGTCGCTCGCGCCGTGAACGTGTTCACGTAGCGTGGGCTATGCGGCTGGGCTTCTCTCCTATGAGGTGGGCGCGCTGGCGGCGGTCCGCACGGCTCGGCTTGCGATCGCGGTCGCGAGGAGCGGGAATACGAGGACGGAGACCATCCCGGCGCCGATCAGCGACGTGCCGACGTCAGCGGCGATCGCGCCGCGATCCGTGCCGATCCCCACGATCGCGACGATCAGCGGCAGTCCGGTCGCGCTGAAGATCGCAAGGCTTGCGGTGGGTCGCGGCCCCAGGTCGCGCAGCCAGAGCAGGGCGGACGTGCCGCGGACGACGACGAAGAGCGCGAGGAAGAGCGCACCGAGCCCGAGCCCCGTCGGCGTCAGGAGGCTGTCGAGGTCGAAGTTCATCCCCGTGACGACGAAGTAGATCGGGATCAGGAACCCGAACCCGACTCCCTCGAGTCGCATCCGCACGGGGGCGGCTTCCGGCGAGTCGAGGGCCAGCCCCACGACCAGCCCGCCGGCGAACGCGCCGAGGACGAAGTCGAAGCCCACCTCGATGGAGAGAAAGACGAGCGCGCCCATGATGAAGACGGACAGCCGCACGGCGGCCTGACCGGTCGTGTGAAGGGTCTGCTGGAGCACGCCGACCACCCGTGGCGGGCGAGCTCGGAGCGCCGCGGTCGCGGCGAGCAGGACGATGGCGCCGAACACGAGGAGGAGCAGCGTCTCGACGACGGCGCCGTAGGCGCCGGTGAGGAAGATCGAGATGACCACGATCGGCCAGAACTCGCCGGAGACACCGGAGCCGAGCACCGCCGACCCGAGCGACGTCGGCAGCAGACCCGCGTCGGCCAGGATCGGGACAAGCGTGCCGAGCGCGGTCGTGCTGAGCGCCACGCCGAGCAGCCAGGCTTCGGCGTCGAGACCGGCTTCGTGCAACACGAGGCCCACGACGATGCCGATCGCGAGCGAGATCCCCCAGCCAATCGTTCCGCGCACGAGCGAACGGCGGGCCACACGCTGCTCGACGAGCTCGAGGCCGGCGAAGAAGAACAGGAACACGAGGCCAAGGTTCGCGAGGAAATCGATGTGGCTGTCGACCTTCGCGAGGTCCAGTCCTTCCGGGCCGATCAGGATGCCGAGCACGATCTCCAGCACGACGGTGGGCAGCACGACCCGGCGGTGCAGCCTCGACAGGATCGCCCCGGCGCTCGCCGCGGCCAGGACGAGGACGAGCGAGCCCGCATCCGGCAGCGCCGCTTCTGTCGCCAGCAGGATGTTCCCGATCACCTCACGTGTGCACGGTCGGAGTGATCCCCCACGTGCTCGTGAACGAGCTTCCCGGTTCCAGGCGGAGGAGCGAGTCCCCGGTGCGGAAAGCGTCGGGCGGGCAGGTCATCGGCTCGACCGCGAGGCTCCGCCGGTCAACGTCGGGAAGCGGGTCTCCGGTGAAAAGCATCAGGTAGGGGTAGGTCTCGTCGACCCAGAGCGTGAGCCCCGCACCCTGCGCCGGGTCGCGGAGCTCGACGCGGGCGAGACCGTCCTCGTCCCGCTCGAGGTCGGTGAAGGCGTTGTCGAGCTTCGTCGCACCGATCTGCCTCGGCCGGCGGAAGTCGTGCTCCGTGCCCTCGACCGGTGTCGCGCCGACCGGAAGGCCGCGTTCGTCGGATTCCAGCATCGTAAGGCCCGGCGCGCGGAGGACTACAGGGTCGACGGTCTCCGTGCCGACGCGCAGATACGGGTGGGCGCCGGCCCCGTACGGACAGGGCTCGCCGCCGACGTTCGTCGCCGTCGTGGCCACGCGCAGCCCGTCCTCGGACAATGCGTATTCGATGCGGAGGGCAAGCGAGAACGGGTAGCCCGGCTGCGGATGGAGCGCATGCTCCATCACGGCCCGATTCGGCTCGCGCTCGGCAGCCGTCCACGACGCCCAGCGGACGAGGCCGTGAATCGCGGTTTGCGTATCGGGCTCGGTCAGGGGGAGCCGGTGCCGCCGACCCTCGAACTCGTAACTGCCGTCCCGCAGCCGGTTAGGCCACGGGATCAGCACCTGCCCCCGTCCCGAGGTGCACATCTGGTCGACCGGGTATCCGTCGAGGAGCTCTCTGCCACCTGCCGAGTACGAGCGCAGCCCGCCCCCGACCTCGACGATCACGGCCCGCTGGTCCCCGGCGGTGATCTCGACCTGCTCGCCGGAGGGCGCGATCATCTCGGTCCGAGCGCCGTGACCCCGATCCCCGACCTGCGCTGCGCGGAGGCCGGAAGCCCACGATCACCGCTCACGGAGCCGCTTCTGCCGGGACCGCCACGGTGCGCTGATCGGCGACGGCACCAATCCGACCGGGCTCTTCGTCGGCTGCACGCCGGACATGAGCTCGACCGAGGTGGGCCTGATCGCGACGGTCTACCTCGTCGGTCGTCGGGCTGGACGAGAACCCCCGTCACGGAGCTCGCGATCGTGATCTGGAGCCCGTCCAGGATCCACGCAGCCCCGAGCCCTGCGACCATGCGCGTGTGGAACGGCGACCAGCTCAAGCGATCCAGTCGCGCCGGAATGGTGGACCTGATCACTTTCGACTCCGCCGCGGTCGTGCTCACCTTGCGCCTCCCTGCTAGGGCTCCCTCGAGGTCGAGGACCCTGCTTTCCGGCTCGCGGGATCACCCAATGAGACAACAGAGAGCAGAGGTAGACATCGTCCCAACGGGATGATTCGAGCCGTCATTGCTCGGCGGGGTGTCCGAGCCGCGGATGGAGGGAGGCCGGGCTCGGCCGCCGGCGGGCGACCGCGAAGGAGCACGCGCCGAGGCCGGCGGCGACGACGGCCGAGATCGCATAGATCGTGGGTAGGCCGACCCCGCTGTCATGGAGAGGGCCGACGCCGAAGGCCGCGATCCCGTACCCGAGCTGGTAGAAGGCGATCACGCCTCCCGCGACCCCCGCCGGGTAGGCGGTGAGCTCCTCCTGCCCGAAGCTGATCGTCAGCGGCAGGAGCGCCGAGCAACCGAGTCCGGCCAGGCCGAACGCGACAATGCCGAGCGCCGGCTCGTCCTCGGGGAGGAACGCGATGACGACGAACGCCGCAGCCAGCAGGAACGGCAGTGCGTGGTACGTCAGCCGCGACGGGACCCGGCGCTGGACGGCAGCGAAGAGGACACGACCGAGCGTCACCATGCCCCAGAACGCCGTGAGCGCGAGAGCGGCCTGCGTCGTCGAGGCGCCCAGCTCGCTCGTCATGTCCAGCTGAGACCAGTTGCCGTTGACGGTCTCGCAGACGCCGTAGAGCACGGCGAACCCCGCATATACCCAGAACCGTGCGGGTATGCGCCTCGACCCTCGTGCCGAAGCGGCTCGCTGCGCCTCGATGCGCAAGGGCAGCCGCAGGCTCACGACGAGGAGCACGACCAGGAGGACGACCGATGTGAGCGGCAGCCCCCACCAGAACCCCAGCCCGACGAAGATCGCGACGAACACCGGTGCCAGCACGGTGCCGAGCCCGAGCAGCGCGTTGAGAACGAGAATCGAGCGGTCGACCGCGCCGGGTGAAATGCGGCGGCGAACGTGTTCAGTGCCGGCACGCCGAGGCCGAAGCCGGCGCCCAGGAACGCCGTGGCGACCAGGAGGAGCACGTACGCGAGCGTCTTGTCGTCGGTCACGAACTGGCTGACGATCAGCACGGCCATCGAGACCAGGCCGGCCGCGAGGCCGGCCAGATAGACGCGCTTGGTGCCGAAGCGGCTCCCCAGGCTCGCGCCCATGAGAGCGGCGGCGATCGCTGCGATCACCTGCGGCAGGAACAGGGTTCCGTACTGCGTGCTCGAGAGGTCGTACTCGTCCGGGTCGGTGAAGATCGTGCTCGCGGCCGGGAAGGTGACGAGGGCGATGCCCTGGACGACGCCCGCCGCGTAGACGACGTTCGCCTCGGTCCTGGTCGCCATCCCGACTCCGTCGGCCCGCTGGGTGCCTGCTCCGATCCTCGACTACTTCATGCGGTCGAGGAGGCGGTCGCCGACACGGAGCGAGTTGGCCATCGCCGTGAGCGCCGGGTTCACGGCGCCGATCGAGGGGAAGATGCTCGTGTCGACCACGTAGAGATTGTCGAGCTCGTGCGCGCGGCAGTCGGTGTTCAGCACCGAGGTGGCCGCGTCGGTGCCGAAACGGCAGGTGCCGGCCTGGTGCGCGCAGCCGGCCACCGGGATGTCGTTCTTCATGTAGGCGAAGCGGTGGATCAGGTGGCCCGGGTTCATGTCCAGTTTCCCGAGCATCGACTTGACCTTCGCGTACAGCCGCTTCTTGGCCGCCAGGTTCGTCTCCGTGTAGGCGAGCGTGAGCTTGCCCTCGCGGTCGACGGTGACCCGGTTGTCGGCCCGTGGCAGGTCCTCGGTCGAGAGCCAGAAGTCGATCGCGTGGCGCGCCATCCGCTCCAGCGTCCACTCGGGTGCGAGCCTCGTCTCCCGCGGCCGCTCGCCGCGGAACATCGGCGCCGTCGACTTGCCGACCATCTGGACGTTCCCGAGCGGGTACTCGAAGTCGTCGTCCCCGAAGTAGAAGTCGTTCAGCCCGAGCGTCTTCTGGTAGGCGGTCGGGTTCTCCTCGCGTGAGAGCGCGAGCACCGCCGTCGAGTCGTGGAACATGTAGTTGCGTCCAACCTGATCTGAGCCGTTCGCCAGACCGTTCGGGTGCTTCTCGTTGGCGGACTGCAGGAGCAGCTTGGCCGTGTTCGCGGCTCCGCAGGCAGCGACGACGATGTCGCCCGCGAGACGCTCCTCGCTCCCGTCGCGGTCGACGACGACCTCGGTGACGGACGTCCCGTCGGCGTTCGTCTCGAGCCTGACGACCCTCGCGTTCGTGAGCAGCGTGACGTTCGCATGCTCGAGGGCAGGCCGAACGCCGAGCACCTCGGCGTCGGACTTGGCGTGAACGAGACACGGGAACCCGTCGCACGTCGCACAGCGGATACACGTGCTGAACGGAATGTTGGTCTCGTCGAGCATGATCCCGCAGGGGGCATGGAACGGCCGGTAGCCGGCGGCTGCGAGGTCGTCCGCGAGCTGCTGAATCCGAGGCTCGTGGGAGACAGCCGGGTGGGGATAGGGTCCACTCGCGGGGGGTTCGGTCGGATCCTCGCCGCGTGCGCCATGGACGTGGTAGTGCTGCTCTGCGAGCGTGTAGTAGGGCTCCAGCTCGTCGTAGGAGATCGGCCAGGCGGGCGAGATGCCGTCGTGATGCTGCAGCTCGCCGAAGTCCTCCTTGCGCAGCCGGTACAGCGCCGCGCCGTAGAGCTTCGTCGCGCCTCCGACGAAGTAGTGCACCCCCGGCTGAAATGGCTTGCCGCCGGCGTCGTACCACGTGTCCGGCGACACGTAGCGGTTGTCCACGAACACGTCCTGGTCCGACCAGTTCTGGGGCTCGCGCGGAAGCCAGTCGCCGCGTTCGAGCAGGAGAATCCGTTTCCCCGAGGGAGCGAGGTGGCGGGCGAGAGTGCCGCCGCCCGCGCCGGTGCCGATGATGATCACGTCGTAGGACTCCATCAGGTGACCTCCTGCAGCCGCTCGGCGAGGATGATCCGGGCAGCCGCCTCGATCAGGGCGAGGTGGGAGAACGCCTGCGGGAAGTTGCCGAGGTGGCGTCCGGTTGCGGCGTCGAACTCCTCCGCGTAGAGCCCGAGCGGGGAGGCGATCCGCAGCAGGCGCTCCATCAGGTCCACCGCACGCTGCATCTCCCCAGTGATCGCGAGCGCCGAAACGAGCCAGAACGAGCAGATGAGGAACGTCCCCTCCTTGCCGGAGAGACCGTCGTCTGTCTCGTCGGTGCGGTAGCGCAGGACGAAACCGTCCTCGCTGAGCTCGTCGGCGACAGCGAGCACGGATGCGCGGAGGCGCTCGTCCGTGCCCGGCAGGAAGCCGAAGATCGCAGCGAGCAGCGTCGAGGCGTCCAGCGCGTCGGTCTCGTAGTGCTGGCGCAGCACGCCTCGGTCGCTCACGCCGTGGGCGAGGATGTCGGCCTTGATCTCGTCGGCCGTGGCCCGCCAGGTCGTGGTGAGCTCCGGGTCTCCGCGGACCTCCGCCAGCTTCGCAGCGCGGTCGAGCGCGACCCAGCCCATCAGCTTCGAGGACACGTAGTGCTGCGGCTTGCCCCGCGCCTCCCAGATGCCCTGGTCGGGGCTCTGCCAGACCTGCGTGGCGCACTCTGCCTGCGCCTGGACGATCGGCCAGAGCCGGTGCGGGAGGCGACCGCTGTGCTGCGTGTGGAGGAGGAACGAGTCGAGCACGGCGCCGAACACGTCGTTCTGACGCTGGTCGAACGCACCGTTGCCGATCCGTACGGGGCGGGCGCCTGCGTAGCCCGAGAGGTGGTCGAGCGTCGACTCGGTCAGGTCGCGGCGACCGTCGATCCCGTACATGATCTGGAGCGCGCCGTCGTCGTTCGCCTCCAGATCGGCGACGAACTGCATGAACTCGTCGGCCTCCCAGTCGAGATTGAGGAAGTGCAGCGCCTGGAGCGTGAACGTCGAGTCGCGCATCCAGCTGTAGCGGTAGTCCCAGTTCCGCTCCCCACCGGGCGTCTCGGGCAGTGACGTCGTGAGCGCCGCCACCGTCGCCCCGGTTGGCATGTAGGTCAGGCCCTTGATGGCGAGCGCCGACCGCTGGATCGGATCGCGCCAACGGTGATCGGGAATCCGCGCCTGGCCCAGCCAGCGGCGCCAGAAGCGCGCGGTGGCGGCGATCCGCGCCTGGGCCTCGTCGACGTCCATTGGCGCTGCGAAGCCCTCCGCCCAGGTGAGGGCGCAGTAGGCCCGGTCGCCGGTCTCCAGCGTGTGCCTGGCCCGCACGCGGTCGTCCTCGACGCCGAGCGGTAGATCCGTGACGAGGCGGATCGTCAGACCGGCGCCGCTCGCGTCGGCCGCATGGCGGCTCCCGTCGACGAGCGTCCAGTTGGCCGGCGTTCGACCGTAGTCGAAGGACGGCTCGCAGACGAGCTCGACCTCGACGCGCCCCTCGACGCACTCGACCGTCCGGACGAGCATGTGGTCGGCGTCGTCGTCGGCAGGAGGCCGCGTGTGGGGTGTGATCGCGTCCTCGTGGTCCCAGGGGCCGAGGGTCAGCGCATCGCGGACGATCACCCAGCCGGACGGCGTCTTCCAGGTCGTGACGAGCACGTTCGTCCCTGCGTCGTACGTACGCGCCGTCGGATGGTTGATTCCGAACGGCGCGAAGCGGAAGAAGCCGGCCTCGCGGTCGAGCAGGCTGCCGAAGACGCTCGGCGAGTCGAACGAGGGGACACAGAGCCAGTCGATCGCCCCGTCGGCCGCCACGAGGGCACCGGTGTGGCAGTCCGACAGGAAGGCGTAGTCGGCGATGGGCGGGAACGGTGAGGGCGCTGCTGCGCTCTGCTCGTGCGTCGCCTGGGGTGCCTCGGTCTCGCTCATGACTTCACCCAGGGGCCGTGCCAGCGGCCGTGGCCTGCGACGAGCTTGTCGGCTGCCTCCGGGCCCCACGTTCCCGACGCATAGGCGTGGACGGGCGGCGGGGCGTCGAGCAGCGGCTGCATGATCCGCCACGTCTCCTCGACACCGTCCTGCCGGGTGAAGCGCGTGCTCTGACCCACCATCGCGGCGTGGAGCAGCACCTCGTACGGTGTCGCGCCCTCGCCACCCTCCTGGGCGAACTCCATGTCGAGCGTGATCGGCTCGGCCTTGAGAGTGTCACCGCGCTGGGCGTCGAGCTGCAGCTGGACACCCGTCGAGGGATCGAGCTTGATCACGAACTGATCCGGCTCCGGGCTGCCGGCGAGCCCCGCGAAGCCGAGCTTCGGCGGGTGCTTGAAGACGAGCCGGACCTCGGTCTGCGTCGTCGGCAGTCGCTTCCCCGTGCGGATGAAGAAGGGAACGCCCGACCAGCGCCAGCTCTCGATGTCGAGCCGCAGCGCCGCATACGTCTCCGTGGTCGAATCGGCGGCGACGCCGTCGATGGACGTGTAGCCGTCGTACTGGCCGCGTACGTAGTGGGCGGGGTCGGCCTCCTCGATCGACCGGAAGAGGGCGACCATCCCGTCCTTGAGCACCTCGGGATCGCGGCCCGCGGGCGGCTCCATCGCCGTCGCGGCGACCACCTGCATGATGTGGTTGACGACGACGTCGCGCAGCGCGCCGACGGGATCGTAGAAGTGGCCTCGATCCTCGACGCCGAAGTCCTCCGCCATGGTGATCTGCACGGACGAGACGTAGTTCCGGTTCCACACCGGCTCGAGCATCGTGTTCGCGAACCGGAGGTAGAGGATCTCGCCGAGGCCCATCTTCCCGAGGAAGTGGTCGATCCGATAGAGCTGCGACTCGTCGATGGACTGGTGCAACTCGTCGGCCAGCGCCCGGGCGGAGGCCTGATCGTGGCCGAAGGGCTTCTCCACGACGACGCGTCCTGTCTTCGTCAGGCCGGCCTCGGCGAGGCCCTTGACGACCCGCCCGAAGAGGAAGGGCGGGATCTCGAGGTAGAAGACGGGTGTCTCGGCTCCCCCGATTGCCTCGGCCACGCGGCCGTACGTCGCAGCGTCCGCGAAGTCGCCCTGCACATAGGAGAGTCGGGCCGCGAAGCGGTCGAACACCTTCGAGTCGAGCGGCTCGCCGGTGCCCACGATCGACTCGCGAGCGCGCTCGCGCAGCTGGTCGACCGTCCAGTCCTCGAAGGCCACCCCGACGATCGGACAGTCGAGGAGGCCTCGCTTCTCCAGCCGGTACAGCGAGTGGAACGTCATCACCTTCGCCAGGTCGCCGGTGATCCCGAAGACCACGAAGACGTCTGCGGGCCGGGCCGCCTCATGGGCCGGCGCCAGTGGCTCGGCGGCGGGTGCTGCAGTCGTCGTCATCTCTTTCTCCCTTCCCGGAGCTCGGCGGCCGGATCAGGCATCGCCCGCCTCGTCAGTTCGCACCGTGATTCGGCCCGGGCGCTCGTGCGTGATCCCGGCCCAGGTCCAGTCGACGATTGCCTTCGCCCGATCCTCGCCCGTGGACAGGAGCGAGAGATGGACGGCGCCCCACGCGAGCGAGGCCGTGCGACCCTTCATCGTCCGCCCGCGCGGCATCTGGATGACGGCGGAGCCACGCCCGATGGTGGCCATCGTGCCCTTGTCGTGATACGCGAACGGTTCGGTCTCCTTGCCCGCGACACGCCGGGCGATGTTCTCGCCCGCGCGCTCTCCGGCCTGGAGCGCGACGGAGCCGAGCTGGGGAAGCACGCTGTCCGTCTTCGTGTCGGTGATCCACGCGACGTCGCCGACGGCGAACACCTCGGGGTGCCCCGGGACGCTCAGGTCGGGCCCCACGGGTACGCGGTTCCCTCGCTCGAGCTCGAGGCCGAGCGACGTGACGATCGGGTTCCCTTGCAGGCCGGCGCCCCACACGAGCGTGTGCGCGTCGAGCACCTTGCCCGACTTCAGCGTCACGCGCGTGGGGCCGATCGAGGCGACGAGCTCCCCGAGCAGCAGGTCCACGCCTCGCTTCTCGAGCGCCTTCCTCGTGTAGTCGCGGATGTCCTGCTTGAACATGGTGAAGAGGTCCGGGCCCGCCTCGACGAGGGTGATTCGGGCCTTCTCCTGGGGAAGCTGCGGGTAGTCCTCGACGAAGATGTTCCGGTAGAGCTCGCCGAGCGCCCCGGCGCTCTCGACCCCGGTGGGGCCGCCCCCCACGACGACGACGTTGAGCGCTCCGTCGTCGACCAGCGCGCCGTCTCTGTCTGCCGCTTCCCACCTCTGCAGGACGTGCTCGCGGAGCCGGAGCGCATCGCGGAGCGTGTACATCGGAAAGGCGTGCTCGGCCGCACCCTCGGTGCCGAAGAAGTTGACCTCCGCGCCGAGACCCAGCACGAGGTAGTCGTAGGTCAGAGGAGCCATCTGCGCGAACTGCACCTCGCGGGCGTCGAGGTCGATCGCGGTCACGGTGGCCTGATGGACTGCGAGGTTGTGCTGCTTGCGGAAGAGGTCGCGAAGGGCGTGTCCGACGGTGGTCGGCTCCAGCAGGTCGGTGGCGACCTGGTAGAGGAGCGGCTGGAACGTGTGGTAGTCGTGCTTGTCGACCAGCACGACGTCCACGTTTGCGTCCTCGAGCGTGCGCGCGGCGCCGACGCCGGCAAAGCCGCCGCCGAGGATGACGACTCGTGGACGTCGAGCCTCCGTGCCCTGCATCTCTGCTGCCTCCTGGAGTAGCCGAACGGCTGCGCTGCCAGGCCACCGAAGCTAGTGCTCCTACCGGGCCGCGCCATCATCCAGAAGGGACGATAGGCCGATACCGCACGGCTTCACCCGGAACGGATGATGCGGTGGTGGCACTCGGGCGCTGCAATGGCGGCCGGTTCCCCCCACGGGAGCCGACCTGCGCCGCTGAGGAGGTCGCGATGACGTGGAGCACCTCGTTTCGTCTGCGCCAGCACCTCGCGGGAAGCCTGTGGCCGCTCCCCCTCCTGGGCGGGATCCTGGGGGCCGTGCTCGGTGATGCCGGGCGTCTGCTCGACCGCACCTTCGAGCCACCGTCCTTCTGGACCTACTCGGCCGAGACGGCGACCACGGTGCTCGCAACGATCGTCGGCGCGATGGTGGCACTCACGGGCTTCGCGCTGACCGTCAGCGTCCTGGGCGTGCAGATGGCAACCGGCACGTTCTCGGCCAGGTACATGCAGATCCTGCTCCGCGACCGGATGTTGAAATGGCTCCTCGCCGTGCTTGCCGGAACCACCACGTATGCGTTCGCGCTTCTGCGCCGCACCGAGAGCGAGAGCGTCCCGGACCTCGGCGTCACCGTCGCGGGCGGCCTCGTTCTCGTCGGCCTCATCCTGTTCCTGATCTTCCTCGACCGGTTTCTCCATCGGCTCCGGCCCGTGGCGGTCGCCGCTTTCGTGGCACGGGCGGGCAGGCAGGCGTTCGAGGGTGCGGTGGCCGCTGCGGCGGCGCGCGAGCGGCCGGACGTTCTTCCGCACGGTTTCCGGCCCGCGGAGCAGCCTGTGCGCGTGGTTCGGAGCGCCCGGGCAGGCGCGATTCTGGCGCTCGACGGCCGGGGCCTCGTCCGCTACGCGGGCGCACACGGCTGTCGGCTGGTCCTCCGACACAGCATCGGGGACTTCGTCCCCGATGGCGCCGCCCTCGTCGAGGTCTACGGCAACGACCCGGGCGCAGACGCCGATCGGCGGGTGAGGGGGATGATCGCCCTGGGCGTCGAGCGCAGCATCGGGCACGATCCTGCGTTCGCGGTCCAGGATCATGGTCGACATCGCCAACAAGGCGCTGTCTCCTGCGGTCAATGACCCCACCACCGCCGTGCAGGTGCTGAACCACCTCGGCGACACCCTGCGGCTGGTGGGCTCCACCCCGCTGCCGGCCTCTTCGCCCGGAAGCATCGCCGAACGCGGTCAGGTTCTCGTCCCCGTTCAGCGCTGGGACGAGTTCCTGTCCTTGGGGGTGACGGAGATCCGGGAGTACGGCGCCTCGTCCGTCCAGGTGATGCGGCGGTTGCGCGCCGTGCTCGAGGAGCTACGCGACGCGGTCCTCCCCGAGCGCCGCACGGCGGTCGATGCGGAGCTCGCACGCCTCGAGGCAACCGTGGCCCGCCAGTTCGTCGGAACGGTAGACCTCGATCTGGCAAGCGGCGCCGACCCCCAGGGGATCGGCGGCACGAGCGCTCGGGCCGGCTAGCCGAGGGCGTCGCCGCTCTCGAGCGTCTCGAGCGCCTCGCCCACGTCGTATCCGATGGCGAGCCCGAGGTTCGGCGCCGCGGACACGACGCGCGCAACGCCGACGATCGGCATGACGACGATCAGCGTGCCGACGAGCTCCTCGTACGTCGCTCCGGCCGCGAGCGCAGCCTCGGTGGCGCTCATGTACGACGGTGGAGCCGCGTCGATCGCGATCAGCGCGCCGACTCTGACGAGTGCGTGGGCACGGGCATCGATCCCCGCCTCTGCCGCGCTCGCGCTATCTGCGGCGAGCAACGACCCTATGTACCGGTCGTCGCGAACCGCAATCCTGCGGAGGGTGGCCTTGTAGTCGAGCACGGCGTGCTCCTCCCATCCAACGGGTGTGGAGCGCCGTTCACATCACCCGGAGTGGGTGAACGCGGTCGGACGCGACCGGACCCGGTTCCTAGACGAGGCCGAGCTCGGCCGCCCGTGCGATCGCCTCGCTCCTGCTGCAGGCGTCGAGCTTCCGGTAGATCGAGATCGCCTGCGTCTTCACCGTGTTCCGCGAGACGAAGAGTCGCTCCGCGATCTCGCGGAAGGAGAGGTGCGTGGTCAGGAGCGGCAGGAGCCGTAGCTCGGCGGTCGTCAGGACCGTCGCTCGGTCCTCGCCCAGCGCCTCGACCCGGGCGAGCTCGGCGCGCAACGCATCGACCCGTCCCGCGAGGATGCCGAGCCGCGGTCGGAGTCGGAGGATCTCGGCGGCGGCTGAGAGCCACGACCGCGCCTCGGGTGCGTCGAGCAGCGCCACATCGGCGTGCCCGAGCTCGACGTCGGTCTGGACCGCGTACCACGGAAGCGCATGTGTGAGCCGCGATGCGAGAGCGTGCGCCCTCGCGAGATCCGCGCGGGCGCGCTCGAGATCGCCGTGCCGCAGGCCCTGTCGTGCGGACGCGGCGAAGGCGATCGCGCTCAGCGGGTGCTCGCGCAGCGCGCCGTCGTCCAGCAGGGCGCGTGCCCGCGCCGCCAGCGCCTCGCCCTCGGCCTCGTCCCCACGCGTCATGGCGAGCAGCGACCGCTCGGCCAGCGCGACGACCAGGATGTCCGTCGCACCGGAGCTCTCGGCCTCCTCGGCCGCGTCGGCCAGGCTCTCGTCGGCGCGATCGTCCTCGTCGAGGAGCAGCTGCGCGACTCCGTGGAGCAGAAGCGCCGTCGGCCGCCAAGCGCTCGATGCGCCGAGCCCGCGCAGCGCCAGCTCGGCATCGGCCCGCATCTGTTCGACCCCGGCCGGGCACATCGCCGCACGAAGAACCGAGATCCAGGGCTCTATCGATCGGCTTCCGTCGGGCAGAGCGCCATCGACCTCGCCGGTCTCGGCCGCGCGGAGCCATCTCTTTGCCGCCGCCGGCCTGCCCTGCAGGAGGTGCACCCACGCCCCGAGGACGCTTACCGCCGGGTGCCGCTCGAGTTGCTGCTCCTCGTCGAACCAGTCGAGCCAGGCGGTGGCCTCCTCGATACGGCCCGCCGAGCACATCGGGAGCGTCAGCGTGCCGACCAGCCGGGCCAGGCGCTCGGTGTCCCCGGCAGCCTGCGCATAGCGGACAGCCGCCCCCGGCGCGCCGTTCGACTCGCACCATGCCGCCGCCCGGCGGTTGAGCTCTGGGACGAGCTCGGGCTCCTGTCGTTGCAGCTCTGCACGGAGGAACTCGCGGAACTCGCGGTGGTACCTGTACCACTCGCGTCGCCCATCGAGCGGTACGACGAAGCCGTTCGCCCTCACCAGCGACTCGAGCCGGCTCGCCGAGCCGGTGGACTCGAGCGTCGCGTCGCAGAGTGGGACCGCACATCTGCTCCAGCACCGCTGTCCGCGTCAGGAACCGAACGTCTCGGGCGCTCAGGTGCGACAGGTGCTCGCTCTCGAAGTACTCGGCCACCGACCGGTCGTCACCTGTGACGCCGCGAAGGTCGCGGGCCGCGGAGTGTCCGCCCTCGAGCGACAGCGCCGCGAGGAGCGTCCCCGCGGGCCAGCCCTCGGTCCGGTGTGCGAGCTCGGAGGCCTCCGCCGCGCCGAGCTCCACCCCGACGCTGCGAGCCACGAGGCCGACCTCGCGTCGGCTCAGCGCGAGGTCCTCGACGCCGACCTCGAACAGCTGCCCGGCTGCCCGCAGCCGTGCGATCGGGAGCCGCGGCAGGCCTCGGCCAGCGAGGACGAGCGTCGAGGAGGGCGGGACATGCTCGGTGAGCGCAGCGACGATCTCGGCGCACTTCCGGGATCGCAGCAGGTGGACGCTGTCGAGCACCAGGACGAGCGGATGCCGTGCCGAGAGCAGCGCGGCCGTCGGCTGCGCGGGCCGAGCAGCAGGCCGACGGGGTGCGGATGCGGCGACAGCGGGGGCGCCGAGCCGCTGGGCTCGGCTCAGCGCAGAGTCGACCGTCTTCGAGAAGATGCCCGGATCGTCGTCGGCCTCGTCGATCGATACCCAGGCGAAAGGTCGCCCATCACGCTCGGCCCACTGCGCCAGCACGGTCGTCTTGCCGTAGCCGGCCGGCGCGAGAACCGTGACGACGCGCCGCGAACGGGACGCTCGCAGACGGTTGACCAGCGGCGTTCTCGATACGGTCGCCGGCCCCACGAGCGGGATGCGCACCTTCCCCTCGAGCACGTCGAGGGGAAGGACGGGTGAAGCTCGACGAGCTCCGAGTGCTCGTGAACCATTTTCGACCCTCCGAGGTCTGCTGGTGCGTGCGGCCTCCCCTCGGCCGGCCGTCCGCTCTGTGGTCTTAAGTCAACAGCACGGCGCCGTCCTCGACAATGACGCTCACACCGAACATGAGGTGGTGCCGCGCACCCCGACGGCTCGAGGGGGCGCGCCGAACGGGCGGGGCGGTGCAGGTCAGGGGTCGTCGTCTCTCCGTCCGCCGAGAGGAACGCGAGCGCCGCCTTGACCCGCTTGCTCGCGTCCTCGGCCTCGGACAGGTCGAGCTTGGAGAAGATGGAGTTGACGTGCTTCTCGACCGCTCGCTTGGTGAGCACGAGCGAGTCCGCGATCGCGCCGTTGCTCTTGCCCTCGGCGATCTGCGCCAGGACCTCGCGCTCCCGCGGTGTGAGCTCGGCCAATGGGGAGCGCTCGGCGCGATTCTTCGCCGCGACGAGGACGTCCACGATCGTCGTGTCCACCACCGCGCCGCCTTCCGCGACGGTTTCGATCGCAGACAGGAGCTGCGCGCGGCTGTGCACGCGCTCCTTGAGCAGATACGCGCGACCGTTGGAGCCCGACTCGAGCAGTGCGAGCGCGTAGGCCGGCTCGGCGAACTGGCTGAGCACGACGACACCGACGGCCGGGTGGCTCTCCCGCAACCTCGCCGCCACCCGGATGCCCTCGTCGCTCGACGACGGCGGCATGCGGATGTCGGTCAGCACGACGTCCGGCGGATCGGCGTCGATTGCCTCGAGCAGCGACGGGAGGTCTGCGTACGAGCCGACGACCTCGATGTTCGCCTCGCCGGAGAGCACCTGCTCGAGGCCCTCCCGCACGAGCAGGTTGTCGTCCGCGATGACGACGCGCACGGCCACCGATCCACGATACCCACCCGTCCGTGGTGGTCGTCGTGCGCACGTCACCCCGCGAACGCAGGCCGGCACACCGAGCGGACACCGGCGGGCGCGATTGCGACGGGCGTCGCTGCTGCCGAGGATTCAGGCGATCGCCACGAGCGTCTCGCCGAATCGACCCAGGGTGGACACCAGATGGAGACACGCGAACCGAGCTGCGATGCCCGTGCCCCTCGTGGGCGTGATGACCGTCGACGACCGCGAAGTGTTCCGGCAGGCCGCGAAGGAGGTCGTCGACGCGACGCTCGGGTTCGAGTACGTGGGCGAGGCGACCTGTTGCGAGACGGCGCTCGTGCTCGCGGACGAGCTCCGTCCCGACCTCGTCCTGCTCGACGTGCGCATGCCGGGGATCGACGGGCTCGAAACCGCACGCCGGCTGAGCGCCTCGCATCCGGCCTCGACGATCGTGCTGGTCTCGACGGCGAGCCTCGACGGGCTCGCCCCGCGCCTCGCATCCTGCGGGGCCGCTGCGTTCGTCCTCAAGGAGGAGTTCGGGCCGGCCGTGCTGCGGCGGCTGTGGGCCGAGCACGGGTGTCACGGAGTGCCCGGCTCGACCGACTAGCACCGAGCCGACGTGTGGCCGGTCAGCCGCGGGCCGGTACAGCGAGTGGGGCGACCCCCTGGACCGTGGTGCCGGCCCCCAGCCTGGAATCCACGGAGAGCCTTCCCCCGAGCGCCGCGATGCGGTCGGTCATGTTCGTCAGCCCGCTGCCCAGACCACGCGCCGACTCCAGGTCGCATCCGGCCCCGTCGTCCTCGATCTCGAAGAACAGGTCGATCCTCGCGTTCCCACACGCGGATCACCGCGCTCGCGTCGGGGCCGGCGTGCTTGTCGACGTTCTGGAGACCTTCCAGGCAGCAGAAGTACACGGCCGACTCGATCTCCTCCGGATAGCGGCGGATCGCTGCCGTCTCGAGCTTCGCCGGGAGGCGCGGAACGCCGAGAGACGCTGCGCGAGGGCCTCCCGAAGCCCGAACTCGCGAAGAACGGGCGGGTTCAGCCCATGGGCGAGATCGCGGAGCTCGTGCAGGATCTCCTCGAGCTCCGATGCCGAGGTCCGCGAGCCGCACCGCGACCTGGGGATCCGCCTCCGCCAACTCGCGGCCAGCCCGACCCTGATGCGCAGGGCGACCAGGTGCTGCTGGGCCCCGTCATGAAGGTCGCGCTCGACTCGGCGGCGCTCGGCGTCGCCGGCGGCCACGATGCGCGCGCGCGAGGCGCGGAGCTCTGCGGTCGTCGACTCGAGCTCGGCCATCCAGACGGCCGTTCTCGACGGCGAGCAGCAGCGCCTGACCCGCCGCCGTCGACGAGCTCCGGGTCGGTGTTCAACGCAGCGTCGTGCACGATGATGGCCACCGTGTCGCCGTTGCGGCTGACCGGGGTCGACGAACGACCCGGGCCCGGCGCGGGCGAGAGGCTCGCCGCTCGAGTCGACGAAGCGACCGCTCTCGTCGAGCCGGAAGCCGAGCTCGATCGACGGATCATCGAGCGCATCGGCCAGGGTCGTGCGCAGCTGGGAGGCGTTCGGGTTGTCGACCAGCCTGCCCACGATCGACTTCAGCGCGGACGCGGCGAAGAAGGCGGGCGCCACGATCGAAAGCAGAAATCCGAAGGGGAGCGCGCAGCGGGCGATCGTGACGACCCAGCCCACCTCCAGATCGTGCTCGCGTCCAGGTGCAGCAGCTGCGTCACGACCCCGTGGAAGATCAGGATCGGGACCGTGAGCGTGATGGCGGGGACGTAGACGGGGAGAAGCGCCCGCCTCCGCGGCCGGGTGGCGGTACGCCAGGCGATAGACCAGGCAGACGAGCGTTGCCGACATGATCGCGATCACCGCGTACGACCCGTCGCTGCCGTAGGACGCGGCGATCGCGGCCGGTCGGCGATCATGAACGCGTTCGTGGGGCAGTCGGCGGTGCAGCCGGCGAGCGGCGCGCCGCCCCGACGACGGGCGAGAAGAACAGGTAAGGGACGAACCCCGTCAGGAAGTAGAGCGCCATGCCCGCGAGCAGTGCCTGCTCCAGGGGACCGCCAAGCCGGCCGTCGGGGAACGCGAAGATGGCGTAGTAGGCAAGCAGGAAGAAGATCGGCTCGACGGCAACACCCATGCTGTGGAGCAGGGGCTGGGTCGCTCCTTGCAGCGACATCACGGCCGTTGCGACCGCCAGCGCCAGGAGGATCGAGCCGAGGCGATTGCCGGGACGTCGAACGAGCCAGTAGAGCGCCGCCGCGACCGTCCCACGACCATCACGCCGATCTGGATGCCGTACGCAATCGGATCGACGAGATGGTCGCTCGTCGCGAGGAGAAGGCGCTCCCCCGACCGCTACGAGGAGGCCCGCGACCCCGAGCCCGGCGACGACGCCCCGGCGGGCGGCAATGGTCGAAATGGTGCGGGCCGTCTGCGCGGGCCCTTGCTCTGCCACGGCGGTGGCCACTCGGACTCCTTGGGGGCCGGGGGACGCGGGAACTCCATTTAGCCAGGGTCTTCGAGGTCTGTCTACCCGAGCCGAACGTCGCGCGTTGCCGCACTTGACGAGAATCCCGCACGTCCGCGCACCGCGACGACGATCGTGGTCCGAGGGCTCGGCGCTGACTGGCGCGAGCGGACTGACGGGCGAGCCGCTCGAACTGCCTCTGCCGCTCAGCGGCGCCGACCGACCAGGAGGTAGGCGACGATCGCGAAGGGGGCGAACAGCACGAGCGCGAGCGCCCAGAGCGCCTTGGCGCCCGGGCCGTGACTCGAGCGAACGAGCACGTCGAAGAGACAGTAGATCCAGAGCGCGAAGAGAACCACCACGACGAAGACGCCGAGGGCCCAGACGAAGCCGCTCGTCGCGACGAGCATCGAGATCATGGGCATCTCTCCTCGGACCTCCTCCTCTGTGCCCGGCGAGCGCGCGCTCTCGTGTAGCGCCCCGAGCAGGACTACCGGCGTGGACACGTTCGTGACAGCGGGCCTGTCGCACATCGTCCGAAAAGGGTGATCCGGCAGCCTGAGACCGGCGTCCGGGGTGTCGTTGCCGCGAGGTGCGCCGCTCGTCCCGACGGTGCCGGGCGGGCTCGACGGGTCATCGCGCGAGCTCGCGGCAGCGCACCGAGAGGGCACGCTCGGTCGAGGGGCGTATGCCGCCGCGTCACGGAACCACGGCATCCCCGGCTCGGCCTC
>CAVROJ010000026.1:0-153801 GCA_963722755.1 uncultured Actinomycetes bacterium
ACGCAGGCCTGAACGGGCCTCCGCGGTAGAGGGGGAGCAAAAAGGGCAGGCGGTGCACGAGGTGCGGTGCGACGCGGCCGGCCAGGGCGCGCCGCTCGTGGTGGGCCTCGCGCACGAGCCGCACGTCCCCGAGGCGCAGGTAGCGGAGGCCCCCGTGGACGAGCTTCGAGGAGGCGCTGGACGTCCCCGAGCCGAAGTCGCCCGCGTCGACGAGAGCCACTACGAGACCGGCCCGGGCAGCATGGGCGGCCGTCGCCGCGCCGATCACCCCGCCGCCGATCACCAGCAGGTCGAACGCCGTCTGCGCGAGCGACTCCCGCGCTGCTGCCCGGCGCTCGTCCGGAGTGGAAGTCGCTAGACCGGCCAAGGAGAGCCCTTCAGCGCGCCCGCGCGACCGCCGCTCGCTCGGGGAGCGACGTTCCCGTCCGAGTTGATGGCGTGGATGCGCACGCCACCCCGGAGCCCGTCGCCGTCCGGCTGCCGGGGAGAGGCCACCCGGAGAGCCTATTGCAGTGTCGCCGACGGACTCGTACGATCGCCGCACACGGCCCACCAATGGAGGAGAAGCCTGTGGAAGACTTTCAGGAGCAGGAATACGAGTTTCTGAGGCGGCTCGACGAGGAGCGATTCGATCGACGCAAGCTCCTCAAGCGCGGTGTCGCGGCCGGTGCCGGACTGACGATCCTGTCCATGCCGGCCGGTGCCCTCGCCGCGCGCCGTCGGGCGATGGCCAACGCGCCGTTGCGCGGCGGAGCGCTCTCGCTCAAGGAATGGGTCGCGCAGGCGAAGAAGGAAGGCACGCTCAACACGATCGCGCTGCCTCCCGACTGGGCCAATTACGGCGAGATCATGTCGACGTTCACGAGGAAGTTCGGCATCAAGATCTCGAATGACAACCCCGACGGGAGCTCGGCGCAGGAAAACCAGGCGGTGCGCTCGCTCAAGGGCGACCCGCGTGCCCCGGACGTGCTGGACGTCAGCCCGTCGTTCGCGATCGCCGGCGCCAACGAGGGCCTCTACGCCAGGTTCTTCACGAGGAACTTCAAGAAGGTCCCGCGGGCGATGAAGGACGGCCGCGGCTTCTGGGTGGCCGACTACTGGGGTGTGACCTCGTTCGGTGTCAACACGGCGGTCGTGTCCAACGTCCCGAAGACGTGGGCCGACCTGCTCAAGCCCGAGTACCGGAACAAGGTCGCGCTCAACGGGAGCCCGCTCACCTCCGGCTCGGCGCAGGCCGGCGTGGCCGCCGCGGCGCTCGCGAACGGGGGCTCGCTGTCGAACATCGGGCCCGGCATCGACTTCTTTCAGAGGCTGAAGGCCGCGGGCAACTTCATCCCCGTGCAGGCCACCCCCCAGACGATCGCGTCGGGCCAGACGCCGATCACGATCGACTGGGACTACCTCAACCTCGCGTACGGCAAGGAGTTCCCGTCCGCGAAGATCAAGACCTCGATCCCGTCCGACGGCGTCTACGGCGCCTACTACTGCCAGGCGATCAACGCAACCGGCCCGCACCCGTGGGCGGCGCGCCTCTGGCAGGAGTTCCTCTACTCCGACCAGGGCCAGCTGCTCTGGCTGAAGGGGTACTCGCACCCGGCGCTCTTCACCGACATGGTCAGGCGCAAGGTCGTGCCGAAGGCGCTCACGGCCGCGCTGCCGAGCGCCGCCATCTACGCGAAGGTGAAGTTCGCCAGCCCCGGGCAGAGCACCAAGGCGAAGGATCTGATCGCGACGGACTGGCCCAAGAAGGTCGGCTCGTAGCGCTCTGACCACAACCACTGCGACTCGCGACGTGCCCGTCCGGCCGGCCTCGCCCGGTCGGGCGGGCAGGCGCCTGCCGCTCGCGTGGCTCGGCGTGCTGCCGTTCTTCGCGTTCACCACGGCGTTCCTGTTCCTGCCGGCCGCGAACGTGTTGGTCGGCGCCTTTCAGGACGATGCCGGCGGCGCGACGGTCGACCACGTGCGCGAAGCTCTTCGACGAGCCCTACCGCACCGCATTCAAGAACAGCATCGAGGTGAGCCTCGTCACCGCCGGCCTCGGCGCCGTGTTCGGGCTGCTTCTGGCCTACGCCGCGATCCGCGAGGGCACGCCGAGGTTCGTGCGGGCGGGGCTGACGACGTTCTCGGGCGTCGCGGCGAACTTCGCGGGCATCCCGCTCGCAGCCGCCTTCATCGCCACCCTCGGGACGATCGGCGTCGTGACGCAGTTCATGACGAACCAGCTCGGCGTCAACCCGTACGACCACGGGTTCTCGGTCTTCTCGAAGACCGGGATCGAGATCGTCTACCTCTACTTCCAGATCCCGCTGATGGTGCTCGTGATCGCCCCTGCGATCGACGGGCTCCGGCGCGAGTGGCGCGAGGCGGCCTCGAGCCTCGGAGCCGAGCTCGTGGCAGTTCTGGCGGCACGTCGGGATGCCGATCATGACGCCGTCGATCCTGAGCGCGTTCGTGCTCCTGTTCGGCAACTCGTTCTCGGCGTACGCGACGGCGTACGGGCTGACCGGGGGGAGCGTCGGCCTCGTGCCGGTGACGATCGGCTTCTACCTGAGCGGCAACGTCCTCGACGATCCGCATCTCGGCCAGGCGCTCGCGTTCGGCATGCTCGTCGTGCTCGCACTGATGATGCTCGCCTACGTGCCGCTCCAACGCCGCGCGTCGAGGTGGTCGCGGTGACGCCGCGCAAGCGCATCGCTCCGGGCGCGGTCGTCTGGCTCCTGCTCGGGGCCGCCTACTTCGTCATCCCGCTCGCCGCGACGCTGATCTTCAGCCTCCGCAGCAACCAGACCGGCACGTGCTGCACGCTCGAGAACTACGGCGAGATCCTCCACGACCCGCAGTTCTCGAAGACGATCAAGACCTCGTTCATCCTCTCGCTCGAGACGATCGTCGTCACGCTCCTGCTCCTCGTCCCCACCGTGTACTGGGTGCACCTCAGGCTGCCGAGACTGCGCCCGGTGATGGGCTTCATCGCGCTCGTCCCGTTCGTCGTGCCGGCGATCATCCTCGTCGTCGGCCTGCTCGACATCTACAAGGGCACGCCGACCTGGTTCTACGCCGAGCCGTACGGCTTCCTCGTCGGCGCCTACGTGATCCTCGCGTTCCCGTACATGTACTTCTCGCTGGACGCCGGGTTCCGCGCGATCGACGTGCACACGCTCACCGAGGCCAGCCAGAGCCTCGGCGCCCGCTGGACGACGACGCTCGTCCGCGTGATCATCCCCAACATCAAGGCGTCGGCACTCGCCGGCTCCTTCCTCACGCTCGCGATCGTGATGGGCGAGTTCACCATCGCGAGCCTCGCCGTGTTCGACACGTTCCCGATCTACATCCAGTACATCAACCAGAACAAGGCGTACCCGGCCTCCGCCGTGACCCTGCTCAGCTTCGCGATCACCTGGGCGGCGATGCTCGCGCTCCTCGCCGTCGGGCGCGGTCGCCGGGCGCCGGCCGCCGCGGGAGCGCACTAGCGATGGCCGGCGTCGAGCTGAGGCAGCTGCACCGCCGCTTCGGCGACGTCGTCGCGCTCGACGGCATCGACCTCGACATCGAGAGCGGCGAGTTCGTCTCGTTCCTCGGCCCGTCCGGGTGCGGCAAGACCACAGCGCTGCGCCTGGTCGCCGGCTTCGACAGGCCGACCTCGGGGCGGGTCTTCGTCGAGGGCAAGGACATCACGCGACGTGCCACCGAACCGGCGGGACGTCGGGATGGTCTTCCAGGCGTACAGCCTCTTCCCGAACATGACCGCGGTGAAGAACGTCGAGTTCGGTCTCCGGGTGCGAAAGCACGCACGCGGCTCCCGCAGGGCGACGAGCGCTCGAGCTGCTCGAGCTCGTCGGTCTCGGGCACGCTGCCGATCGCTACCCGCACCAGCTGTCGGGTGGCATGCAGCAGCGTGTCGCGTTGGCCCGCGCCCTCGCGATCGAGCCCCGGCTACTCCTCCTCGACGAGCCGCTCTCGGCGCTGGACGCAAAGGTGCGCGTCCAGCTCCGCGAGGAGATCCGCCGAATCCAGACGCGCCTCGGGATCACGTCGATCTACGTCACGCACGACCAGGAGGAGGCGCTCGCGATCTCCGACCGCGTGGCGGTGCTGTCACACGGCCGGATCGAGCAGATCGGCACGCCGAGCGAGATCTACGGCGCGCCGGCGACGCCGTTCGTCGCGGAGTTCGTCGGCACGATGAACCGCATCGAGTCGACGGTCGCCGATCCGGACGACGGGCGCGTGAACTACGACGAGACGTCTCTCGCGGTGGACGCCGTGCGCGGCAGGCCGCGCGGCGAGCGGGTCCTCGTGCTCGTACGACCCGAGATCGTCGAGGTCGAGGCGGCCGGGACGGCCCCGAACGGACTCGTGGGCGAGGTCGTCTCCCAGACGTTCCTCGGCTCGGTCACGCGGCTCCGGGTGCTCGCAGGCCCGACGGAATGGACCGCCGATCTCTCCGCGGCGCGGGCCGCCGCGCTGCCGATCGGCGCCCGGGTGAGCCTGCGATTTCCGTCCGCGGGCGCGAAGGTTCTCAGCCTCGAGGGCGAGACGCCGCCCGAGCCGTCGGACGGCTGAGGCGCCGGTCTCGCGCGGGCCGGTGCGGCCGCTGAAGATGCCTTCGCCGGCCGACATGCCGCGGTGCGCGATCACCCCATCATCCGACCAGCGACCTGACGAGCTCGACGTCGATCGCGTCGACGATCCCGTCCGCGGCGGCCAGGCGCTCGTCGGGCAGCGTCCCCCGCACCGCCAGGCAACGCAGCCCGCGCGCCCTGCGCCGACGCGATGCCCGCCTCCGTGTCCTCGAACGCCACCACGTCGGCCGCTGCGAGGCCGTCACCGAGCGCCCCGACGGCGCGCAGGTACCCCTCCGGGTCGGGCTTGCCCTGCGCCACGTCTTCCGCGGACACGATCACCGTGACGGCATCCGCGAGGCCTGCGGCCTCGAGGACGGGCTCGATCTCGCGCCGGTAGGCCCCGGACACGATGCCGACCGGGACCCGGCCCGCCGCGTGGCGAACGGCCTCGCGTACGTGCATGGGGACCGTGGATCCGTCGGCGCGGCGCCGGTACCGCGCGACGCGCTCCTCGACCAGCGCCCGGAGCTCGTCTCCCTCTACGCCGAGCCAGCCGCCGATGATCGCCTCCTCGGTGTTGCCCGCGAGCCCGCCGAGGTACTCCGCCTCGGTGAGCGGGCGACCGTGCTCGGCGAACAGCTCCGCGTAGATCGCGTAGAGCACGGGCTCGTCGTGCGAGAGCGTCCCGTTGAAGTCGAACACGAGGGCACGCGCGGCTCTCATCCGGCGCGAGCCTAGATGGTTGATGCCATGAGATCGTCGGTGTCGGGGCGTGGGCTGGCCGCTCTGGGGCGTGGGCCGAGTGCCTCGGCGATGCTGCTGGCATCGGTGAGGTGCTCGGCACACGAAGCGCACGGGGCGGAAAGGCCCGTTACGCGGGCCTTTCAGTCCCGGAAGCGGCCCAGACGCGCCAGACCGCGCAGCCGAACGCGCGAGATCGTGGCATCAATCATCTAGTGCGTCGACCGCCCGTTAGTGTCGCCCGCGATGCCGCTCGACGCCTTCGCCCTCGCGCTCGGGTCGGCGTTCCTCCACGCGCTCTGGAACCTGCTCCTCGGACGCGAGCGAGACCCGGAGGCGGCAACGGCGATCGCGCTCTGTGCCGCAGTCGCCGTGTTCGCGCCCGTGGCCGTGCTGCGGTGGGACGCCGATTCCGGGGTCTGGCCGTACGTCGTCGTGACCTCGACGCTGCAGCTCGCGTACTTCGCGCTGCTCGCGACGGCGTACCGCCGCGCAGAGGTGTCCGTCGTCTACCCGATCGCGCGAGGGCTGGCGCCCGTCCTCGTGCTCGCTCTTCGGCGTGGCGGTGCTCGGCACCGGTGTCGGCGCCGGGTCAGGCCGTCGGAGTCTGCCTCGTCGGCCTCGGTGTCCTCCTCGTCCGCGGCCTGGGCGTCGGAAGTGCCGACGCCCGTGGCACCGGAGCCGCGTTCGGCGTCGCGGTGGCGTCGTGCATCGCCGCATACACGCTGGTCGACAAGCACGGTGTCGAGCACGCGGATCCGATCGTCTACCTGGAGCTGGGGATGGTCCCGGCGACCCTGGGGTACGTCGGCTTCCTGCTCGCGACGAGGAGTGGAGCGGCCGCGTCTGCGCGCAACGGCAGGGCCTGCTGCCGGCGCTCGCGGGTTTGCTCTCCTTCGTCGCGTACGCGCTCGTGCTCGCGGCGCTCCTTCGAGCGCCGGCCGCCGCCGTCGCCGCCGTCCGCGAGACGAGCGTGCTGATCGCCGCGCTCCTGGCGGGACCGCTCCTCGGCGAGGCGTCGGCCCGCGTCCGGCTCGGCGGGGCCGCCTCGTGGTGGGCGGTGTCGCGCTGATCACGCTGGGTTGAGCCCGCTCGGGGCTGGATCGGCTGCGGCCTCCCTACCGGGCGAACGCGGTGCGGTAGATCTCCTCGTAGCCGGCGACGTCGACCTCGCGCGCATTGCCCTGCGTCTGCGGGTCCTCGAATGCGATGCGGGCGAGCATCGGGATCTCGTCCTCCGAGAAGCCGAGCTGCTCCATCGTCGGGATGCCGACGTCGTCGGTGAGGCGGTAGACCTCCTCCACCCCGGCCCGGGCCGCCTCGAGGACGTCCATGCCGCCCGTGTCCACGCCGAGCCCCTGCGCGATGCGCGCGTATCGCTCGGGCGACGCGGGCGCGTTGTACTCGCACACCGGCCCAGCACCCGGGCGGTGAGCGCGCCGTGCGGGCAGTCGTGCACGCCGCCGGCGGACTGGCTCATCGCGTGCGCCGCGCCCGCGCTCTCCGTCCCGTAGGCCATCCCTCCGAGGGTCGCCGCGTGCGCCATCTGCGTCCGCGCCTCGAGGTTCGAGCCGTCCTCGACCGCGACACGCAGCCACCGGGCGACGAGCTCGATCGCATGCAGGGCGACGGCATCGTTGAACGGCTGGTGGTAGTCGCACGTGAAGCACTCGATCGCGTGCGAGAGCGCGTCCATCCCCGTCGCGGCCGTGACGGCCCGGGGCAGCCCGAGCATCAGCTCGGGGTCGATCAGCGCCACGTGCGCGCCGATCAACGGCGTGCCGCCGACGTTGAACTTGAGCTCGGCGCTCGTGGTCCGTGATCACCGCCCAGAGCGTCACCTCGCTGCCCGTGCCCGCGGTCGTCGGGATCGCGACGAGCGGCGGGATCCGGCTGCTCGATCGGGTCCCGGCCCCACTCGTACCGGGCGATGGAGCCTCCGTGGGCGGCGACGACGCCGATCGACTTCGCCGTGTCGATCGGCGAGCCGCCGCCGAGCGCCACGAGGCCGTCGCAACCGGCCTCGCGGTACGCCTCGGCGGCTCGGTCCACGAGCTCGATGTCCGGGTTCGGACGCACCTCGTCGAACACGACCACGTCGTCGAGGTGCGGCAGCACGCGGTCGACGAGGCCTGCCGCGGCGACGCCCGGATCCGTGACCAGCATCGGCCGCGCTGATGCCGAGCGCGCCGAGCTCGCCCCCGAGGCTCGACACGGCGCCGGGGCCGTGCACGAGCCGGGTCGGGACGCTGACGGCGCGGACGGTGTCGACCTCGACGGGCATGCACTCTCCTTGGATCGTTGGGTCAGGAAGCGGGCGTGGACGCGGAGACGGCCGAGACGGGCCGGTGCAGGCGCGCGCGGCGCCAGCGCTCGGTGTCCTCGACGTCGTTGAACGTGAACACGTGGAAGCCCGCGACCTCGTCCCCGTCGAGCACCGGGCCCGAGTCCGTCGAGCAGCGGGTCGGGGCTGAAGCCGCCCCGCAGGAAACGGCTCGCGAAGCTGCCGTTCTTGCGCAGGAAGCGCAGCGAGTCGCCGATCCCGATCCGGGTGGAGACGCGCAGCAGCTTCGTGCGGCTCACCACACCGGGAACGCCGACGTAGATCGGAAGCCGGATCCCGCGCGCCCAGACGTCCTCGATCCACTGCGCGGTGACTGCTCGGGTCGAAGCAGACCTGGCTCACGATGTAGGTCGCGTGCCGGGCCTTCTCGGCCATCGCAGCGATCGGTCGTCTCGTCGTCGATGAACGGATGGCTCTCCGGGTAGCCGGTGATCCCCACCTCCGGGAAGGGGCGACCGAGCTCGTCGAGCGCCTCGAGCAGGTCGATCGCGCCGTGGAAGCTCCCGCGCGGCTCCTCCGCATCGCCCGCGACGACGAACACGTCGCGCACCCGTCCCCCTGCAGTCGACCGGCGATCTCCGCGGCCTCCGTCGCGTCCGCGACGAGCCGGGCGGAGAGGTGCGGCACGACCGCGTAGCCCTGGCGGGCGAGCGACCCGGTCAGCGCGAGCGTCGGCTCGAGGCCCTTGGTCGGCGAGGCGGTCACGGTGACGGTGACGTCGCGCGGAACGTGCTCCAGCACCTGCTCCTCGATCCCCTCGAGGGGGATCACCTCGTAGCGCGAGCGCGACAGAAGCTCCGAGATCCGCGCCGCCCGGCCGAGATCCGGCGCGACCATCACTCGCTCGCGTCGGGGAAGGACGCCTTGCGCCGGTCGATCCACTCGCGGAGCTCCTCGTCGACCGCCTCGTCGATCGGCGGTGCCTCGTACTCGGCGAGCATGCTCTTCCAGATCGCGTTCGCGCGGGTCGCCGCGTCGCGGGCGCCCTCGCTCTCCCACTGCTCGAAGCTCGAGTTGTCGGCGACCGACGAGCGGTAGAACGCCTGCTCGAAGTTCGCGAGCGTGTGCGGGTGGCCGAGGAAATGCGTGCCCGGCTCGTTCGTCAGGAACGCGTCCATCGCCTGGCCGTTCTCCGAGAGGTCGACGCCCGGCGCGAACGCGTGCCACATGCCGAGCTGGTCGGCGTCGAGCACGAACTTCTCGTAGCCCATCGAGAGCCCGCCTTCGAGCCAGCCGGCCGCATGGAGGACGAAGTTCACACCCGCGAGCATCGTGGGCTGCATCGTGTTCGCGGACTCGTAGGCGGCCTGCGCGTCGGCGATCTTCGACGCGGTGAGCGCGCCGCCGGACCGGAACGGGACGCCGAGTCGACGTGCGAGCGCGGCCATCACGTAGAGGACGAGCGCGGGCTCCGGCGTCCCGAACGTCGGCGCACCGGACTGCATCGACATCGACGAGGCGAACGACCCCAGCACGACCGGCGCGCCGGGGCGCACGAGCTGGACGTACGCCATCCCCGCGAGCGACTCCGCGAGCGTCTGCGCGCACGTGGCCGCCACCGTGGCCGGGCTCATCGCGCCCGCGAGGATGAACGGGGTCATCATCACCGCCTGGTTCGCCTCGGCGTACGCGCGGGCGGCGCCGAGCATGGTCGCGTCCCAGACGAGCGGCGAGTTCGCGTTGATCAGGCTGAAGACGACCGTGTTGGCGTCGACGAACTCCCGGCCGAACACGATCCGCGCCATCTCGACCGTGTCGCGGGCTCGCTCGGGGCGGGTGACCGAGCCCATGAACGGCTTGTCCGAGTACCGGATATGCGCGTAGACCATGTCGAAGTGCCGCTTGTTCACGGGCACGTCCACCGGCTCGCAGACCGTGCCTCCGGAGTGGTGCAGCCACGGCGACGCGTAGGCGAGCTTGACGAAGTTGCGGAAGTCCTCGATCGTCCCGTACCGCCGCCCGCCGTCGAGGTCGCGGACGAACGGCGACCCGTACGCCGGGGCGAAGATCGTGCCCTGCCCGCCGAAGACGACGTCGTTCGCCCGGTTCCTCGCGACCTGGGTGAACTGCGTCGGCGCGGTCGCCTGGACGAGCGAGCGGCAGAGCCCGCGCGGGAAGCGCACGCGCTCGCCCTCGACCGACGCGCCGGCCGCCGCGAACAGCTCGAGCGCGTCGGGTGCGTCGTGGAACTCGATCCCGACCTCTTCGAGGATCCGGTCGGCGTTCTGCTCGAGCAGCGAGAGGCCCTCCTCCGAGAGCACCTCGACCGGCTGGAGCGTGCGCACCAGGAACGGCACGTGCTCGACGTGCGCGTGGAGGCGTGCCGCCTGCCTCGCGGCGCGCCCCCCGCTCCTGCGACCACGGGTCTCGGTCATGACGCTCTCCTCTCCGCCGCACGACGCCGCCGCGCCGCTCGGTCGCTCGTCACGGTCGCCGTCCACCGTCGTGGGAGCGCGACCTCGGCGCCGAGGCGCAGATACGGATCGACGTCGTGCGGGATCGCCATCGCGTTGACGAAGTGCTCCTGGAACCGCGGCTCGACGGCCGTCTCGACCTTCTCGACCCGGCGCACGACGTCCTCGATCTCGGCGCGCGCCGAGCGGTCGACGAGCGCGATCCGCGCACCGGTGCCGGCCGCGTTGCCGGCCGACGTCACGTGCTCCGGCTCGCAGTCCGGGACGAGCCCGAGCACGAGGGCGTGCACCGGGTCGATGTGCGTGCCGAACGCGCCGGCGAGCCTGATGCGGGGGACGCGGTCGATCCCGTAGCGCTCCATCAGCAGCATGCAACCGGCGTGCAGCGCGCCCTTCGCGAGCTGGATCTGCCTGACGTCGTTCTGGGTGACGCGGAGCTCGGGCTCGCCTGCCTGCAGGACATAGGCGTACGTCCTCCCGTCGGGGACGATCCGCCCGCTCCGCGCAACGAGCGACCCGTCGATCGTCCCGTCGGTCGCGATCACTCCGGCGAGATGTAGCTCGGCGATCGCCTCGACGATCCCCGACCCGCAGATGCCGGTCACCCTGACGTCCGCGAACCCGGGCTCGTCCGACCAGGCGTCGCAGCCGATCACCCTGACCCGTGGCTCGAGCGTCTCGGGATCGATCCTGACCCGCTCGATCGCCCCCGGGGCGGCGCGCTGGCCGCTGCTGATCTGCGCGCCCTCGAAGGCGGGCCCGGTCGGGCTCGACGCGGCGAGCAGCCGCTCCCGGTTCCCGAGCACGATCTCGGCGTTCGTGCCGACGTCGACGACGAGGGTGACCTCGTCCGAGAGATGCGGCGCTTCGGCCAGGATCACGCCTGCGGTATCGGCGCCGACGTGGCCCGCGATGCACGGGAGGACGTACGCGCGTGCGCCCGGGTTCACCGGCAGCCCGAGCTCGGAGGCGTGGAGGCGCAAGCCCCGTGTCGAGCGCGAGCGCGAACGGCGCGCCGCCGAGCTCCGTCGGGTCGATCCCGAGGAGCAGGTGGTGCATCACCGGGTTGCCGACGAAGGTCAGCTCGAGGACGTCCGTGCGCTCGACCCCCGCCTCACGACAGAGCTCGGCCGTCAGCTTCGCGACGCAGCCGCGCACGGCGCGCGTGAGCTCCTTCTCGGAGCCCGGGTTGAGCATCACGTACGACACCCGGCTCATCAGATCCTCACCGAAGCGGATCTGCGGGTTCATCTCACCGGCGGAGGCGAGCACGTCGCCGGTGTGGAGGTCGCAGAGGTGCCCCGCGACCGTCGTCGAGCCGACGTCGAACGCGATCCCGTAGGCCGCGTCGTGGAAATCCGGCCAGATCGCCGTGATCGCCGAGCCGTCGTGAACGGCGACGGTGACGCGCCAGGCCGGCTCGGTCGCGTAGATCACGCTGGAGTAGTTCGCAAGACAACCTGGATCCACGGAGAGATCGTGCAAGCCCCACTCGCGCTCGAGCGCGTCGAGCAGCCGCGCGAGATCGCTTCTCGGCGAGGCGAGCTGCGGAGGCTCGACCTCGACGAAGTAGAGGCGGACGACCGGGTCGACGGCGATCGAGCGCGCGTCGGCCTCCTTGCGCACGACCTGTCGGTAGACCTGGCTCTCGTGCGGCACGTCGATCACGACGTCCTCGCCGACGAGGGCGGTACAGCCGAGGCGACGGCCCTCCGCGAGCCCGCGGTCGGCGGCGTAGGCCTCCTCCGTCGGTGTCGGCGGCGTCAGCGCGGCGCCGGTGCACGTGATCCCGTGCTTCGCGTGCTCGCCCTCCGAGACGGTCACCTGGCAGCGCCCGCAGATGCCACGGCCGCCGCAGACCGAGTCGAGGTCGACGCCCAGCCGCCGCGCCGCGTCGAGCACGGAGGTTCCGCGCGCCACGCGCCCGCGCCGCCCGGAAGGGGTGAAGACGACGAGGGCCCGTGGCGTCTGGGGCGTGGCTTCAGCCTCGCCCCTCTTGCTTTCGCCCTCCGCCGAGGGCTCATGCCTCGGCGCGTGCCCTTCGCGCCGCCCGCCCGCCGCGCCGTCCCGCGGGCGCGCCGCGCCGTCGCCGTTCCGCGCGATCCACGACGCGCAGTGCGGGTCGTTCCCCATCAGCACGTCGGCGGCCTTGATCGCCTGGAGCATCTCGGCATGGAGCGGGCTCGTGATCGCCGACGTGAGCCCCGAGGCGATCGCCATCGGCAGGAACGCCGCGTTCAGCCCGGTGCGGTTCGGGAGCCCGAAGCTGACGTTCGACGCGCCGCACGTCGTGTTCACGCGGAGCTCGTCTCGCAGCCGCCGGAGGAGCCGGAACACCTGGCGCCCGGCCGTGCCCATCGCGCCGATCGGCATCACGAGCGGGTCGACCACGACGTCCTCGCGTGGGATCCCGTGGTCCTCGGCGCGCGAGCACGATCCTGCGTGCGACCTCGAAGCGGACGTCCGGGTCCTCGCTGATCCCGGTCTCGTCGTTCGTGATCGCGACGACGGCGGCGCCGTGCTTCGCCACGAGCGGAAGCACGCGCTCCATCTGCTCGTCCTCTCCCGTCACGGAGTTCACGAGCGGCTTCCCGCGGTAGGCCGACAACCCTGCCTCGAGCGCCTCGACGATCGACGAGTCGATCGAGAGAGGGACATCCGTGATCGACTGCACGAGCTGCACCGTGTGGGCGAGGATCGCCGGCTCGTCGGCGAGCGGGATGCCCGCGTTGACGTCGAGCATCTGGGCGCCGGCCTCGACCTGCGCGAGCGCGTCGGCGACGACGGTCTCGAAGTTGCCCGCCGCCATCTCCGCGGCGAGCGCCTTGCGCCCGGTCGGATTGATGCGCTCGCCGATCACGACGAACGGCCGGTCGAAGCCGATCACGACCTCCCTGGTCGACGAGGAGAGCAGCGTCTCGGTCACCCGGTCTCCCTCCCGCTCGCGCGCACGAGCCGCTCCAGCACGTCCTCCGGGTAGGCCGCCTCGAGCCGTTCGAGCTCCTGCGCCACCTCCGCCTCGAGGTCGTCGCCGCAGGCCCGCGGCACGCGCCGCCATTCCTCGAGGTACGCGTCGCTCCCGGTCAACCCGGCGCGCATCGCCGCGGCGTCGATCGCCTCCTGGAACCGTGCCGGAAGCTCGCCCGCCGCGCGCGAGCGCCCCTCCTTCGCCTTCACCTGGGCCGGGATGTCCCTCCACCAGATCACCGTCAGCTCAGGCACGTGCAGGCTCCCGGACGAAGCGCGTGAGCGACGGGACCAGCTCGCCGTACCCTGTCCGGCGCCGCTCGTACGCGAGGCCGAGGAACGCGGCCGCGTCCTCGGCACTCCTGTCGAGCGCCGGGTCGTCGGTCTGGGCGAGGTAGACGAGCCGCCGGTAGTTGCCGAACATCATCGTCTTGAGCTCCGGGTGCCTGTCGAGCCCGAGGCCCCGGACGACGAGCGCGTCGAAATGGCGTGCGAGGAAGTCCGTGAGGTAGAAGGTCGCCGGCTCGCTGCTCCTGCATCGCGTCCCACGCGTCGTTCCCCGCAAGGAACCCGTAGCAGTGCGCGCCCGGCAGCCGCTCGACTCCGTGTCGACTCCAGCACGAGGTCGAGCGCGCCGCCCGTCCCGCAGTCGGCGTACGCGACGAACACGCGCTCGTAGCGGCCCGACAGCTCCGCGAGCTTCGCGTCGACCGCGCCGGGGATCCGGTCGGGCGTCGAGTGGAGCTTTGCAGGGAGGCAGCGGACGTCGACGTGCGTCCAGCCGTTGAGCGAGATCACGGCGAGCACCTCGCGTGCGATCGCGCCGCAGGCGAGGACGAGCACGCGGGCCTCCGCTTCGGCGCCGGCGAACGCGACCTCGTCCTCGAGGAGCGACCCGCTCACGACGCGGTGACCGACGAGCGGCGCGCGAGCACGAGCGCCTGAGCCGTCTCGGCCGCGACCGCCGCGTCCCGGCAGTAGGCGTCCGCGCCGATCGCCTTGCCGAACTCCTCGTTGAGCGGCGCGCCTCCCACGAGCACGATCACGTCGTCCCTGATCCCCTGCTCGGTCAGCGTGTCGATCACGACCTTCATGTACGGCATCGTGGTCGTGAGCAGCGCGGACATGCCGAGGATCTCCGGCTTGTGCTCCTCGAGCGCGGCGAGGTAGCTCTCGACCGCGTTGTTGATCCCGAGGTCGATCACCTCGAAGCCGGCGCCCTCCAGCATCATCGCCACGAGGTTCTTGCCGATGTCGTGGATGTCGCCCTTCACCGTGCCGATCACGACCTTCCCCATCCGGTCGGCGCTCGACTCCGAGAGCAGCGGCCGCAGCACCTCCATCCCCGCCTTCATCGCGTTCGCAGCGAGCAGCACCTCGGGGACGAACAGGATCCCGTCGCGGAAGTCGATGCCGACGATCCGCATCCCCTCGACGAGCGCCTCGGCGAGGGTCTTCTCCGCCGACCAGCCGCGCTCGAGCAGGATCTCGGTTCCCTCGGCGATCTCGGGGGCGAGCCCGTCGTAGAGGTCGTCGTGCATCTGCTTGACGAGCTCCTCGTCCGGAAGAGAGCGAGACCGACGGATCGATCTCCTTCGTCGACATCACGCGACACCTCGCTTTCGGTCGTCGTGTCCCAGGAGGGTGGAGAGGGCCTGTGCCTCGGTCAGCACGAGACGGCCGAGCTTCTCGAGCAGCCCGCGCCCGAGCCGCACCGTCGGGCCCGAGATGCTGAGCGCCGCGATCACGGCGCCGGAGCCGTCGCGGACCGGGGCGGCGACCGCCCAGAGGCCCGGCTCGAGCTCCTCGACCGCTGTCGCGTAGCCGCGCGCCCGGACCTCCTCGAGGCCGAGCTCGTCGGCGGCCGGCCTCGTGCGCGGGGCGAGCGGCTCGAGCGGCCCGGTCGGCACGGGGAGCGCGTCGAACGCGTAGAAGACCTTGCCGAGCGCGGAGCCGTGCGCGGGCACACGCCGTCCGACCCAGTTCGTCGAGCCGAGGAAGTGGCGGCTGTCACGCTGGTCGAGCAGCTCGACCGCCCCGAGCGAGGGCACGCCGATGTTGATCGTCTCGCCGCTCGCCTGGGCGAGGCGGTCGAGCGCCTCCGCCGCGAGCTCGACGAGCTCCGCGTCGCCGGTCTCGCGCCGTGCAAAGCGCTGGAGCACGGCTCCGGGAACGAGGCGGCCGGCGCCGTCGTCGCGCTGGATCAGCCCCTGGCGCTCGAGCGCGCCGACGAGGCGAGACGCCGTGCTCTTCGGCAGCCCGAGCCGCAGCGAGAGCCCCCCGACCGTCGGCGGATCGGCCGTCTCGAGCACGTGCACCAGCACCTGCGCGGCGCGGTCGATCGACTGCGTACCCGTCGGTGTGGAGGTGGGTCGGCCCATGGGGTGGAACGGTCGTTCCACCATGTGATTCTACGGCGTCGGCGCAGCGGCGGTCAACCCGCGGCCCGGCCGCTCGCTGCGCGCGGCTCGAGCGCCTCTGCGAGGAGGACGGAGACATCGGCCACCCGGAGCCCCGCCCCGGTCTGCTTCACCCCGTCGTCGAGCATCATCGTGCAGAACGGGCACGCGACGGCGAGCGTCTCCGCGCCCGTCTCGGCCGCCTCCCGGACGCGCTCCTCGTTGATCGCCGACCCGCGCTCTTCCATCCACATGTGGGCGCCGCCCGCGCCGCAGCAGAACGTGCGCTTGCCGCTGCGCGCCATCTCCAGCGGCCTGCCGATACGCGAGACGATCTCCCGCGGCGCAGCGAGCACGTCGTTGTGGCGGGCGAGGTAGCAGGAGTCGTGGTACGTGATCTCGTCCGTCCCCGGCGGCGCCTCGAGCCGTCCGTCCCGCAGGAGCTCTGCGAGGAGCTCGGTGTGGTGGACGACCTCGTAGCGGCCGTCGAAGTCGGCGTACTCGTTCCCGAGCGTGTTGAAGCAGTGCGGGCAGCTCGTGACGATCCTCGTGACGCCGGCCTCGCCCAGGGTCGCAACGTTCTGCTGCGCCTGCGCCTGGAACGTGTACTCGTCGCCCATGCGTCGTGCCGGGTCGCCGGTGCACGACTCGCGCGGGCCGAGGATCGCGACGTCGAGCCCGGCCTTCAGCGAGCAGCGTCGCGGTCGCGCGCGCCGTGGCACGGGCGCGCTCGTCGAACGACGCGGCGCAGCCGACCCAGTAGAGGAGCTCGGGCGCGGTGTCGCCGGGCTCCAGGACGCGCACGTCGAGCCCCTCGGCCCACGCCGCCCGCTCGGACTGCGCCTTGCCCCACGGGTTCGACGAGCGGCCGACGTCGCGGAGCATCGTCCCCGCCTCGTCCGGGAAGCGGGACTCGGCCATCACGAGGTGGCGGCGGAGATCGACGATGTGGTCGACGTGCTCGATCGAGACGGGGCACTCGTGCACGCAGGCGCCGCAGGTGACGCAGTCCCAGACGACCTCGTCCGTCACCGCGCCCGGGACGAGCGCCGTCGCCTCCCCACCGGCCAGCACGCCCGGCCCCTCCTCGAAGAGCCGGTCGCGCAGGCCCATGATCAGGAGCTTCGGCGACAGCGCCTTGCCGGTCGCCCAGGCCGGGCAGACGTCCTGGCAGCGGCCGCACTCGGTGCACGACATCGTGTCGAGCATCTGCTTCCACGTCATGTCGGCGAGCGTGCCCGACCCGAGCCGGAGCGCCGCCTCGTCCTCGACCTCGAAGTCGAGCGGCTCGAGCCGCCCCTCGCCCTCGGTCCGGCCGAACCACACGTTGAGCCCTGCGGTCGCGATGTGCAGGTGCTTCGAGTACGGCAGGTAGACGAGGAAGCCGAGGATCGTGAGCACGTGCAGCCAGACGAAGATGCGCTCGCGCACCTCGAGCCAGTCCCCTGCGTCCATCAGCGTCGAGATCGCCTTCGAGACGGGCGACCAGCCCTCCGGCCACTCGTTGATCCCGAGCGCGATCCGCGACGCGTGCCAGCAGAGCGAGCGTCGCGACGATCAGCGCGATCAGGCCGAGGATCAGGTCGGCCTCGCCGAGGTGGCTTCCCTCGAACCGCGCCGGCCGCTGCACCTTGCGGATGAGGAACGCCGAGGCCACGCCGACGAGGACGAGGACGCAGAAGACGTCGACGAGGAGGAAGAACCAACCCTGATGGCCGAGCCACGGCAGCGTCCAGTCGCGGTCGACCGCCCCGAGCAGCGCCATCACGATCGTCGGGAAGAGGACGACGAACCCCCAGAAGATGAGGGCGTGCACGAGGCCGGGCACGAGCCGTTGGAGCAGCTTCCGCTGGCCGAGCACGACCGTCGCCTCCGTCCGGACGCGGCGCCCCACGTCGCCGGAGCGGTCGGCCGGCTGACCCGAGGCGGACCAACCGGTAGAGGAAGGTCGCGCGCCGGAGGAACAGCGTGCCGGCGACGGCGGCGACGAGGGCGAGCGCGAGCGCCGAGACTGCAGTGCTCATGCGCGAACGCGCTGTCCCGTCACGACGAGCGCGCCGCGCGGATGGCGGCCGAGAGCGCGGGCACGATCTCGTGCATGTCGCCGATCACGGCGTAGTCCGCGCTCGCCAGGATCGGGGCCTCGCGGTCCGAGTTGATCGCGAGGATGCGCTTGGCGCCCTTGCACCCCGCCATGTGCTGCGTCGCCCCCGAGATGCCGCATGCGATGTAGAGATCCGGGGCGATCTTCGTCCCCGTCTGCCCGACCTGGTCGGTGTGCGGCCGCCAGCCCGCCATGGTCACGGCGCGCGAGCAGCCGACCGCGGCGCCGAGCAGCCCGGCGAGCTCCTCGACGACCGGCGAAGCCCTCCGCCGAGCCGGCGCCGCGCCCGCCGGAGACGACGACCTTCGCGTCTGCGAGCGAGATACCGCCCGTCGCGGCTCCGACGCGCTCGACGACCCGGAGCGCCAGAGCGGCGTCGGACAACGTCGGGGTGAACGTCTCGACGGCCGGGGCGCCGCTCAGACGTCGTCTCGATCGCCACCGCGTGCGGCTGCACGGTGAGGAGCGCCGTCGGGGCGTGGACGCGCGCGACCTCGAGCAGGCTGCCGCCCCAGCGCACGCGCGTCACCTCCGCGCCGCCGTCCGACGAGGCGGCCGCGACGCAGTTGGCGGCCAGAGGCAGGTCGAGCAGCGCCGGCGACGTGGGCGAGGACCTCGTTGCCGCGCTCCGTTCCCGGGCCGAGGACGGCGGTCGCCGACAGCCGCCGCGCGAGCTCGACGATCGCCTCGGCGATCGCCCGCGGCGCGTGCGTCGCGAACACCTCGCCCTCCGCGGCATGCAGGGTCTCGACGCCGTGGCCCGCGAGCGCGTCGGCCGGACTCTGTGTTGATTCGACACAAGCACAGAGCGCCTGCAGGGCGTCTCCGCCGGCGAGACCCGCGCGCGAGCGTCAGCGCCTGGAGCGACGGCTCGTCGACCGTCGCCGCCCGCGTGCTCGACATAGACGAGAACGTCTCACACGACTCCGATCTGCTGCAGCACCTCGACCACGCGCGGCGCGGCCGCTGCGCCCTCGCCGAGGATCTCCGCCTGCTTTCCCTCGCCCTCGGGCACGACGAGCCGCAGCCTCTCCAGGCGCGGCTCGGGACGCACCGGACGTGCGGGCCTCGAGCGGCTTCCTCTGCGCCCGGAGGCGTCCCGGGACCGACGGGTAGCGCGGGAGGTTGAGCCCCTCCTTCACGGTCACGACGGCCGGCAGCGGCAGCACGTACACGTCGCGCCCACTCGCCACCTCCTGCTCGCAGCGCACCGTTCCGTCGTCGACGGTCACCGCCTTGAGACCCGTCGCGACCGGACGTCCCAGCGCGTGGGCCACGCGGATGCCGACCTGGTAGCCGCCGGTGTCGGCCGACTCGTTGCCGAAGAAGAGGAGGTCGAACGGCCCGTTGGCCTCCTCCTCCTCGCGGATCGCCTCGAGGATCGCGGCCGCGGTCGCCTGCGGGTCCCACTCCTCGCCGTCCGTGACGAGGTGCACCGCCCGGTCGATCCCGATCGCCATCGCGTCGCGAAGCTGCTCCTCGGCCTCGACGGGCCCGAGCGTGAGCACGACCGACTCGCCGCCGTTCGCCTCGACGAGCCGCACGGCCTCCTCCACCCCGCACTCCTCGTGCGGGCTGATCGTGAAGCCGAGGTGCCGCGTCTCGATCGCCTGCTCGTCCTCGGTCAGCACGATGCGGCCCCCCGTCATGGGGACGCGCTTCACCGCGACGAGGATCCTCACGAGCGGATCCTCGTGTTCTCGGGATCGAAGATCGGCGCCGAGCCGACGACGTCGACGGTGACGGGGTAGCGCTCGTCCATGTACTCGACGGCGAGCTCGGTCGAGCCCTCGACGGCCTGCTCGGGCGGCAGGTACGCCATCAGGATGTACCTGCCGAGCGACGGGCCGGCACCTGCGCTGGTCACGTAGGAGCGGCGGCCCTTGGCGTCGGTGAGGCGGCGCGCCGTCGCGCAAGCGTGATCGGCTCGCGCCCGAGCGGGAAGCGCTCGACGCCGCTCCGCGACGTGTGGTCGTCCACCGTCAGCGTGCAGAGGATCGCGGCCGGCTCCTCCTCGCGATGGCGCAGGTGGGCCTCCTTGCCGACGAAGTCCTGCTCCTTGACCGTCGGGCGAGCCATGCCCGCCTCGACCACGGTGTACTCGCTCTCGAGCTCGGCGGCGAACGCGCGGTAGCACTTCTCGAGCCGCCCGGTCGTCCCGTAGACGCCGATCCCGCAGGCGGTGAGGCCGTGCGGCTGCCCCGCCTCCCACACGACGTCCCAGAGCCGCGCGCCCTGCTCGATCGGCACGTAGAGCTCCCAGCCGAGGTCGCCGACGTACGAGATGCGCGACGCGAGGACGAGCTGCGAGCCGATCTCGATCACCCGGCACGTCCCGAACGGGAAGCCCTCGTGCGACACGTCGTCGGACGTGACGCTCGAGAGGATGTCCCGCGCGCGCGGCCCCCACAGCCCGATCGTCGTCCACGCCGTCGTCACGTCGACGAGCGTCGCCGAGCCGTCGTCGGGCAGCTGGTCGGAGAACAGCTTGCGGTCGGCCATCCCGTGGGCGCCGCCCGTCACGATCCGGAACTCCTCGTCGCCGAGCCGCATGATCGTGAGATCCGAGCGAAAGCCGCCGCCGGGGGCGAGCACCGGCGTGTAGACGACGCGGCCGACCGCGACGTCCATCTGGGCGAGCACGCTCCGCTGGAGCGCGTCGAGGGCGCCGGGCCCCTGCACGTCGAAGATCGCGAAGGCCGAGAGGTCGAACAGGCCGGCGTGCTCGCGCATCGCGAGGTGCTCGGCGTTGATGATCGGCGACCACCAGCGCGCATCCCACTCGGCCTCGCGGGGCTTCACGCCGTAGCGCTCGACGAGCGGCGCGTTCGCCTCGTACCAGTGCGGGCGCTCCCAGCCGGCGACCTCGTAGAACACCGCGCCCAGCTCGCGCTCGCGCTCGTGCATCGGCGAGTAGCGCAGCCCACGGTCGGACGACCACTGCTCGGCCGGATGGATGATCCCGTACGTCTTCGGGAACGCCTCGGTGGTGCGGGCCTTCACGTGCGCCCGGGTCTTCTGGTGGTCGTGGAACCGGGCCACGTCCGACGAGTGGAGGTCGATGTGCGACTCGCCGTGCACCATCCACTCCGCGATCGACTTGCCGACGCCGGGCCCCTCCTTCACCCACACCGCCGCCGCCGACCAGAGGCCCCGGACCTCCGGCGTCTCGCCGAGGATCGGCATTCCGTCGGGCGTCAGCGAGATGAGCCCGTTGATCGCGTACTTCACGCCGACCGACTCGTCACCCACGATCTCGGGCATCAGGTCGAGCGCGTCGACCATCTGCGGGTCGAAGTCGGCCTGCGTGAAGGGGAACTCCGTCGGCGAGAGCGCCGCCGCCTCGATCGAGGGGATCTCCTCGGGGTCGTGGACGATCGAGCGATGGGCGTACGAGCCGATCTCGAGGCTCGTGCCGTCCTGCCGCTCGTACATGAACACGTCCATGTCCCGGACGATCGGGAACTCGATCGCGCGCGGGCTCCGCTCGAACCGCGGCACCGGCCCGACGTCGATCATCTGGTGCACCATCGGCGTCAGCGGGATGTGCGCGCCGGCCATGCCGGCGATGAGCGGGCTCCAGACGCCGCACGCGATGACGACCGTCTCCGCCTCGATCGTCCCCTTCGAGGTCTCGACCGTGCGGATCCGGCCGCGCTCGACGCCCATCCCTTGCACCTCGGTGTTCGGCAGCACCTTCAGGGCGCCGGCGTCCACTGCCTGCTCGCGCATGATCGTCCCGGCTCGGAGCGAGTCGACCACGCCGACGCCCGGCGTGTGGAAGCCGCCGAGCAGGATCGACTCGTCGATGAACGGGACGAGCTCCTTGATCTCGGCCGGGGTGACGAGTGACACCGGCTCGATGCCCCAGGACTTCGCCGAGGCCATCCTGCGGCGCAGCTCCTCCATGCGCTCCTCGGTGCGGGCGACCTCGATCCCCCCGCACTCCGTGAAGACGTCCATCTCCTGGTACTGGCGCACGCTCTCGAGCGTGAGCTGCGTCATCTCCTTCGAGTGGTCGACGAGGAAGATGAAGTTCGACGCGTGCCCGGTCGAGCCGCCGGGATTCGGCAGCGGCCCCTTGTCGAGCAGGACGACGTCCGTCCAGCCGAGCCGCGTGAGGTGGTACGCGACGCTGTTGCCGACGATCCCGCAGCCGATGACGACGGCGCGCGCGCGCGGCGGGGACGGTCGTGCTCATGCAGGCGAGCCGGTCTGGCGGTGAGCCATCGAGCTCCGTTCGGTTGATATATCAGTCGGCGGAGGAAGATACACGACGTCCTCAGAGCACGGCGCGCATCGCCCGGTCGAAGCTCGCGACGTGGGCGCGCATGACGTCCTCCGCACGGTCGGGGTCGCGGTCGCGGATCGCCTCGAGGATCGCGTGGTGCTCGCGGATCGCGTCGTCCAGCCGCTCGACCCGGTCGAGGGCGAGGAACCAGATCCGCAGGGTGAGCACGTAGTACTCCTCCAGCGTCGACTGGAGGAACGGGTTGTGCGCGCAGCGGTAGACGTGGCGGTGGATCCGCTGGTCGAGGTCGATCAGACGCCGCTCGTCGTCGAGTGACGCCGCGTGCGAGAGCTCGTCGAGCAGTGCCCCGGTCTCCTCCAGGTCGACATCGTTCCTGCGCTCCGCCGCCAGCCGCGCCGCCTTGCTCTCGAGCACGCCGCGCACCTCCGAGAGGCCCGCGATGTCTCCGACTTCGACCCCCGAGACGAACATCCCCCGTCGCGGGAACACCTCGACGAGCCGATCGCGGGCGAGGTCGCGGAGCGCCTCGCGGACCGGCGTCCTCCCCAGGCCGAGCCGCTCCATCAGGTCGCGCTCGTTCACGACCGACCCCGGAGCGAGCTCGAGCGTGACGATCAGCTCGCGGATCGCGTAGTACGCGCGGTCGGCGAGCGATTGCTCGTCGGGGGCGCGGGGCTCGTTGATGTGGAGCGTCGGGGTCGCCATCTCGGGGCGGCAGGGGCGAGGCGTGCTCGCCCCTGCCGCGGGCTCGATCTACTTCAGCCAGGCGTTGACCTTCTTGCCGTTGGCCTTGACCCACTGCGCCGCGGCCTTGTCCTTGGACAGCTTCTTGCCCGAGATCAGGTTCGCGACGAAGTTCTGGTCGGCCGACGTCCACTTGAAGTTGCGGATCACCCTGAGCGCGGGTGAGCCGCTCTTCAGGAAGTCCGCGCTGACGAGCTTGTCGAGCCTGTACGACGGGTACGCGCACGCGTACTTCTTCGGGTCGCCACCCTTCTTCTCGTCGTCCTGGCAGCTCGCGAACCGCTTCGGGAGCTGCACCTGGACCAGGTCGTACTGGGCGTTCAGGTACTGCGGGTCGTACCAGTAGAAGAGCACGGGCTTCTTCTGCTTGTAGAGCTGGCTCCAGCGCGCCACCTGGGCGGGCTCCGCGCCCGCGACGACGTGCTTCAGGTTCAGGCCCAGCCCCTTGATCAGAGCCCGGTCCTTCTGGACGTAGGACGGGTCACCGCCGAGGAACATCCCCTGCGACCCCGACTCCGGCGACTTGAAGACGGACTCCTTGCCCTTCAGGCCCCGCCAGGTCCTGAACTGCGGGTACTGCTTGAGCAGGTAGCGCGGGATGTACCAGCCGATCACGCCGGTGATGCCGTTCGTGCCGACGAGGACGACCGACTTGGCCTTCTCGTACGGCGTCCCGGGGAGGTTCTGCCAGTCCTCCATCACGACGTCGATCTTCCCGTCCGCCATCGCCTGGAACGCGGGCTGGCCCTCGGTGATGTTCAGGATCTTGACCTTGCACTTGAGCTTCGACTCGAGGACGTTCTTCATCACGTAGACGTTCGCGGTCGAGCCGACCCACGAGTTCTCGTTCAGCACGACCTCGTCGCAGGCGGCCTGGCTCGTCCCCCGAGTCGCCCCGGCCGCGAGCACGCAACGCGGCGGACGCGACGAGCGCGAGACCGATCAGGCGCACACGCCTCCGGCCCTCGGTTCTTGACATCCGACCCTCCTTCTCGTCGAGTTCCCTCGCGATTGCACGCACCTTCACGTCGACCCCTCCTTCCGCGCCCGCCGGGTGCCCTGGGTCACCCGGTCGAGCGTGATTCCGAGCGCGAGGATCGCGAACGATGCGATCACGCCCTGTCCGAAATAGCCGCGGACGAGGCCCTGCGCGACCTCGTAGCCGAGGCCGCCCGAGCCCACGAGCCCGCCGATCACGACCACGGCGAGCACCATGATGATCCCCTGGTTGACCCCGAGCATGATCGCGTCGCCGGCAAGCGGGATCTTCACCTTCGTCAGCACCTGGCGCCGCGTGGCACCGAAGGCGCCGGCCGCCTCGACGGACTGCGGGGCGACGTCGTTGATGCCCCGCTCGACGAGTCGCACGACGACCGGGAACGCGTAGAGGACGCCCGCGATGATCCCGGGGACGATCGAGACCGGCATCAGGTAGATGAACGGGATGATGTAGACGAGCTGCGGCAGCGTCTGCAGCACGTCGTTGACCGGGCGGAGCGCCTTCGAGACGGCCTTGCTCTCGGAGGCGGCGACCCCGAGCGCCGATCCCGATCACGACTGCGATCAGGGTCGCGACGAGGACCTGCGAGAGGGTGTCCATCGCGAGCGCCCACACGCCGGTGACGCCGATCGCCCCGAGCATGAGCGAACGTCGTGATCGCCGGCCTCGGCCCCGACACGACGAGGCGATCAGCGTCAGCCCGCCGAGGGTCATGAACCACGGCCCCTCGACGAGGAACTGCTGGAGCGGCAGCAGGAGCTCCTGGAGGATGAAGATCCCGATCGGCTCGGTGATCCCGAAGACCCACGACGTCGGGTCTTGCACATAGTCGAGCACGCTCTGGATCCGCGCGAGCAGCCACTCCTGCGCGGTGACCGCCCGCTCCTGGACGCCCGCGGTCGTCCGGATAGACGCCGCGACGCCCGATCAGCTTCGCGGCCACGACGATCGCGCCCATCAGCGCGACGACCCCGACCGTCACGAGGCGCGAGCGACGAAGCCCCGCGTCGTCGAGATGCCGGCGCGCAGGATCGGTCCGGTCGGCGATCGCCTCGGTCGCTCGGTCGAGCGAGATGGCCATCACGACGATCACGAAGCCCCGCGAGGAGCGCGAGCGCCGGGGTCGAGGAGAGGCCGCTGTTGATGACCGCGCCGAGGCCGCCGCCGCCGATCAGCCCGGCGATCACGACCATCGAGAGCGCGAACAGGATCGTCTGGTTCACGCCGAGCAGGAGCATCCGGCGCGCGAGCGGGAGCTGCACCTTCGTCAGCGTCTGCCGCGCGGTCGAGCCCATCGAGACGGCAGCCTCGACGGTGTTGAGCGGGACGCCGCGGATCCCGAGCGCGGTGATGCGGACGGCGGGCGGGATCGCGTAGATCATCGTCGCGACGACCGCCGCCGCCGGGCCCACCGAGAAGAGGATCACGACCGGCATCAGGTACGCGAACGCCGGGACGATCTGGGCGGCGTCGAGGAACGGGGTCACGATCCGGGCGACGCGACGCGGAGCGGCCGACCGCGACCCCGAGCGGGATCCCGACGAGCAGCGACAGCGCGACCGCGGCGAGCATCAGCGCGAGCGTCTGCATGCTCTCCTCCCAGAGCCCCGTCAGCGCGTAGGTCGCGAAAGCGGCGAGCGTGATCCGCGGCCGCCGTCGTCCCGCCGAAGCGCCAGACGAGGAGCGTGCCGACCGCGGTCGTCCCGACCCAGGTGAGCCAGAAGAGCGCGTCCTCGAGCCAGGCGACGAGGTTGTCGACGAAGACGCGGAAGCCGTCGAAGATCGCGAAGACGAAGCTCTTGTCCTCTGCCGAGCGCTGCTCGATCAGCCACACCTGGAACTCGTCGAGCTCGAACTGGAGGTTGTTCCAGGCGAGCCCGGCGGGCCACGGGTACTCGAGCCGGAACGCGCGGTACGCGAGCCACATCCCGGCCACGACGAGCGCGACCTGGACCGGCTTGCCCCGCCACCACGGCCTGTGCGAGAGGACCGGCGCGACGACGGGGGTCTCGGCGACGACTCCGGACATCACCGCCCTCCCCCGCGATGGCGTTGAGCACCGTCACTCGATCGACGACGCCGACGACCCGCTCGCCGTCGACGGCCAGCACGGGGCGCTCGCTCCCCGCGAGCAAGGGCAGCGCGTCGCGCACGGTCGTGCCGACGTCGAGCCGCTGCCCGTCGAGCGCTTCGCCCGCCTCGGGCTCGCGCATGATCCAGCGCAGCGTGAGCACATGGCTGCGCGGGACGTCGCGGACGAAGTTCTGCACGTACTCGTCCGCCGGTGAGCCGACGAGCTCCTCGGGCGTGCCGAGCTGGACGATCGCGCCGTCCCGCATGATCGCGATGCGATCGCCGAGCCGGAGCGCCTCCGAGAGGTCGTGCGTGATGAAGACCATCGTCTGACCCGTCTCCTCCTGGAGCCGGCAGACCTCGTCCTGCATGTCGCGACGGATGAGCGGGTCGAGCGCGCTGAACGGCTCGTCGTACAGCATCACCGCCGGGTTCGTCGCGAAGGCCCTGGCGACGCCGACCCGCTGCTGCATGCCGCCGGAGAGCTGGTCGGGGAACTGGTTCTCGACCTCGTCGAGGCCGACGAGCCGGAGCAGCTCGCGCGCGCGCGCCGTGCGCTCCTCCTTCGCCATCCCGCGGATCTCGAGCCCGAACGCGACGTTGTCGATCACCCTGCGGTGGGCGAGCAGGCCGAAGTGCTGGAAGACCATCGAGACCCGGTGACGTCGGAGCTCGCGCAGCTCGGCCGAGCTCGCGGCCGTGACGTCCTGGTCGGCGATCCGGATCGTTCCCGCCGTCGGCTCGATCAGGCGGATCAGCGTGCGGACGAGCGTCGACTTGCCGGAGCCCGAGAGGCCCATCACCACGAACACCTCGCCGGGCCAGACCTCGAAGGACACATCCCGCACGGCGGCCACGCAGCCCGTCCGCTCGCGCAGCTCCGTGCGGCTCAGCTCTGCGTCCTCGGTCCCGAGGATGCGGTCGGCCTTCGGCCCGAAGATCTTCCAGATCCCCGCAGCAGCGATGAGCGGCTCGCCGGCACGGCTGTCGCCGTTGCGCACCCGCGCTGATATATCAGCGCCGTACGGTCGTGTCCAGGAATCCGCGGCCGGACGCCGGGTCGTCCGGCTTCAGGGGCCGACGTCGAACTCGATGCCCTGGGCGAGCGGCAGCTCGCTCGTGTAGTTGACGGTGGCGGTCTGCCGGCGCATGTACGCCCTCCAGGCGTCGGAGCCGGACTCGCGCCCGCCGCCGGTCTCCTTCTCGCCGCCGAACGCGCCGCCGATCTCGGCGCCGCTCGGGCCGATGTTGACGTTGGCGATCCCGCAGTCCGAGCCCGCCGCGGCGAGGAACCGCTCCGCCTCGCGCAGGTCGGTCGTGAAGATCGACGACGCCAGGCCCTGGGGCACGCCGTTCTGGAGGGCGATCGCCTCGTCGAGCTCCCGGTACGTGAGGACGTAGAGGATCGGGGCGAACGTCTCCTGGCGCGACGACGTCCGTCTGCGCGGGCATGCGCACGATCGTCGGCTCTGCGTACCAGGCGTCCGGCCACGACTCGGCGTCGCGCCCGCGCCCCTCCGACGACGACCTCGCCGCCTTCCTCCCGCGCCTGGCCGAGCGCCGCCTCCATCCTCCCGAACGCCTCGCCCGTGATCAGCGGGCCGACGAGGGTGCCCGGCTCGCGCGGGTCGCCGATCGGGACGCTGCGATACGCGCTCGCGAGCCGCTCGACGAGCTCGCTCGCGATCGACTCGTGGACGATCAGCCGCCGCAGCGAGGTGCAGCGCTGGCCGGCGGTGCCGACCGCGGAGAACAGCACGGCACGGACGACGAGGTCGAGGTCCGCGCTCGGCGCGACGATCGCGGCGTTGTTGCCGCCCAGCTCGAGCAGCGAGCGGCCGAGCCGCGCGGCGATGCGCGGCGCGATCGCCTTGCCCATCGCCGTCGACCCGGTCGCGGACACGAGGGGGATGCGCTCGTCCTCGGCGAGCTGCACGGCGCGGTCTGCCCCGCCGATCACGAGCTCGAAGAGCCCCTCGGGCACGTCCCCGAAGCGGTCTGCCGCGCGGCGCGAGCAGCGACGTCGTCGCGATCGCCGTGAGGGGCGTCCGCTCGGACGGCTTCCAGATCACCGGGTCGCCGCAGACCAGGGCGAGGGCGGCGTTCCAGCTCCACACCGCGACCGGGAAGTTGAACGCGCTGATCACGGCGACGGGCCCGAGCGGGTGCCACGTCTCCGTCAGTCGGTGGCCCGGGCGCTCGGAGGCGATCGTCTTCCCGTACAGCTGCCGCGAGAGCCCGACCGCGAAGTCGCAGATGTCGATCATCTCCTGGACCTCGCCGAGCCCCTCCTGCGCGATCTTCCCCACCTCGAGCGTGACGAGCGCGCCGAGCGCCTCCTTCTCGCGGCGGAGCTCCTCGCCGAGGAGGCGCACGAGCTCACCGCGCCGCGGCGCGGGGACGTCGCGCCACGCCTCGAAGGCGGCGACGGCGCGGGCGACGGCGGCGTCGGTGGCCGCCGGGTCCGTGCGCGCGACCCGACCGATCTCCTCGCCGGTGATCGGCGTGCGAACGACGAGCTCGCCCTCGGTCACGCTCCCTGGGTCGACGCCCAGGCGCTCGAGGAGCCCGCTCGCGGAGGCTCGGACGGTCGCGGTGGCCATCACCGCAAGTCTAGGTGCCGGCCTGCGGGCCGGCCAGCCGTCAGACGGTCGCGAGCTCCGGCACCAGCCTGCCCGTCTCGTCGCAGCGGGCGTTCCAGCGGGCGTACGTCGCCTCGACCTCGCTGAGGTCGTGCCCGCGATCCGCGATCCTGACCGGCTGGGCCGCGTCCGGGGTGACGCGGTACTGGTACCAGGTGATGTCCCAGGCGAAGGTGAGCACGGTCTCCGCGTTGACGCCGGGAAGCGGCACGATCGAGACCCTGGGCTCGCCGAGGCTCTTGGCGACACCGGCGACCGTCCGGCGGAAGTCCGACTGGTTGAAGAGGTCGGCCGCCTCCACGAGCGTCAGCTCGTCGTCGGAGAGCCGACGCAGGATCGGCTCCGAGACCACCGGCTCCGCCTCCTCGTCACGCGCGCCGAGAAGCGCTTGCCAGAGCGTCCTCTGACGGCGGCGGCGCGGGTGCTGCTGGAGAGCGGGCGAGACCGCATGGCCCTCGCGCACCCAGCCGTGGTCGAGCGCCACGTCGCTGCAGAGCGGGCACACGTCGACGAACTCGTGGCCGTCGGGCGAGAAGCGGAGAGTGTGCTCGCCCATCAGGAGCGTCCGCTCGCAGATCGCGCAGATACGCGTGACGTTTGACTTCGTGACCCGCATGCGAGCGCCCACTATAGCCCCCTTGCCTCGGGAATCCACAGCTGTGGACAACGTCTGCCGGCGGGTCAGGCGTTGGCCGTCTCGCGCGCCTTCTTCGTCTCGTCGACGATCCTCTGGGCGACGTGGGTCGGGACCTGCTCGTAGCGCAGCAGGTGCATCGCGTAGTCGCCGCGGCCGCCCGTCATCGAGGTGAGCGACTGGGAGTAGGTCAGTATCTCGGCCATCGGCACCTCGGCCTTGATCGTCGTCATCCCGCCCGCGGGCTCCATGCCGTTGAGCCGGCCGCGACGCGAGTTGAGGTCGCCGTTGACCGCGCCGACCGCCTCGTCGGGCACGGTCACCTCGACCTCCATGATCGGCTCGAGCAGCACCGGGTCGGCCTTCGCGTAGGCCTCCTTGAACGCCATCGAGCCGGCGATCTTGAACGCCATCTCCGACGAGTCGACGTTGTGGTACTGGCCGTCGACGAGCTCGACGCGCACGCCCTGGATCGGCGCGCCCGCGAGCTCCCCGTGCTGCATCGCCTCCTGGATGCCCTTGTCGACCGCGGGCCGGTAGCTCTGCGGGATCACGCCTCCGACGATCTTGTCGACGAACTCGTACCCCTCGTGCCCCTCGATCGGGCGCAGGACGATCTCGCAGTCGCCGAACTGGCCGCGCCCGCCGGTCTGCTTCTTGTAGCGGTGGCGCGCCCTCGACTCGGAGCGGATCGTCTCCAGGTACGGCACCCGTGGCTGGTGGAGCTCGACGTCGACGCCGAAGCGCCGCTTCGCGCGCTCGAGCGCGACCTCGACGTGCATCTGGCTCATCCCCGCGAGGATCTCCTCGCCGGTCTGCTGATCGCGCCGCAGGCGGAGCGTCGGGTCCTCCTCGGCGAGGCGCTTGATCGCGGTCGCGACCTTCTCCTCCTCACCCTTGATCTTCGGGGTGATCGCGAAGCTCATCACCGGCTCGGGGAACCCGAAGCTCGGCGGCTCGACGGCGACCTCCTTGTCGGTGAGGAGATCGCCCGTCTGGACGTTCTTCAGCTTCGCGACGCCGCCGAGGTCGCCCTCGCCGAACTCCTTCGCGGGGGTCGTGGTCTTCCCCTGGAGCTGCAGGAGAGAGCCCATGCGCTCCTTCGAGTGCTCGCGGTGGTCGACGAGCGTCGTCTCGGTCGTGACATCGCCCTTCAGGACGCGGAAGAGGTTGATCCTCCCCGCGAACGGGTCGGCGATCGTCTTGAAGACGAAGGCGGCGGTGGCGGCTCCCTCCACCTCGAACGGCGCGCCGCGCTTGGCCGGCGACGGGACGCCTTCGACCAGCAGGTCGAGGAGCGCGTGCGTCCCGAGGTTCTTCGTCGCGACGGCGCAGCCGACCGGGAACACCTCGCCGCGCGTGACGCCGAGCTTGAGGGCATCGGCGACGTCGTGCACGTCGAGCTCCTCGCCCTCCAGGTACCGCTCCATCAGCGCCTCGTCGATCTGCACGACCTCGTCGAGCAGCTTCTCGCGGTACTCCTGCGCTAGCTCGGCCATCGAGTCCGGGATCGCGACCGGGTCCGACTCCTTCTGCCCGTCGGGGCTCATGTACGCGCACATGTGGAGCACGTCGACGATGCCCTCGAGCTCGTGCTCGGAGCCGATCGGGATGTGGACGGCGACGCACTTCGACGAGAACTGATCCTGGATCTGGCCCAGCGTGCGGTAGAAGTCGGCGCGCTCGCGGTCGAGCATGTTGACCACGAGCATGCGGGCCAGGCCGAGCTCCTCCGCGAGCTTCTTGACCCGGGCGGTGCCGACCTCGAAGCCCATCACGCCCGAGACGACGACGAGCGCGCCCTCGACGACCCGCAGCGCACAGCGGGCCTCGCCCTGGAACGAGGGGTCGCCCGGGCAGTCGAGGAGGTTGATCTTGCGTCCCTGCCACTCCGTGTGCGCGAGGGAGAGCGAGATCGAGAGCTGCCGCTTCTGCTCGTCCTCGTCCGAGTCGGAGACGGTCGTCCCCGCCTCGATCGCCCCGAGCCTGTTGACCTCTCCGGTCTGGAAGAGGAGCGCCTCGACGAGGGACGTCTTGCCCGTTCCCCGGTGGCCGACGACGGCGACGTTGCGGATCTTCCCTGGCTCGGTTGCGGCCATCTGCGCGCGTTCCTCCTGGTCGTGAGTGCTTCTGCCGAGAATGCTAGTGACCGAGCATCGCGAGGTCGCGGCGGAAGCGGTCCGCAAAGCGGTGCATGCCCCGTTCCTCCAACAGAGCGACGAGTCCCGCCAGGAGCTCGCGGGCGCGGGCATCGTCGCCCAGGAGCCGGTGAACGAAGCGCACCGACGTGCGCGAGCTCTGTCGAGCTGACGAACATATCGATCCCGACCGCCGCCTCGAAGGCCTGCTCGAGACGCTCTCGAGCCGCCTCGGGCGCTCCCTCGTGCGCGTGCAGCAACGCCTCCACGCTCAGCAAGAGGATCTCGTCGGCGACGTCCCCTTCCATGACGAGTGCGCGCGCCCGCTCGAACACCGCTCGGGCCTGACGCGCGTCTCCGACCTCGCACAGCGAGATCGCCCAGTCTCCGAGGAAGTTCGCCCCGTACAGATGCTCCCACGGGGCTATCTCCCTCGCCGCGTCGCGGAGGCCTCGCTCTCGGGCCGCCGCGTCGGCTTCGGCGAGGGGGATCGCGGCTCGAACGAACATCCTCGCCGTGGACGCCTGCACGAGCATGCCCGCCTGCTCGAAGAGCTTCGCTTCGTCGTCGATGACCCGCCGCGCCGTCTGCGCGTCGATCGCGCCCGCGGCGTAGCCGGCCCGTGCCCGCCAGCCGCTCAGGATCGCGTCGAGCAGCGGCCCGGCATCCCCCTCGAGGTCGTGTTCGAGGTCGCCGATCAGCGCTTCCAGCTCGTCCATGCTCGCGTGTGTCATCCAGGCGGTGAGCAGGAGAAGCTGTGCGGAGCCCCTGCACGAGGACGTCGCTGCCACCTCGACGCGCCCGCTCGTAGGCGCGCCGGTACGCCTCGTGCGCCGAGCCCGATTGGCAGGCACCCCAGAACAGGAAGGCACGCGCCGTCTCGCAGAAGACCAACCCGAGCTCGTCACCGGCTTCGTCGAGCACGCGGTAGGCGGCGTCGAGCCGCCGGTGCTCGCTCTCGGCATCGGCCATGCTCGGGCCCGAGACGACCTGGAAGACCGTCGCGACGGCGCGATCGGCCTCGTCGCCGTGCGCGAGCTCCTCCAGCCTCGCACCGAGCGACGGGTCGCCGCTCTCCGCGAGCGAGTGCAGCAGCAGGGGAAACAGGCGCCGGCGTTCTCGGGCGTCGGGAACGAGCTCGATCGCCCGCTCGACGAGCGAGCGCGTCGCGTAGAGATCCTCCCGCTCGAACGCCGCTCGCCCGGCGGTCGCGAGATGCCCGCCCGCACGCGCTGCGAGCTCTGCGGCGCGCGGGTCGTCGACTTCGAGCTCGGCGCGCAAGCGCGCCGCCTGCTCGAGGTGGTAGCCGACGATCTCCTCCTGCTCGTAGAGCTCGCCGTGCGCCTCGAGCCAATCTGCGAAGCGCTCGTGCAGTTGTGCGCGGGCCGCCTTCGGAAGCGAGTCGTAGGCGGCGTCTCGGATCAGGAGATGGCGAAAACGGAACGCGTCGTCGCCCGGGATCTGCGTGCGGTGAGGTCGCACGACCTCCTTGCGGACGAGCGAGAGCAGATTCGCGGGGACGTCGTCGTGACTCGGTTCCCCAGCGAGTGCGGTGACGGCGCCGCGATGGAAGACCTCGCCCTCGACCGAGCCGCGATCGACGACCGCACGCTCGCGCTCGCCCAGCGTGTCGAGTCGTGCCTGGAGGAGCGCCTGGATCGTCGGCGGCACCTCCACGGTCCCGTCGGCGTCGCGGGCGAGCGAGCGCCATCTCCTCGATGAACAGCGGGTTCCCCTCCGCGGTCGCGAGGATTCGGGCTCGCGTCGCGGGTTCGACGTCGACGTCCTCGAGAAGCGACTTCGCGAGCGCCTCGGCATCGCCCACCGGAAGCGGGTCGAGCAGCTCCGACGTCGCGTTCAGCTTCCCACCGCCCCAGCCCGGCCGGACGTCCAGAAGCTCCGGGCGTGCAACACAGAGGAGGAAGATCGGGCGTTCGCGCGACCAGTCGACGACGTGCTCGACCAGGTCGAGGAACGGTGGCTCCGCCCAGTGCAGGTCGTCGAGGACGATGCACCAGGGGACGTTCCTCGGCGAGCCGCTCGAAGAGGGCGCGGGTCGTCAGCTGCGTGTCCGCCGGTGACGAGCGGATCACGTCGGTCGGCTCGACCCCGAGCTGGATCAGGATCTCCACGAGCGGCCAGTACGTGATGCCCTCCCCGTACGACAGCGCTCGTCCACGAGCGACCGCGGCCATGCCGTCGACGCGGTCGAGAAAGTCCTGCACGAGCCTCGACTTGCCGACGCCCGCAGGCCCGATCAGGGTGAAGATCCGGCAGGCGCTGCGCTCCACGACCTGGTCGAACTCCGCTCGCAGCCGCTCGCGCTCCCGTTCACGACCGATCAACGGCCTCCGGAGGTCCCTCGCCACACCGCCGGCACTGCGATCGAGGACGAGGAGTCGAGACGCCGCGACCGCAGACGACTTCCCCTTGAGCTCCAGCTCGAGCGGCTCGACCCGAACGGCATCGCGGACGAGCTGCAGCGTGTCCTCCCCGAGCAGGATCTCCCCCGGGCCCGCGGCTTGCTCGAGCCGCGCGGCGACGTTGACCGCGTCGCCCGTGACGAGCGTGTCGCCCTCGCCCGCCACGACCGCCCCGGTGTTCACCCCGATGCGCGGCTCCAGGCCGAGGGCGTGGACGACCTCGCGCAGCTCGACGGCCGAGCGAACCGCCCGGAGCGCGTCGTCCTCGGTCGCGACCGGGATCCCGAACACCGCCATCACCGCGTCGCCGACGAACTTCTCGACGGTGCCGCCGTGGCGCTCGAGCACGACCCGGGCCGCGTCGTAGTACCGATTCATCAACCCGCGCAGCGCCTCGGGATCGGTCCTCTCCCCGATCGCCGTCGACCCCGTCAGGTCGCAGAAGAGCACCGTGACCACCTTGCGCACCTCGCGCACCGGCCCGGTCGCGGAGAGGGGCGCCGCACGCCGGGCAGAACCCGAAGTCGTCCGGGCTCTCGCGCCCACACCGCGCGCAGACCGCCACGCGCCGAGTCTACGGCCGGTGGAGGAGCGCCTTGACAATCTCCGAACGAGACTGCACTAGCCTGCCGGGCTGCCCGGCCGTTTCCCAGGTCATCGTGGAGAGAGCAGAGACGATCGTCGCCCGTCGCTACCGACTGCTCGAGCAGCTGGGTCGCGGCGGCATGGGAGTGGTGTGGCGCGCTCGGGACGAGCGGCTCGAGCGCGACGTCGCGCTGAAGGTCCTCCACCCGTGGGTCGCCGAGGACCCTGAGCTGCGCGAGCGGTTCGAGCGCGAGGCGTCCGCGCTGGCGCGGCTCGAGCATCCGAACGTCGTCCGCCTCTACGACGTCCTCGAGAACGACGGCCAGACCGTCCTCGTCATGGAGCTCGTCGAAGGCGTCGGCGCTCGACACGCTGATCGCGCGGACGCACGCTCGACTGGGACGACGCCCGGCGCTACTGCGGGCCCGTCGCGGCCGCCCTGGCCCACGCCCACCGGCGGGGAGTCGTCCACCGCGACCTGACCCCCGCCAACGTGCTGGTCGAGCACGGCACGGGCCGGATCGTCGTCACCGACTTCGGGCTCGCGCGGCTCGCACGCTCGTCGCGCAGTGCGCCGATCTCCGGCGTCCTGGCAGGCACACCCGAGTACTGGGCGCCCGAGCAGGCGGCGGGCGGCGCGACCGGCCCCGCCACCGACCTCTACGCGCTCGGCTGCATCCTCTTCCGGCTGCTGACGGGACGGATGCCCTTCGAGGGCGAGGACCGGCTCGCGACCGGCCTGCGACGCGCCCACGAGCCCGCGCCCTCCCTGGCGGTGGCCGCTCCGGGCACCCGGGCCGAGGCGGCGCAGCTCGTCGACCGACTGCTCCAGCGCGCGCCCGCTCTGCGAGGCGACGCGGTCGAGGCTGCGCTCGCGCTCGGCGCCCACCCGGCGGCGCTCCCCGGCGCGCGGGTCGAGGCGAAGGACGCAAGTGCTGATTCAACACAGGCGTCGCCTGCCACCCTCGTCACGCGCGTCCTCCGCGAGCCGGCGACGATCGTGCGCCGGGCCCGCTCGCACCGCTCCGTCCCGCGTGGGCGCATCTCCGCGGCAGCCGCGGCACTCGCAGTCGCGGTCGGGCTGGTCGGCGGCGGCGTATACGCGATCGCAGGGGACGATCCCACCGGCGTCAGCGCGCCCGATGTGGTCGGGCTGCGCGTACAGGCCGCGAAGACCCAGGTCGTGGAGCGCGCCCGTGAGGACGGCCTCACGACGCCGAAGGTCAAGGTCGTGCGACCGCTCGTACTCCGAGTCGGCGCCGGCCGGCGCGATCGTCGCGCAGGATCCGCCGGAGGGGAAGCGCATCCCCGAGAACGGCGCGCTGCTCGTGTCGGTCAGCAAGGGCAGCGCCTACGCCGACGTCCCGTCAGTCGCCGGCCTCGAGGGCTCAGCCGCCTTCGCGCTGCTCGAACGGAAGGGCTTCACCCCGACCCGGCGATACGCACCCTCCGTGGAGATCGAGGCCTGGCATGCCGTGAGCACGGACCCCGGTGGGGGAACCCGGGTGAAACGGCCCGCACGCGTGCAGCTGGTCGTCTCGACCGGGCCGCCCAAGCGGCCCGTCCCCTCGCTGGACGGCCTCGACGCGAGCGGTGCCGCCGAGGCCCTGCGTCGAGCGGGCTTCACGCCTGCGGTCGATGAGCGGGCCGACTCGAGCATCGAGCCCGGCACCATCCTCGGCGTCACGCCGTCACCTGGAGCGCGCACACCGCTCGGCTCGACCGTCACCATCGTGGTCGCGCGCGAGCCGCGGTGGGAGACGATCTCCACGGCCGAGGGGACCGAGGATGCGGAGCAGCAGGTCGCCCTCCCCGCCGGCGCGCGGCTCGTGCTCTCGACGGCCGACACGTCTCCGCTCGGCCTGTGGGGCGGCAAGGTGAAGGTCGAGCTGTCCGGCGACACCGAGGACGGAACGGAGATCGACGCGGGCGAGGTGATCGTGCTCGCGGACGCCTCGGACGGGGATCGCACGATCGGCGTCTCTGTGGACGTCGACGGCCCGGCGCACTGGACGCTCGCCGTCGAGGTCGCGCGCTAGCTCGTCTACGTCTCGGCCGGGGTGCGGACGGCGCCGGCTCCCGAGAGGCGCGCCTTGAGCCGCAGCACCGCCTTCGTGTGGAGCTGCGAGACCCGCGATTCAGTGACGCCGAGAACTTCCCCGATCTCGCGCAGAGTCAGCTCCTCGTAGTAGTAGAGCGTCACGACGAGCTTCTCGCGCTCCGGCAGCCGCGCAATCGCCTCGGCGAGCGCCTCGTTGAGCTCGGTCTGCTCCAGCGAGAACTCGGGATCCTCCCCGGTCGGGTCCTCGATCGTGTCGATCAACGCGACCTGGTCGCCGCCGCCCTGCGGGCTCCACAGCTCGTCGAGGGCGGCCATCGAGGAGCGAGAGATGTCGGACAGGCTCTTCTCCAGCTCGTCCTCGGAGATGCCGACGCGCGCGGCGATCTCCGCGTCCGTGGGGGCGCGCATCAGGGTGCGCTCCAGCTCGACGATGGCGCGCTCGATCTCCCGTGCTCGCGCGCGCACCGACCGCGGGACCCAGTCGAGCGAGCGCAGCTCGTCGATGATCGCGCCCTTGATGCGGGAGATGGCGTACGTCTCGAACTTGATCTCGCGCGCCGGGTCGTAGCGCTCGATCGCCCCGATCAGGCCGAGCAGCCCGTACGAGCACGAGATCCTGCTCGTCGACGTGCGACGGGAGGCTGGAGCCGAGTCGGCCCGCGACGAACTTCACGAGCGGCGCGTAGGTCAGGATCAGGCGATCACGCAGCGCTCGATCCCGCGTCTCGCGGTAGTCGTACCAGAGCGCAAGCGTATCCCCCCCGACTGCCACCCAAGCAGGATACGCCTTCGACCAGTCGACTCATCCTGGCCGCGGGTGCAGTCTTTGCCGTCAACGTGGCCAGGTACGACGCGCCAGGTCTCCCATCCACAGCGCGAGACAGCCTGCGGCGAGCGCGACGACCCACGCGCGCCCTCCCTCGAGGGCCGACCAGGCGGCGACGAGGGCGAGAACCACGGCGATCGCCGAGAACAAGAGCCCGAGCGCGCGCCGCTGCACGTCCCGAGCGTACTTTCCGCCACGCAGAGGGCGCTCCCGAACGGCGGGCTACACTCAGTCCGCAGCCCAGGGGCGTGGCGCAATTGGTAGCGCACCGGTCTCCAAAACCGGGGGTTGCAGGTTCGAGTCCTGTCGCCCCTGTTGGCTTGAAAACTGGGTTTGCCGCCTGGATACAGGGATTGCGGGCGGCGAACCCAGGTTCGCTATGGGCGATCAAAGAATGTGAGGAAGTGCTCAGGGTGGCGGCTAGTGGCCCCGTGAGGTAAAGTTGCTCTGTTGTCAATTTAGGCAGCCACAAGAAGGTGCGACGTGATCAAGCTGAAGGGCATCAACTTGCGGCACAAGAAGGGCTGCGACCGGCTGCGCGGCTACCGGGCTGACCTGGGGCGGCGCGTGCTGCCCGACCTCGGTGCCAGGAAAGTCGGCACGATCGAGCACCGGGACATTCAGCGCCTCATCGACTCACTGGTGGCGAAACGGCGACTCTCCGACAGCCGGTACGGAACATCCTGAACAGCCTACGCGGTGTGTTCCGCTGCGCAGTCAGCGTGGGCGAGGTTCCGGGCGGCCCGATCAACACTCGCTACCTCCGCTGCCGGCCAACCGCTGGAGCGTCGGGAGCGGATCGCTGAGGCAGGGTGCTGGATGCGCTGCCCGAGCCGGACGGGCCGATCTCGGCGACCGCGATGCGCCCTAGCTGCCGATCGGCTGCTGATCGTCAGCAGATCCTCGCTCGAGGCTTCGCGTGATACTCAGAGCGAGACTTCGGCCGCGCCGCCCTGCTCCTCGCGCCTCGGACGACTGATCCTCGGGCAAGCTGTCGTGTTGCCGCACCGGCGAGCGAGCTCGCCGGTTGGCGACGCCGACGAGACTCGGGGCTGCAAGCAGGAGCGCCGCTGCTGCAGGCAGCACGAACGCGAGTTCGGCCGTCCGTCTGGGGCCGACCACCGAACCGACCAGATTGTCTGCCCGAATCACCTCCGAGACCCAGGTCGTGGGCGACACGTCAGCCGGTAGGAGGGCGCCGCCCAGTGTCGCGACAATCATCCAGAACGCCGAAACGGCCGCCGTCACCAGCGTAACCCACTTCCACGCGGCGAAGGCCGCGGCGAGCGGCAAGGCGAGGAAGGGCAGCAGAGGTACGAGAAACCGAGGTCCGGGCGTGTCTCCGCCGAACGGAATCCAGTACGCGGCGTTGTAGAGAACGAATGCGAGCACCAACGAGCCGACGAAGATGGCCGCCCGGCGCAAGCCTTGACGCCACAGAGGCACGAGGCCAGCCACCGCGACGGCGACGACCGGCGTCAGCACGAAGAGGCCGCGCTCGCTGTCGAAGAGTAGGTCGAGCGCGTCATCGGGGCGCGGATGCGTGAGACCGAAGAATCCCTCGTCGTTGGCACCCACGATGTCGTGGCCCGTGGCGCCGAGCACTCCTACCGCGTAGGAGTAGCCGTTCCGGAAGGGCGACCCGAACGCCCAGGCGTTGTAGGCGAGAAGCGGTGTCGTCCCGGCCATGAGCCCGGCGACGTAGATGCCGCCACGTTGCAGCCGCGGCCGGTCGACGAGCACCCAGGCCGCGAGTGCTGCCGCTACTAGCGTGAGGGGCGCCTCCACAACGACGGCCAGACCTGCGAGGAGCCCCGCCCCGGCGACGGCAGCTCGTGAGTCGCGTTTGTACAAGAGGAGCGTGAACGCGGCGAAACCCAACGCTGCCGAGAGAACATGGGCGAAGTAGGCCGTCGCAAACGGCAGCAGCATCGTGCCGAGACCGAGAATGAGGGAGACGGCAAGGCCCGTTCCGGCCGCACAAGCGTTGCCGGCGTACCGCAGGAGGAGCAACAGGCCGAAGAATGCGGCGACGATGACCAGATTCAGCTGCCAAACCGCCTCCTTCCGAACGCCGCGCGCGCCGGGAGGCCCTTGCGTGGCCGCTTCCTTGGCCGGTATCGCTCCGACGGCGTCGAGCGCCGCGTAGAGCGGCAGCGAGGCGAAGGCAAGGCCGGGCGACTTTGCGGCGAAGAAATGGCCGTCCACCCACGCGAGGTCGCCTCCCTGGTTCAGATGTCGGTCGATCCGGGGCGTCCCGTCGGCAAGCGACTCGACGAGGGCGTAGTGCGCGGTCGCGTTCCAGCCCGCCTCCGGGAGCACGGTCGCCGCAGCGGCCGCCACGAGCGCCAGGGCAGCAACCTCGCGCACAGCCGACACGCGAAGAGTCTAGACGGGTCGTTCGAACTTATCGCGCCGGGCATGGCGCTACTGGGCGTCGTAAGACGATTGACCGCCGAGACAACCTCCACCTAGTACGCTCGCCGCCGACGTGAACGCATTCAGAGGTCGAGAGCGAGATCGCCTCCTCCTTCCTGCCAGCGCGAGCGCCGTTGGGATCCTCGCCGCTGTGCTCGGCGCGATTCGCCTCGAGCGCCGCCCGCTCTGGATGGACGAGGCGTTCGACGTTCATTTCACGACGCTCGGCTGGAGCGAATACCTCAAGGTCGTGCGAGAGTTCGAGATGGGCCAGGCGTTGTACCTCCTCGCGCTCAAGCCGTGGCTCGCCATCACGACGACTGACGAGTGGGCGGCCCGCATGCCGTCGGTCGTCTTCGCGGCGGCGGCCTGCGCGCTCATGGTGCCGCTGGGAGCTCGGCTGCTCGGCTCGAGGCTCGCAGGGGTTGTCGCCGGTCTTTTTCTCGCCTGCAACGCGTTCAGCGTCGAGTGGTCGCAGCAGGCGCGCACGTACTCGCTCTCGATGCTAGCGGCAGTGGTCGTGACGTACCTGTTCGTCCGGGCAGCCGAGTCCAATTCGTGGGGGTGGTGGCTGACGTACGGAATCGTGTCGGGGCTCGCCGTCTATGCACATTTCTTCGTCGTGCTCGTCGTCATCGCGCACTATCCCGCGCTTCTCGCGATCGGACCCACACTCGCCGTGAAACGCTGGGCGGCCGGCGCCGGCATCGCGCTTCTCCTGGCCGCGCCGGCGTTGGACTTCGCCGTGAACCACGACAGAGGGCAGACGGGCTGGGTGCCACAGCTGAGTTGGCGCCTCGTCCAGGAAACGCTCGCTTCGCTTGCGGGTGGCAACGATGTACTTCTCGCGCTTGCCCTCGGCGGCGTGCTACTCCTCGCCTGGCGCGCGTTCCGGCTCGTCGGGGAGGCTTGGAGGCACGTCTTGGTCGCCTCATGGGTGACGGCACCGCTGGTCATCGCACTCGTGATGTCGTACTTCAAGCCGCTCTACGCGGATCGATACCTCATCGTGGTGTTGCCCGCGCTGGCGATGAGCGCCGCTGCGCTCGTGACGGCCGGGGGGCGCGTACCGGCGATCGTGGCCGTCACCGCGATCCTGGGCTTCTCGATCAACGGCGTGCGTGACTGGTACGAGCGCCCGATCGAGCAGGACTGGCGCGCCGCGGCGAGACTCGTCGAGGAACGTGCGGCGCCGGGAGACAGGATCCTCATCCATCCGGAGTGGCTGGCCCCGGTCGCTGCGTACTACCTGACCGCGGAGCCGGACACGGGCGATCTCGGGCCGAGGACGACGTGGGTTGTCTCGTACTTCGATCGGCGGAGCGAGATCGAGGAGCTCGTAGCGGACGAGTGGCGTATCGTGGAGAGGATCGACTTCCCTGGCGTCGACGTCTATCGAGTCGTCCACCGCCAATCGTGATGCAGCGCATACGCCTTCGCAACGCTCTTCGCATCCATCGCGGTCTCGCTGGCCCTCGTCGCTGGGTGGTCGGTACTCGTGGGTAGTCGCGCCCGAGTGATCGCAGTCGCCGCGGCAGCTGCTTTCCGTAGGAGTCGTTCAGGGGCCGGTATCAACGACGGCCACAGCTGGCTCGGGTGCGTGCGCGTTCGCCCCTGGGCTCGGTCGAGTCTCGGGAGTGAGGTCCGCCGCCGCCCTTTGGCGAAAGGGCAGGGGGAACGCGATGGACCATACGCCGCACAAACCCGCATCGATGCCTCTGCCGGACGGCGCGCTCCAAAAGCGGGGGGCAGGTTCGAGTTTTGTCGCCTCTGCACGAGAAGCCCCGCAAGACGCAGGGCTTTCATCATTTGCGACGGTAGCGAGTCCGTCGGCATCCGTCGTGAACCGTCGCCGGTCGACCGGGGCTGGTCGGCTCCCAGCACCACCTCATCGAGTACCCCAAGTGGGGCGACGCATGATGGGGAGGACGCGGCCGTGGAATTCCCCTGCCCCCGCCGCATCGACAGTTTGCGCCGGATCGGCGCGGGGGCGACTGCGCGAGCGGCGGGCCCACCACCTCCATCGCTCACGTCTCGGCCGCGAGACGGCTGAACGCCTCGACTCCTCGCTCCCTCAGGAGGCAACTCGTCGTAGCGCAGGATGAACTCCTCGAAACTCGACGCTCGCCGGTATGGGGGTGGCAACAAAGCGCGCCCGTTCCTCGCCGACGTTCTGCCAGGTGTGCGGCGTGTTGCGTGGGGTCAAGACGACCGACCCTGGAAGAGCCTCGACCAAATCGTTTCCGAGCCGCACCCTGAGCGTGCCCTCAAGGGCGTAGATGAACTCGACGAGCTGCCGTCTCGCTGCGTGGCGCCGACACGGCGACCATTGGCCGCCCTCGAGGACGTCGTTCGGGCGTCGCTCGACATGCTGCTCCGGGAGCCGCGCTGAGAGCGCTCAACGAAACTCGGTCCGGCGGGCCGATGAGAAATGCCGCCACGCCGGGTCAAGGTGAGTACGACAACGAAGGGAGAACCGATGGGCAGGATCGTCGTTACCGAGTACATCTCTGTCGACGGCGTCGTCGAGGCCCCGAGCGGAACCGAGGACTTCGAGCGCGTCGGCTGGACCGACGCCTTCAGCCGCGGGCCAGAAGGTGACCAGTTCAAGCTCGACGAGGCGATCGCGTCCGATGCGCTGTTGCTCGGCCGCGTCACCTACGACGGCTTCGCACCCGTCTGGCCCCACTTCGAGGGCGAGTTTCCGGACAAGTTCAACACGATGCCCAAGTACGTCGTCTCCTCCACCCTGGAGAACCCGGAGTGGAACAACACCACCGTGCTCCGCGGCGACGTCGTCGACGAAGTCACGAAGCTGAAGCAGCGCTACGACGGGGACATCGTCGTCCACGGGAGCCCGCAGCTCGCACAGACGCTGATCGAGCACGACCTCGTCGATGCGCTGCACCTGCAGGTCTACCCGGTCATCGTCGGCGCAGGCAAACGTCTCTTCGCCGACACCAGCGCGACAAAGCGGCTCCGACTGACGCAGGCGAGGACAGTCGGCGATATCCACATCCTCATCTACGAACGAGCCGCCTAGGGCGTCGCGGGGGCGCTCCCGGGCCGGAGCATTGCCGCGCGCCGGCTGTCCAAACGTGTTCGACCATCGATCGCCGCGGGTAGGCCAACACGAAACCGGCAGATGGAGGCGGGCATGGCGGACGGGTTCGTGCATGTGGTCAATGAGCGAGGAGCATGGGTGGTTCAGGTGGAGGGCTCGAGCCGGGTTCGCTCGAGGCACACCACGCAGGCGGAGGCCATTGCGGCAGGGCGTGGCATCGCACGAAGGGCCGAGACGGAACTGCTCGTCCACGGTCGCGACGGCGCGATCCGCGATCGCAGCTCCTATGGCCGGGATCCACGGCACCGCCGAGGCTGAAGTCATGACGATTCCCGACCTGGGACACTGCGTCGGCAGCGGAACAGAGCCCGCCCACGACACCGTGCGCGAGGATCGAGGCGGAACGGCGACCGGTGTCTGCCCCGCCTGCTCCGGTCGCTTCGAGCTACATCACACCGGTGTCCTGTCGCTCCACGACGCTGCCGAGGTCGAGGAGCGGGAACCATGGAGCGACCGCCAAGCCGACACCTGAGCGCCGTCGGTGACAACAGCCGTCTATCCGACGACCAAGCCGACCGTGACGCCGACCGCGATCGCCGCCAACAGACCAAGGATGACGAGGACGACGAGACCGAGCATCGTCGACGGGTCGCTCTCCCCGGTCCTTGTCAGCTTCGTGCTTCCCACAGTCGCTCTCTCGGCAGGCCACAACGTGACGCCGTACACGAGTTTCGGCGGCCTCGTCGAACGTCCTGTCGAGCCTTGCGACTCGCCCTCGAACGGGTCGAGGACGACGGCTTTCCCACGCCCCTCAGCTACTCGAGGCAGGACCAGGAACCTCTTGGGCGTCGTCGACCGAGCTAGCGCTTGGTTTCCCCGGACCGGACGCCGGCCACGTGGTGGAGCTCATACGACCCCTGGCGCGTGGGCGGTGTCCCGCTCGGCGGGTCACCAACGACTTCCCGGACAGCCGGCATGACGTGGTTGTCGAAGTAGCTCTGCCCCTGCTCCTGTGTCTCCCAGACGTTGACGATGCGAAAGACACCAGCCTCGTCGTCGAATCCGGCGAAATGGATCAGAAGCCCTTCGGGCGCGGGCTGGTTCTCGGTCAGGCGGTCGTTCACGGCGTCGTAGTTCGAGGTGCTGCGATCGGTGATGGGGAACTCCTGGATGAACGCCACAGCCATCTTGGTCCTCCTTCGTCGGGATGCAGATCATGCTATTCCTGCTCGCGGCACGACCTGTCGAGGCCCGGCTCGCAACCTCGGGCGACGGCATCCGGCTGGGGTGACCGAGACGGTTGCGGCTGCCGGCTCGCGAATAGAGGTGATTGAGCGCCCCATGAGGTTCTGTTGAGAGCCGGGAGCGACCCTTCTCGGCGAGTCGACCGTCACAAGGGCGGTCACCGAAGAAGGGGGTTTGAAAATGGCGGCTTACACAGGGCGCGGCAAGGTGCCGACGAGATGGGCCGTGCTGGTGATCGGGCGGCGGTAGCCGCAGCGTTGTCGGTGATGGCGGTTCCGGCGGGTGCCCTCACGCCTGTCAGGGAGAGCGGTGAGGCTTCACGCCTTCGCGTCGCGGCCGTCGGGCCGATACTGCCGCCGGGACCCGGGCAGACGATCGGGGAGCCGCGCTACACCGTCGAGCTCGTCTCGTTCAAGGCGCTCGACGAGTCCGGCGCCGACTGGAGCGGATCGGACGAGGTGTTCGGGCTCTTCCGCTCGACTGGTGGTTACAGCGTCAGGACTGCGAAGCAGGGCGATGTCGACTCCGGCAACAGCCGTGCGTTCGGGAGCCAGGAACGCTGTCTGACTCGACAGCGAGTCCTCTCGGGGAGCGCGGATCGGGGCTGGCTGATCGCTCCGGACGGCACTCGCTGGGACTGTGATCCGCGCGGGGTGCCCGCGCCGATCGGATTGCGGCTCGAGCTCTTCGAGGACGATGGCTGCAACGCGTTCTTTCCCTCCTGTTTCAACACGTACTCTCCACCGGTTCGCGACCCGGCCGACGACCTCATCGGGCGAGCCGAGCCGACGTACGGCGCCGGCGAGCTCGCGAGTCGGCTTCGCCGCGTGGGCGACGCCTACGTGACCGGGTTCACCCTCGGCGGGCCGTGCGGGCACCAGCCTCCGGGCCACGTCTGCGGGGTCGGTCCCTTCACTGCCACCGGGCCGGAGTACAGACTGACCATCGTGATTCGACGGGTCAACGACGCCCGGCCGGTTGTCACCGAGTGAGCGGCTGCACCTTCGACCGCCCGATCCGCGACCACGAACGCGCGATCGGGTCGTACCGAGGAACTTCGGAACGGGCGCTCACGGGCGCCCGTTGCCGTTCGTCCGCTGCACGTCCACCCGGGTACCGGCGGCGCTACCAGGGACCGAGTCGCCACGGCGGTCGCCGGACCCGGGTGCCGCGAGCTCGCGTTCCAGGATCTCGCCGAGGTCGGCAACGACGAGGTCGGCGCCGCGGGCGCGCAGCGCTTCCGCGTTGCCATCCTGCTCCACGGCGACGACGAGCCCGAAGCCGCCGGCGCGCCCGGCCCTCACGCCGTCCGGCGTGGTCTCGAACACTGCCGTGTGGTCGGGCGCGACGTTCAGATGGCGGCATGCGGCGAGCAACATGTCGGGCGCCGGCTTCCTGTGCAACCGCTCGGCGAGCATCGTCCTGCCGTCGACGCAATCCTCGATCAACGTCGCCAGCCGCGCGCGCGCGAGCAGGGCCTCGGTGTGGGTGCTTCCGGACACGACCGCACAGCGCACCCCGGCGTCGTGTGCCAGCTGGAGGTAGAGGCGGGCCCCGGCGTACATGCTGACGCCCTGCCGACGGAGAAGCCTCAGCAGCGCGAGATTCTTCCGGTTGGCCAACCCGAGCACCGTCTCGCTGGCGGGTGGGTCGTCGGGACGACCTTCGGGCAGGCTGATCCCTCGGCTGGCGAGGAACCCGCGCACGGCGTCCACCCGCGACCTGCCGTGGATCAGCGTCGGGTAGTCGGCGCGTCGACTGAAGAACGCCCACGAGCCGCCGGTGCGCTCGGAGCGGCCGGAGATGAACTCGTCGAACGTCTCCTTCCACGCATCGGCGTGGATCGCCGCGCTCGCCACCAGGACGCCGTCGACGTTGAACACGCACGCCGCTACGTCGGCCGGCAACCCAGAAGTCGCTTCGCCTCCCGAGGTGAGGCGATCAGGCGGACGAGAGAAGGACCTCGCATGTCGGTCACGGGCGAAGCCGCTGAGCACCTGCACCGTCGCGGCACGCTCATCGTCGAGGTGTTGGAATCTCTCGGAAAGCTCCCGCGCCGGGAGGTCGTGGCGTGCGGCCCGCAGTGCACCCGACGCGGCTTCGAACGCCGCTCGCCAGGCGCCGATGAGGGAGTCGAGGTCGACTGGATCGTCGGGCAAGTACCGATCGTGCCATCGGTGCGCACGCGCACCCGTGAGATGGCGCGTCGGCGCCGTCACGAGATGACGGGCTCCGCGCCTTCGCGTGGTCGTCAAATCCGATTGACCGGCGGTTCGAGCTGTGCAGGATCCTGCTCTACTCGGACGCCGATGCTGGAGAATGTCCCGTGATGCGGCGCGAATGAGTCGCGTCGTCGATCCAAGGAGGCTTCGCGATGGCATTTGCACGTGTGGTGACGTTCGAAGGCGTCGGCAAGGACCGCATCGAGGAGATGCGCCGCGAGATGCAGGACGGAGATCCGCCCGAGGGCCTGCCCGCGAAGGAGATCATCGTGCTGCACGACGCGGAGGCCGAGAAGTCGGTCGCGATCGTGTTCTTCGACACCGAGGACGACTACCGGCAGGGCGACGAGGTACTGAACGCGATGCCTACCGGCGACACTCCGGGCCGCCGCACGTCGGTCGCCAAGTACGAGGTGCCGATCCGGATGACCATGTGAGATCTGTTCTTCGACGTCACCTGACGGAGGGCTCCCGGTGCCTCGAACGGACGAGGGCGACCATGGTGGTCACCTCTGTTCGTCTCGGTAGACGGGTGATTGCACGGCCGGGACCTCCCTGACGACAGATCTACTTGTCGTGGGGCGGAAGGAACGTGTCGGTCTCGTAGCTGTGCAGCACGGCCGACGTGTGCATTCCCGCGTGCGCGATCGGTGCTCCGATCGGGTTGAGCGTCACGAGCGTGGGGACGCCCCACACCAGGTCACCGGTGATCGGCTTCGTGATCTTGTCCGAGCGGAAGTCGCTGTAGCCCGCGTGGTACACGGCGGTCATCCCGACGGAGGCCACCAGCGCAACTGCCCCGATCGCCAGTTTCCCCGCGAGGCTTCGATCGAGCCGCGTTCCCGCCAGTGCGGCGAACACGACGAGGATCGGGAACACCGACAGGAGAAGCCCGTCGGTCACGCCGTAGACGACCCCGCGCCATGCGACAGCGGCGACGAGGTCGACGCCCTCGGGGCGGGCGGTCGCATCCTCGGTTCGAACCACCATCAGCGCAAGGAGCCCCGCGAACGCGAGGCCGAGCGTGAGAGCGAGAGCCCAGCGGCGCCTGCATGCTGCGACCAGGTCGTAACCGGTCGATCGCGACCAGACCGCGAACAGGCCGATCACCGACAGCGCGTACAGCCCGTAGAACACGTCGCGGTTGATGTCGAGGACATCCGCGAGCAGAAAGGGCACGGCGAATGCCAGAACGAACCCGCCTGCGAGCCAGGTCCAATGGACCGACGCCCCGAGCCCCGTGCCAGCATGCCCTCGCGCACGCGGCCCGGCTGCATGGGTGCTCATGGTCGTACCTCCTTCCCCTCCAGCCTGACGGCGCTGACGCCCTCACACATCCGTAGAGAGCCCCGAACCTCCCTTCGGCAAATGCCGTACGCCGTGCGCCTGGAAGCACGGCGACCAGAAACGTCCTAGGCTCGCCGGCGTGGACGGGTCCGTCGTGGAGCGCTACCTCCGGCTGGGGTTGCAGGTTGGCCGGCACGTCGACGGGATCGTCGACGCCTACTTCGGCCCTCCGGAGCTGGCCGCGGCCGTCGAGGCGGAGCCGCCGGCCGACCCGCGGGAGCTCGTCTCCTCCGCAGAAGCCCTGCTCGACGAGCTCGAGGAAGGCTGGCTACGCGACCAGGTCGTCGGCCTGCGCACCTACGCCGGCGTGCTGGCTGGCGAGCCCGGCTCGTACGCCGACGAGGTCGAGGGCTGCTACGGCATCCGGCCGGCCTTCACCCACGAAGACGTCTTCACCGCCGCGCACGAGCAGCTCGAGGGGCTGCTCCCGGGCGACGGGCCGCTGGGCGAGCGCCACGCGCGCTGGGAGCAGTCGATCCGCGTCCCCACGGAGCAGATCGAGCGTACGATCGCCGCGGTCGTCGAGGAGGCCCGCGTCTGGACGCGCAGGCTCGTCGACCTGCCGGACGGCGAGGGAGTCGACCTGGAGATCGTGCGCGACGAGCCCTGGCTGGCGTTCTGCAGCTACCTCGGCGACCTCCGAAGCAGGATCGAGGTCAACGTCACCCTGCCGATGTCGGCGATCGAGCTGCTCGTCCTCACGCTGCACGAGACGTACCCCGGCCACCACGCGGAGCGCTGCTGCAAGGAGCGCGTGCTCGTGCGCGATCGCGGGCTGCTCGAGGAGACGCTGGTGCTGGTGCCCACGCCGCAGTCACTCGTCTCGGAGGGAATCGCCAAGCTCGCGCCCGAGATGCTGCTCGAGGGCGACAGCGGGGCGGCGCTCGCCGCGGTCGTCCACGATGCCGGCATCGATCTCGATCTCGCCCACGCTCTCGCCGTCGGGCGAGCCCTCGAGCCGTGCGGGTGGGCGGATGTCAACGCGGCACTCATGCTGCACGAGGACGGGATGGGCGAGAGGGAGGTGCAGGCGTATCTCGAGCGCTGGGGGCTGATGACCCCCGAGCTCGCAGCGCACGTGATCCGCTTCCTCCAGGAGCCGACGTCGCGGAGCTACATCCTCACCTACAAGGCCGGACTCGAGCTTGCTCGCGCGTACGTGGCCGGCGAGCCGGAGCGCTTCCGCCGCCTGCTGACCGAACAGGTCCGCGTCGGCGACCTGCTCGAGGCCGGAGGAGGAGGCGCTCCGACGCCGTCCGGCGTGTGAAAGTCGCGACGCAGCGCTAGCTGCTGGTCGCGGGCGCGGTCCCCTCGACCCCGGCCTCTCGAAGGGAGAGCTCGGCGGCCTTGTCCCAGCTCTGGGCGATCTTCTCGGCCATCGCCTCCTCCTCCAGGCGGTTCACCCGTGCGACCTGGGCCGTCTCCTCGTCGCCGGCCCGCCTTGCGACCCGCTCCAGGAGCTCGTAGCTGGCGATCTCCATGTGCTCCGTGGCGAACCCGTCTCTCGCGTTCCGCCCCGCCTTCTCGCCCCTCGCCATGTCGAGCACGCCCTTCATCAGCGCGCCGACGATCCCCGTCGCCTCCTTCACCATCGACGGCGACGCGTCGTGTGCCTCGAGCCGGGCCTTGAGGCGCACGGCCTGCTGCTCCGTCTCGTGCTTGTGCTGCTGGAGGTGTTGCTTCATCGCGGGATCCTCGCTCGTCTCGATCATCCTGTCGAGCATCCGCAGGACGTTCTGCTCCATCGCGTAGGCCTCGTCGATGTGCTTGACGAGTTGCTCGGTAACGGTCGTCATCGGTCTTCCTCCTCGTCGGGGTCGGGCGCGTGTACCTCGGCGGGATGGACGGGAAACAACGTCCTGGCCCGAGCCGCTACCCGGAGCTCGCGGTCTCGTCGTGCGGCGCCCCGACCGGCTTCGACTCGGGCGAGCCGCGCTGCCGGAGGTAGATCGTGAACACGGCCATCGTGCCGACGGCGAGGAACTCCGACTGCCAGTTCTGCAGGGTGCGCTCCCAGAAGTCAGGGTCGATCAGGTAGCGGCCCCACGAGACCGTCTGCTCCTCGTGCTCGGCCTGCTCGGCGTTGAACATGCGCCAGTTGTTCAGCGACTGGGAGAGCCACGTCAGCAGGAAGATCGTGGCCATGACGAGGAGGAGCGAGTTCTCGTACACGCGCGTCCGCAGCCCTCCGACTCTGGCCCAGAGCGGCGAGTCGTGACCCGCGTGGCGTCCCACGCGCTGCTCCGCGTCGGTCTCGAGCCCGACGTTCTCCAGCTTCTTCGACTCGTTCGAGCCCCTCTGCACGAGCCACACCGTCACGCCGATGAAGAGGGCGAACTGGAGGAACTCGGACTGCCAGTTCTCCATCACCGCTCCCCAGAAGCTCGCGGTGCGGACGTACAGCCACCAGGAGACCGGCGGCTCGCCGTGCTCGACCTGGTCGGCGTTGAAGGCGTGCTGGCCGGCGAACGACTGCCCGACGATCGCCGCCAGGAAGATCGACAGGAAGAAGACGGAGAGGCCGTTCTCCTTGAGGTGCCTGGTCATGCGGCGGTGATCGCGACGACGAGCGCCGCGAGGACGCCGGCGGCGATGATCGCGCAGTAGGTCGCGAAGACGACGGCCACGGCATCGATGATTCCCGTGGCAGCGTGCGCGGAAACGCCGTGCGTTTGGCGACACGGCACGGTGGAAGACTCGTTCCATGCGCGAAGTTCTCGTCGTCTCGGCCGTTCTCAGCCTGATGGGCGTCGTCGTCTGGATCGGGCTCCTTCTCTGGGCCGCCCGCGAGGACGGCCGCGACCAGCGGCGGCGCGACAGCAAGCTCCCGCGGCCGCGGTGACCGCCGCGGCTAGCCCGCGACGAGCCTGAGCGCGGCCGCCTCGATCTCGTCCTCGGAGAGGAGCACGAGCCGAGCGGCGTCGCCGAGCGGGACGAAGGAGTCCTTGCTCGACACGCGCGCCAGCCTGCCGTCGTAGCCCGCGTCGAGCAGCTCGGCGACGATCCCCTCCCCCACGCCGCCGGTGCGCCGCGTCTCGTCGACGACGAGCGTCCTCCCGGTGGCGGAGGCCTCGCGTAGGACCTCCTCCAGCGGGAGCGGCGCGAGCCACCGCAGGTCGACGATGCTGACCCCGACCCCACGCTCGCGCAGGCGCCTCGCCGTGCGGAGCGACAGGTACAGCCCGTTGCCCCACGTCACGATCGTCAGGTCGGTGCCGCCGCGATGCGTGTACGCGGCGCCCACGGGCACGTGCTCGGCAGCTGGCGACCCGAGCCAGAGCTCGTCGCCCTCCTCGTACAGGTCTCTGGTGTGGTACAGCGCGATCGGCTCGAGGAACACGCAGACGCTCCCGTCCGCCTTCGCGGCGGCGACGCACGTACGGAGCATCGCCGCGGCGTCCCCGGGACGGGCCGGCGAGGCGATCACGAGCCCCGGGATGTCCCGGAGCACGCCGACGCCGTTGTCGTTGTGGAAGTGGCCGCCGAAGCCCTTCTGGTAGCCGTAGCCCTGGATCCGCACGACCATCCCGTTGCGGTACGCCCCTTGTGAGAAGAACTGGAGGGTGGCCGCCTCGCCCCGGAGCTGGTCCTCGGCGTTGTGGAGGTACGCGAGGTACTGGATCTCGGGGATCGGGACGAGCCCGGAGATCGCCGTGCCGAGTGCGAGCCCGAGGATGGTCGTCTCGTCGAGGATGGTGTCGAACACACGGCGCTCGCCGAAGCGACCCTGCAATCCCCGCGTGACGCCGTAGACGCCGCCTTTCAGCCCGACGTCCTCGCCGAACACGAGCGCCTCCGGGTGCCTGTCGAGCGCGTCGGCGAGCGCCGCGTCGATCGACTGGGCCAACGTGAGGCGCTCCTCGGCGACGGCCGCGCGCGTGTCCGCCAGCGACTCCACCGCGGCGGGGTCGCGCGGGGCGAGCGGCCGCATCACCTCCTCGGCGCTCGCGAGCTGAGAGCGCGTCGTGGCCTCCAGGGCACGGTCGCGAATGCGCGCGCGGGCCTCGAGATACTCGTCCGCCAGCTCGTCGCCGGCGCGCGTGCCCGACGCGGCGAGCCAGCGGCCCGTCGCGAGCACCGGGTCCCGCTCGAGGTCGGCGCGGATCTCCGGGGCCGGCTCGATACGCGGTCTCCAGGTCTGCGCCCGCGTGGCTCAGGTAGCGCACGGTTCGGAGGTGGAGCACGGCGGGATGGCGATGCTCGCGCACCCACGACGGCCAGCTCCTTCGCGGTCTCGAGCGCCTGTGCCGGATCGTTACCGTCGGCCCGTTCGACGGCCAGCTCCGGCCGTCCGTGCAGCGACTGCTCGACCCATCCCTCCGGGGTCGGCACGCTGATCCCGAGCCCGTTGTCCTCGCACACGAAGAGCAGCGGCAGCGGCTCTCCGCGGTAGGCGAAGTGAGCCGCGGCGTTGAGCGCGGACTGTGCCGTCGCGTGATTGAGTGAGGCGTCGCCGAACGAGCACACGACGAACGCGTCGCGCGGCCACTCGGAATGGAGGTCGAGCTCACGGGCCCGCTCGATCGCGAAGGCGATCCCGACCGCGCGGGGCAGGTGTGACGCGATCGTGGACGTCTGGGGGATGACGGCGAGGTCGCGGTTGCCGAACACCTTGTGCCGTCCGCCCGCGATCGGCTCGTCCGCGGCCGCGGCCATCCCGAGGAGGACGTCGCCGACGCCGTCGTGGCCCACCTGACCCGCCCGGGCGAGGTAGAAGCCCCCCGAGCGGTAGTGGAGGAGCGCCGGGTCGGTCGGGCGCGTCGCGAGCGCGACGAGGGCGTTCGACTCGTGCCCCGCGGAGCCGATCGTGTAGAAGCCGAGCTTCTGCGCCTGCAGCCAGCGTGCGGCGTGATCGATCGCGCGGCTCTCGACCTGGGCGCGCCACGCTGCCTCGGCCTCCGGAGGCGGTGCCTCAGCCCGCCGAGGAGCGCTCCAGCGACCGCAACCGGTCGACCAGGTGCTGCTCGAGGGGGTCGAGATCGGCGCTCATCGGCCGGTTGACGCTACCGGGTGAACCGTGGACATGAACCACCACACGGGGGATGCGGCGAGCACGACGCTGTGACGATCCTCTGTGCAGGCCGATCGAGATGGTCGTCGCGCGGGCCGCAGCGCCGGCGACCCGATCGGTCCCCCATGCGAGGGGCGTGGTCGCCAGGCCACGTCCCTCGTCGGTAGCCCTACCCCCGGAGGTACGCGTCGTCGCCGCGGATCCAGTCCTCGCGGCGCGGCGCGAACACGTCGAGCACCACGGAGTCCTCGAGCGCGTCGACGCGATGCGGGACGCCGCCTTCGATGAGGATGCTCTCCCCCGGGCCGACCTCGCGCTCCTCGCCGCCCAGGTGGAATCGGAGCCTCCCGGAGAGAACCGTCGCGATCTGCTCGTTCGGGTGCGCGTGCTCGGGGACGACGGCGCCGGCGCCGAGGATGATCCGCGCCAGCGTCATCTCGTCTCCGTTCAGCACCGCGCGCCCGATGAGCGGGCTCAGCTGCTCGACGGGCTCGTCGTCCCAGCGATGGACGTCCACGCGAGGAGTCTACGACGGACGGCCGCCGTCTCGTAAGCTCGCGCGGCAGGAACTGCGGCAGAGGAGGCGGAATGGGCCACACGGTCGTCGACGTCGCCGACATCCCGTATGTCTGGGGACGTTCAAGTTCGTCCGCCACCATCTCGGCGCGACGGCCTTCGGCTTCGCGCAGATCGACTTCCCGCCGGGCAAGGTGGGCTCGGAGCACGACGAGGTAGCGTCGCGCCAGGAGGAGGTGTACGTCACGCTCGTCGGCGGCGGGACCTCGAGGTGGACGGCGAGGCCGTCGAGATGAAGCCCGGGCGCTACGTCCTCGTGCCGCCGGAGTCGAAGCGACGCCCCACGGCGGGCCCGGACGGGATGTCGTTCCTCGTGATCGGCGGCGTCCCCGGCGACGTGTACCAGCCCTGGGCCCCACCCGACGAATGATCGTCCGGATCGTCCTCTGGCGGCTGGACGAGGCAAGCCCGTCCTTCGTCCAGCTGCGCGAACGCCTCGACCAGCTCGAGCCGCTTCCGCCGCCGAGCATCCTGCTCGTGAACGAGGCCGCGGAGCGCGTGGGGGCGCTCCTCGTCGTCGACGAGGAGGAGCCGCCGCCCGCCCAGCTCGAGCACCTCCGCGAGCTGATCGGGCGGGATCCCGACCTGTACGAGGAGTTCGACACGCTCTGAGCGCCTCCTCAGCGGCGAACGAGGTTCCGCGCGAAGAAGGCGAGGTTGGCGGGCCGCTCCGCCAGGCGCCGCATCAGGTACGGGTACCACTCCGGGCCGTAGGGCGTCGCCACGCGAACCGTGTGGCCTCGCCGGACCAGCTCGAGCTGGAGCGCGGGTCGCACGCCGTAGAGCATCTGCAGCTCGAAACGGTCCCGCGCGATGCCCTCTCGTTCCGCGAAAAGGATGCAGTGGTCGAGAAGGCGCTCGTCGTGGGTCGCGACCGCGGCGTACGCCCCACCCTGCAGCGCGGTCTCGACGAGCCGGACGAACGCCGCGTCGACGTCGGGCTTGGCGGCATGGGCGATCTCCGGCGGCTCGAGGTAGGCGCCCTTGACGAAGCGGAGGTTCGGCTGGAGCGGAAGGAGCGACTCGAGATCGCCCTGGCTGCGATAGAGGTACGACTGCAGCACCGTGCCGACGCGGACGTGCCCCGCCTCGCGCAGCCTGCGGTAGATGCGGAGGGTCGCGTCGACGACGCTCGACTGCTCCATGTCGATCCGCACGAAGCTCTGGAGCCGTTCGGCGACCCGGACGACTCGCTCGACGTTCGTGTACGCGAGCTCCTCGTCGAGCTCCAGCCCGAGGTGCGTCAGCTTGAGCGCGACGTTGACCGGCAGCCGCTCGGCGTGGAGCCGCTCGAGGATCCGGCCGTACTCGTCCGCCACCGCCTCGGCTTCTGCTCGGTCGCGCACGCTCTCACCGAGCAGGGTCGTGTTCGCATGCAGGCCCTGCGCGGCGAGCCGCCGGAGGACCACGACGCACTCGTCGAGCCTCTCGCCGGCGACGAAGCGAGCCGCGCCGAGACGCATCCCGTAGCGGCGCATGAACCGCTTGACGTGCCTGTCGTCGGCGGCGCGGAGGATCACCCCGCGCAGCGCCCCGTTCGCCCGGGAGGCGGCGCTCACGCGGCGCGCACCCCGACCTCCTGCGCGAGCCATCTCTCCAGGGCGGCCACCTCGCGCGCATCGAGATCGCGGAGCGGGGCTCGCACGTCCGGCCGGAGCGGGACGCCTTTCCAGCCCACGACGCGCTTCAGCGCAGCGTGGCGCGGGAACGACTCGATCCGCGACCGGAGCTCCCCGAGCCGGGCCGCCCCGTCCTCGGTGGGCTCGCGCACGACCGCCGCGACCTCCTCCGGGAAGGCGGACGCGAGCGCGGAGACGGCCCCGACGGCGCCCGCCTCGCGACCGCGGTGAATGAGCGCCTCGGGGCCGACGAAGATGTCGAAGCCGTCGAGCAGGTACCGCTCGAACGCATCCCAGGGCGAGTCGGAGACCTTCATGCCCGTGACGTTCTCCGCCTCCTCCCGTAGGCGCGCGAGCATCGCCGGGTCGAACGCGTATCCCGCCGTGGCGGCGAACTCGTAGACGTAGAAGGGCAGAGGCGCGCAGGCGGCCGCAGCGGCCAGCAGATGGGCCCTCTGCGCCGCAGGGTCGAGCCTGAAGTACGGCGGGCCGATCACCGCGACCGCGTCGGCGCCCGACTCCGCCGCGTGTGCGGCGAGGGCGACCGTGTCCGCCGTCGTCTGGGCGCCGCAGTGCGCGGCCACGAGGAGGCGGCCACCGAGAGCCTCGAGCCAGAGCTCGAGCCCGCGCCGGCGCTCGTCGACGGAGAGGAGCACGGCCTCGCCGTTCGTCCCGAACGCGAGCACGCCGTCCAGCCCGGCACCGGCGAGGAAGTCCGCGTACGGCGCGAAGGCGGCCTCGTCGAGCCGTGTGCCGCCGTCTCGCAGCGGTGTCGAGGCGGCCGCGACCGCCCCGTGCAGACGCGCCGTCAACTCAGCGGCCGCCCCTCGTGCACGCGCTCGACCGTCGATGCGATCCTTCGCTTGCGGGTCTCGACGGGCGGCCGGGCGCGGCCGAAGGCCTCCTCGCGGTCGAACGGCACACGGAACATCGTGGCGGTCTTCTGCACCGCTCCAGCTGCACCGTGAAGCGCCTCGCTCCCATCGGGCGACACCTTAGGCTGTGCGTCGTGGGCGCGCTCCGCATCGAGCGAGACGGAGACGTCCTCCGCGTCACCCTCGCCCGGCCGGAGACGCGCAACGCGTTCGACGCCGCTCTCATCACCGAGCTGTCCGAGGCCTTCGTCGACGTCGGCGTCGCCCGGGCGGTGGTGCTCGCCGGGGACGGGCCGAGCTTCTGCGCGGGCGCCGACGTCGATTGGATGCGCGCGTCGGCCGACCTCGGGCTCGAGGCGAACGTCGCGGACGCGAACGCCATGCGCCGCATGTTCGAGGCCGTCGATGCGTGCCCGGCGCCGGTGGTCGCTCTCGTCCAGGGCCACGCGCTGGGGGGCGGCATCGGGCTGGTCGCGTGCAGCGACATCGTGCTCGCCGAGCCGCGCGCGGTGTTCGCCTTCTCGGAGGTGAAGCTCGGGATCATCCCGGCCGTGATCTCGCCGTTCGCTCTCCGGAAGATCGGCGAGAGCGCCGCAAGGCGCTACTTCGTCACGGGGGAGCGCTTCGACGCTGCGACCGCCCTGCGGATCGGGCTCGTCCACGAGGTCATGGACGACCTCGCGGGCGGCTTGGAGGGAGTGCTCTCCGAGCTCAGGACGGCGGGGCCGCGCGCCGCCCGGCACGCGAAGCGACTCGTCCTCGACCGGCCCGACGGCCTCGAGACGGCGCGCAGGATTGCGGAGCGGCGGACGAGCGACGAGGGGCAGGAGGGGCTGCGCGGGTTCCTCGAGCGTCGCCGCCCATCCTGGGCACCCGAGCCCGATGACGCCGAAGCTCTAAGCGGCGCGTTCCTGGAGGAACTTCTTGAGGCCGAGGTACGGGAGCACGATCGTCGCGACGAGAGCCGCAAGCCAGACGACCACCGCCGCGGCGATCCAGGTTCCGACGCCGCTGACCGAGAACCCGTCGGAGAGCAAGTCCGTGACGATCAGGGAGGCGAGGGTCGCCACGAGTGCGACGCCGCCCAACGCCGCCGGTCCCAGCAGCCTGAGCTGAACTGCGAGGAAGGGCTGCAGCAGGGCCATGACGATCGTGAAGATGCCGACGGCGGCGAAGAACGAGACCGCATTGATCTCGAAGCCGTCGAGGACGGCCGCTGCGACGAGAAGCCCGATTGCGTTTGCGCCCACCGCGATCGCTGTGCGTACGAGCAGGCGGATCACGAGCGCGACCCTACAGATCGATGTCAGCTCCTGCCGACGGCCTCAGGTCACGACGAGGGTCGGGCTCGCGCGCAGCTCGCCGGATCGAAGAGCCGCAGCTGCGTTCCCCTGTCGGCGCGGACGGTGCGCGTGAAGAACCCGCCGGGGGTCGTTCGGGCAGGCCCGATGCTCTTCCACGCCCCCTCGACCCGTCGCTGGAGGACGTACGGCCGGCGACCCGACCCCTGTCTGACCTGGCCCCACACCATCGGTCGCCTGGCCGCGGCGGGAGACCTGGACGAGCGGCAGGGAGAAGGAGACGGAGGCCGGCTTTCGCCGGCCCGACACCGTCTCGAGGCCGCTCTGCCAGGCGCCGAGGGACGGCTCGTCCCGCACGAGGTACTGGATGAGGAGATCGACGCGGCTCGCGGAGTACGCGCGCCGTTGCGCCTCGGCGACGGAGCGCGCCTGCCTGGCCCACGACACCCCGAGGATGCGGTCGGGAGGGTTCGTCTGGTAGCCGAGCTCGGTCAGCCAGATCCGCGTGCGCGAGCCGAACGCCGCGCGGGTCTCCCTGAGGAGCCGCTCCAGCGTCGCCATCGAGATCGTCGTGCACCGGGCGCAGCCCCCGGTGAACGGCGTCTCGGCGGGCGAGAGCGGGTGCGGGTGGTGCGCGTACGCGTCGAGTCGCGCGCCGGCGCGTCCCATGCCCCGGATGAAGTCGACCGGGGACGTCCCGCCGGTGCTGCCGCGCGGCGCGGTCGCGCCGCCGGCGATCGACGCCCTCGGGATCACCGACTTGATCGCCGCCGCGGCCGGGTTGAGGAGCCGCGTGACGTAGAGGACCGGCGACGGCGGCTGCAGCCAGCGCCGCTGGTTGGGCTCGTTCCACACGATCCACCGGCGAACCCAGGGGAACCGCTCGGCTGCGGCGCGTGCGAACCGGGCGAACGTCGCAGCCGAACGGGGCGGGACGTTCGCGGCCGCTCCTCCGTTGGCCCATGCGGGCGTGCCCCAGATCGCGACCACGGGAGTGATCCCCTCGTCCCGGAGCGCCTCCAGCAACTCGCCGTCACGAGCCCAGTCGAGGACTCCCCGCTCGGCCTCGATCTCGCGCCAGTCGAGGGTCACACGCACCGCCTGGACACCGAGGTCACGAAGGCTCGCGACACGGTCCTCCAGCGCCCCCGGCCCGAACTCGAGCCATGCGTCGTCCGTGACGCCGACCTTCAAGCCGGGCGCCGCCGGCGCGCCTGCCGCGAGCACGAGGGCCACTGCCACGGCAGAGCCCGTGAGGAGGAGGACACGGGTCACTGCGAGCGACCCTACCCTCGGCAGGCGAGCCCGACCCTTGTCTTCAGAGCATCCTTACGAGAATCAGCGGGGCTCGTCCGTGAAGGACCAGACGAGACGCGACGCGAGCCAGTTGACGACCGCGATCACGATGGTCGCGCCGACGTACGTCCAGAACCCGTCGATCGAGAAGTCCGGCACGACCCACTCGGTGAAGAGCAGCATCACGACGCCGACGAAGAAGTACGCGATCCCGAAGGTGAGCAGGATCAGCGGTAGCGCGATGAACGTCACGAGGGGCCTGAGGAACGCGTTCGCGAGCCCCAGCACCGCACCTGCGAACAGGATCGGCCCCCAGCGCTCGATCGTGAGGCCGTCGAACGCCCAGTCGGCGACGATCAGGGCGAGGACGTTGATCCCCCACTGGACGACGGCGGCGACGGCCCAGCTCACGCGCGAGAGGCTATACCGGGCGACGGATGCGAGCGCAGCTCACAGGTGTCTGGCTGAAGCGGCACACGGAGGAGAACCGGCGGTGCCGCAGCGGTCGCAAGCCGACCGCGGCAGTTGCGGCCGCAAGCGCACGCTGCGCGGCAGTCGCTGCGGATGACCGCTACGCGGCAGTTGCGGCCGCGAAGCGGACGCCTTCAGGGATCTGCCCCGCCCGCAGGGCGGGGATCCAAGCGGCAGGAATCCGCTCGGCGGATTCCTGCTTCGCGAGCTAAGCTCAGAACAGCTTCTGCAGCTTGAGCGCGGCGCCCATGTCGCCGGAGATCTTCAGCTTCCCGGCCATGTAGGCGGTGGTCGCGTTCGCCTCGCCCTTCGCGATCTTGAGAAGGGTCTCCTCGCTGGCGGAGATCGTGCAGTCGGCCTCGCCGGCGCCCTCGTCGACGCTGACCGTGCCGTCTTCGACGGCGACCGTCCACTGGCCGACGCCTTCGACGTCGAACACGTACCTGTTGCTCATGCCGGCCGTCTTGGCGGGGTCGGCGCGCTCGGGCAGCTGGGCGAAGAACTCCTGTACGGTCATGCTCGTCTCCTCGTTGACTGACGGTTCAATCGGGCAAGCCTAGACGATCGCCGCAGGCGCGACCTCCGGTGGGCGTGCCAGGCCGACGGGCGGCGGGAGCAGCAGGCAGACCACGCACCCGACGACGGGAGCGGCCGCCGCGACGTAGAGCGCGGTCTCGAGATCGACGGCGTCCGCGACCGCGCCGAGGGCGACGGCTGCGATCCCGCCGAGCCCCATCGCCAGCCCGACCGAGAGCCCGCTGGCCATCCCCACGTGGCGCGGCAGGTAGAGCTGGCTCAGCACGATCGTGACGCCGAAGGTCCCGACGACGCACAGGCCGACCAGCATCAGCGCGAGGGTGCCGACCACGCCACCCATCGTCACGAACAGGACGATCAGGACCGGAAGCGCAGCCTGGGTCACCAGCAGTGTCCGGCGCAGCCCGAGCCGGTCGGCGACGGGGCCGAGCACGAGCGTGCCGACCGCCCCCGCGACGAGCATCAGCGCGAGCGTGCGGTTCCCCTCGCCCTCCGTTCCTCCGTTCTCGACGACCCACAGCGGGACGAAGGTGAGAAGGCCGAACCACGCGACGCTCCGGAAGGCGATCACGATGGCGAGCAGCGACATCGCCCGGACGTCGTCGTCGCCGTGGCTCGCCCGGCGCGACGAATGCTCGGGGGCCACGCGCCTGAGCGCGGGCAGCACGCGGAAGAGGATGACAGCCACGACGAGCACGGGCAGCATCGCGATCAGCCCTCCCTCGAGCCCCAGCCAGATCACGAGCGGCGTGACGACGATCGGACCGAGCGCGTACCCGGTGTTGCCTCCGATGTTGAAGTAGGACATCCCGCTCGCGCGCTTCCGGCCGCTGGCGTACGCGGCGAACTTCGCGCCCTCCGGGTGGTACGCCGCGATGCCGATCCCCGCGATGAAGACGAGCAGCAGGACGAGCGCATAGCTCGGCGCCGCGGCCGCGAGCCCCGTGCCGACACCGGCGACGGCCACGCCTCCCGGCAGCAGCCACATCGCGCCACGCCGGTCCGACCAGAGCCCGAAGAGCGGCTGGACGACCGACGACGAGACGAGCACCGCGAGCATCAGCGCCGCGGTCGCCGTGTAGCTCAGGTCGAACTCGAGCACGAGGAACGGCAGCAGCGCCGGCACGGCGCCCGACGCGAAGTCGACTGCGAGATGCCCGCCCGAGAGCGCCGCCATCACCTTGCGGTCGAGCTCCTCGCGCATGCCCACGAGGCTACTCGTCCCGGGACGTCACGCGTCGCGCAGCCGTGCTGGTCCGGGCGCGGGCGATTGTACGGTCTCCCACACCCTGCCGAGCCCGTCCGTGACGACTACGTTGAGGCCTTGGCCGCAATCGAGGCAGAGGGGCTCGTCAAGGTCTACCGCTCGCGCGGGAGCGAGGTGCGCGCCCTGGACGGCGTCGACCTCGCGGTGGAGGAAGGAACCGTGCTCGGCCTGCTCGGGCCGAACGGCGCGGGCAAGACGACGACGGTGCGGATCCTCGCGACGCTGCTCCGCCCCGACGCCGGCCGCGCGACGGTCGGCGGTCTGGACGTCGCTGCGGGACGCACAGTCCGTGCGCAAGCTGATCGGCCTCTCCGGCCAGTACGCCGCGGTCGACGAGAACCTGACCGGGCGCGAGAACCTCTGGATGTTCGGCCGGCTCTACCAGCTCCCGAACGGCGAGGCGCGTCGCCGTGCCGACGAGCTCCTCGAGCAGTTCGGGCTCGGCGACGCGGCGGACCGGGTGGCGAAGACGTACTCCGGCGGCATGCGTCGGCGCCTCGACCTCGCCGGAGCGCTCGTCGGTCGTCCCCGACTCCTGTTCCTCGACGAGCCGACCACCGGCCTCGATCCGCGCAGCCGCCTGGGCATGTGGGACGTGATCCGCGAGCAGGTTCGCGAAGGGACGACGCTCCTCCTCACGACCCAGTACCTCGAGGAGGCCGATGAGCTCGCGCACGAGATCGCCGTCGTCGACCACGGCCGGATCATCGCCAGGGGCACGGCAGACGAGCTCAAGACACGGGTCGGCGGCGAGCGGATCGAGGTCGTCGTGCAGCAGCGCGCCGACATCCCTCGCGCGATCCAGCTCCTCGCGCCCAACGGAGGCAGCTCGTTCGACGAGCACACGCGGCGGCTCACGATCTCGGCGGGCGGCGGCGCGCAGCAGCTCGTCGACGTCGTCCGCCGTCTCGGCGAGGCGTCGATCGAGATCGACGACGTCGGCCTGCGCAGGCCGACCCTGGACGACGTGTTCCTCACGCTCACCGGGCACGCGGCCGAGGAGGAGGACGCAGAGGAGGAGCGAGGCGTTCGACGAGGAGCGTGCGGCATGAGCTCGATGGCGCAGGCGGTCTCCGACGGCCGGATCGTGGCCTGGCGGAACCTCAAGCGCGTCCCGCGCATCCCCGAGCTCGCGATCTTCGCGATCCTCCAGTCGATCATGTTCGTGCTGCTGTTCGCGTTCGTGTTCGGCGGCGCGATCCCGCTGCCCGGCGGCGGCAGCTACCGGGAGTACCTGATGCCCGGGATCTACATCCAGACCCTCGCGTTCGCGTCCATCACGACCGCGATCGGGATGGCCGACGACATGAACAAGGGCCTCATCGACCGGTTCCGCTCGCTGCCGATGGCCGCGGTCTGCGGTCCTGAGCGGCCGGACGACCGCGGACGTCGTCTACAACGCTGGGATCCTCGTGGTGCTGATGCTCTCGGGTCTCGTCGTCGGCTGGGGGGTGCACTCGCTCGGTCGGCGAGTTCCTTCTCGCGATCGCCCTGATGCTCGCCTTCACGTTCGCGATGGCGTGGATCGGCGTCCTGCTCGGCCTGATGGTGAAGACGGTCGAGGTCGCGCAGCAGCTCGGGTTCCTCGTGATCTTCCCGCTGACCTTCCTCTCGAACGCCTTCGTGCCGACGGAGACCCTCCCCGGCGTGCTGCAGCCGATCGCCGAGTGGAACCCGATCAGCGCGCTCGTCGCGGCCACCCGCGAGCTGTTCGGGAACCCGAACCCGTTCCCCTCGGACTCCTTCCCCGGGGAGCACGCGCTCCTCCTGTCGGTGCTCTGGACGGTCGGCCTGCTCGTCGTCTTCGCGCCGCTCGCGGTGCGGCGCTACCGCTCGATCGACCGCTGACCGGCGGCCGACGACGCTTGTGTCGACGCAACACGAGCGTTGCCTCCCGACGCCTGCGTGAGCCGTTGGCCGGGACGAGCGCGTGTGCCGCGACTAGCATGCCCGCCGCGTGGACCTCGATCTCACCCCCGACCAGGAGCTGATCCGGGACACCGTTCGCGCCTTCGCGCGCGAGCGGGTCGCGCCGGTGGCCGAGGAGCTCGACCGCGAGAGCCGCTTCCCCGTCGAGCTCGTCCGCGAGATGGCCGAGCTCGGGCTGATGGGGGTGCCGATCCCCGAGCAGCTACGGCGGCGCGGGCGGCGACACGGTCTCCTACGCGATCGCGGTCGAGGAGCTGACGCGGATCGACTCGTCCGTCGCGATCACCGTCGCCGCGCACACCTCGCTCGGGACGATGCCGATCTTCCTGTTCGGCAGCGACGAGCAGAAGGAGCGCTGGCTTCCCGACCTGGCCTCCGGCCGCAGGCTCGCGGCGTTCGGCCTGACCGAGCCCGACGCCGGCTCGGACGCGGGCGCCACCCGCACGACCGCCGGGCCTTCGGGACGGCTCGTGGGTCGTCAACGGCTCGAAGATGTTCATCACGAACGCCGGCACCGAGCTCACGTGGGGCGTGACGATCACCGCGCGCACCGGCGAGGACGAGATCTCGAACCTCGTCGTCGAGAACGGCACACCCGGCTACACGATCTCCGAGCCCGCTGCACAAGCTCGGCTGGAAGGCGTCCGACACGCGCGAGCTGACGTTCGCGGACTGCAGCGTCCCGGAGGGCAACCTGCTCGGCCCGCGCGGGCAAGGGCTTCCAGCAGTTCCTCGAGATCCTCGACGGCGGCCGGATCTCGGTCGCGGCGATGGGCGTCGGGCTCGCGCAGGGCGCCTACGACCTCGCCTACGCCTACGCGCAGGAGCGGCAGCAGTTCGGCAAGCCGATCGCGAAGTTCCAGGCGGTCGCGTTCAAGCTCGCCGACATGGCGGTCGAGATCGAGGCGGGTCGCGCAGCTCGTCTACAAGGCCGCCTGGCTCAAGGACCAGGGCCGCCCGTTCGCGCTCGAGGCCGCGATGGCGAAGCTCTACACGGGCGAGCTCTCGCACCGCGTGGTCAACCACGCCTGCAGATCCACGGCGGCTACGGCTTCATGGACGAGTTCCCCATCTCCCGCCTCTACCGCGACCAGAAGATCCTCGAGATCGGCGAGGGCACGAACGAGGTCCAGCGGCTCGTGATCGCGAGGCATCTCGGGCCTGTAGGCCCACGGGGACTGGCCCGGTAGGGGCCTGTCCCGGCGAAGCATCGCGACAACGCCGCGCAAACGCGAGGCACCGGAACGTCTTCGGCGACCGCCCAGGGTCGCTCAGGGACGTACCAGGGAGAGCCGCTCGACGACCTGGCTGTCGCGGAGCGCAGTCGTGCAGCCGCCGACGGTGTAGAGGCTCCCGTCGATCGCGAAGGCCTGGAGCGCGTGGCGCGTGACGAGCGGCACCGGGCCGGCGCCGCCAGCGCCCGCTCGCGCGGTCGTAGACCTGGTAGGTCGACTCCCAGACCGCGTGGAGCTCGTCGCCCGGCGACCGCGGCGCCGAGCAGCTCCATCGGCTTCGGCATCGCCGGGCCCGCGCGCCAGCGGCCGGTGCGCGGGATCGAGGATCCAGACCTCGCGCAGCAGCGCCTCGCCGCGCCGGCCGCCGATCGACCCAGAGCTCGCCGCGGAACGCGACCGCGCCGAAGGCGTGCGTCGGCCGGGGCAGCGGCGTCCGCGAGCGCCAGCGGTCGCGTCGCCGGGTCGTACACGTAGACGTCGCGCCGCTCTCGTGCCTCGGTGCGAAGCCGCCGAGCGCGTACAGAGCCTCCCGCCGAGCGCGACGAGCCGCGTGGTTGAAGACGCGCGGCCGGCAGCGGCGCCACCGGCCGCCAGCGCCGCGCCCGCGGGTCCAGGGCGAGCACGGTCGCGACGTTCCCCGCCGCCGTCGTCCCGCCCGCGACGTAGATGCGGCCCGCCGAGCGCGGCCGCCGCCGCGGCGCGCGTCGGCCTCGGGCAGCGGCGGCAGCTCCGTCCAGGTGTCGCGCGCGGGTCGTAGCGGGAGAACGTCGCGAGCGGCCGGCCGGTCTCCCCCACCATCCCGCCGGCCGCGTAGATCCGGCCGCCGAGCTGCGCGCGCGGCGATGTAGCTCCGCCGCTGGGACATCGACGCGACGCGCTGCCCAGCCCGCGTCGGGCGCGGCCGGACCGCCGAGCTGCGAGCGTCTCCGTCGCCGCCGCAGCACGCGACGCGCGGCCAGCGCGCGGCCGCGGAGGACGCTACTCGGCGCCGCGACGATGCGCGCAGCCGGCGGCGCTCGTCCTTGCGCTCCCGCATGCGCGCGGGATCGGGCACCGGCACGGCGGCGAGCAGCGCCTGCGTGTACTCGTCCTGCGGGTTCGTGTAGACCTCGCTCGGCCGGGCCGATCTCGACGAGCTTGCCGCTGGTTCATCACCGCGATCCGGTCGCTCATCGCGCGCACGACGGCGAGGTCGTGGGCGATGAACAGGTACGGCGAGGCCGAACTCGTGCTGCAGGTCCTTGAGCAGGTTGAGGATCTGCGCCTGGATCGAGACGTCGAGCGCCGAGACCGGCTCGTCGCAGACGATCAGCTTCGGCTAGAGCGCGAGCGCGCGGGCGATGCCGATCCGCTGGCGCTGGCCGCCCGAGAACTCGTGCGGGTAGCGGTTGACGTAAGTCGGGGTTGAAGCCGACGACGTCGAGCAGCTCGCGCACGCGTGTCGCGCCGCGTCGCGCCGCGTGCCGACGCCGTGCACGACGAGCGGCTCGCCGACGATGTCGCCGACGGTCATCCGCGGGTCGAGCGACGAGTACGGGTCCTGGAAGACGATCTGCATCTCGCGGCGCATCGCGCCGCAGGTCCTCGCGCCCGAGCTCGGTCAGCTCCGTGCCCATCGAAGCGCGACCGAGCCGCTCGTCGGCTTGCAGCAGCTGGAGGATGCAGTAGCCGGTCGTCGACTTGCCCGAGCCGGACTCGCCGACGAGGCCGAGCGTCTCGCCCTCGCTCGATCGTCGAAGCTGACGCCGTCGACCGCCTTGACGTGGTCGACCGTCCGCTCGACGAGCAGCCCCCGCTTGACCGGGAAGCTGCTTCGCAGGTCGGTGACCTCGAGCGAGCGCGCTCATCGCGGGCGCCCCCTCGCCTGCGCAGCGGCGCGCTCGCTCGCCGGATGCGCGGAGCGGACCCAGTGGCCGCGGCCGGATCTCGCGCAGCTCGGGCATGTGCTCGGCGCAGGCGTCGCCGCTCGTCGGCGTACGGGCAGCGCGGCGCGAAGCGGCAGCGCCTCGCGGCGGGTCGACGAGGTCGGGCGGCCGGCCCGGGATCGCCGTCAGGCGGCCCTGCGCGGACGCCCTCGCCCTCGAGCTGCGGCAGCGCGCCGAGCAGCGCCTCGGTGTACGGGTGCTCCGGCCGGTCGAAGAGCTCGAGCGACGGACGCCTGCTCGACGATCTGGCCGGCGTACATGACGACGATGTCGTCGGCGACCTCGGCGACGACGCCCATGTCGTGCGTGATGAGGATCATCGCCATGTCGTGCTCGCGCGCGAGGTCGTCGAGCAGGTCGAGGATCTGCGCCTGCACGGTCACGTCGAGCGCCGTCGTCGGCTCGTCGGCGATCAGCAGCTTCGGGTTGCACGAGAGCGCGATCGCGATCATCACGCGCTGGCGCATGCCGCCCGAGAAGCGGTGCGGGTAGTCGTCGAGCCGCGTCGCGGCGTTCGGGATCCTGCACCTCCTCGAGCAGCTCGACCGCGCGCTTGCGCGCCTGGTCCTTCGAGCACGTCGAGGTGGCGCCGGATCGTCTCCGTGATCTGCGTCCCGATCGTCAGCGTCGGGTTCAGCGACGTCATCGGGTCCTGGAAGATCATCGCGATCTCGCTGGCCGCGGACGTCCTCGAGCTGCCTGCTCGGAGAGCTTCGTCAGGTCGCGGCCCTCGAACAGCGACCTGCGCCGCCGACGATCTTCGCCGGCGGCTTCGGGATCAGGCCCATGATCGAGAGCGCGGTCACCGACTTGCCGCAGCCGGACTCGCCGACGATGCCCGAGCGTCTTGCCCGGCTCGACCGCGAAGCTGACGCCGTCGACCGCGCGGACGACGCCCTCGCGCGTGAAGAAGTGCGTGCGCAGGTCGTCGACCTCGAGCAGCGGCCATGCCTACGTCTCCCTCGTCCGCGGGTCGAGGGCGTCGCGGAGGCCGTCGGCGATGAAGTTCGCGCAGAGGATGAGCGTCGCGATCGCGATCGACGGGACGACGATGATGTGCGGGTAGACGCGGTAGACGCGCGCGGCCGTCCTGCGCCATCGAGCCCCACGACGCGTCCGGCGGGTTGATGCCGAGGCCGATGAACGAGAGGAACGCCTCGCCGAGGATCACGCCCGGCAGCTCGAGGAAGATCGGCGATGATCAGCACGCCGAGCGTGTTCGGCAGCAGGTGCCGGCCGAGGATGCGGTACCAGCGCGCGCCGACGGCCTTCGCCGCGCGCACGTAGTCGTTCTCCTTCAGCGTGATGATCTGCCCGCGCACGATCCGCGCCGTCGTGAACCACGACGCGATCGAGAGCGCGACGACCATCGTCCAGAAGTTGACGCTGCCGAAGATCGCGAGCGTGATGATCGCGAACGGGCAGGTACGGCAGCCCGTAGAGCGCGTCGAGGAAGCGCATCATGCGCGTTGTCGAGCCTGCCGCCGACGAAGCCCGAGATCGAGCCGTAGGCGACGCCGATGACGCAGGATCACGAGCGTCGCGGCGAAGCCGATCCCGATCGAGACGCGGCCGCCGAGCGCCGTCCGCGTCATCAGGTCGCGGCCGAACTGGTCGGTGCCGAACGGGTGCGCGAGGCTCGGCGCCTCGTACGCCTGGCGAGAAGTCGACCTCGTACGGGTCGTACGGCGAGATCGAGCGGCCAGATGAGGCAGAAGAGCGACGAGCAGCGACGAAGACGACGCCGGCGATCAGCGCCGCGCGGTTGCGGCATGTAGCGGTACCAGGCGTCCTGCCAGAGGCTCGTCTGGCGGACGGGCGCGCCGGCGTCGCGTCGCCGGCGCCCGGCGTCGGTCCCTCCGGGTCGACGCGACTTGCGCGCCTCGCGCGGGTTGACGGCGCGTCGGCTCGCGACGTCCTCGCCTCCCGCGTGCGCGGGTCGAGGAAGCCGTAGAGGATGTCGACGACGAGGTTCGCCGATGATCACGATGATCGCGAGCAGCACCGTGAGCCCCATCACGACCGAGTAGTCGCGCGCCGTGACGGCGGTCACGTAGTACCGGCCGATGCCCGGGATCGCGAAGATCTGCTCGATCACGAACGAGCCGGTGATCAGGAAGCCGAGCAGCGGGCCGGCCGCGGTGACGACCGGGATCAGCGAGTTGCGCAGCGACGTGCACGACCGACGACGCGGCGCCAGCGGAGGCCCTTCGCCTTCGCCGTGCGGACGTAGTCCTGCTGCAGCGTCTCGAGCATCGTGCCGCGCACGAGCCGCGCGAAGTACGCCATCGGCCCGAGGCCGAGCGCGATCGACCGGCAGCATCTTGCGACTGCCATGTCTCCAGCCGCTCGTCGGGAAGCCGAACACGTCCCACTCGCAGCGCGAAGAAGTAGATGAGCAGCGTCGCGACGAGGAAGCTGGGCACGGCGAAGCCGACGTTCGCGAAGAACATCGCCGAGTAGTCGGGCCACGTGTTCGCCCGGAGCGCCGCGATCACGCCGAGCGGGATGCCGAAGAGGAGCGCGAAGAGGAACGCGAGCACGCCGAGCTCGAGCGAGAGCGGGAAGTGCTCGGCCGACGATGTCGTTGACGTCGCGGTTGCGCAGCACGAGCGACGGGCCGAGGTCGAACGTGGAGACGCCCTGGACGTAGTTCGACGTACTGCACGTACCAGGGCTCGTCGAGGCCGAACTTCGCGCTCGAGGTTCGCCTGGATCGCCGCCGGGATCGCGCGCTCCGACGTGCGGAACGGGTTGCCCTTGATCTGCCGCATCATCACGAACGTCATGAGGATGACGAGCAGGATCACCGGGATCGTCCAGAGGAGCCGGCGGATGACGAACTTCGTCACGTGTCGTCCCTACCCGGGGGTCAACGGAGCCGGGACGGCGGCGCGTCGCCGCCGTCCCGGATCCGTCGTGGCTACTCCTCCGGCTCGCACCTCGACCACCTTGGTGTAGGTCGATCTGGTCGAGCGGGTTGATCTCGACGTGTCCTTGATCGACTCGGCGCTCGAGCTGGACGTACGTGTACCAGTAGATCGGCACGATCGGCAGCGCGCCGTCCTCGCCGACGAGCTTCTCCTCGAGCTGCGCGTAGATCTCGTAGCGCGCGTCGTTGTCCTGCGTGCTGCCGCGCCTTCGGCGACGAGCCTGTCGTACTCCGGGTTGCAGAAGTTCGTGTTGTTGTTCCCCGAGTTGCACGTCCAGAGCTCGAGGAAGTTGATCGCGTCGACGAAGTCGCCGATCCAGCCGAGCGGTAGACGTCGACCGACTTGTCCGGCGGCGGGCCGAGGAACTCGAGGAACTGCGCCCACTCCTGCTGCTTGATCGTCGTGTTGATGCCGAGCTCCTTCCAATCGACCTGGACCGCGACCGCGATCTCGCGGTGGCCCGGCGAGTCGTTGAGGAGAGCGTGATGTTCTTCTTCGGGTTCTGCGACCTTCGCCATCAGCTCCTTCGCCTTCTCGAGGTCGCCCGTCCTCGGGCGCCACGGCGAGTCGGGGTTGATCGTGTCGAAGCCCGGCATGCCCTTCGGCGTGAAGCCGGTCGCCGGGATCTGGTCCGCCTGCGCGATGTTGTCGATGATCGTCTGGCGGTCGATCGCGAGCGCCATCGCCCGCCGCTGGTTCACGTCGGTGATGTTCTTGATGTTGAAGCCGTAGTAGTAGGTGCCGAGCGCCGGGTACTGCTGGTAGTCCTCGGGGTCTCCTTGAGCCGCGGGATCTCCGCGGGCGGCAGGCCCGGCGTGTCGACGTCGACCTCGCCGGCCTCGAACGCCTGCACGGCGGTCGTGCCGTCGGATGATCATGGCCCGTTGACCCGCGTCAGCGTGACGTCCGTCGGCGTCGCGCCACCGTCCCACTTGACGAGGTCGATGTCGCGTCGTGCTCCCAGCGCGTCGAGCTTGAACGGGCCGTTCGTGACGATGTTCTGCGGCCTCGGTCCACTTGTCGCCGAACTGCTCGACCGTCTGCTGGTTGCACGGCGAGGAACGAGTGGTGCGCCGACTGCTGGACGAACCACGGCTGCGGCGACGTCAGCTTCACCTCGAGCGTGTGGTCGTCGACCGCCTTGACGCCGACCTTGTCGGCGAGCGCGTCGCAGTTCGTTCTTGCAGGCGTTGTACTCCTGCGCGCCCCGACGATCCCGTAGAACTGGTACGCGTAGTCGGCGCGCGAGCTCGGGCGAGATCGTCCGCTTCCACGAGTACTCGAAGTCCTGCGCGGTGACCGGGTCGCCGTTCGTCCACTTGCCGTCGTTGCGCAGGTGGAACGTGACGGTCTTGCCGTCCGGCGCTGACGTCCCAGCTCTCCGCGAGGCTCGGGACCGGCTCGAGGTCGTCGTCCAGCTTCACGAGCGGGTCCATGATGTTCGAGCAGGATGTACGCCGACGTCGTGTCGGTCGCGAGGCCCGGGTCGAGCGACGGGGGCTCGGCGCCCCAGTTGATCGTGATCGACCTGATCGGCGGCGAGAGCCCCACCCTGCGTCGTTCCCGTCTCGCCCCCGCTGCCTCCTCGTCGTCGCCGCCACACCCGCGGCGACCAGGGCGAAGGAAGCCGACGGCCGCGGCAGCCAAGGGCGCACGCATGGTTATGCTCATCGGAGCCCCTTTCATCGAGCCGTCCTGGTTCGGTCGGACGGGCGTCCCGTGTTGCTCTTCCCGGAATGGCGGCGTCGAAAACGAGTCTCCGCACGGCCTCACGGAACGTTCATGTTCGCCAACGCGTGCTCTGGAGCGCCGTCGGAGTGCTCTGCGCGGCGTTCGCGCTGGCTCAGCGCGCCGACGGCGCACGTCACCCTGGAGCCTTCCTTCGTCGAGGCCGACGCGGAGGCGACCGTCGCTTTCGCGACGCCGAACGAGCGGGCCCCGCACGTCGACCACCTCGCTCGTGATCGAGGCCCCGAACGGGGTCGAGCTCTCCGCCGGCGACGCGCCGCGAGGGCTGGCGGCTCGACCTCGCCGGCGCGACGCGCGCGCTGGATCGGGCGGGCGCATCGAGGGAACCCGCGTCGTCGCGTTCCCCTCGCCGTGACGGCCCGCACGCGCGCCGGGAACCGTGACGTTCCAGGCGATCCAGGGCTACGACGACGGCGAGAGCGTCCGGTGGGACGCGAACCTGACCGTGCTCCCCGCGTCCGGGAGCGAGGCGCCGTCCCAGCGGCTCGACCGCGCGCTCGCCGCGGGCGCGGTGGGGCTCGTGGTGATCGCGGGCAGCTTCCTCGTCCTGCGGCTGACCAGGCGGCGCCCACTTCAGGATCCATAGCGGCGGTCGTTGGTACCGTCGGGCGCCGTGCTCTTCGCCCAGGTCCTGAACGACGATCTCGGCTGCGCCGCCTACCTCGTCGGCTGCGAGGAGGCACGGGAGGCGGTCGTCGTCGACCCGCCGCTCGAGATCGAGACGATCCTGGCGGAGGCCGAGCGCCTCGGCGTGCGGCTCGTCCGGACGCTCGAGACCCACACGCACGCGGATCACGTCTCCGGCCACGGCCGTCTCGCGCTCGAGCACGGGCTGCCCGTCAGCATCCACCCCGCCGCCGGGGTCGAGTATCCGAGCGACCCGCTCGAGGACGGCGCCGAGATCACGGTCGGGACCGTCACGCTGCGCAGCGTCCACACCCCGGGCCACCGCCCGGAGCACTGCTGCGTCGCCGTGATCGACCGGACGCGCGCCGACGAGCCGTGGCTCGTGCTGACAGGCGACTCGCTGTTCGTCGGCGACGCCGCGCGCCCCGATCTCGCCGTGGGCGCGGTGGAAGGCGCGGAAGGGCTCTTCCACTCGCTGCGGCGGCTGCTCGAGCTCCCGGACGGCGTCGAGGTGTTCCCCGGCCACGTCGCGGGGTCGCTCTGCGGCAAGGCCATGAGCTCGCGCGGCTCGACCACGATCGGGTTCGAGCGCCGTTTCAACCCGATGGCCTCGATCCCGGAGCTCGACGCGTTCGTCGCGGAGTCGGCGGCCGTGTCGGCCCCGAAGCCGCCGAACCTCGCCAGGATCGTCGAGCTCAACCGGGGGCCGTTCCTGCCGGCGCAGCCCGCGCCCGAGGAGCTTCCCGTGCCGGCGGAGGGCTCCCAGCTCCTCGACGTCAGGCCGGTCGCGGATCACCTCGCGGGGCACCTCCGGGGCGCGATCAACGTCCCCGTCTCCGGGACGAGCTTCTCCACGAAGGCCGGGTTCGTGCTCGACACCGACGCGCCCGTCACCCTGCTCGCGTCGACGGTCGCAGAGGTCGAGCGGGCCACGGCGGGCCTACGGTCGGTCGCCTTCGCCGACGTCGCCGGCTACGTCCTCGGAGCCGGCCCCGAGACGACGCGACTCCGTGTCGATCGAGGAGCTCGAGACGCTGGTCGAGGACGGCGCCGCGGTGATCGACGTCCGCGAGAAGGACGAGCGCGACGAGGGATACATCCCGGGCAGCCGTAACGTCCCGTATCGCCTGATGCGCTCGTGCTGCCCGGACCTGCCGGATGACCGTCCGGTGATCACGATCTGCACCTCCGGGCCGAGGGCGGCGATCGCCGCGAGCATCCTGCGGGCGAAGGGCGTGGATGCGCGTCCCGTGGTCGACGGCGGGATGACCGACTGGCTCGCGCGCGGCGAGACCGCGGTCACGTTCCGCCGCTGCGGCTCGTAGCCTCGGTCTCGGCGTCGAGCTCGCGGAGGCGCGCCGTCGCGTCGAGGCCCCGGAGGAGCTCGCGCGCACGAGCGAGCTCGTGCTCAGCGCCTGTCGTCGTCGCCCTCTGCGCGCAGCTCGCGTGCCTCGAGGACGCGCACCTCTGCCTCCAGCTGCGGCGCACCGATCTCGCGGAGCACCTCCGCAGCGTCGCCGAACCTGCCCGAGTCGATCGCCAGCGCCGCCTCCAGGAGGCGCGAGCCGAGCGGCTCGTCGAGCGACGCGAGCGCCCCGCTCCGACCGACACGCTCGAGTGCGAGGGAGGCGAGAAGCGTCCAGTAGCCGGGCATGAAGCCGTGTGGGTTCGCCCGACGGCGGTCGAGGAGGTCGTCGAGCAACGACGAGGCCTCGTCGGCGCGCCCCGCACGAGCGAGCGTCCAAGCAGCGGCCGCGACGATGGGCAGGACGGCCTGGTCGTCCCCCCGCTCGTATGCGAGCTCGACCTGTCGCCGTGCGGAGTCGGCCGCCTCTGCAGTCGAGGCCCTCCCGGACGAGGCCGAGCTCCGAGATCACGAACACGAAGAACGGCTCGTAGTAGAGCCCCCCGACCTTCAGGGCGCGCTCGAGCTGGCTGTGGGCGATCTCCGCCGCCTCCTCCCAGTCGCCGGACAGGAAGCAGGTCTCGCAGAGGTTGCCGTACACGAAGCCTCCGGCTCCACCCGCCGTTCCGGTGCGCTCGTTGTGGACGAGCCCCTCCCGGGCGGCGGACATCGCCCCGGCGAGATCGCCGAGGTCGAGCAGGATGCTGCTCAGGTTGATGTACGCCCGGCTGAACTCGGTGGGGTCGTGCTGCAGCGTGAGGCCGCGAGCCTCGTCGAGATCCTCGACCACGTTCGCGTAGTCGCCGCACGTTGGCGCGCGCGGTCGCCCGGGTGATGAGCGCGGAGGCGCGGGGAGCCGTGCGCGTCGAACGCCTCGGCGAGCTCGATCGCCGCGCTCGGCGGTGCGGGATCGACTGCGTCCTGGTCGCCCGCGAGCATCTGGAACCGGGCAGCCTGCGCGAGCACGTGCGCGTGCTCGGCCGACGGTGAGGCACCTTCGACCAGCTCGAGGCTCGCGGGCCACCCATTCCGCCGTGCCCTGGCCGTCGCCGTGCTGCCAGTGCGCAGTGGGCGAGGTCGACGCCGGCGACGGCGGCCTCCGCGTGCGCCCCGGCCGCGAGCGGACCGCTCGAACGCCATTCGAAGCTCGTCGGCTCCCCCCTGCTCCGCGAACACGAGGGCCTTGCCGAGGGCGCGAAGCGCGCGGGCGTCGAGACCGTCCGGCGTCAACGCGGCCGCATCCCGGAGCGCACGGGCTGCCGCGGGATAGGCGCCGATCGCGAACGCCCTCATGCCGGACTCGCGCAGCGCCGCGCCGCGCTGCGGCTCGAGCTCGGCCGCGTCCAGGCCGGCGCTGCGGGCGAGCCCGATCGCCTCGACGTAGTGGTGGGCGAGCAGCTCGGAGCGGTCCTCTCGCCGGTCCTCGGGGAGCGACTCGATCCATCGCGCGACCCGCACGTGTCGCTCGACCCTGTCCGGGCGCGGCAACTGCGCGTACACGGCGTCACGCACGAGGGTGTGGACGAACGCGTGCTGCGTCGCGCCCCGCGACGGCCGAGTGCCGCTCGCGACGCAGGAACTCCTTGCGCCCGAGCGAGCGAAGCAGGTCGGTCACATCCTGCTCCGCCTCGCGGCCGGAGACGACGCGGAGCCCGTCCGACCAGACGACCGCCCCCATGACCGCGGCGTCGCGCAGCAGCTCCTTCTCGGCGGGCGGAAGCAGGTCGACGCGGGCCGTGACGATTCCGAGGATGCTGTCCGGCAGCCCCGATGTCGTCCCGCCGGACGTCTGCACACGGACGAGCTCCTCGGCGTACAGCGGGTTCCCGGCCGCGCGTTCGACGACCGCTCGCCCGGAGGTCCTCGTCCGCCGGGTCGCGTCCGAGGAGCGACTCGACGAGGTGCTGCCGTCTCCTCGACGGAGAGCGGGCCGAGCGACACGGTCAGGGCGTTTCGCTTCCCTCCGCCCCAGTCGGGCCGCCGCTCGAGCAGCTCGGGCCGTGCACAGCAGACCACGAAGAGCGGCACGCCCTCGACGAGGTCGACGAGCCCGTCCACGAAATCGAGGAGGCCGTCGTCGGCCCACTGCAGGTCGTCGATCACGACGACGAGCGGGCGCCGGGCCGCGAGCCCTTCGAGGAACATCCGCCACCCGGCGAACAGCTCCGCGCGGCGATCCTGCATGCCCACGTCCTCGGGTGCGAGCCCGACGAGAGGTCGCAGGCTCGTCTCGACCCAACGGCGCTCGCCCTCGGGGATGAGGTCGGCGACGGCCCGGCCGAGCTTCTCGCGCGGCGACCGCGGCCGTGTCGTTCTCGTGGATGCCCGCACTGGGCCTTGACGACCTCTCCGAGCGCCCAGAAGGTGACGCCCTCGCCGTACGGCAGGCAGCGGCCGTACCGCCAGGCGATGATCTCCTCGTCGTCGGCCACCGCCTCGCCGAGCTCCGCCACGAGCCGGCTCTTGCCGATCCCCGGGACGCCGACGAGCGTCACCAGCTGCGGCGAGCGGTCGACGCGGACCCGTGCGAAGGCGCCCAGCAGGAGCGCACGTTCGTGCTCGCGGCCGACGAGGGGCATGGAGGGGTCGCCACCGAGCTCGCCGACACGACCGAGGGCCTCGATCGCCTGCCACACCTCGATCGGCTCCGCCTTGCCCTTCGCGGCGACGGCATCGTGCGGCCGATAGACGATCATCCGCTCGGTCGCGCGATGGGTCGCAGCGCCCGACGAGGATCCCGTCGACCGGAGCGGCCGCCTGGATCCGCGCGGCGGTGTTCATCACGTCACCCGCGACCATCGACTCCCCTGCCGCGGGCGTCGCGTCGACGGTGACCAGCGCCTCGCCGGTCGCGACGCCGATCCGCACGTGGAGATCGAGCGTATCGTCTCGCTCGTTCAGCTCCGCGATGGAGTCGCGCACCGCGAGCGCTGCGCGGACGGCGCGTTCGGGATCGTCCTCGTGCGCCGCCGGCGCGCCGTAGACGGCGACCACGGCGTCGCCGATGAACTTCTCGACCGTGCCGCCGTAGCGCTCCAGGTCGCGCCGGAGCGTCTCGTGGTAGCGGCGCAGGAGCGCGCGGACGTCCTCGGGATCGAGCTGCTCGGCGCGCGCCGTCGAGCCGACGAGATCGACGAAGACCGCGGTGACGACCTTCCGCTCCTCCGTCGCTCGCGTCCCGGCGGCCAGCGCCGCTCCGCAGCTGTTGCAGAACCGCGCATCGTCCGGGTTCTCGCGGCCGCAGTGCGAGCAGGCGATCACGCGGCGAGTGTACGGTGTCCGACTGCAGGCGGATCACCAGGCGTCAGCGCAGGCGCCGCACGGTGTACCCGCCGTCCGCGAGCGCCCGGATCAGCAGCTGGGAGTGCTCCTCGTCGCGGGTCTCGAGCGTCAGCTCGGCCTCGGTCTCGAGCACGCCGATGTTGCGTCCCTCGCGGTGGTGCTGGATCGCCAGGATGTTCGCGCGCTGCGCGGCGATCAGCCCGACGATGCGGGCCAGCTCGCCCGGCCGGTCGGGGATCAGCAGCGCGACGACGAGGTACCGCCCGGACGCCGTCAGCCCGTAGCGGATCACCGAGCTCATCGTGGTGGCGTCGATGTTCCCGCCGGCCAGGACGGCGCACGCCGGGCCCTGGCCGCCTGCGCGTCCCGCCAGGATCGCGGCCACGGGCGCCGCCCCTGCTCCCTCGACGACGAGCTTCGAGCGCTCGAGCAGGAGCACGATCGCCTGCGAGATCTCCTCGTCGTCGACGACGACGACGTCGTCGAGGAGGTCCTCCAGGATCGGGCGGGTGAGCACGCCGGGGTGCTTCACGGCGATCCCGTCGGCGATCGTGGTGCCCGTGGGCTCGCGCCCGGCGAACGGCGCGCATGCGGCCGACTGGACGCCGACCAGCCTGACCTCGGGGCGCAGCGCACGGAGCGCGATCGCGATGCCCGCCGCGAGCCCGCCTCCGCCCACCGGGATCACCACTGCGGCGTCCCCGGTGGGGAGCTGTCCGGCGAGCTCGAGGCCGAGCGTGCCCTGGCCGGCGATCACGCGCGGGTCCTCGAAGGCGTGCACGAACGTGGCGCCCGTCTCCGCCTCCCGCTCGCGGGCGATCGCGAGCGTGTCGTCGAATCCCTCGCCCGCGAGCTCCACGTTCGCGCCGTAGCTGCGGGCCGCCTCGACCTTCGCCATCGGCGCGGCCTCGGGCACGACGATCGTCGCGGCGATGCCGGCCTCCCTCGCCGCCCACGCGACCGCCTGGCCGTGGTTTCCCGCGCTCGCGGTCACGACGCCCCGGCCCCGCTCGTCCCCGGACAGCTGCGCGACCGTGTTGTACGCGCCGCGGATCTTGAAGGCTCCCGTGCGCTGGAGGTTCTCGGCCTTGAGCAGCACCGGTCGCTCCGACGAGCCGCGAGAGCGTCTCGGACGAGTAGACGGGCGTCACGCGCGCGACGCCGTGGAGTCGCTCCTGGGCGGCGCGGACGTCGTCGACGGTCGGGCCGGTCGCTCACGAGGCAGCTCCGCCCGCGTGACCGCGTCGACGACCGCGCCGACCGCGGCCAGCGGATCGACCTCGCGCCGCTGCACGCCCTCCACGAGCTCCCGCACCGCGGCGTCGTCGGTCATCGCCCGCCGCGACGAGCTGGCGGAGCCGCGCGACCGCGAGCGCCTCGACCTCGCCGCTCAGGTTCCGCCGCCGGCGCTGCTCGAGCTCGCCGCGCTCGGCGAGCCCGCGGCGCCGCTCCTCGAGCGCGTCCCAGAGCTCCGGCACGCCTTCGCCGCGGAGCGCCTCGGTGAGGAGGATCGGCGGCCGCCGCTCGCGCACCGGGTCGAGGGCGACGATCGAGCGCACCTCCTGCAGCATCGTCTTGGCCGCCGGGTGATCCATCTTGTTGACCGCGATCACGTCGGGGATCTCCATGATCCCCGCCTTGAGGGCCTGGACGGAGTCGCCCGAGCCGGGCATCAGCACGAGGAGCACGACGTCGGCGATGCCGATCACCTCGACCTCGCTCTGCCCCGTGCCGACCGTCTCGAGGAAGACGACGTCCTTCCCGGAGGCGTCGACGAGCAGGAGCGTCTGCAGGGTCGCCTCGGCGAGCCCGCCGAGGTGCCCGCGCGTGCCCATCGAGCGGATGTAGACGTCCGGGTCGAGGAAGTGATCGGCCAGGCGGATCCGGTCGCCGAGCAGCGCGCCCTGCGTGAACGGGCTGGACGGGTCGACGGAGACGACGCCGACGCTCCGACCCAGGCCACGCGACATGGCCGACGAGCGCGCTCACGAGCGAGGACTTGCCGACGCCGGGCGGGCCGGTGACTCCGATCGACGCCGCGCCGGCCCGTGTCCGGGTAGACGCGCCGGACGATCTCCTCCGCCTCCGGGGCGCGGTCCTCGACGAGCGAGATCGCGCGTGCGAGCGCCCGGCGATCGCCGGCGAGGACGCCGGTGACGAGCTCGTCCTGCGTCCAGCCGCGGCGTGCCACCGGACGGACTCTACGGGCGCCGGTCGGCCCTCCGCGTCGCGCGGTCGCGAGGACGGCCAGGTCCGCGTTCGCGCGCTGCTGCTCGCGACGGCGGGTCTCCTCGATCTCGTCCATCAGCGACCTGATCCGCTCGAGCCCGTCGGGCCGCTCGCCGGCGCCTTCGGCCGCCGCGGCCTCGCGGATCCGGCGCGTGAGCGACGAACGCCATCACTGCGGCGACGAGGTAGACGCATCCTGCGAACGCCCATGCGGCCCGCGCGCCCGCAGTAGTCGACGAGCAACCCGCCGCCCGCCATCGAGAGCCCGAGCACCGCGTAGTAGATCGACATCAGGACGGAGAGCGCCCGCCCCCGCATCGCATCCGGTGCGCCGCGCTGGACGAGCACCTGGTTGCAGACGATCGCGGCGCCGTTCCCGATCGTCGCGATCGCCGCGAGCAGCGCCGCGACGACGATCGTCGGCGAGGCGGCGGCGAAGCCGAAGCCGACGGCCATGAGGCCAGCGCGCCGCCGTAGACGCGTGTCATGCCGAACGCGCCGAGGGCAGAGGCCGCGAAGAAGCTCCCGATCACGAGGCCGACGCCGGTTGCGCTGACGAGGAAGCCGAGCCCGACGTTCCCGGCGTCGAGGTCGTCCTTCGCGAGCACGACCTCCGCGACGTTGACGCAGGCGGTGGCGACGGCCGCGGTGCTCCACACGACGAGCACCGTGACGAGGTGCCGGGAGCGCGAGACGAGGCCGAGCCCCTCCCGGAGGTCGCTCCAGTGGCCCTTGGTGATCGGCTCGTCGGAGCGGAGCGCGTTTGCCGGGATCCGCGCGACGAGCAGCGCCGAGACGAGGAACGTCGACGCGTTCACCCAGTAGGCGACGTCCGCGCCGGATGCGGCGAGCAGCAGCCCGGCTACGGCCGGCCCGATCGTCCAGGCGACGTGCTCGACGGTCGAGAGCAGCGACGTCGCCTGCTCCCGGTCGTCGTCCGTCACGAGGTTCGGGAGGCCTGCCCAGACCGCGGGCCGGAAGAAGCCGGTCGCGATGCCGTTCACCCCCGCGAGCGCGACGATCACCGCGCGGACGGTCGACGAACGGCAGCGCGGCGAACGTCGCCGCCCTGACGAGGTCCGAGACGACCATCAGCCGCCGCCGCGAGAGGCGGTCGACGAGCGGGCCGAGCGTCAGCCCGATCACGACGATCGGGCAGGAAGTCGGCGATCAGCAGGGCGGCGAGCCAGCGGCCGGAGCCGGTGAGGTCGAAGACGTGGACGGAGAGCGCGAGCGCCGCGAGATACGTACCGACCGCCGAGCCTGCGGTCGCCCAGAAGAGCAGCGCGAAGACGCGGTTGCGGCGGAGGAGAGACAGACGGCCGGTCGCTCCGTCGGGCACGGCGCGACGCTAGCACCGGCGCGCGACGCGCAACAGTGGCCGAAAACGCCAGGGTGGCCGAGACACGTGCCCGCTCGGGTCGCGCGGGGCGCGGCCCGGCGGGCCGTCCGACTGCGGCGTGTACTGCACGGTCCCCCCGAGCCCCTGCCGCCGCGCCCGAGCGAGCGCGCGGTCGGCAAAGGCATAGAGCGCGAGCGCGTCGCCCGCGGTCGCGAGATCGCAGACGCCGACGGTCAGCGTGACGCCCTCGAGCGCGGCGAGGTCGGTCCGGGCCCTGGCGACGGCGCCGACGCCTCCGTGGGCGTCGGTGTCGGGGAGGATCCAGGCGAGCTCACCCTCGCCGGTCCGCGCGAGCTCGTCCCCCGCGCGTAGGAGCGCACGCAGTCGCTCGACGGCGACGAGGGCCTCGGGGCGCTGGAAGACGAGCGCCCCGTGCGGCCGGCGTCGGCCGAGCTCTGCGAGCACGACGGTCACGTTCGTACCCGACGCCAACGCCCGTCGCACCGCGTCGCGGAGCCGCATCTTCGAATTCGCGATGGTTCAGCAGGCCGGTCTCGGGGTCGCGCGCTGCGAGACTCGGCGAGTCGGCGCTCCCGCCTGTGCGCGGCCGAGATGTCGCGGACGCTGATCAGGTGCCGAGAAGCGCCCCCATCGGCCGGGAGGGTTCGCCCCGCCACGTGCACGCGAATGCGATCCCCGTCCCGGCGCCGGAAGGTGAGCTCGGCGTCGCACACGCCAGCGACGCCGAGCGCGCGCGTGCCAGGCCTCGATCTCGTGGCGGTGCTCCGGGGGCCAGAACGGGAAGCGGCCCCGCGGTGCCGAGCAGCTCCTCCGGCTCGAATTCGACGAGCTCGCACAGGCGGTTGTTGACCGAGAGCACGCTGCCCGTCATCGACCAGGAGCAGACCGTCGGGGATCGCCGACAGCAGGGTCCGCGGGTCGGCTCCGCAGTCGCCGAAGAGCGTCTCGCCCACCGCGCGGCGCGCCTCGCCACCGAGCCAGAACGCGAACACGCGCGGCGAGCCCGAGAACGAGGCGCCGCGGTCGCGCTCCAGAGCCGAGGCTCGGCGGCATCGCCTCCCGCACGCCAGGACCGCGAGAGAGACCGCCGAGATCGAGATTGCGAGGAGCAACGCGTGGTCGTTCGTCTGTCGCGGCGGCCGGCAGTCACATGCCGCCTCCGACCCGGACGTTCCGTTCGAACTTGTGCCAGGCCTGGTCCCTGCGGAGGAACCGCCACGTCCCCTTCAGGCGCGCCCACGCCATGATCGGGCGGTAGACGACGAGCTCGAGCGGCATCAGCGCAAGAGCCGGAGGATCCCGCGCAGCGGTAGACGGGCGCATGGAGGTCGACCATCAGGAGTGCTCCGGTGTTGAAGACGCTGTTCACGAGCGTGATCGCCGCCGAGACGAGCGCGAAGTGCCACCAGTCAACGAGCCCGGCTGCAGCTCCCGCCAGCAGCGTCGCGATCGCCATCAGCTCGAAGACGGGCGCGACGATCTCGGAGAGGAGGTAGAACGGCATCCGAGCAGGCCGACCGCCCCGTAGCGGCGGTTGAAGCACATGTGCCGGTACGCCCACCAGGTCTCGAGGATCACGCGTTGCCAGCGCTCCCTCTGCGCGACGAGCTTCGCACGGTGTCCGGCCCCTCGGTCACCCCCACGCGGTCCGGCAGGCATACGACCCGGTACGGACGCTTCGCGTCACGCAAGACCTTGTGCACCCGGAAGGTGAGCTCGATGTCCTCGCACGTGTAGTCGCGCGACCACCCGCCGAGCTCCTCCAGGAGGTCGCGCCGCCAGACCTGGAAAGCGCCGATCGCGCACAGCATGAAGTCGAGCCGCGACCAGCGATGCGGTTGTTGTAGAAGGCGCGCAGGTAGTCGAGAGCTGATAGGCGATCAGCGGCTTCGAGTCGGGGATGTCGTACTCGACGCCGCCGACGAGCGCGCGTGACGGATCCTCGGCGATCTCGACGAAGCTCGTCAGCCCGACGATCGCCCGCCGGATCGCGCGTGATCGCGCGCATCGCGCGCGCGAGCGCGTCTCGGGCGAAGACCATGTCGGCGTCGACTCCGCACACATACCGGTAGCGAGCTGTGGTTGAGCCCGGCGTTGAGCGCATCCGCCTTTCCTCCGTTGCGCCTTGTCGATCACGAGCAGGCGCGGATCCAGAGTGAACGGTAGTAGGCGGTGATCGTCTCGGTCACGACACGCCGCGCGACGACGCTTCGACCGGGACGAGGTCGAGCGCATCGCGAAGCCGCTCGAGCGTGTCGTCCGTCGAGCCGTCGTTCACGACGATCACCTCGAACTCCGCGTAGTCGAGCTCGAGGAGCGAGCGGACCGCATCGGCAGACGCGACCGCCTCGTTGAAGGCGGCGAGGACGATGCTCACCGACGGCGAGAACCGCGACTCTCCGAGGGCTCCGAGGTCGTCGATGCGCTGCTCCCGCCGGCGACTGGCGGCTCTCGACGAAGCCGACGAACATGAGCGAGAGGTAGGTCGCGTAGACCAGGACGAGGTAGACCGCGCAGGCGAGAACGGGGCCCTGGAGCAGGGCCTCGAGCGTCACGGCGCGGCCTCGGCGGAGTCGGCCGAGGCGCTCCGTCGAGCCGGATCCCGCCGCGCTCGCTCGGCCGCTGCCTCGCGCAGCGGCGGCCCGCCGGCGGCAAGAATCCGCTCCAGCTGCGCCGTCCGACGTCCTCTCGCAAGAGGTCGTCGACGCACACCGACGTCCTGGAGGACGAGCGCCGCCCCGCTCCGCAGCGCCGGATCGTCGCACTCGAGCAGCGGCGCCACGACGGGCGCCACGTCCCGTCCGATGCGCGACGAGCGCCTCCCGGGCGGCCTCGCGCACCCACCACGATTCGTCGGCCAGGAGCGTGACGACGAAGCGGCGCCGACGGCGAGCCGGCGACCGTCGACGCCGTGCGACACGCGTGCGCGCGGACGAGCGGAGTGTGGATCGTCGAGGAGCCGGAGCGAGCAGCGCAGCGCCTCGGCGGAATGCGCGGCGCGCAGGGTCTCCAGCGCGGCGGCGCGGACGTTCGGGGAGCCGGGTCGCGCGTGAGGTCGGGGACATGCAGCTCGTGCAAGCGCGGGATAGCGCGCAAGCAGGCGGACGGCGACAGAAGCGGACGGGTCGCTCGGGTGCCCGAGGAGCGGCGTCAGCCGCCGGCCGGGCCGCGGCGCGAGGCGGTCGAGCTGGGAGGCGACGCGCACGGGATGCTCGACGCCGCCGCGAGAGCCTCGACGAGGCCGTCGATCGCCCACTCGTAGCGGTCCCCGAGGCCGGCCGAGCGCGGTGATGCGCGGCGACGCGCACGTCCGGCTCGCCGCTGCGCAGGCCACGCTCGAGGAGCGATCTGGCGTCTCGCTCTCGCTCGCTCCCGGGAAGCTGCGGGCCGTCTCTGCGCGGGAGCTCGCCATCCGCCCGCCGTGAGCGACGAGGTCGCGTCGACCGCGCGCCTCGCGCAGCAGGCGACCGACGAGCACGCCGAGCGACGAGCAGCAGCCACCGCCGCCCGCCACCGCACAGATCAACGCCAGGGTCGTCCGCCCGTCCACCGCCCCCCTTTGTCGGCACCCCGGACGGGGGAGCGCTCACCCTTCCGGGGGAGCGGGTTACGCCACGGGGCCCTTCGGGCGCGCCGCCTTCGCCATTCGGGCGCGACGACGGAGGCGAGCGCGAGCCGGTCGACGCTCTCGACCGGCCTCCCGATCGACGTGAACAGGAGCCCGGTCTGGATGCGCCCGTGCTGGAGGATGACCGCGTCGACGTAGGCGCGGACCCGCTGGTTTCCGCCGACGCCGATGGAGAGCACGAGCCGGTACGCGGTCGCCTTGGGCGCGACCGACGGGAACGGCACCCGCTTCGCCGAGACGACCATGATCTTCTGGCCGGGCCCGGCCGAGAGCCGGACGATGTCGGCCAGGCAGGTCGTCGTCTGTGACGACGCTCCGCGCCGCCACGACGCGTTCGCGTCCCGGAGCGTTCGGTACACCTGCGCGGTCGAGCCGACCGTGACGAACAGCGCGCCCTGCGCGAGCCGGAAGTCGGGTGAGGCCGCGTCGCCCGTCACCGTGAGGTCGTCCTCGTCGAGCGCGCCGCAGCGCGCGCCCTTCGGGGGCCCGTCGTCGTTGCCCCGTGCATGCGGCGTGAAGCCCGGGCCCAGATCGCCGCGCTTGAGGACGACCGAGCGCGCGGCCTCCTGGCCGGCCTTCGTCAGGGCCTTGCGAGGCTGGCCGTCGGCAGCGCTCGCCGCCAGAGGGCGCGGCCAGGAACGCGATCGCGATCGACGACGGCGAGCGCCACGCATCGGCTCCACTGTACTGGCTCCGACTGCTCACCGGGGGTCGTACGCGAGGTTCGGGCGGAGCCAGCGCTCGACCACGGCGAGCGCCTCGCCCTTCCGCTCCGCGTAGTCCTCGACCTGGTCGCGGCCGATCCGGCCGACCGAGAAGTAGCGGGACGGCGGGATGCGCGAGGTAGAGCCCGCTGACGCTCGAGCCGGGCGTCGACGCGCACGACTCGGTGAGGGCGAGCCCGGCGCGCTCGGCCTGCAGGAGGCGCGAAGAGCGTCGGCTTCTCCGAGTGGTCGGGGCACGCGGGGTAGCCGAACGCCGGCCGGATCCCGCGGAACCGCTCCGCCACGAGGTCGTCGGTCGCGAGCCGCTCGTCGGGCGCGTACCAGGCGCGGCGCGACTGCAGGTGCAGCCACTCTGCGAACGCCTCGGCGAGCCGGTCGGCGAGCGCCTTGACCATGATCGCGCTGTAGTCGTCGCCTTCGGCCGCGAAGGAGTCCGCGAGCTCGTCGGCGCCGTGGATGCCGACCGCGAAGCCACCGACGTGATCGTCGAGCCCGGTCTCGGCAGGGGCCACGAAGTCCGCGAGCGAGCGGTTCGGGCGGGAGTCGTCGTGGGCGCCCTGCTGGCGCAGCATCGGGAAGCGGACGTCGCCGTTCCCCGTGGCGAGCACGATGTCGTCGCCCTCGGCGGCCGCCCGCCAGAAGCCGTGCACGCCGCGGGCCGTCAGCAGCCCCTCGTCGACGATCCGGTCGAGCAGCGCGGTCGCGGCATCGAACAGGTCCCGTGCCGCATGGCCCTTCTCCGGATGATCGAGGATCGCCGGGTAGCGGCCCTTCAGGTCCCAGGCGTGGAAGAAGAACGTCCAGTCGACGTAGCCACGCAGCTCGGCCAGGGCGGGCTCGACGACCCGCGACCCGGAGAACCCCGGGACTGCCAGGTCCTCCGCCCGCCACGCGATCGGCGTCCGGCGCTCGCGCGCGGCGCGGATGGGCAGCAGCGGCCGGCGCTCGCGCTCGGCATGCAGCGCGCGCAGGCGCTCCTGCTCGACACGGTTCTCGGCGTCGAGGGTCGCGCCGCCGCTCCGGCTCGAGGAGGGCCCCGACGACGCCGATCACGCGCGAGGCGTCGAGCACGTGCACGGTCGGCTGCGTGTACTCGGGGGCGATCCGGACAGCCGTGTGCTGCCGGGACGTCGTGGCCCCGCCGACGAGCAGCGGCAGCTGCAGCCCGCGGCGCTCCATCTCCTTCGCGACGACGACCATCTCGTCGAGCGACGGGGTGATCAGGCCCGAGAGGCCGACGACGTCGCAGTCCTGCTCGAGCGCGGTGTCGAGGATCTGCTCGGCCGGGACCATGACGCCCATGTCGATCACCTCGTAGCCGTTGCACCCGAGCACCACCCCGACGATGTTCTTGCCGATGTCGTGCACGTCGCCCTTGACGGTTGCGAGCACGACGCGCCCGGCGCTCCGGGCGACGCCGGCCTTCTCCGCCTCCATGAACGGCTCCAGGTAGGCGACGGCGCGCTTCATCGCCCGCGCGCTCTTGACGACCTGCGGCAGGAACATGCGCCCCGAGCCGAAGAGGTCGCCGACGACGCGCATGCCGTCCATCAGCGGCCCCTCGATCACGTCGAGCGGACGGGCGAGCGCCTGCCGCGCCTCCTCCACGTCCTCCTCGATGAAGTCGACGATCCCGTGGACGAGCGCATGCTCCAGCCGCTTCTCGACGGGTGCCTCGCGCCAGGAGAGGTCCTCCTCCCGCCGGGCGGCCTCGCCTCCCTCGTAGCGGCGCGCGAGCTCGACGAGACGCTCGGTCGCGTCCGGCGCGCCGGTTCCAGATCACGTCCTCGACGTGCTCGAGCAGCTCGGGCTCGATGTCCTCGTAGACCATCAGGAGCCCGGCGTTGACGATCCCCATGTCGAGCCCGGCGCGGATGGCGTGGTAGAGGAACGCCGCGTGCATCGCCTCGCGCACCTGCTGGTTGCCGCGGAACGCGAACGAGAGGTTGGAGATGCCGCCGCTCGTGCGCGCTCCGGGGCAGCGCTCCTTGATCAGCGGCAGCGCCTCGATGAACGCCTTCGCGAACTCGTTGTGCTCCTCGATCCCCGTGGCGACCGCGAGGACGTTCGGGTCGAAGATCAGGTCCTCCGGCGGGAAGCCGGCCTGCTCGGTGAGCAGGCGGTAGGCGCGCTCGCAGATCTCGACCTTGCGCTCGACGGTGTCGGCCTGGCCCTGCTCGTCGAAGGCCATCACGACGACGGAGGCGCCGTAGCGGCGGATCGTGGCCGCCTGCTCGGAGGAAGGGCTCCTCGCCCTCCTTGAGCGAGATCGAGTTGACGATCCCCTTGCCCTGCAGGCACCGGAGGCCCGCCTCGAGCACCGGCCAGCGCGAGCTGTCGACCATGATCGGCAGGCGCGCCGCCTCGGGCTCGGTCGCGAGCAGGTTGAGGAACTGCGTCATCGTCCGCTCGCTGTCGAGCAGGTCGGCGTCCATGTTCACGTCGAGCGCGTTGGCGCCGGATCCGCACCTGCTCGAGCGCGACGTCGACCGCGGCCTCGAGGTCGCCGGCCTCGACGAGCGAGCGGAACCGCGCCGAGCCCGTGACGTTCGTCCGCTCGCCGATCATCACGAACCCGGTGTCCGGGCCGAGCTCGAAGGGCTCGAGCCCGCTCCAGCGCGTCCGTGGCTCCCGCACCGGGATTCGCCGCGGGGGGATGCCCTCGACGGCCGCCGCGATCTGGCGGATGTGCTCCGGGGTCGTGCCGCAGCAGCCGCCGACGACGTTCACGAGCCCGTCCTCGGCGAACGCGCGGAGGTAGCGGCTCGTGTCGCCCGGCTGCTCGTCGTGCTCGCCCATCGCGTTCGGGAGGCCGGCGTTCGGGTAGCAGGAGACGTACGTGTCCGCGACGCGGGAGAGGTCCTCGAGGAACGGCCGCATCTCGCTCGCGCCGAGCGAGCAGTTGACGCCGGCGATGAGCGGCCTCGCGTGCTCGACGGAGACCCAGAACGCCTCCGCCGTCTGCCCCGAGAGGTTGCGGCCGCTGCGGTCGATCGCCGTGAACGAGAGCCACAGCGGCAGGTCGGGCGCGACGTCCGCGGCGGCGACGATCGCCGCCTTCGCGTTGAGCGTGTCGAAGATCGTCTCGACGAGGAGCAGGTCGACCCCGCCCTCGGCGAGCGCGGCGATCTGCTCCGCGTAGGTGGAGCGCACCTCGTCGAAGGTGACCGAGCGGAAGGCCGCGTCGTCGACCTTCGGCGAGACGGAGAGCGAGACGTTGAGCGGGCCGAGGGCTCCGGCGACGAAGCGCGGCCGCTCCGGCGTCCGCGAGGTCCACTCGTCGGCGGCCCGGCGCGCGAGGCGGGCGCCCTCGAGGCTCATCTCGGCCGCGAGGCCCTCGAGCGCGTAGTCGGACTGGCCGATCGACGTGGCCGTGAACGTGTTCGTGGTCGCGAGGTCGGCCCCGGCCGCGAAGTACTCGTCGTGGATCTCGGCCACGATCTCGGGGCGAGTCAGGTTGAGGAGATCCGGGTCGCCCTTGACGTCGCGCGCGTGCTCGCGCAGCCGCTCGCCGCGGTACTCCGCCTCGGAGAGCCCCTTCCGGTGGATGAGGACGCCCCACGCGCCATCGTGGATCACGATGCGCTTCGCGAGGATCTCCTTCAGTCGGTCGGTCGCGCTCACGTGACACCCTGACTGCGGTCGACCGATGCGCTGCGCGTGCGCGGCCGGAGCCGGGCTTTGCCCGGCGGGAGGCCACACAGGGCTGATCCATGAAGCACCGGAAAGGAGGGGGCTCGTGGGGGAACCATGGGTTCCCCCACGCAAGAGCCATCGTGGATCACGATGCGCTTCGCGAGGATCTCCTTCAGTCGGTCGGTCGCGCTCACCATGGTCTCTTCGGCCGGGCCGCCAGACGCCGCAGAGGTGACCCGGTCGAGGCGCGAGGGGCTCTTTAGGCGTTTGTTGACCCGGTCGCCAAGCTGCCTGTCAAAGCTCTCCAGGTCGACAGAGCGTAGCGCAGGCCGACCCGAGCAGGCGCCGGCGCAGCACGAAAAGCGTTGCCCACCTCAGCAATCGGCGAGCGCGGCGAGGGCTCGACAGATCTGTGAGCGACGAGCGGCCGTACCGTCGCTCACGCGCTCGCTGAGAAACGACCTGGGCACGGTTTGCAGATTGTCGAAGCTCGCAACGCACTCCTCCGACAGACCGTCGTCGATACCGAGTCGGATCTCGGTTCGGATTGCGCGAATCCTGCGGGTGACGGGGGCGACGACGATCCAGTCGAGTACGGGCACCGCCTCCGTCCGTGTGACGACGAGCACCGGCCGACGCTTGTCCTCGGCCTCGCCCCACCAGACGTCGCCCTGTCGAGGAGTCCATCTCACCACGGCTCGTCGGCGATCATCCGCCGTGCCGCTTCGCCGGCCCAGGCCATCTCCTTCTCGGTCTGGGGCATCCGTGTGTAGGCATCGACGATCTCCCGCCGATCTGCTCGCGCTCGAGCTGGTCGACGATCCGCTCGAGCCCGATGCGGATCGCCTCCGAGCGGCTCGCGAAGACGCCGGCGGCAACGAGCGAGTCGACGCGGTCGGCGAGCGAGTCCTCGAGGCGTGCAACGAACTGCGCGATACACACAGCATAGCAATGTGCATTACAGCGGCACACACGCAGGCGATCGCCGGCGCGACGGCCCGTCCGAGCACTCGTGCGAGGAGCGCCCGGGCGGCTCAGCCGGTCGTGCGGCCGGAGACCGCGAGCTGGTTCTCGGCGTGCCGGATCCGCTGCTCGAGCTGCCAGCGGTCGGCGGTGGACTCCCCCGCCTCGACCTTCTCGAGCTCGGCCTGCGCGGCCTCGAGCTGGGCCTGCGCGCGCGCGTCGTCGATCTCCTTGACGTTGACGGCGTCGTCGACGAGCGCGAGGGCCCGGTCGAGCTCGACCTTGAAGAACCCGGGCCCGGTTGCGAACTCGAGGACCTCGCTGCCCCCGAGGTGGACGCGCGTCGAGCCCGCCTTGAGCGTCGCGACGAGCGGAGCATGGCGGGCGAGCACGCCGATCTCGCCGGCTGCCCCCGGGACGATCAGCATGCGCGCCTCCCCCTGGAAGACGGGGCCGTCGGGGGTGACGACCTCGACGTCGAAGGGAGGGTGGTCGCTGACGTCGGCCATCCGTGCTTCCTAGGCGGAGACGGGGCGCCGCATCAGGCGGCGACCTGCTCGAGGTCGCGCGCCTTCTCCTGCACGTCCTCGATGGGGCCGACCATGTAGAAGGCGGCCTCCGGAAGCTCGTCGTGCTCGCCCTTGATGATCGCGTCGAAGCCCGCGATCGTGTCCTCGAGCTTGACGTACTTGCCGGGCGTCCCGGTGAACTGCTCGGCGACGAAGTTCGGCTGCGAGAGGAACCGCTCGACCTTGCGCGCCCGGGACACGACGAGCTTGTCCTCGTCGGTCAGCTCGTCCATGCCGAGGATGGCGATGATGTCCTGGAGGTCCTTGTAGCGCTGGAGGATCTGCTGGACGCTCGTCGCGACGCGGTAGTGGTCGTCGGAGACGATCCCGGGCTGGAGCGCGCGCGAGGACGAGTCGAGCGGGTCCATGGCGGGGTAGATGCCCTTCTCCACGATCGCCCGCGAGAGCACGGTCGTCGAGTCGAGGTGCGCGAACGTGTTCGCGGGCGCGGGGTCGGTGAGGTCGTCCGCGGGGACGTAGATCGCCTGCACCGAGGTGACCGAGCCCGTGCGTCGTGGACGTGATCCGCTCCTGCAGCTGCCCCATCTCGGTGGCGAGGGTCGGCTGGTAGCCGACGGCGCTCGGCATGCGGCCGAGGAGGGCGGACACCTCGGAGCCCGCCTGGACGAAGCGGAAGATGTTGTCGATGAACAGCAGGACGTCCTGGCCCTGGTCGCGGAAGTACTCGGCCATCGTGAGGCCGGACAGGCCGACGCGCAGGCGCGCGCCGGGCGGCTCGTTCATCTGGCCGTAGACGAGCGCGACCTTGTCGATCACGCCGGACTCGGTCATCTCGAGCAGCAGGTCCGTGCCCTCGCGCGTCCGCTCGCCCACGCCGGCGAACACCGAGACGCCGCCGTGCTCCTTCGCCAGGTTGTGGATCAGCTCCTGGATCAGCACCGTCTTGCCGACGCCGGCGCCGCCGAACAGCCCGACCTTGCCGCCCTTGATGTACGGAGCGATCAGGTCGACGACCTTGAGCCCGGTCTCGAAGATCTCGATCTTCGGCGAGAGGTCGCGGAACGCCGGCGGGTCACGGTGGATCGGCCAGCGCTCGGTGTCCGAGGGGGGATCGGCCTCGCCGTCGATGCTCTGGCCGATGACGTTCCAGAGGCGTCCGAGCGTCGGCTGCCCCACCGGGACGGAGATCGGGCCGCCGGTGTCGACGACGTCGACGCCGCGGGCGAGCCCGTCCGTCGAGTCCATCGCGACCGCGCGCACCCTGTCGTCGCCCAGGTGCTGCTGCACCTCGGCCACGAGCGTCGCCGCTCTCGAGCTCGATCTCGAGGGCGCTCAGGATCTCGGGAAGGCTGTCCGGGAAGACGGCGTCGAGGACGACGCCCTTGATCTCGATGATCTTCCCGACGTTGCGGCCGGACGTGCTCGGTTCAGGCATGAGGCTCGGGCTCCGATGGGCGTGTCGATTGACCGGGAGGCGCCCAGGCGGGCCGCCGGCGACGGAGTCTAGCTAAGCGATCGAGCAGCCCGAGCCGGTCCCCGTCGGGATCCCACGAGCCCTGCGTCAGCGCCTCGACACGCTCGGCGTGGTCGAGCCGTCAGACGTCGGAGGTGACGAAGGTGGGCGTCACGATCACGCCCGAAGCGTACGTGCCGGGCGCCTGCTAGGGCGCGGCCGGGACGGCCACGACGTTGACGGGCGCCCAGTAGTCCACGAGCCACGGCGCCTTCGCCCCGCCGCGCTGCCGGAGGCCGATGTAGAAGGCCTGTCGCCTCGAGCCCGTCCTTGTTCGGCCCCGGGGTGAGGAGCACCTGGAGGACGACACGGCCGGGCGTCACCTCGTTGACCGAGAACGCCGCGCCCTGAGCCCCTTCGTCGGGAAGTACTGCACCGGGATGTCGCCGGTGAGCCACTGCTTGTACGTGCACCCGCAGGCCTGCTTCAGCTCGCGGTCGGCGAGCTTCCAGGCCTTCGGCAGGTCCTCGCGCCCCACCGCGGCGAGCACGAACTCGCCGGCGGCCTCGCGGGCCGCCTTCGGGACGTCGCTCTCCTTCGGCAGCGGCGGTGTCGCGAAGGGATCCACCTCCTCCGTCGACGTGTTGGCCGCGGTCGCCGGGGTGGCGTCGTCGCTCGACCCGAGCCGGACGGTCACGAACGCGACGACGCCGGCGATCAGGACGAGTGCGGAGACCCAGACGAGTGCCCGCGCGAAGCCGGGCGAACGAAGGCGCTCGATCACGGCGGAAGGGTAGCCAAGCGGGTTTGCGATTTCGTGCGGCGCATGTGAACTAGAAGTTACGGCGGTACAGCAGCACGACCAGCGGGACGAACGCCGCGAGGAGCACCGGCGGCGCGAGCTCCCTCGACACGAGCTGCCTGCCCTGCGGCACCAGCCGCCCGGAGCCGATCCGCTCGCGCACGACCTCGACGAGCGCCTGTGTGTCTCCCTCGTTGAGCACGGGCGCGTCCACTGCGCCGGCGACGCGACGCGAGCGAGCGGCTGCTCGTCGGGTCCGGTCGGTAGGCAGGGTCGCGCTCGCCGTTCTCGTCGAAGACGACCTCGTCGCCGCGCCAGACCTGGACGAAGACGGTCGAGACGCGGCCGTTCGCGAGCCGATCGCGCAGCGCCTCGAAGTCGACGGGGATCGTCTCGCCGTCGGTCAGGACGACCGCGAGCTTCCGCTCGGTGTCGCGGTTGAAGAACGCGACGCGGCCGAGGTCGCCGAGGGCGAGCAGGGCCGTCGCGCGCCGGCTGCGCCTGTCCGGAGGGGGCCGCTCGATCCCGATCGCGCGGTCGATCACCGCCGCGAACGAGTTCTCGCCGAGGGTCGGGAACAGATGCGGCAGGACGCGATCGGTGAGCGAGGCCACGCCGACACGGGTCTCCGGTAGCGCGGCGCGCAGGCGCTTGGCGACCGTGCGCGCGCGCTCGAGGCGGCTCGGGTGACTGGGCGCCCGCCGGGCGAGCATCGACCGCGTGACGTCCATCACGACGAGGACCTCGGCGTTCTCCTGTCCCTTCGTGTCCTCCGAGCGCGCGACGACGGGCTGGGCCGCAGCCAGCGCGATCAGCCCGGCCACCAGCCCGAGCAGGGCGACGTCCACGACCAGCGAGCGCCTGCCGTCCGCGGGGAGCCCGAGGGTCGCGGCGGCCGAGGCGGAGCGGCGCCGACCACGGAGGAGCGCCCAGACCGCCAGCAGCCCGACCACCCCGACGAGCGCGCCGAGCGGGGTGAGGAAGCTGACCGACATTGCCTAGCGTCGGCTCAGAAGCCGCCGCCGGAGGTGGCAGAGCCTGCGCCGGGGCTCGGCAGCGGGGCGCGCGGTGTCTCCGCTCCCGGCCACACCCGCGCCGGACGCGCGCAGCAGCTTCAGCGCGAGCTCGAGATCGTAGGCGGCGGTGTCGTTGCGCCGGGTCGAGCGTCGTCGCGCGCTTGAGCTGCTCGATCGCGCGGCGCACGAAGACCTGCCTCTGGGTCGGCGAGTTGCGGGCCTCCTCGAGGAGGAGCGTGCCGCGGAGCATCGCGAGGACGGAGCGGCGCTCGGGGCTTTCCTCGTCGTCGGCGGTCCGAGCCAGCCTTCGCTCGGCCGCGCTTCGGCGCGTGACGTCCTCGAACACGCGGATCGGGGCCGCGAGGCTCGCTGCGCCAGAACTGGTCCACTGCGCGCCGGAAGGCGACGTCGTCCCCGACGCCGAGGAGCGACGAGGTGATCCCCCGCGGCAGCAGCGTGTCGGGCTCCCACGTCGCTTCGGCGCGCGCGGCGTACGCCGCATCTCCGTCGCGGAGCTGGCGATCGAAGCGGAGGACGTCGGCCGCGAGCGCGACGAGCAGCGCCGCGCCGGCGATGAGCGCGACGACCGCGACGGAGCCGGCCACCGGGCGGAGCCAGGCGTGCCTGCTCATGCGGCCCTCCCCCACGTAAGACGTGCGCACCAGCGCTCGTTGAGGGCCAGGAGCGCGAGCAGGGCCGCGCCGACCGCGACGAGCGCACCAGGGCGACGAGCCGACGAGGGTCAGCGTCTCGCGCACCGTCGTGTTGCGGAGAAGCTCGGCCCGCTCGACGAAGACGCTCTCGTCCGCGATGCGGGCGAAGAGGTCACGGTCCTCCTGTGCGGGGAAGAGCGGGATCACGCGCAGCTCGATCCCGTTGCGCTCGTACGTCACGAGCTCCTCGATCAGCGCCGACGTGTCGAACCCGGAGTCGTCGAGATCGCTGAGGAGAAGCACCGAGAGCTACCTGTCGCCCTCCCGGTCGATCACCGCGCGAGCCTCGGCGAGCCCGGTCGAGATCCGTGTCCCGCCGCGGAACGTGAGCGACCACGGGCTCTCCTCGCGCCGACGGCGTCGGCGTCTCGCTCCGATCGGTGCCGCGTCGGCTCCCGAACCCCCCCGGGCCGCGGAAGCCTCCCGGTCCCGGATCGAAGAACCGCAGCAGCGGCCTGAGCTCCTCGCTCCGGGTGTCGGGCGGCAGCATCTCGTAGGCGCTGTCGGAGAAGACGACGAGGCCGACGCGGCCCTCCGTCTCGGCCAGCGACCGCAGCACCCGCTGCACGCGCTGGGACTTCTGCGCGTCGACGCTCGTCGACAGGTCGAGCACGACCACGCCCCCGCTGCCGGTCGCGAAGTAGCTCGTCGGCAGCGCGTGCAGGTCGCGGGACGCGAGGAACGCGGCGAAGGAGCAGGCCGAGAGGCCCGGCCGCCGAGCAGACGCGCGCACCACCGGGTTCGCCGGTGCTCCCGGCCGAGCTCGTCCGCGGCAGAGGTCGGAAGCCCGGTGGCGCGCCGGCGAAGGAGCAGGCTCGCCCACGAGAGCGAGCCGAGGCGCGCGCTCATGCGGTGCGCCGTCGGCCCGACTCGGTCCTGCGAGCGAAGCTCTCGACCTCCTCCGAGGTCGAGAGCACCGGGGACCACGCAAGCGCGCGCGCCTCGTCGGCCAGATCGTCGAGGCCGAGCGCCGAGAGCTCGCGGGCGACCCGCTCGAGCGCCCTCCGGCGGTCGGGTGCCGCGGCCCCGTTCTGGTGCTCGGCGCGCGCGAGCTCGAGGGACCGCTCGAGCGGCGGCCGCTCCCGACGGGTGTCGACCTCTTCCGTCACGGGCTCCACGTGCCAGAGGCGACGCGCGAGCCACACCGCCGCCGCCGCGAGCGCGAGGCCGGCGACGAGGAGCGCGACGCCGAGCCCCGTGGGCCCGAAGCGCGTCGTCACGCTGGGGAGCTCGGTCTCGCTCGCGATCCAGCGGATGCGCTCGACGTCCACCGGCGCGACGCGCGAGACGACCTCGACCGGCGGCCAGTCGACGAGGTCGCGGCCGGTGCCGGGGCTGTTCCGGAACCGGTACCTGACGAAGCCGGCCTCGAACTGGGCGACGCCGCGAGCCTCGGCGGGCTCGCATCCCTCTCGCAGGCACCGCAGCGGGAAGCGGAACACGACGCGAGCGATATCCCCGCTGGCCTGACGCTCGATCGTGGGCTCCCCTGTCAGCTCGTAGGGGTCGAAGTCCGTCTCGAGCCGGACCGTGTCGGGGCGCACGAGCCGTGCGTCGACGACCACGTCGGCGGTCGCGACCACGGGTGCCCCGAACGTGTGGACGCTCGGCGTGACGCTCGTCGTGACGCCGATGGTCTCCTGCGGCGAGCCGGTCGCGTCGTCCCCCCTCGTCGCCTGCCACAGCTCGCGTATCGCGAGGCCGACGAGGATCGCGACGACGACCTGCACGCCGATCAGGGCCGCACGCCTCATGCGGCGTGCCCCCAGGCGGCCTGCCGCTCGCCGGACCAGGTCAGGAAGGCCTCGAAGACGTGCTCGCGCTCGGCCTGGCTCACGAGCACCGGCTCGATCCCGAGCGAGCGCAGCCCGCCGATGAGGCCGGCGAGCCGCTCCTCGTGCCGCTCCCGCCAGCGCCGGGACTCGCCCGCGCGCGAGCCGGACGGGCCGCAGGCGCCCGTCGGAGCCCTGGAGCGGGAGGACGATCCGGTCGACGTCGGGGAAGCCCTGCTCCCACACGGGGTCCTGGATCACGACCGGCACGATGTCCCACCCGCGGTCGAGGGCCCATTCCCAGGTCTCGAGCGGCGTCGGCTCGATGAAATCGGAGAGGACGAAGACGAAGCTCGCGGACGGCACCTGGCGGCGGTGGAGCGTCAGGAACTCGAACATCGTCGTGATCCCGTCGTCAGGGCCGCTCCGCTCCGCGAGCGCATGGTCGACGAGCGCCGCCTCCCGCCGCCCGCTCGTCGGCGGGCACCAGCCCACGACCTCCGGGCGCTCGAGCTCGAGGTACCCGACCAGCCCGCGCGACTCGGCCACGCTCGCCGCGATCAGCGTGCGGGCGACGTCCGCGGCCGCCGCCTTGTCGAGGAACGGCAGGCCGGGACGGCACAACGACATCCCGGGCCGGCGGTCGACGCAGACGACGACACGCGGGGCCTCGTCGGCGAGGTACTCCCGGACGATGAACTCGTCGGTCGCGCGCGCCGCGGAGAGCCTGGCGGACGAGCCCCAGTCGATCCGGTGGGGGTCGTCGCCCGGCACGTACGCCCGGGAGCCCGCGATGTCCGACCCGGCACCACGCCGCGCGCCGTGCATCGACCCGAACGCGAGTCCGATCAGGCGGCGCCGGGAGACCAGTGGGAAGGTGAGCGACGAGCCGATCATTCGTCGCGCGCGACGTCCGGCACGGAATCCTCGAGCACCGCGGCCGGCGGCGGCGCGAGGGCGAAGCACTCCTCGGCGAACCCCTGGAGAACGGCCTCCATGCCACGCTGGCGGGCCTCGGCGAGCTTGGCGGGCGTCAGCACGACCCGGTGGCCGAGAACGGGGACGAGCAGCAGCTCGACGTCCGTCGGGACGACGTACTCGCGTCCGTGGAGCAGAGCCCACCCGCGGGCTGCGCGCTCGAGCGCGAGGCTGCCGCGGACCGAGGCTCCGACCGACGTCGCCGTCATCTCGCGCGTCGCGCGGACGAGCGCCACGATCCACTCGGCGATCAGGGGGTCGAGGTACACCGCGGCGACGGCCCGCTCGAGCACCTCGATCTCCTCGACCCCGACGACCGGGCCGAGCGTCGCAAGCGGGTGCAGGACGCGCTGGTCCTCGATCACCTGGAGCTCCTCCTCGGCGGAGGGATAGCCGAGCGAGGTGCGCAGGAAGAAGCGGTCCAGCTGGGCCTCGGGCAGCGGGAACGTCCCCTCGTACTCGATCGGGTTCTCCGTGGCCAGCAGCAGGAACGGTCGGGGGACGGCCTTCGTCGCCCCGTCCACGGTCACCTGGCGCTCGGCCATCGCCTCGAGCAGCGCGGACTGCGTCTTCGGGGTCGCCCGGTTGATCTCGTCGACGAGCACCACGTTCGCGAAGATCGGACCCGGCCGGAACTCGAAGTCACGCGTGCGCTGGTCGTAGACCGCGAGCCCGGTGACGTCGGTGGGCTGGAGGTCGGGCGTGCACTGGATCCTCATGCCGACGGCGCCCTCGATGGACTGGGAGACAGCGCGGGCGAGAACGGTCTTCGCCGTGCCCGGCACGTCCTCGAACAGGACATGCCCGCCGCAGGCGAGAGCGGTGATGACGAGCCTGATCTCGTCGCGCTTGCCGTGGACCACCGTCTCGATGTTCGCGAGCAGCCGATCGGCGACCGCCACGGCCTCCTGGAGCTCGTCCGCGCGAACGGGGTCGGCCAACACGCCGACGAGTGTAGTCGGGGTTTCCAGGCTCTTCGTCCGTCGAGAGGCTACGAGTCGGTCGCGAGCCGCGCGGGCCTTTCGGCCGGCGGCAAATCGGGAGCGGGCAGGATCGGCAGCTCGCCGGCGCGGAGCGCCTCGACCCTGATCGCCCGGAGCGGATCACCGAGCGTGGACTCCGCGGTGGGGCCCGTCGGGATCGCCAGCTCCTCCGCCTGGTCGACCGGAGCATCGGTCCCGATGGCGAGCCCGCCGATGACGATCACGAGCATCGCGGCGGCCGAGGCCGCATTCGCAGCCACACGGCTCGGCACGCGGCGCACCCTGGCCGGTGAGACGACCACGGGCCGAGCAGGGGACTCGAGAGGGGCCGACCGGAGCTCCTCCGTGAGCCAGCCGGTCTGGGCCTCGTACACGGCGCAGGCGGCGCACTCGCTCGTGTGGCGGTCGACGGCGCGGCGCTCGACCTCGGACAGGGTGACGTCGAGACGCTCCGAGAGGAGCGCACGCGTGCGCTGGCACAGCGACGGAGGCATACCCGTCATGCCGACTGAGACGACCACTCGACCCGATGGTTAGCGCATGCGGCGGTCAGAAGAGCTTCGTGCGCGGGTCGACCGCGATCCCGACGAGGATCATCGCCATCCCCATGGCGAGGAAGAGCCAGGCGGTCGAGTGAGCGTCGGCGCGCTCGTCGCTCGTCGCCGTGCGAACGCCCTTCGAGAAGATCCCGACGCCGAGCAGCGAGCCGATCGCGTCGCCGTCCTCGCCCGGCTCGCCCGACGGCCGCAGCGGCCCCCGCACGCCGGCGAAGACGCCGAGCACGAGGAGGAAGCAGCCGACGAGGTACAGGCCCGTGGCCGTCGAGCGGGCGGCGGAGGAGCCGAGGGCGAGCCCGATCGCCGCCGACAGGGCGGCGATGACGACGATCGCGCTGCCGAAGAGGAGGACGATCCGTCGCGCTGCAGCCCGCACGTGGTCTGCCGCGGGTGCGGTCTAGCCGGTCGACTCGACCGCCTGCGCGGTCGTGGGTTGCGCGGTGATGTCCATCGGCCAGCGCTCGAGCGGGTAGTGGCATGCAACGAGGTGGTGGTAGCCGATCGGCGCGAGCGGCGGGGTCTCGACGTCACAATGCCCTTGCTGGAAGCGCGGGCAGCGGGGGTGGAAGTTGCAGGCGGCCGGAGGGTTGATCGGGTTCGGCACGTCGCCCTCGAGCACCACTTGCTTGCGCGCCCGGCCCGCGTCCGGGCTCGGGAGCGGGACGGCCTTGAGCAGCGCCCCGGTATAGGGGTGCTTCGGGTTCGTGTAGAGCTCGTCGCGATCCGCGAGCTCGGCCGCCTTGCCGAGGTACATCACCATCACGCGGTCGGAGATGTGACGCACGACGTTGAGGTCGTGCGCGATGAACACGTAGGTGAGGCCGAACTCGCGCTGCAGGTCCTTGAGCAGGTTGAGGATCTGCGCCTGGACGGAGACGTCGAGCGCCGACACCGGCTCGTCGCAGAAGATCAGCTTCGGGTTGACGGCGAGCGCGCGCGCCACGCCGATCCGCTGGCGCTGGCCGCCGGAGAACTCGTGCGGGAACCTGTTGTAGTGCTCCGGGTTGAGGCCGACGACCTCGAGCAGCTCCTGGACGCGGCGCTTCCTCTCCGACGGGGTTCCGATCCCGTGGAGCTCGAGCGACTCGCCGACGATGAACCCGACCCGCTTGCGGGCGTTGAGCGACGCGTACGGGTCCTGGAACACCATCATCATGTTCCTGCGCAGCGGCCGCATCTCGCGGCGCGAGAGCCGCGTGATCTCCTGTCCCTGGTAGAAGATGCGGCCACCGGTCGGCTCGAGCAGCTTGAGGATGCACCGCACGAGCGTCGACTTCCCGCATCCCGACTCGCCGACGATGCCGAGGGTCTCTCCCTCGCGCAGCGAGAACGAGATGCCGTCGACCGCCTTCACCGTCGCGATCTCCTTCTGGAAGATGATCCCGCGGGTGACCGGGAAGTGCTTCTTCAGGTCCTCGACGACGAGGAGCTCGTTGCCGGTCGCCTCGCTCACGTGCCTGCCCCGGCGGTGATCTGTGCGAGCAGTGCCGCAGCCTCGCGGCGCTTCGTCTCCTCGTCGAGGTGGCAGGCCTGCGCGTGGTCGGGGTCGCCCGGAACGAGCTCGAGCCGGGGGTCCTTCTCGCGGCAGACCGGCATCGCGTAGGCACATCGCGGATGGAAGCGGCACCCGGCGGGAGGGTTGAGCAGCGAGGGAGGCTGACCCGGGATCTGATACAGGCGCTCGACGTTGACGTCGAGCCGGGGCAGGGAGCCCATCAGCCCCCAGGTATAGGGGTGGCGCGGCTCGTTGAAGATGGCGCGTACGGGGCCGCGCTCGACGATGCGCGCGGCGTACATCACCATCACGTCGTCGGCGGTCTCGGCGACGACCCCCAGGTCGTGGGTGATCAGGATCACCGCGGAGCCGAAGTCTTCCTGCAGCCGCTTGAGCAGCGCGAGGATCTGCGCCTGGGTCGTGACGTCGAGCGCTGTCGTCGGCTCGTCGGCGATGATCAGGTCCGGGTTGTTGATGAGCGCCATCGCGATCATCACCCGCTGGCGCATGCCGCCCGAGAACTGATGGGGATAGTCGTCGATCCGCCGCTCGGCGCGCGGGATGCCGACCGCCTTGAGCATCTCGCGCGCGCGCTCGTACGCCTGCTTGCGCGAGACGTCCCCGTGGAGGAGCACGGCCTCGGCGAGCTGCCGGCCGATCTTGTGGACCGGGTTCAGCGAGGTCATCGGGTCCTGGAAGATCATCGCGATCTCGTTCCCGCGCACGTCGCGCAGGCGATGCGACGAGGCATTCAGCAGATCCTCGCCGCGGAAGAGCACCTCGCCGCTCGACCGCGCGAGGCGAGGGTCGTTCAGGCCCATCACGGTCAGGCAGGTGACGCTCTTGCCCGAGCCGGACTCGCCGACGATGCCGAGCACCTGGCCGGGCTCGACCGTGAAGCTGACGCCGTCGACGGCCCTCACGATCCCGTCGTCCGTGACGAACTCGGTCCGCAGATCGCGGACGTCCAGGAGCGGCTCGCTCATCGCGCGAAGCTTACGTTAGGCGAATGCGCGGATCTATCCACGCGTAGAGGATGTCGACCACGAGCGAGAAGATGATGATCGCGACGGCGCCGAAGATCACGACGCCCTGGAGAACCGGAAGGTCGAAGCGTGAAATCGACTCGAGCGCAGTGCCGCCGAGCCCGTTCAGGCCGAAGACAGCCTCGATGAAGATCGCGCCGCCGAGGAGCAGGCCGATGTCCATCCCGACCATGGTGACGACGGGGAGCATGGCGTTGCGCAGCACGTGCGTGCGGATCACGGTGCGCTCGGGCGCGCCTTTGGCGCGGGCCGTCCGGACGAAGTCCATGTTGAGCGTGTCCATCACCTCTGCCCGCACGAAGCGGACGTACGTCCCCGCGACGACCATCGTCAGGGTGAGGCACGGGAGGATCATGTGGTACGCCCAGGCCCACAGCCCACCGCAGGCGGCGGCCTCGGGCACGCTGAAGACCTCGCAGTAGCCCGCGATCGGCGTCCAGCCCAGCTTGAACCCCACGAGGTACGAGAGCACCAGGCCGATCCAGAAGGACGGCAGGGAGATGCCGATCAGGACGTAGACCATCGCCGCCCTGTCGAGCAGCGATCGCGGCCGGAGCGCCGAGAAGATGCCGAGGGGGATGGAGATCGAGAGCACGAGGATCATCGCGCCGAAGACGAGCGACGCCGTGATCGGCGCGGCGCGCAGGATCTCCTCGTTGACCGACTGGCGTGTCACGAAGGACTGGCCCATCGACCCCTCGAGCACGAGCCTCTTGAGGAACTTCAGGTACTGGACGTAGAACGGCTGGTCGAGCCCGAGGAACTTCTCCACCTCGTGGACACGCTCTGGCGTCGCCGACTGCCCGGCCGCCAGGCGTGCGGGGTTGGCCGGCACGACGAAGAAGATCACGTAGGTGACGAACGTGACGGCGATGAACAGGACGCAGGCCCAGAGGAACCGTCTGACCAGGTATCGCGCCACGTCGTCGTGAGGGTAATCGAATCGAACGTCCGGTGGAAGTGCGCGGGGGGAGCTGCGCTCCCCCCGCCTGTCGTTCTGTGGTGCGGTTCTCCTCCGACCCTACTTCGTGCAGATCTGGGTCAGCAGGATGCCCTGGGAACCCGGAGTACCCGTAGCATCCGACCTTCGAGCTGGTGAGCCAGCGCCCGCTCGTGGAGATGTACGTTCGCGACCGGCGCCTGATCCCTCATGAGGTCGCGGTCGAGGATTGCGTAGGCGTTAGTCCGGGCGTCGCCTGCCAGCTTATAGGCGGCGTCCATCTTCGCGTTGTACGTCGGGTTGTTGAAGTACGATACGTTGACGTTGTTGTCGGCCTGAAGCCGGCGGCCATCGAGGAGCACGTTGATGAAGTTCGCCGGGTCCGGATAGTCGGCGAGCCAGCCCTCGAGCGTGAGGTCGAACGGCTCACCGCGTGTCGCCGACTTCTCGTGCTGGACGACGCGGTCGAACAGCTTGATCTCGACGTCGATGCCGATCTGCTTGAGGTTGAACTGCACGGACTGCGCGATCGGCGGGCCAAACGAGTCGTTCCGCGTGTACATCACGGCCTTGCCGTCGCGGGTGCTGCCCTGCGCGAGGGCCTTCGCCTTGGTGTAGTTCGGGCCCCTGAGCGAGTAGATGTCGTAGTTCTTGAAGCCGGGCATCCCCATCGGGATGAACTGGTCGGTCCGGTTGCCCGCCAGGTAGCCGTGCTGGGCGACCATGAACCGACGGTCGATCGCGCTCGACACAGCCTGGCGCAGCTTCGTGTTGTTCTGGAAGATCCCCCGCGAGGTGTTCATCGCGAGATACCAGTTGCCGATCTGCGGCTTGACGTAGAACTGGCTCTTGTTGATGCCGTACTTGTCGGCGAGCTCCTTCGCCTGTGCCGGCGGGAAGCTGCAGAGGTCAGCCTCGCCGCGCTCGCACATCAGCCGCTGCGTCGCCACGTCCGGACCGACGATCCAGCGGAGCTGGTCGACGTTCGCGGCGAAGCCAAGCGACTTGAACGGCTCCTGGGTGTTCTTCCAGTACGGGTTCCGCACCGCAAGGGCGGAGTTCTTCACGTTCCATTCCTTGAGGTAGTACGGGCCGGCCGAGACGACCGGGCGCCTTGATGCCCTCGGCGGTGAACGGCAGGTTCACCGGCACCGCCGAGAAGAACTGCATCGACATCCGGGCCATGAAGTCCGGAGCCGCCTTCTTGAGCGTGACGGTGAAGACCTGACCCGCCGCCTTGTAACTCGCGACGTCGTCCATGAACGACTGCGCGGGCGACTGCGAGGCAGGGTTGCTTGCCACGGTCGAACGCCCGCTTGAAGTTCGCGGCGGTCACGTTCGCCCCGTTCGAGAACTTGAAGCCGTTCTTGATCCGGAACGTGTACGTCTTACCGCTGTTCGTCACACGCGGAAGCGGTGCCGCCATCCCCGCGAGCCGCTGCCGCGCAGGGCCCTCGGTGTGCGGGTAGTACGTCAGCGTCAGGTTCGTCGCCGACATCATGTTCCAGCTGTGGCTGAAGTAGGCGAGCGCCGGATCGACGTAGTCGAAGTCACTCCGGCTGACGGTCGTGATCGTCCCGCCCTTTTTCGCCTCAGCGGCAGCACCTGCGCCGCTCGCCGAGCCGGCAAACATCGCCGCGGCGAGCAAAGAGGCCCCGATCGTGGTCATCACGATGGAGCCCAGGATGCGTCCCTTCATCTCACTCCTTTCCGAGTGCAGCCCGGCTGGGTTCCGGGCAATGGGCACCATTCGCCCGTCTTGTATGACGGACGGCGTGGTGGTTTGTTAGAGACCGGAGAAGAATTTCTCTTTTGATGCATTCGCGCGCGCGGCTCGGCGCCTGGGTCGTGCGTCATGTGACGGCTCGGCCCTAGAGACGGGAGCGAGGGTCGAAGGCGTCGCGAAGTCCGTCGCCGAGCAGGTTGAAGGCGAGCGTGGTGAATACGACGGCGAGCCCGGGCCACAGCATCAGGAGCGGCACGGTCGTGTAGTAGTTGGGCGCCTCGGCGAGCAGGTTGCCCCATGACGCGGTGGGCAGCTGGATCCCGACGCCGAGGAACGAGAGCGCCGCCTCGCTGAGGATGAAGGTCGCGACGATCAGGGTCGAGTAGACGATGATCGGCGCCACGAGATGCGGGAGCAGGTGCGAGCGGATGATCCGCAGGTCGCTCGCGCCTGTCATCAGCGCCGCCTCGATGAACTCCTTCTCGCGCAGCGAGAACACCTTCGCGCGGATGATCCGGGCCGGGTAGTACCAGCCGAAGATGGTGAACACGAGCACGAGCGTGACGACGCCGTTGCCGAGCAGGCCGCCGAACGTGATGTTGTTCAGCCGGCTGCCGGCCGTGCTCGCGAGCGCGATCGCGAACAGGAGCGCCGGGAACGCCATCGTGATCTCGGTCATGCGCGCCACGATCGTGTCGGCCCAGCCGCGGTAGTAGCCCGCCACGGCGCCGAGCGTCACGCCGATCACCATCACGATGAAGGTGGAGATGACCGCCACCTGCAACGACACGCGGCCGCCGTAGAGCAGGCGCAGGAACTCGTCCCGGCCGAGCGTCCCGTCCGCACCGAGGATCAGGAGCTGGGTCTCACCCGTCTCGAAGTTCGTCACCCGGCTCATCGGCCCCACCGGGAGGAGGCCGTCGTCGAGCGCGTCCGGGAAGATGTCGTTCGGGCCGTGCCCGACCAGCCGCTCCGCGATCCATGCGCCGGGGTAGACGACCAGCACGAGCAGGATCAGGAAGCACACGCTCGCGAGTGCCACCCGGTCCCGCTTGAAGCGGCGCCAGACCTGCTCCCAGTAGCCGCGGGCCTGGACCTGGCCCTGCTGGGTCTCCGGAGCGAGGCCGGGCGCGAAGTCGGCCTCGCCGAGCTCGCGGCCGCTGAGGACATCCGATGACTGGCTCGTGGTGGACACGTGAGCGGGAGGAGAATAGCGCAGCGCTGTCCGCAATAGGACGTCGCGAGCGGGAATTTGTTTGCACGGGACTGGCCCGTAGGGCCTGTCCCCGGCGAGGCTCTCGCCCCCTCCCGCCGGATGAACGAGGAGTGCGTCTCCGGGGTCGGTCCCCGCCGGGGACGGACCTGACTTCTTCTAGGCCAGCGCGTCCGCGCCGGCGACGACCTCCAGGATCTCCTGCGTGATCTCCGCCTGCCTTGCGCGGTTCATCTCGAGCGTGAGCGTGTCGATCAGCTCGCCGGCGTTCTTCGACGCGTTCCGCATCGCCGTCATCCGCGCGCCCTGCTCGGAGGCCGACGACTCGAGAAGCGCCCGGTAGACCTGCGTCTCCACGTACACCGGGAGCAGCCGCTCGAGGATCTCCTCGGGCTCCGGCTCGAAGATGAAGTCGCCGCGCAGCGCGTCGTCGCGGCGCTCCTCCTCGTCGGTCTCGAGGATGTCGGCCGAGATCGGGAGGATCTCCTGCTCGGTGACGGTCTGCGTCAGCGGCGAGACGAACGTGTTGTAGACGAGGACGACGCGGTCGACCTCGCCCTCGACGAACAGCTCGGCCGCGCGGTGCGCGATCGCCTGGGCGTCGGAGTACGCCGGCGCGTCCGTGAAGCCGACGAAGGCCCCCTGCAGCTCGCGTCGCCGGAACGTGAGCGTCGAGCGGCCCTTCTTGCCGACCCCGAGCCAGCGCACGGTCTGGCCCTTCGCCGGAGAGGCTCCGGTCGAGCGCGAAGGCACGGCGCATGACCTGCGCGTTGAACGCGCCGGCGAGCCCACGGTCGGCGGTGAGCGGGACGAGCAGGGTCGTCGCGGTCGTCTCCCGCTGCTGGAGGAGCGGAAGGCCGCGGACGGAGCCCGCGGCGCGCCCGACGCCCGAGATCAGCTCCCGCATGGTGTCCGCATACGGCCGCATCGCCTCGATCCGCGCCTGCGCGCGCCGCAGCTTCGCCGCCGCGACGAGCTCCATCGCGCGCGTGATCTTGCGCGTGTTGCGGACCGAGCGGATCCTGCGCTTGTAGTCCTGGACGGTCGCCATCGCTCAGCCGACGAGGCCGGCCTCCTCCTGCACGTTGAACGCCTCGACGAACTTCGTGAGCGCCTCGTCGAGCTTCGCCGCCGTCTCGTCCGAGAGGTCGCCGCTCTCGCGGATCGTCCGATAGATCGACTCCTCGGCGCGAAGCGTCTCGCGCAGCTCCTCCTGGAAGCGAGGGACCTGACCGACCGGGACCTTGTCGAGCCAGCCGTGGATGCCGACGTAGATGGCCACCACCTGCTCCTCCGTGGGCCAGGGCTGGTACTGCGGCTGGTTCAGCGTCGCCACCATCCGCTCGCCGCGCGCCAGCGCCTGCTGGGTCGCCGCGTCGAGCTCCGAGCCGAACTGGGAGAACGCCTCGAGCTCGCGGTACTGGGCGAGGTCGAGGCGGAGGCGGCCGGCGACCTTCTTCATCGCCTTCGTGAGCGCGTTCCCGCCGACCCGCGAGACCGAGATGCCCACGTTGATCGCGGGCCGGATCCCGGAGTAGAAGAGACCCGACTCGAGGAAGATCTGCCCGTCGGTGATCGAGATCACGTTCGTCGGGATGTACGCCGCGACGTCGCCGGCCTGCGTCTCGATCACCGGCAACGCGGTGAGCGAGCCGCCCCGAGCTCGTCCGAGAGCTTGCAGGCCCGCTCGAGCAGGCGAGAGTGGAGGTAGAAGACGTCGCCCGGGAACGCCTCCCGGCCCGGCGGGCGCCGCAGGAGGAGCGACAGCTGCCGGTACGCGTCGGCGTGCTTCGTGAGGTCGTCGTAGATGACGAGCGCGTGCTTCCCGTTGAAGAGGAAGTACTCCCCCATCGCCGCGCCGGCGAAGGGCGCCATCCACTTGATCGGGGCGGCCTCCTGCGCAGGGGCCGAGATGACGATCGTGTAGTCCATGGCGCCGGTGTCGCGAAGCCGCTCGACCACCTGGGCCACCGTGGACGCCTTCTGTCCGACCGCGACGTAGATGCAGATCACATCAGCGCCGCGCTGGTTGATGATCGCGTCGACCCCGATCGCGGTCTTGCCGGTGCCGCGGTCGCCGATGATCAGCTCGCGCTGCCCGCGCCCGATGGGGATCATCGAGTCGATCGCCTTGAGCCCGGTGGAGAGCGGCTCGTGCACGGGCTGGCGCTGGATCACACCCGGCGCCTTGAACTCGAGCGGGCGCCTCTCGGCCGCCTCGATCGGCCCCTGCCCGTCGAGCGGGTTGCCCAGCGGGTCGACGACGCGCCCGAGCAGGGCCTCGCCGACCGGGACGCTCATCACCTCGCCGGTGCGCCGCACCGGCTCGCCCTCCTTGACGTGCTGCCACTCGCCGAAGAGCGCGACGCCGACGTTGTCCTCCTCGAGGTTGAACGCGATGCCCACGACGCCGTGCTCGAACTCGAGCCGCTCGAGGGCGACGCAGTTCTCGAGCCCGTACACGCGCGCGATGCCGTCTCCGATCTGGAGCACGGTGCCGACCTCGGAGAGATCGGTCTCGACGTCGTACTGCTCGATCCGCTGCTTGAGGATCGAGGTGATTTCTTCTGGCCGTAGCTTCAAGGAAAACGCTCCTGGTCTCTGCGCTACACCTGTGCGGCGCGGTTGGCGGGCGGAGCCGGCCTTTGCCCGGCGGGAGCCCGATCTGCGGTCTCTTCTGTGCACGACGCGAACGGAGGGGCTCGTGGGGGAACCAACGGCTCACCCACGCTGGACGAGCTCGCGGCGGAGGCGCGCAAGGCGGCCGCGCACGCTTGCGTCGACGCGCAGCGAGCCTGCCTGGAGGATCATCCCGCCGATCAGGTCGGGGTCGACCGAGCGGCTTGCCTCGACGGTCTGCCCGGACGACTGCTCGATCTTGCGGACGATCGCCTGGGCTTCGCCCTCGTCGAGCTCGTAGGCCGTCGTGCAGCTCGACCTTGAGACGGCCCTGCTCGCGATCGACGATCTCCTCGAACTCCTCGGCGATCGCGCGGAGCTGGCCCGCGCGCCCCTTCGACGCGACGACGCGCAGGAAATTCGTGACGATGGGATCGGCGCCGGTCGTCACCTCGTCGAGCACGCTCGCCTTCGCGGCCGGATCGAGCTGCGGGTTCATCAGGAACGCCTCGAGCTCGGGGGTCGCCTCCAGCGCCGAGGCGAGCTCGTCGAGCTGGTCGCGCACGACGTCGACGCGACCCTGTCCCTGCGCGGCCTCGTAGAGGGCGCGTGCGTACATGCGGTGGGCGACGGCCATCTCTCCGCGCTCAGCTCTTCCGGCCCTCGAGGGCGGAGAAGTCGAGGCTCTGCACGGCCTCCTGTACGAGCCGGCGATGGTCCTCCGCGTCGAGCACCTTGCCGACGACGCGCTCGGTCGCCGCGACGTCAGGTCGGCGACCTCGGCGCGGATCTGGCCGATCGCGCGGGCGGTCTCTGCCTCGATCTGCTTGCGCGTGTCCTCGAGCCTGCGCTGGCGCTCGGTTTCCGCGTCCTTCCTCGCCCGCTCGACCTGCGCATCGGCGACCTTGCGGGTCTCGGCGAGGATGTCCGCGGACTCCGAGCGTGCCTGCGCGAGGATCGCGCGGTTCTGCTCCAGCAGCTGCCGCGCCTCCTTGCGTGCGTTGTCCGCCTCCTCGACCGCCTGCCGGATGCGTTCGCGGCGGTCGTCGATCGTCTTCTGGATGGGGCCGAAGGCATACTTCCTCAGCACGAAGAACGCGATCCCGAAGCAGATGAGCGTCCAGATCATGAGGCCGGGGACGACCTCGATCAGGCCGCTTCCGCCCTCGTCCGAATCCGCAGTCTGTGCGAGCAGGGTCAGCATCGGGTCGGGGCTCAGATCAGCACGAAGGCGAGCAGGCCGCCGATCAGGCCGTAGAACACGACCGCCTCGACGAGCGCGAAGCCGAGCCACTGGATGCCCGTGAGCTCGCCACGGAGCTCCGGCTGCCGGGCGACCGCCTGGATCATGGATCCGAAGATGTTGCCGAGGCCGACACCGGCACCGAGGGCGCCGAGGCCGATGCCGAGCGCGAGGGCGATCGCCTTGCCCGCATCGGCGCCGTCTTCAGCGGCGGCGAGGAAGAAGAACGAGGACAGCATGGGTAGGGCTCCTCCTTTGGTGGGCTACGACGTCAATGGTCCGGCTCGATCGCCGAGCCGATGTAGATGGCGGACAGGGCGGCGAAGATATAGGCCTGGATCGAGACGACGATCACGACCTCGAACAGGTAGAAGGCCGTGCCGGCGACGACCGAGAGCGGGAACACGGCCCAGTGCGGTGAGGAAGATGAGGCCGATGAAGGTCAGGATCAGCAGGTGGCCGGCGAGCATGTTCGCGTAGAGCCGGACCGAGAGGCTGATCAGCCGCATGAACTGGCCGAGGATCTCGAGCGGGATGATCATGCGGCAGGAGCGCCTTGGGCACCTCGGGGATCCAGCTCTTGAAGTAGCCCCGGACGCCGTTGGCCCGGATGCCCTCGACGTGCGTGAACACCCACGTCATCAGCGCCAGGGCAAGGGTCACGGAGAGGGTCGAGGTCGCGGCGAAGATCGCGAGCGTCGGCAACTCGACGCCGCCGACGTCCACCGTCTCGTCGGAGAGCGGGAGCGGGATGAACCCGAGCATGTTGATCGTCCAGATGAAGAGCATCAGGGACGCGACGTACGGGAACCAACGGCCGATCGCCTTCGTGGGCAGTCCCTGCTCGGCGACCTGTACCTGGGCGATCTCGTAGATCATCTCGCCGACCGCCTGCCGCTTCGTCGGGTCGCGACCGACCTTGACGCGCATCAGCACGATGCCCAGCAGGCACGTGACGATCGTCCCGAGGATGAGGTACGCGACGGGCTTGGTGATGTCGAGGCCGAACGGGAGGTCGACCCAGGTCTTGAACTCCCACTCGTGCGCCGGGTCGAACTCCTCCTCGGCGACCTCCGTGGTGGAGGCGAGCGCCAGGGACGGGAGCGCGAGGAGGAGCGCGGTGGCGAGCGTCAGGAGGCGGCTCACGCCCGGGCCTCGGCGCCGAAGTACTCGAGCAGCGAGACGGCCAGCTCGACCGTGAACGCGATCGCGTAGACGAGCGGCCGCGGCCAGCCCGACGCTCTCGTCCGCGACCGTGGCCACGACGAGCGGAATGCCGATGGCCATTGCCCTGAAGCTCGTGCCGATGCCCCGCATGCCTGCGGCGGCGAGGTTACCCGTGCCGAGCGGGAGTCGCGCCAGCAGCAGGGCGAACAGCTGGCCCGCCGCCCACAGGGTCGCTGCGAGGAGCCAGCCCCGGAGCGGCCAGCCGGCGGCGGCGAAGACCGGCAGCGCGAGCACGACGACCACCGTCCCCGCCAGCGCGGGAAAGAGGCGCCCGGGGACCGGGCGCGGCGTCTCGAACACGCGTGCGCTCATGCCCCGGCGCGCGAGTAGACGGCGTAGACGACCGCGACCGCGAGCGGGATGCCCGCGATCGCGCCGATCAGCAGCCCGATCCCCGGCGCGTCGAACAGCCAGCCGAGAAGCGCGCCGACCCCCATCGCGAGGCCGGTGGTCCCGAGCAGGAGCCCGGACGCAGTCGCGAGCGAATGCGGCGAAGAGGCGGTCGCGGCGGCCATCCGGCCGGAGCATACCACCCTGCTTGTAACAGCCCGATCGCCCGTGCAAAGCGGAAAAACGGCTAGGTTCGTCACATGCCTTCCGCGCGTGCCCGGCTCGTCCTCGTCCACGGAAGCGTCGTCGGAGGCCGCGCCGACATGGCGCGAGCAACGACGATCGATCGCCGGCGAGGCCGAGCTCGTCGTGCTCGAGCGGCCCGGTTTCCCACCGGGCCCGGTCGAGGCGTCGACTTCGAGCGGCACGCCGAGTGGGTCGCGGAGCAGGTCGTCGAGGGAGATCATCTCGTCGGTCATTCCTACGGCGGCGTGATCGCCCTGCTCGCGGCGGCGAGCGCTCGGCGAGCGGCTCGCGTCGTTGACCGTGATCGAGCCGCCCTGCACGCGTGTCGCGCTCGACGTTCCCGAGGTGGCCGAGTTCGCCCGCCACGGAGCGGAGCTCTACGCAAGCGGCGCACACCTCGACCCGCCGACGTTCCTGCGCACCTTCCTCGGCGCCGTCGGCTCGGACTTCGACCCCCCCCCCGCTCCCGCCCGCGCTCGAGCAGGGCGCCCGGGCGCTCGTCGCTCGAGCGCGGCCCGTGGGAGGCGGACATCCCGCTCGAGGAGCTCGCCGCGCTCGACCTCCCGACGCTCGTCGTCTCGGGCGCCCACCACGCGGCGTTCGAGTCGATCTGCGACGTGCTCGAGCGCGAGCTCCGCGCGGAGCGGGTCGTCCTGCCGGGCCACGGCCACAACCCCCAGCTCGATCCCGCCTTCACGGAGGCGCTGCTCGACTTCGTCGCCCGGGCCGAGAAGGCTCGCGGAAACGATTGAGCTCGTGCGGCGCCAGGCCCTACAGCACGGCCACGAGGAGCAGGACGATCGCCACGACTGCGGCGACGAGCAGCACGAGGACGACGAGGCCCGCCAGCGCGAGGCCGGTCAAGGCCATGCCGCCGGCCTTGGGCTTCTCGGCCACGTGCGTGCCCCCCGTCAGGCTGGCCTCGATCTGCCGCTCGACGTCCGCCTTGATCTTCGCGGCGAGCCGCTCGCCGAAGTCCATCGGCTCCTCCTCGGTCCACGCGGAGCGGCGGGAAGCTCTGCGGGAGGCCGTCGATCAGGAGCTGGGTGACGTGCTCGGGCTCCTCCATGTCCTTGAGGCGCACCTCGCCGAGATCGAGCTTCGAGACGCCTTCCGGCATCGCCCCCGAGACGAGCGCGGCCGTCGTCGCGGAGAGCAGCACCTGCCCCCCGTGGCCCGCCGAGCAGATCCGCGCCGCGCGATGGACGTCGATCCCGACGTACCCCTCCTCGCCGACGATCGGCTCCCCGGTGTGGAGGCTCATCCGGACGCGCAACGCGCTCCCGTCCGGCCACTCGTGCGCCGCGAGCGCGCGCTGGGCGGCGACGGCCGCGGCGACGGCGTCCCGCGCGCGCTCGAAGCAGTAGAAGAACGCGTCGCCCTGGGTGTCGATCTCCTGGCCGCCTCGCGCCGCGAACGCCTCGCGGATCAGGCGCCGGTGCTCGGCCAGGGCGCTCCGCGTAGCGCTCGCCGAGGCGCTCGAGCAGCTCCGTCGAGCCCTCGATGTCGGTGAAGACGAAGGTGACGGTGCCGCCGCGGAGCGCGGTCACGCGCTCGAGCCTCTCCTCTTCCGCGGTCTGCGACCGCCGTCGGCGCACGCGCGGGTTCGCGAGCTTCACGATCTCGAGCAGGTAGACGACGTAGAGCGAGAAGGCGAGCGCCGCGAGCGCGATCGCGACGACCGCCAGCGTCTCCCACGGGTGCCACTCGCCTCCTTCACGGAAGGGGATGAACCGCGTCGCGAGCGCGGCGGCGCCGAGGCTCGCGGTCCACGCCCACATCGTCACGCGCCGCACGCCGCTGCGAGAAGCCGATCGCCATGAACCGGTGGTGCAGGTGCGAGCGGTCCGGCGAGGAGATCGGCCGGCCGTACTTGAGCCGCTTCGCGACGACGAACGACGTGTCGATGATCGGCACCGCGAGCACGAGCAGCGGCAGGACGAGCACGACCGTCGACGCGGTCTTCAGGAGCCCCGCGACCGAGACCGTCGCCAGCGTGAACCCCAGCACGAGCGCCCCGGAGTCGCCCATGAAGATGCGCGCGGGGAAGAAGTTGTGGCGCAGGAAGCCGATGCACGCGCCCGCGACGACCGCGGAGAGGACCGCCGCGTCGATCTTCCCGAGCGACAGCGCGAGGGTCGCGAAGGTCAGCCCGGCGATCGCGCAGACGCCCGAGGCGAGGCCGTCCATCCCGTCGAGGAAGTTGACCATGTTCATCACGGCGACGATCCAGACGACGGTGAGCGGCATCCCGACCCACGCCGGGCAGGTCGACGACGCCGAGGAACGGGAACGTGAAGTGGTCGATCCAGACGCCGAACGCGCAGCGGGATGGCCGCCGCGGCCACCTGACCCGCGAGCTTGGGGAGCGGTTCGAGGCCGCGGAAGTCGTCGATCGCGCCGACGACGCACGCGACGGCCGCTCCGAGCACGATCCCGCGCATCTCGCCGGAGAGGTCGAGGAACGCGAGGGACGGGACGAGGATGCCGAGGAAGATCGCGAGCCCGCCGAGCCGCGGGATCGGCCGCTTGTTCAGGCGCCGCGTGCCCGGCTCGTCGACGACGCCGAGCAGGCGCGCCATGCCGCCGACGGCGGGTGTCAGCAGCACGACGACCCCGAAGGCGATCAGCGCGCCCCAGAGGACTTCGGGGTTGTCTCGAAGGTCATGGAACATCAGACGTCCGTCTCCCCGCAGCGTGTCCCCCCGGGGTCTGTCCCCGCAGGGGGCTGACCCCCGTGACGCGTACGCCGGCGCCACGCGCCGCGGGGGGAGACCCCTTCGGGGTCGATCCCCTGTACTCGGTCCCAGGCACCCCGCCCTACTTCGTGCCGTACAGGCGATCGCCTGCGTCGCCGAGGCCCGGGACGATGAAGCCCTGCTCGTTGAGGGCGCGGTCGACCGCCGCGACGACGATCGAGACGTCGGGATGGTCGCGGTGGAGCCGCTCGATCCCCTCCGGAGCCGCGATCAGGGCGATCAGCCGGACCGAGGTCGCGCCGGCCCGCTTCACCGTCTCGACGGCGGCCGCCGTGGAGTTGCCGGTGGCCAGCATCGGGTCGAGCAGGATCACGTCGCGGTCGGCGATGTCGCCCGGGAGCTTCACGTAGTACTCGACCGGCTGGAGCGTCTCCTCGTTCGCGGTAGAGCCCGATGAAGCCGACGCGCGCGCCCGGGACGAGCGAGAGGACCGCGTCGAGCATCCCGATCCCGGCCCGCAGGATCGGGCAGACGGCGACCTTCTTCCCCGAGATCCGCCGCGCGGTCATGCGCTCGAGGGGCGTCTCGATCTCGACCGCCTCGTCGGCGAGGCCCTTCGTCGCCTCGTAGGTCAGGAGGAGCGTCAGCTCGTTCACGAGCTGGCGGAACATCTGGGTCGTGGTCGTGACGTCGCGGAGGAGGCCCAGCTTGTGCTGGACGAGCGGATGCGTCACCTCGGTGACGGTTCCGAGCTCGAGCTCCGTCTCGGTGCCGGTCACGCGTCAGGCGTCCGTCAGGTAGGCCGGGTACCCGCGGAACCCGGGGTAGAGCGGGCGCCGCTCGCACAGCGCCGCCGTCCGCGCGGCGAGCGCGCCGAGGTCGGCGTCGGCGGCGAGCGCGTCCACGACGATCCTCCCCACCTCGCGGAAGTCCTCGTCGTCGAAGCCGCGCATCGTCGCCGCCTGGCGTGCCGACCCGCACGCCGGAGGCGATCGTCGGGGGCCGCTCGTCGAAGGGGACCGTGTTCCGGTTCGTCGTCAGGCCGACCTCGTCGAGACGTTCCTCGGCGTCCTTCCCCGACCACTCCGTGGACCGCAGGTCGAGCTGCAGCAGGTGCGTGTCCGTCCCGCCGGTCAGCAGGTCGACTCCACCGGCGAGCAGAGTCTCCGCGAGGGCGTCGGCGTTGACGCGGACCTGGTGCTGGTACGCGCGGAAGCCTTCCGTCGCCGCGATCCTGAAGCAGGTTGCCTTGGCGGCGATCACGTGCTCGAGCGGACCGCCCTGCAGCCCGGGGAACACCGCGCGGTCGATCGCCTGCGCGTGCTCCTCGCGGCAGAGGACGAGCCCGGCGCGGGGGCCGGCGAGCGTCTTGTGCGTCGTGGACGTGACGACGTCGCAGTCCTCGACCGGGTTGGGGTGCAGCCCGGCGGCGACGAGGCCCGCGAAGTGGGCCATGTCGCACCAGAGGAGGGCGCCGACCTCGTCGGCGACGCGGCGGAACATCGCCGTGTCGACCGTACGCGGATAGGCGGAGCCGCCGCAGATGATGATCTTCGGCCGGTGCTCGCGGGCGAGGGCCGTCACCTCCGCCTCGTCGACGACGCCTGTCTCGCGCGAGACGCCGTAGTGGACGATCGTGTAGAGCCGCCCGGAGAAGTTGACCTTGAGCCCGTGGGTCAGGTGCCCGCCGTGGTCGAGCCGCAGCGAGAGGACGGTGTCCCCCGGCTCGAGCAGCCCGAGGTACACGGCCATGTTCGCCTGCGCCCCAGCGTGGGGCTGGACGTTGGCGTGCTCCGCCCCGAACAGCGACTTCGCGCGGTCGATCGCGAGCTGCTCGACCTCGTCGACGACCTCGCAGCCGCCGTAGTACCGACGGCCCGGGTACCCCTCCGCGTACTTGTTCGTGAGCACCGAGCCGGTCGCCTCCAGCACGGCGGGCCACGTGAAGTTCTCGGAGGCGATCAGCTCGATCTGGCCCCGCTGGCGCTCGGCCTCCCGACCGATCAGGGCCGCGATCTCGGGGTCGTGCTCCGCGAGGCCCCCGATCCGCAGAGCGCTCGAGGTGGTCGGCGGCGACTGCCACGCGCCTGATGCTACTCGCAGAGGACGGCGGCCGACGCCGACGCGTCGCCAGGACGCTCCCGGACACGTCGTCGTGCCTGGCACCAAGACATGGCCCGCGTGGACATGTCGTCGTGCCTGGCACCAAGACATGGCCCGCGTGGACATGTGTCGTGCCTGCACGCGTCCCGCCTGGACGGCGCGCGGCGAGCACGCCTCGGCGAGGTGCTAGCGGACCCGCGTGGCGGACTGCGTGAAGTCGAGACGGCGGTCCGAGCGGGCGCGGTCGAAGCCGAGCCCGCCGAAGATCATGTCCGTCCTCCCGTCGCGAGCGACCACGAAGTCGTTGCCCGGCCCCGCGACGACGCGGTCGCGACCCGTGCCCGGCAGGAGGTAGTCGGCGCCGGGCCCCCCGACGAGGACGTCCTCACCCACCCGCCCGACGAGCACGTCGGCCCCGCCGAGCCCGCAGATCACGTCCCGCCGCCGAGTCCCCACGAGGCGGTCGGGGCCGTTCGTGCCGACGATGGTGCAGCGGAGGAGCCGGCCGCGCTCGTCGCGCGGGCGGGCGGCCGTGCCGAAGGAGGCTGTCGCCCCCGTCGCCGTGCCGACGCCGTTGACGGCGACGACGCGGAAGGTGTAGCGGGCCCCCGGGCTGAGACCCGCGATGCGGAAGGCGATGCGCCGCGTGCTCGCGTTCGCCGGGACGAGCGTCTCCGCGGTGCGAGAGACGAGCACGCCGCGCCGCGGTCACCTCGACCCAGGCGCGCGTCTCGAGCCCGCTCGTGCCGACGTCCACCGTGATCCGCGCGCGCGTGAGGGAGATCGCCGAGACGGCGGCGCTGCCGACGACCGGGACGCCGGACGTGCGGAAGACGACGTCCGCGCCGCGCGTCGTGCCGGCCGAGCTCCGGGCGACGAGCCGCGCGTGGTACTCCGTGCCCGGCGGCCAGGCCGGCGACGGGCTCCGACACGGCGACGGCGCCGCGGCCCGCCCCGGCGCTTCTGACCACGGTCGTCATGCCGTACGACGTCGTCGGGCCGAGCTCGAACCACCAGCTCGTCGACCGCCCGACCGGGTCGACGCTCCCGGTCAGGACGACCGACAGCCCGGAGGGCTGGGGCGGCCCGGTGACGACGAGCGGGCCGGCGCTGGTCGTGAACGCCCGCGTCGCGCCGGCCGTCGTGCCTGCGTCGCTTCTCGCGACGACGCGGTAGTGGTAGCGCGTTCCCGGCTGGAGGCCGGTGAGCTGCGCGTAGTGCCTGGTCGCGCGGGTCGCGAAGCCGGCGTCGATCTCCCCTGTCCGGCTTCCCAGCGCGGCCGTCGTGCCGTACTCGAACCAGGCGACCGTGCCCCTGCCCTGCGGGTCGACGGCCCCGTTGACGCGCGCGGAGGAGACCGTGATCGCGTCGGCACCGCCCGTCGAGACGGACGGCGCCCGGTCGGTGCGGAACGACCGGTCGGAGCCACGCGTCGTCCCGAGGTCGCTGGAGCCGACGAGGCGGAAGTGGTAGGTGACGCCTGCACGGAGCCCGCCGACGCGGATCGACACCGCGACGGGGCTCGTCCCCGAGCCGGCCGACCGCGTGTCGGTGCGCGCGCCGTAGCGCGTCGTCGTCCCGTACTCGATCCACCAGCCGGTCGAGCGGCCGTTCGGGTCGACGCTGCCGCCGAGTGTGGCGGACGTGGGCCCGAGCTGCGTCGCCGGGCTGGTCACGACCTCCGGGGCCCCGCGCGTGGTGAAGGTGAGGTCGGCCCCCTGGCTCGTCCCGGCAGCGTTCGTGGCGACGACGCGGTAGTGGTACGTGGCGCCGGTCGTGAGCCCCCTGAGCTGCTCCGTCACGTCGACGGCGGCGGTGCCGTTGCCGGCGCTCCTGGCAGCCGTCCGCGAGCCGTAGGTGGGAGCCGTCCCGTACTCGACGTACCAGCTCGTCGCCTCGCCGCCGGGATCCACCCTGCCGGTCACCACCGCGCTCCTCGCCCCCACCGAGGTCGCTGCGCCGGTCACCGCGCTCGGAGCCTTCGCGACCGCCGGCGGCACCACGAGGAGGGCGATCCCCAGGGCGGTGACGGCGGCGAGGCGGCGTCCCATGCGAGCGAGTCTCCCGCACCCTCGTTAGGCGCTCGTCGTCTCGGAGTAAACGATCGGTAAGCCCTCGTGCCGCGTGTCACGTGGCCGAGCCGAGCCGCTCGAGGGCCTCGGCGGCGGGGATCGCCCCCTCACGGAGGACGTGCGGCCGGCTGCCGGTCAGGTCGATCACGGTCGACGGCACTCCCGGGAGCTCGCCGCCGTCGACGATCGCCTCGACGGTCGCGGTGATCGCCGCCGGGACATCGTCGACGCACCTCGGGTCGGGCGATCCGGGCAGGTTCGCGCTCGTGGCGACGAGGCATCCGAGCGCGTCGAGCACCTCGCGACCGGGGCCGCTGAGCTCGGGGACCCGCACGCCGATCGCATCGGGACGCTCGGCGTTCAACCAGCGGTAGCGCCGCGCCGGGTTCGGCAGCACCAGCGTGAAGGGCCCGGGTAGCAGCGCCCGCGCCGCCCGGACGGCGTCGTCCGGCAGCTCCGGGACGCGCTCGAGGAGGGCCTCGAGCGAGGAGAGGACGATCGCGGTCGGCTGGATCGACCGGCGGCCCTTGGCCGCGTAGAGCCGCCGCGCGGCCGCCTCGCTCTCGCCGTCCGCGACGAGGCCGTAGACCGTGTCGGTGGGGATGACCGCGAGGCGCCCGGCGCGCAGCGCGGCGATCGCCGCCCCGACGCTGGTGGCCGTCGTCACGCCGGCGGTTCCGCCGGCGTCCGCCCTTCGACGACGCGCTCCGCCCCTGCGAGATCCGGCGTCACGCGCGACTGCGGCGTACCCGTGCCCGGCGAGCAGCGCCGCGACCTCGGATGCCGCGTGCTCGTTGACCTCCAGCACGAGGGCTCCCCCGGGACGCAGCGAGGTCGCAGGCGTCCCGCACGAGGGCATCGGTCTGGCCGTCGCCGACGAGCGCGATCTCGGGCTCCCACTCGACGACGTCGGCGGGCAGGGTGTCGAGCTCGTCCGCACGCACATAGGGCGGGTTCGAGACGATCAGGTCCCAGTCTTCCCCGGGCAGGCCCGCGAACAGGTCGTGGCGGCGGAGCTCGACGGCGATCCCCGTCCGCTCGGCGTTCTGCCGGGCGAGCGAGAGGGCCTCGTCCGAGACGTCGACGCCCGTCACGCGCGCGCCGGGGTGCTCGTCGGCGATCGCGAGCGCGATCGCCCCCGACCCCGTGCCGACGTCGAGCACGCGGGGCGAGTCGAGGCCCTCGAGCAGCGCGAGGCAACGCTCGACGACGATCTCGGTCTCGGGCCGCGGGATCAGCGCGCGTCGGTCGACCGCGAGCAGCAGCCGCCGGAAGCCCCACTCGCCCAGCACGTACTGGAGCGGCTCGCCCTGCGCCCGCCGCGCGACGAGCTCGCGCGCCGCGTCGAGCTCCGCCGGGGAGAGCGGGCGGTCGAGGTGCATGTAGAGGTCGATGCGCTCGAGGCCGAGGGCGTGCGCGAGCAGCCGCTCCGCGTCGAGCCGCGCCCGCTCCGCCCCCTTCCCGGCGAGGTGGTCGGTCGAGCGCGTCAGCACCTCCCCGATCGTCAGCGCGCGGTCGCTCACGGCTCGTGCCGATTCGACACGAGCTCAGACCGCCGCCTCGAGGGCGCGGCGGCGCTCCTCGGCCTGGAGCGAGTCCGTGAACTCCTGCAGGTCGCCGTCGAGGATCTGGTCGAGGCGGTGGACCGTGTGCTTGATCCGGTGGTCGGTGAGCCGGTTCTCCGCGAAGTTGTACGTGCGGATCTTCTCGGCGCGCTCGCCGGTCCCCACCTGCAGGCGACGCGCCGCCGCGAGCTCGGCCTGCTGCCGCTCCCGCTCGGCCTCGTAGAGCCTGGCGCGGAGGACGCGCATCGCCTTCTGCTTGTTCTGGAGCTGCGACTTCTCGTCCTGCATCGAGACGACGATCCCGGTGGGCAGGTGCGTGATCCGCACGGCCGAGTCGGTCGTGTTGACCGACTGCCCTCCCGGCCCGGTCGAGCGATAGACGTCGATCTTGAGGTCCTTGTCCTCGATCGCGATCTCCACCTCCTCGGCCTCGGGCATCACGGCGACGGTCGCGGTCGAGGTGTGGATCCGCCCCTGCGACTCCGTCGCCGGCACGCGCTGGACCCGGTGCGTCCCGCCCTCCCACTTGAAGACGGAGAACGCCCCGTCGCCCTTGACGGCGAACACGGTCTCCTTCACGCCGCCGCCCTCGTTCTCGCTCGCCGAGAGCAGCTCCGTCCTGAACCCGCGGCGCTCGGCGTAGCGCTGGAGCATGCGCACGAGCTCTCCCGCCCAGAGCGCGGCCTCGTCGCCGCCGACGCCCTGGCGAACCTCGACGATCACGTCCTTGGCGTCGGCCGGATCGCGCTCCACGAGCGCGAGCTTGAGCTCGTCCTCGAGGCGTGCGACCTCCGTCTCGAGCTCGCCGGTCATCGCCGCCAGCTCGGGGTCCTCCTTCGCCTGCGGCGAGGTCGGCGCTCGCCTGTCGCCACTCGCGCGCAGCGCGGACGGCGGGCTCGAGCTCCTTCAGGCGCCGTCCGAGCTCCGCCGCCTCCCGGTGGTCCGAGTAGACGGCGGGATCGGCCATGCGGTCCTGCAGCTCGGCATGCGAGCGCTCGAGCTCCTCGGCCAGCTTGTCCAGGGTCGCCATACGGCGACTGATTGTAGGTGCGGCCCGGTGTCCGACCTCAGTCGGACACCTTCGTCTCAGACCGTCGCGAGCGTCGCGTCGAGCGTGACCTCGGGGATGCCCGTGAGGGCCTTCGAGACGGGGCAGTTCGCCTTGGCGCCCTCGGCGTGCTCCAGGAACGAGTCGTGATCCATCCCCGGCACCGTGCCGACCACGGTGATCGCGCCCTTCGTGATCCCCTCGCCCGGCTGGAAGCTCACCGTCACCGACGTCTCGAGCCGCTCGGGCGGATTGCCGGCGCCCGCCAGGCGCGTGGGAGAGCGCCATCGAGTAGCACGTCGCCCACGCGGCCGCGATCAGCTCCTCGGGGCTCGTCCGGCCGTCGGGCGTGTCCGCGCGCGAGACCCACGTCACGTCGAGCGGGCCGAAGGCCCCGCTGCCGACTCCCTCGATCGTCCCGCTCCCGTCCATCAACGAGCCGGACCAGGTCACCTTGGCCATGCGCTCGGTCGCCATCAGTCGCCTCCCTCGTCGGTTGCGGTCGTCACGTCGATTCCCACCCCTGCGTCGCGCAGGAGCTGAGAGAAGGAACAGCCCTGGTCGGCGGCCTCGAGCGCCGCCGCGAGCCCGCGCCTCGTCGATGCCGGGCACGCTCGCGCGCACGACGAGAGCCGAGTGGACGATCAGGTGGCCCCGCCCCTCGACCTCGTCCATCGTGATCGTGCAGTGCACGTCGAGCCGTTCGGGCGGTGTCTCCGCACGGGTCAGCTCGCCGGCGAGCGACATCGTGAAGCACGCGCCGTGCGCCGCCGCGAGCAGCTCCTCGGGGCTCGTCTTGCCCTCGTCGTCGCCGACCCGGGTCGGTAGCGAGTACGAGAGGCCGATGAACGCGCCCGAGGTCGCCGCCGAGATGCACGCCGTGGCCGCGGGCGAGGTTCCCCTCCCACGCGACCTCCGCCTCGCGGACGATCCTGGGCATCAGCGCCCCGTCCGGCCGGGGCGGGACGCGGGCGGCCGCAGGGCCGGCCCACTAGGCCATCACCTCGACCTTCGTGTCGGCGGCCTGCTCGGCAGGGGTGTCGCCCGCCTCGCGGCGCCGCACCTCCTCGATCGCCCGGATGGACACCTCCACCTGGTCGAGCGTCGGCTCGCGGGTCGTCAGCCGCTGCAGCCAGAGCCCCGGGGCGAGCAGCGTCATCAGGACGCGGTTGTCCTGGTGCTTGCCCGCATACCGGATCAGCTCGTACGCGAGGCCTGCGATCACCGGCAGGAGGAGGATGCGGCTCACGATCAGCCAGTACCAGACCGGCCGGCCGACGAGCGCGAAGACGAAGATCCCGATCACCATCACCCAGAGCAAAAAGGCTGTTCCGCAACGCGGGTGGATCAAACTGAACTTCTGCACCTTCTCCGGCGTCAGGTCCGAGCCCGCCTCGAGCGCGTTGATCGTCTTGTGCTCGGCGCCGTGGTACTGGAACACGCGCCTCAGGTCCGGCAGCAGGCCGATCAGCCCGATGTAGGCGATGAACACCGCGACGCGGATCAGCGCCCTCGACGATCACGAACCCGGCGGTGTCGTCGATCGGCAGCCAGTTCGTGAGCAGCGCGGGGCCGACCTTGAAGAGCATCAGCGCGAAGCCGATCGCGATCGCGAACGAGAAGATGATCTGGCCGCGCGTGATCTCCGTGACGACGTTCCCGTCGTCGTCCTCCTCGCGCGCCGCGACGTTCGCCGAGATGGCGAGCGCGCGGAAGCCGATCGCCAGCGACTCGCCGAGCGCGATCACGCCGCGGATCACCGGGAGCCGCCAGATGCGGTGGCGCTTCATCGGCGAGTTGACGTCGCGGACGACCTCCTCGATCCCGCCCTCGGGCGTGCGGACGGCGACGGCCCAGCAGGACGGGCCGCGCATCATCACGCCTTCGAGCACGGCCTGGCCGCCGTACGACACGCTCACGACGGCACCGTACCGACCACGGGCTCGGCTAGCCCCGGCGTGCCGCGCAGCGCGTGACGGCAGCACATGGCTTCGACCTGCAAGGCGCTCTAGGCGCTCTTGGCAGCGGCGGCCTTCTCGAGCCGGCGCTGGAAGCGCTCCACCCGACCACCGGAGTCCATCAGCTTCTGCTTGCCGGTGTAGAACGGGTGGCAGGCAGAGCACACCTCGACGTGGAGCTCGGCCTTCGTCGAGCGTGTCATGAACTCGTTGCCGCACGAGCACGTGACGTGGGCGACGACGTACTCGGGATGGATGTCCGCCTTCATCGAGAAGCCAGGATACCAGAGGCAATTTCCGGCCCTACGTTGCCTCCCGAGACGACGGCGACCATTCGCTCGGCTTCGACACGGCCCGCGAGAACGGCTGCGACACCCGCCGCGCCGGCCGGCTCGCAGGCGAGCTTCGCGTCCGCGTAGAGGCGGCGCATCGCCTCCTCGATCTCCTCGTCGCTGACCGTGACGACCTCCACGCCCGGCCGTGCGGCAGATCTCGATCGCGAGCCGCCCCGCGAACGGGGCGTCGAGCCCGCCCGCGATCGTCCGCGGCACGACCGCGACCGGCTTCCCTGCCTCGAGCCCCCGCGCGAGCGCGGGCGAGCCCTCGGGCTCGACGGCGACGATCCGCGCGCCGCGCGACGCGGCGGCGACGGTGATCCCGGAGACGAGCCCACCGCCCCCGACCGGGACGACGATCACGTCCACCCGCGGCGCGTCCTCGAGGATCTCGAGCCCCACCGTTCCCTGGCCTGCGAGCACCAGCGGGTCGTCGAACGGATGCACGAGCGTCGCGCCCGTCTCCGCGAGGTGCTCCTCGAGGCGGACGAACGCCCCGGAGGGGTCCTCGGCCTCCGTGTCGACGGTGGCCCCGAAGGAGCGCGCCCGGTCGAGCTTGAACGGGCTGGCCGACTCCCAGCTGAAGACGATGCAGTCGAGGCCCTCTGCCGCGGCGCCCCAGGCGAGCGCGATCGCGTGGTTCCCGGCGGACACCCCCGCGACGCCGCGCCGCCGCTCCTCTCCGCTCAGCGCCGCCAGCCGGTTGGAGACGCCGCGGGCCTTGAACGAGCCCGTGTGCTGGAAGAGCTCCGCCTTGAGGGCGAGGCCGGGCGCGAGCGCGGCCGCGTCGAGCAACGGCGTGCGGCGCACGCGGCCGCGGATCGTCTCGGCCGCCCGGACGACATCCTCGCGCGTCACGCCCTCGTCGCTCACGCGGCGATCCTAGAGCCCGTCCCTCGTGCGAGGTGGAGGACGCCGACCGCGGTGCGATCCCGACCGCCGTCCGCAGAATGCGCGCGTGTCGTCGGCACCCAGCCCGGGCCCTCGCCCGCACCCCGTCCGCCTCGTCGTCACGGACGACCTCGTGCGCCGCCGCTCGACGGTGCTCTTCCGGCTGCTCCTCGCGCTCCCTCACCTCGTCTGGGTGGGCCTGTTCGGCGTCGCCGCGTTCACGCTCGTGTTCGTCGTGTGGCTCGCGGTGCTGTTCGAGCGTCGGGCGCCCGGCACGCTCCACCGGTTCCTCGCGTCGTACGTCCGCTACTCGGCGCACCTGACCGCCTACCTGACGCTTGCGGCGTCTCCCTATCCGGGCTTCACCGGCGCCGGCCGCGTACCCGGTCGACGTCGAGATCGACCCGCCCGCACGGCAGGGCAGGCTCGGCGCGGGCTTCCGGCTGCTTCTCGCGCTTCCGGCCCTCATGCTCGCTGCGACGCTGGGCGGGTCCGCGGCGCTCGGCGCCTGGTCGTCGATCGCGCTCGTGCTCGGAGCCGGGGGCCTGGCGAGCGCCGTCGGCCTCCTCGGCTGGTTCGCCTGCCTGGCCCGCGGCCGGATGCCTCGAGGCATGCGCGACGCCGCGGCGTACACGATCGGGTACGGAGCGCAGACGGCGGCGTACGCGTTCCTCCTCACCGACCGGTACCCGGACGCCACCCCGGGACGCGTCGAACCGCGGCCCGAGCTGCCCGCGCACCCGGTCGCGATCCGCGTCCGCGACGACCTGGGGCGGCCGCGGCTCGTGGTCGCGTTCCGTCTCCTGCTCACGATCCCGCACCTCTTCTGGCTGGCGCTCTGGGGCGTCCTGCAGTGATCGCCGCCGTGCTCGCCTGGGTGCTCGCCCTCGCCCTGGGCCGCGTGCCGCTCCTGCTCCACCGGTTCCTCGCGGCGTACGTCCGCGCGACCACGCACGTCGGGGCGTTCCTGTACGTCGTCGGACGGCCGTTCCCCGGCTTCGTCGGACGCGAGGGGAGCTACCCGATCGACCTCACGATCGCCGGCCCTGCGCGGCAGAAGCGGCTCGGCGTGCTCGCACGCCTGCTCCTCGCGCTCCCCGCGCTGGTGCTCTCCTCCGCGTACGGCGGCGTCCTGTTCGTCGTCGCCGTGCTCGGCTGGTTCGCGGCGCTCGCCACCGGCCGGATGCCGGGGGGCATCCGCGACCTCGGCGCCGCGTCGCTCCGCTACCAGGGCCAGGTGCTCGCGTACCTCTTCCTCCTGACGCCGCGGTACCCCGACTCCTCGCCGGCTGCTCGAGGGCCGGCGGCCGGAGCCGGTCGGGACACGCGAGGAGGAGGGCCACGGCGGCCCTCCTCCCGACGACGCATCGTCGTCGCTCGGCTATGGGCCTTCGAACGCGATGCGGTAGTCGCCCGAGCTGACGCACTTCTCACGAACCACGTCCGCTGCGGCGGCGCGCTCGGGCGCGAGCGCGACGCCCGGCAGCAACGCGGTGGCGAGGCCGGCGACGAGGATCCTGGCTGCGAGCTTCATGTCTGTCTCTCCTCTGCTCGGAAGGGGTGGCTAGTTGGCCCGCTCGATGCCGAGGGCGCGGTCGCCGACGCCGAGGACGCCGGCGTCCTTGCCGGGCCCTCCGGCGAGCGAGTCCTTGCCGCGGCCGCCGACGAGGCGGTCGTTGCCGCCTCCGCCACGGAGGACGTCGTTGCCGCCGAGGCCGAGGAGCACGTCGTTCCCGCCGAGCCCGCAGATCACGTCCCGGGCGGATGTTCCGCGCAGGCGATCCGGGCCGTTCGAGCCGGTGATCGTGCACCGGGAGCTCGCGCGCTTCGCGAGCTTCCGCTTCTTCGCCTTGGCCGACTTCTTCCCGCCGGACGTCGTCTTGGACGTCTCTTCGCCGAACGGCTGCGTCCCCTCGCCCGAGCCGGGGAACGGCTGGAAGGGAGGATCGAGCGGCTGGCCGGCCGGAGGCGGAGGAGGCGTGGGCTGGTCGACGGGAGGCTCGGCGGTCGTGCCGCCGCCCGGAGGCGTCGGATCGGCCTGGCCCGGGTCAGCCGTCGGGTCCGCGACGGGTGGGCGCGTGTCGAACGGCGGGCGGAGGGGCCGCGAGAGGATGGAGACCGTGACCTCGTCCCGGTTGTTCGAGAGGTTCGTGTCGACGCCGCTCGTGCGGGCGAGGAAGCGGCTCGTCAGTGCGCCGGAGGCGGTGGCCTTCGCAACGACCGTCGCGCGGCCGCTCTGACCGCTGCCCAGCGTTCCGAATGCGCAGGCGATGGTCGGTGCGGTGGAACAGTCGCGCTGGACGGTCGTGCCGACCTTCGCCGAGACGAGCGTCAGGCCGGCCGGGAGCGTCGTCGTGACGGAGGCGTTCGACGCGGACGCGTCACCGTCGTTCCGCACGACGAGCGTGTAGGTGATGCTCGAGCCGACGAAGCGCAGGCCGGGCGCGGCCGTCGCCGTGAGCACGAGGTCGGGACGCGCGGGAGGCTCGAGGATCGGGTCCCGCACCCCCGGCTCGAGCTGGTGCGGCGGGGCTGCCTGCGCGAGGCCGGCCGTGAGCACGAGCGCGCAGAGCGCAAGGACACCGGCTAGAGCGAGGATCTTGCGAGGGTTCATGTCGTTCTCCTTGGCTCTCTCGAGCCGCCGTCGGCGGCTCAGGTGCCCCGAGCCTCCTCCGCCGCGTTCAACGCGCCCTCAAGGCCCGCTCAGGGTTTGTGCCGTCTCCACGAAGCAGGAGCCGGGGACACCCGGCTCCTGCTCGCTCGATGAAGGAGGGGACTAGCCCGCGGCGATCGGCTGTGCGACTGCGATCGGCGCGACCGCCACGGCGCCCGGGCCCGGAGCGGGCGGGAGAGCCGGGGCGAGCGTCGTCAGCCGGTACGTCAGGCGCGCCCGGTCGCCGTCGCCGGACGGGAACCGGCCGCCGTAGGCGTCGCCGCCCTCGGCGGTCGCCTGCACGAAGGCACCGGGTGTGTACCCGAGCCCGAGGTTGTACCGGTCGTGCAGCGGGTTGATGTCCGCGTGGTCGTCACCCCCGTAGAGGAAGCTGTCGGCGTCGTAGAGCGCGACCCAGACGGGCACCTGCCTCGTAGCGGGTGACGCGGGCGCGAACCCCGGGGCGCGGTACGTCCGGTGGTCGTCCTCGAGCCACAGGTTGATCGGCTCGCGCTGGTAGATCAGCCGGCCGTTCGCCCAGACGCGAAGCCCACCGAGGCTCCAGCCTCCCGCGGCGCCGTCGCGCGACTTCTCGATCTGCAGGTAGCGGATGTCACCGATCGTCAGCACCCCCCGGGGCGCGTTCCCGAAGAAGCTCAGCTGCTGGTCGACCGGCAGGCTGTACATGTCACGGTCGCCCCGCTCGAAGTCGTCGTAGAGCGCCTTGTCGAGCTGGAAGCGAAGCCCGTCGTTGATGCGGAGATAGATGTCGTCGTCCGTCCCCGCCCAGCTCCGGTCGGTCGTCTTCACCTCGACACGGAGGTCGTAGAGCGGCTCCGCGGCCGACCCGTTCCGCTGGACGGCCTTCAGGAACGTGAACGGGTGGTTCGGACGGTTGAAGGAGAAGCTGTCGTAGCCGTGCAGGAAGGCGGAGAGGAACGGCTGCCCGCCGATCGTGGCCCGCGTGTAGAAGTCCGCCTCGTCCGGCCCGATGTCGCCGGCGCCGAGGCCCTTGAGGGACGTGATCTCGAGCCGTGCGAACTGCGTCGCGGCCTGCAGCCGGCCGCTGTGCGGCGGCTCTGACCCGAGCGGCACCTCGACGAAGCGGCCCGACGCGTCGCGAACGAGCGGGTACTCCCCCGCCGGCCTGCCCGTGCAGCTGAGCGTCGAGCTCGGGAGTGCCTGGCCGCACTTCGCGGCGAGCCGGAGGATCGTCTGCTCCCACGTCGAGCGGAAGGTCGTCTTGCCACGCCCTCGGAAATAGCGTGTGACCGCGACGGCCACGTCGTCGACGCTCCCGCCGGGGCCCGGCGCGGTCGCGCCGAACGGCTCGCCCTGGCCCTGCCAGTGACCGGAGTAGAACGAGATCTCGGTGGCGGCGCGAACGTCGTGCGCGAGCTGGTCGGCGAGGCTGCCGCTGACGCCGAACGAGCGGACGCGCTGCCAGAACGCCTCGTCGGCGATCCAGCTGCGAACGGCCTGCACCCACTGCCGTGTCCCGTAGTAGGCGGCGATGTGGGCCTCGGCGTAGTACCGGCTGCCGGGCCAGTCCTTGGCCATCGCGCCGGCTTCGCCCTTCCACGTCCCGTGCGTGCGTCCGCCGGGGACGCTGCCCGCGGTGTAAAGGCCGGTGCCCTCCGCGAGCCGGGTGCTCTGGGGGACGTCGAACCACGTCGGCGTGCCGCCGAGCCCGCGGGTCGCCCAGCCGGGGCCTGACGAGCGCGGCTCGACCCAGTTCGAGTGGGTGTAGAAGTCCTGGATCTGGTGCGTCGAGATGCCGAGCGCGGTGAGCGCCAGCAGCGGGTCGTTCGTCCGCCGGGCCCGCGTCACGGCCTCGTAGGTGGCGCGCCGCAGCCGGTTCCACTCCGTCTGGAGCGACGCGGCGGTGCGGTAGCCGCCCTCGGAGCTGTCGAAGTGGCTCCGCTCGGAGGCGTCGAGCAGCGCCTGGGGCCAGTGCTCTCGTGCCCCGTAGCTGAAGACGAGCGCCTCCTTCCACCAGGCGGAATGGCCGCTGTACGGGTTCTGGCCCTCGTTCTCGTACAGATCGACGAACCAGTTGTTCACCTGGACGGTGCGAACCGCTGCGTCTCCGAAGCCCTCGGACGTCAGCACGTCGCGGGTCATGTCGAAGTGCGGCCCGGTGTCGAAGGCCGAGGCCGCGCCCGGCGCGAGCAGGCACGCGGCGAGGCCGAGGGCGACCGCCGCGAGCCTCGCGCGGAGCCGACTGCGGAACTGGAACGTACTGAGCTTCATCGTGGTCTCCTTGTCGAGCGAGACCGCACGGCGCGACCCCGCGGACGCACCGTCGGCGGCCATGCTCAACGTCCGCTCAAGGTCTCCTCAGACGCGCGGCTCGCGCCGCGTTCCTCAGCCGGCCGGGGTGGCGGCGAGGGACCAGGTGAACCGGGTCATGCCCTCGGGAGGTGACAGCCCGCCGGGCCGTAGGCCGCGCCGCACGACGAGGCACGGCGCGTCGACCGCCGCCGCGATCGCGCTGCGGGCGGCGCCGAGACCCTCGCTGCGCCATCGCGGCGAGGCGCCCATGACGACCACCCGCGCTCCGGCCGCAGCCTCGACGACGCCCTCGACGGTCGGCGCGGTGAGCACGGGCTGGGCCGCCACCCCGGCGAGCTGCTGCACGACCAGCGATGCGGTGGCGAGCAGCCTGCTCGCATCCCGGCGGTCGACCGCGGTGTCGGCCGCGGCGCCGCACAACGCGAGCGGCGCCCCCGCGCCGGTCGCCAGCCAGGCGCCCAGCTCGAGCGCGCTCCAGTCGTCGTCGCGCTCCGCCGAAGGGCACGACGACGGCGCCGGCCGGCGGCGCGGCGTCCGGGTCGCCGGCCACGAGCAGCGCGACGTCGCACGGCGCGCCGTCGAGCTGCGTGGTGAGCTCCTCATCGAACGGGCCGGCGGGCGCCTCGCGCGCGTCGAGGAGCAGGAGGTCGACGTCCTGCTGCGAGGCGAGCCGGACGACGTCCGCGCCGCGGTCGTCGCTCGTGAACGCGGCCGCGCGCGCGGCCAGGCCCTCTTCGAGCAGTGCCGCGCGGCGCGCCTCCAGCCGGCCGGTCTCCTCCGCGAGCCCGGTCGCGTCGGCTCCCGCCAGCAGGCTGACGACGATCAGCTCGTGAGGGCTGGCCGAGCGGGCGAGCGGCGCGGCGAGCGCGAGCAACGCCTCGAGCTGCCCCGCGCCCGAGCCCGCGAGGAGGATCGACCTCGTCGTCGCCTCCACCCGGATGCCTCGACGGGCTCGCGGCGGGGGCGTCGAGCTCGAGGGAGGCGTCGTGGTTGAGGATCGCGCGCTCCAGCCGCTGGAGCGCCGGGCTCGGGCTCGATCCCGAGCTCCTCGACGAGCGCGGCACGCGTCGCCGCGTAGGCCTCGAGCGCCTCGGCCTGCCTCCCGGCGCGGTAGAGCGCGAGCATCAGCTGACCGCGCGGACGCTCGCGCAGCGTGTGCTCCGACACCAGCCCCTCCAGCTCGCCGATCACCTGGGTGTGGCGCCCGAGGGCGAGGTCGGCGTCGATGCGGTCCTCGAGCGCCGCGAGCCGCAGCTCCTCGAGGCGCGCGATCGCGCCCTGGGCGAACGTCTCGAACGCGAAGTCGCCGAGCGGCGCGCCTCGCCACAGCCCGAGCGCCTCGCGCAGCCGCGCCGCCCCGGCTTCCGGGTCGCCCGCGGCCACGGCGTCGCGACCCTCGGCGACGAGCGACTCGAAGCGGTGGAGGTCGATGTGCTCCGGCTCGACCTGGAGCCGATAGCCGGGGCGCTGCGTCACGATCACCCCGGCGTCGCCGAGCGCCTTGCGGAGCTGCGAGACGTACACCTCGACGCTGTGCGCGGCGCTCCCGGGCGGCGCCCCGCCCCAGAGCTCCTCGATCAGCCGATCGACCGACACGGGCTGGTTGGCGCTCAGCACGAGGATCGCGAGCAGCGCGCGCTGCTTCGGGCCCCCGATCCGGACGACCTCGCCGTCCTGACGGGCCTCGAACGGTCCGAGGATGCGGAACTCGAGCACGTGCGTCGCGGGACCGTAACCCACGCCCCGGCCGGGCGCTGAGCGGCCGTTGAGGCGTCGTTGAGCGCGACGGCCGAACCTGCTCGTCATGAGCGAGACGACGAGCAGGGAGGACGCCATGACCCGCACGGACACCACCGAGCGCATGCCTCGCGAGCTGGCCCACCGGACGAGTGACGGCCTCGAGGTCTGGCTTCTCTGGACGAAGGCGGACGGACGGCTGTTCGTGCTCGTACACGACGGCCGCCTGGGCTCGAGCTTCGAGCTCGAGGTCGACGCGTCGAGCGCGCTCGACGCGTTCGACCACCCGTACGCGTACGCCGCGTTCCGCGGCGTCGAGTACACCGTCCCGCGGCGGCGCGACCAGACCGTCGTGACGGCCATTTAGACTGGCCGGATGCCGCTCCCGGGACGCGCGCACGCGGCATGCTCGCGCGTCGACGCCGCCCGGTGACCGCCGTCACTGCCGCGCGCCTGGCGCTGTACGCGGCGCTCGCCGCGGGCTGGGCCGTGGTGGCGTGGGTGCTGTCGGGCAGCGTGGTGCCGGACGACCTCTCGTTGCCACGGGTCGACGTCGACGCCGTGTTCGGAGCGCAGCTGGTCGACCGTGCGGAGCGGTACGAGCGCTTCCACTACGCCAACTGGGCGCTCGCCCAGGCCGTCCTCCTCGTGACGCTCGTCGTGTACGCCCGGCGCGGGGTCGCCTTCACGCGCGAGTCGGCCGCGGGGCCGATCGGCACCGGGATGTTCCTCGGGATGGTCGGGCTCGCGATCGTCTGGCTCACGCAGCTCCCCTTCTCGGTGGCCGCGCTCTGGTGGGAGCGGCGCCACGGCGTCTCGGAGATGGGGTACCTCGAGGCGATCTTCGGCGGATGGCTCGCCCTCGGAGGGACGTTCGTCGCCGTCTGCATCGCGCTTCTCGTCGTGATGGCGCTCGCGCGCTGGGTCGGCTCGTGGTGGTGGATCCCGGGCGCGGGGGTGTTCGCGCTGATCGCGGCGCGTCTTCGTCTTCGTCGGCCCGTACCTCACACCCGGCCTCGAGCGGCCGGACGACCCGGAGCTGATCCGGACATACGAGCGGTTCGAGCGCGCCCAGGGGGTGGACGTCCCGCTGCGGGTGGAGGAGGTCAGCGGTGACACGAGCCAGGCGAACGCGTACGCGTTCGGCATGGGCCCCTCCTCGCGGATCGTGCTCTGGGACACGCTGCTCGACGGGCGCTTCAGCGACGGCGAGGTGGGCGTCGTCCTCGCCCACGAGCTCGCGCACCACTCGAGCCACCACATCCCGGAGGCGATCGGGTGGTTCGCGCTCTTCGCGCTTCCCGGGGCGCTCGTCCTGGTGCTCGCGACCCGTCGCCGCGGAGGGATGGGCGAGCCGGCCGCGGTGCCGCTCGCTCTGCTCGTCGTCGCCGTCCTCCAGCTGGCGCTTGCTCCCGCCCAGAACCTCGTCAGCCGCGCCATCGAGGGCGAGGCCGACTGGAAGGCGCTGCAGACGACCCGCGACCCGGCCTCGGCGCGCGGGCTCTTCCGCGAGTTCGCGGACACCTCGCTCGGCGACCCGAGCCCGCCCACGTGGGCCTACGTGCTGCTGCAGACGCACCCGACGCTCGCCCAGCGCGTCGCGATGGCGAACGCCTGGGCGACGCGGTCGCAGGCCGAAGGCGCGCCCTGACAGGACGCGTCCGCAGCGGCCACTTGACAGAAATCGGTGTCTGACACCGTGCTTCGTCAACCGCTCGCGTGTGCCGGATCAGTGCCGATCGATCCACAGCCCCGACGCCTGGCCCCGAGCGGGACGACGGTTCGCGCGCCGCTTCCGCGTCGAGCGTCTTCCACAGCCCTGTGGAACGCTCGTCACATCTCGGCACAGCTGTGTCAGACACCGCTCGCCTCGACGCGGTCCGCGATCACCGACGCGATCGCGAGCGACGAGGTCGCGCCGGGTGACGGCGCGTTGCGCACGTGGACGACGCCCTCCGCCTCGTGGAACACGAAGTCGTCGAGCAGCGTCCCGTCGGCGCGCCAGCGCCTGGGCGCGGATCCCCGACGGCCCCGGCAGGACGTCCGACACCTCCAGGCCCGGCAGGAGCTTCCTCGTCGACGCGACGAAGAGTCGCGTCGAGAGGTCACGCACCATCTCGCCGCCGCCCATCCGCCAGTGGCGTCGAGCGAGGCGGCGGAAGCCACGCGAGCGCATCGTCTCGCGGAGGTCGCGGAGCGGAGACGTCCCTGCGCCGGTAGCCCTCGCGGGCGAGCGCCAGCACGGCGTTGGGGCCGAGCCACACCTCCCCGTCGGGGCGGACGGTCGTATGGATGCCGAGGAACGGAAACGCCGGGTCGGGCACCGGATAGACGAGGCCGCGGACGAGATGTCGCCGCTCCGGCCTCAGCACGAGGTAGTCGCCGCGGAACGGGACGATCCGCGGCTCGGGCGGCGCGCCGCTCAGCGTCGCCAGCCGGTCGGCGTGGACCCCGCCGCAGACGACCACCCGCTCCGCCTCGACGGCGCCCTGCCCGGTGGCGACCGTGGTCGTCTCCCCGCGGCGCGCGAGGCCGCAGCACCTCGCGCCCGAGCAGGATCTCGCCCCCGCCCGCGCGCACGTCGTCGGCGTACGCCTCCGACCACCCGCCCGAAGTCCACGACGGCGGTCTCCGGCGAGTGCAGCGCCTGCACGCCGGCCACGTGCGGCTCGAGCTCGCGGAGCCGGTCCGGGCCCGATCAGCTCCGCTCCCGGCACGCCGTTCTCGACCGACCGGCGGTAGAGCTCCTCGAGGCCGTGCGACCTCGGAGGCGTCGGTCGCGACGACGACCTTGCCGCAGCGAAGGATCGGGATGCCCGCGCTCGTCGCAGTAGGAGAGGAGCCGCGCGGCGCCCTCGACGCAGAGCTGGGCCTTCAGCGAGCCGGGCGCGTAGTAGACGCCCCTGTGGACGACGCCGCTCGAGTGCCGCGTCTGGTGCGCCCCGACGACGGGCTCCTTGTCCAGCACCGCCAGGCGCGTGCCCGGCCGCCGGCTGAGGAGCTCCCGTGCGGTCGCGAGGCCGAGGATCCCGGCGCCGACCACGACGACGTCGAACCGCGACTCGGCCATCAGGCAGCCTCTAGGTGAGCGTGTACTCGGGGCCGGAGCCGCCCTCGGGCGGCGTCAGCCTGCCGCCCTTGGCGCTGATCGCGCCGCACTGCACGCAGTTCGACGGGTTCACGAGCGACCTGCACGGTCTCCGTCGCCGTCGGCCTCCCCCACCTCGTAGACGTGCGCCGGGCACATCCACTGCCACATCTCCGCGAGGTCGCGCGGAACCTTCGTCTGGATCCGGATGTGGCTCGGCTGGTCGTCCCGCGTGCGGTTCCCCGACGCGAAGACGGAGGAGAGCTTGTCGAAGGTGAGCTTCCCGTCCGGCGCCGGGTAGCGCGCCGCCCGGCCGGTGCGGAGGAGCGGAGCGTCGGCATTCGGATGCGTGGCGAGCTCCTTCGGCGGGAACTTGCCCTTCGTCACCGTCATCGCGCTCGCGAGCGCGCCGCCGAGGAAGAAGCCCTTGTCGAACGCCTGGCGCATGTTCCGCACCTCGGCGAGCTCCTTCCAGAGGTAGCTCGCGCGGATCGACTCGTCGTAGCCGTCGAGCGCGCCGCGGCGCCCCGCCACCTCGCCCCGCTGGAGCGCCCGAACGCCGCCTCCGCCGCGAGGCGGCCGGACTCGATCGCGTAGTGCACGCCCTTGAGGCGCGGCACGTTGACGAGCCCCGCGCTCTCGCCCGACGAGGAGCAGCCCCGGGCCGTTCAGCTTGGCCGGCACGGAGTTGAGCCCGCCCTCGGTGATCGTCTTCGCGCCCCAGGCGACGCGCTCGCCGCCGCCCAGGATCTTGCGGACGAGCCGGTGCGTCTTGAACTCCTGGAGGACGTCGTGCGCGGAGAGCTCGACGTCCGCGTACTCGAGCCCGAGGACGAACCCGATCGAGACGTGCTCCTCGCCCATCGGGTAGATCCACGAGCCGCCGAACTCCCCGTAGCGGGCGCTCTTGCGGAGCGGCCAGCCCATCGTGTGGACGATCTTGTGGAGCGGCCTCGCGACCTTCCAGACCTCCTTCACGCCGAGCGCCCAGATCTGGGGGTTCGCGACCCTCGAGCCCGAAGTGGTCGATCGCGGCGGTCGTCAGGTGGCCGGCGGTGCCCTCGGCGAGGACGGTGATCCGGGCGGTGACGTCCACCCCGGGCTCGAAGTTCGCGAGCGGCTGCCCGTCCTTGCCGCGGCCCTTGTCGCCCGTCCGCACGCCGACGACGCGGCCGTGGTCGAGGAGGAGCGTCTGGCCGACGGTCTCGGGGAGGATCATCGCGCCGCCCGCCTCCGCCTGCTCGGCGAGGAAGCGCCCGAGCTCGGAGAGCGAGACGATCCAGTTGCCGTGGTTCATCATCGTCGGCGGCGGCGGGATGCGGAGCGCCGCGCCCTTCGTGAGCAGGTACACGGCCTCGCCGTGCACCGGCCCGTAGGTCGGCATCTCCTCGATCGCCATCCGGCCCGCGAACAGCTTGCGGATCGCCCGCGGGTTCATCACCGCGCCCGGAGAGCAGGTGCGAGCCCGGCTGCTTGCCCTTCTCGAGCACGGCGACCGGAACGTCGCCGAGCCGCTCGCGGACGTCGGGGTGCTCCTCGAGCAGCTGGCCGAGCCGGATCGCGCAGGCAAGGCCGCCTGGGCCGCCGCCGACGATCAGGATCCCCGACGTCGATCCGCTCGTCCGGCGCGTCGGTCGGCGCGCCGATCACCTCGGCGGTCGAGAAGGGCGGCGGGTAGTCGGCCGGGACGGACGCCCTTCACGAACGCCCCTACTTGCGCGCCCGCAGGAGCTCGGTGAGCTTCGGCGCGATCTGCGTCAGGTCGCCGACGACGCCGAGGTCGGCGAAGTCGAAGATCGGCGCGTTCGGGTCCTTGTTGACCGCGACGATCGTCCCCGAGCCCTGCATGCCGACCTTGTGCTGGATCGCCCCGGAGATGCCGAGCGCGATGTAGAGCTTCGGCGACACGGTCTTCCCGGTCTGCCCCACCTGCGCCGAGTACGGGTACCAGCCCGCGTCGACGACCGCCCGCGTCGCCGCGACGGCGCCGCCGAGCGCCGCCGCCAGCTCCTCGCAGATGCGAGAAGCCCTCGGGGCCGCCGAGCCCGCGCCCGCCGGCGACGATCACGTCCGCGTCCTCGATCGACGGGCCGCTCGACTCCTCCTGGAGGTGCTCGACGAGGCGTGCCTGCGTCGAGAAGTCCTGGAAGCTCGCGGCGACGTCCTTCACCTCGGCGGTGCCGCCCGACTCGACCGGGTCGAACGTCCCCGAGCGGACGAGCGCGAGCCGCGGCGTGCTCGTCCAGCCGACGTCGACGAGCACGGTGTCGCCGAGCGCGGGCCGCAGACCGACGAGCTCCCCGTCCTCGAGGCGAAGGTCGGTGAGGTCCCAGTTGAGGCCGGCCTCGAGCCGCGCCGCGAGCCCCGCCGCGACGTCGGCCGCGAGCACGGACGCGGGGAAGAAGACGTTCTCGGCGCCCGACTTCCTTCACGACCGCCTCGAGCGCGTCCACGCGCGGCTGCGGCAGCGGCGCGGCGAGCGCCTCGTCCTCGACGACGTAGACCGTCGACGCGCCGAACGCGCCTGCCTTCGCCGCCGCGTCGCGCACGCCGCTCCCCAGCACGACCCCGGCGACGTCGCCGCCGAGCGAGGCGGCCTTCGAGAGGAGGCCGAGGCCGCCCTTCGTCAGCTCGCCGTCGTGCGTCTCGAGGATAGACGAGCGTGCTCACACGAGCCTCTTCTCCGCGAGGTACTCGACGATCTTCTCGGCCGCGCTGCCGTCGTCCTCGATCCGGACCTGGTCGCTCTTCGGCGGCAGGCGGCGCGACGGCGCGGACCGTCGTGCGCGAGCCCGCCTCGCCGGCCCGATCGGCCTCGACGCCGACGTCGGCGAGCGAGACGACCTCCTGCGGCTTCGACTTGGCGCCCATGATCCCCTTGAGGGACGGATAGCGCGGCTCGTTGATCGCGTCGGAGACGGCGACGACCGCGGGCAGCGGCGCCGAGATCACGTCGTAGCCGAACTCGGTCTGGCGCTTGCCGGTGAGGCTCCCGCCCTCGAGCGTCAGCTCCGCGACCTGCGACACCATCGGCCGGCGGAGCCGGTCGGAGACGGCGGCCCAGAGCACCGCCCCGTCACCGTCGCTCGACTGCTGGCCGAAGAGGACGAGGTCCGCCTCCTCGCGCTCGAGCGCCTTGGCGAGCGCGTAGCTCGTCGCGACGAGGTCGGAGCCGGCGGCTGCCTCGTCGGAGACGAGCACGGCGCGGTCGGCCCCCATCGCGAGCGCCTTCCGCAGCGACTCCATCGCCTTCTCGGGGCCGAGCGAGACGACCACGACCTCGCCGCCGTGGGCTTCCTTCAGGCGCAGCGCCTCCTCGACCGCGTTGACGTCGGTCGCGTTCAGCGCGCCCTCCCCCGACCGGTCGAGTCGGTGCGTGCCCGGGTCGAGCCGCTTGTGGACGGTCGCGTCCGGGACCTGCTTGACGCACACGGCGATCTTCACGCGGGTGACTCTAACGACGGCCGCCGGGCTACCGGACGGCTACCGCGAGCTGGCGCCGTCGCGTGTCGACGCTCCGACACGCCGTCACCTGGGGATGGCGCGCTCGGATCGGTCTGGTAGTGTCCCGCCCTTCGCGCGGCGCACCGGAGCCATGAATCGCCACCGGACGACAGCACGAGGGGTCTCTCTCCTCATTCTCACCGCTCTCCTCGCCGCGGTCGTCGCAGCGTCCCCCGGCGCCGCGCCGAAGCCGGGGCTGATCGACGGGAAGCCCATCGTCTTCCCGCTGATCGGCGACTACGCCTACGGGAACAACTACGGCGACTCGCGCGCCCAGGGCAGCCACGCAGGCATCGACATCGAGCGCCTTCCGTGGCGTGGCGCCGGTCATCGCCGCCGAGGCGGGCCGGATCAAGTGGTGGACGACGTCGGCGCGCGCCGGCTGCATGCTCTACCTCTACGGCAAGAGCGGCACGACATACCTCTATATCCACCTCAACAACGACCTCACGGAGACGTCCGAGGACAGGGGCGGCTGCAAGCTCGGGGTCGCGTACGCCGTCGAGGACGGGGCGAAGGTCAGCGCCGGCGAGCAGATCGGGTACGTCGGCGACTCGGGCGACGCGGAAGGGAATCACCACCTGCACTTCGAGGTGCACCCGAACGACGGCGGGGACGTCAACCCCTATCCGTACCTCAACGCGGCCGAGCGCCTGCTCTTCCCGGGGCGGCTCGGCGCGACGTTCTCGCTCGGTCTCCGCGGGGTGCCCGTCGCGGCCGGCGCAGGAACGCTCGAGCTCCGCATCACGTCGGTGCGCTGGTGGCCGGGAGGGCGTTGGACGCCGTTCCCGGGCGAGAGGCAGGTCAAGCTCGCGGTGCAAGCCGGCGCGGCGGTCGACTCGTCGCTCGTCGCCGCGCTGCAGAGCCCCGAGTGGCGAATCCTGCAGACCCGCACCGCCGACCAGCGCCATCACGGCGTACACGGCGAAGTCGAAGCTCACGGCCGCGGCGCTACGCGGTGAGCCGGGCGCGCTCGTGGCAGCGCGCATCATCCGCCCCGGCGGGACGACGGTCGCGACGGAGCCGGTCGAGCCCGCAGAGGTCGTGTTCGAGACGGACGTGGCTGCGGGATCGTCGACCACCAGCTCGGTGAGCGACCGTGGCCTGCGACGCGGCATCTAGCGACGCCGAAGAAGGTTCCGTCGGCCCCGGATGGGGCTATGCCGGAGCCAGGGCGCTGCGCAGGAAGTCGACGATCGCGCCGGTCGGCGCGCCGGGTGTGAACACCTCGGCGACCCCGAGGCGCTTCAGCTCCTCGGCGTCCTCCCCCGGGATGGTCCCGCCGACGACGACGAGCACGTCCCCCGCGTCGTTCTCCCGAAGGCCCTCTACGATCCGCGGCACGAGCGTCATGTGCGCCCCCGAGAGAATCGAGATCCCCACCGCGTCGGCGTCCTCCTGGATCGCCGTCTCGACGATCTGGTCCGGCGTCTGGTGGAGGCCGGTGTAGATGACCTCCATCCCTGCGTCCCGCAACGACCGCGCGATGATCTTGGCGCCGCGATCGTGGCCGTCCAGGCCGGGCTTGGCGATGACCACGCGAATCGTCCGCTCCACGCGGTCAGTATAGGAACGTGCGACTCATCGTCATCGGGTCGTCCCCGGCGTGGCCGAACGCCGGAGGCGCGCACTCCGGGTATGTCGTCGAGTCGGAGGGACGTCGTCTGCTGCTCGACTGCGGGCCGGGCGTGCTCGGGCGGCTGCGCGAGAGCGAGGCGTGGCCCGCCGTCGACTCGATCGCGATCACGCACTTCCACCTCGACCACTGGGGCGACCTCGTCCCGTGGGTCTGGGGGAGCTTCTACCGGCGCGGCCACAACGACGTTCGGCCCGAGCTCTGGGTCTACCGCGGCGGACGGACCTTCCTCGAGGAGCTTGGCTCACGACTCGGCTTCCCCGACATGTTCGAGCGAACCTTCGTCGTGCACGAGTACGACGCAGAGACGGTCTTCACGACCGCCGCGGGGCTCGATGTCGTGCCGCTGCGCCTTCCCCACTACCGGCTCGAGACATACGGCTTCCGCGTCACCAACGGCAGCGCCACGCTCGCCTACACGGGTGACACCGGCCCGAGCGAGCGAGTGGCCGACCTGGCCCGGGACGTCGACCTGTTCGTCTGCGAGGCGACGCTCGAGACGGGCGATGCCGACGGCGAGCCGAGGGGCCACCTGAGCGCGGAGGAGGCGCTCGCCGCCTACGCGGCCTCGGGCGCGCGCAGGCTGCTCCTCACCCACCGCCCCTCGGAGCTGGAGCCGCCCGACGGGGTGCAGCTGGCCTACGACGGCCTCGAGCTGGAGATCACCCGCACCGGCCCTGCGAAGGTGTCCGGCTGAGGCCGGACACCGCACGAAACCACCTCCGCGAGAACCGCATCCGACACGGTCCGGTGTCTGGCTTCAGCCAGACACCTCAGCCCAGGCCTAGAACACAGGCTGCTCGCGCCAGGTGCCCCATACCGCGCGCCAGGTGTCGCAGATCTCGCCGAGGGTGACGCCGTCGCGGACCGCCTCGACGATCACCGGCATCAGGTTGCGGTCCGGGACGGCCGCGGCCTCCGAGAGCTCGGCGATCCGCCGCTCGACGACCGCCGAGTCGCGTCGGGCCTTGAACGCCTGGAGTCTTTCGATCTGCTTGCCCTCGAGGTCGGGGTCGATGCGGAGGATGTGGATCTTGCCGTCGTCGGCGGTCTGGTAGCGGTTGACGCCGACGACGATCCGCTCGTCGGCCTCGACCTCCTGCTGGTAGCGGTAGGCGGCCTCGGCGATCTCGCGCTGGGGCATGTTCTCCTCGATCGCGGCGACCATCCCGCCGAGGTCGTCGATCCGCCGGAACAGCTCGTACGCCTCCTCCTCGAGCCGGTTGGTCAACGCCTCGACGTGATAGGAGCCGCCGAGCGGGTCGATCGAGTTCACGACCCCGGTCTCGTGCGCGATCACCTGCTGCGTCCGCAGCGCGAGCCGCACCGCGTCCTCGGTCGGCAGCGCCAGCGCCTCGTCGTAGGAGTTCGTGTGCAGCGACTGCGTCCCGCCCAGCACGGCCGCCAGCGCCTCGATCGCCGTCCGCGCGACGTTGACCAGCGGCTGCTGCCACGTGAGCGACACCCCCGCCGTCTGCGTGTGAAAGCGCATCAGCAGCGACCGTTCGTCCCGCGCGCCGTACGTGTCGCGCATCTCCCGCGCCCAGATCCTCCGCGCCGCCCGGTACTTGGCGATCTCCTCGAAGAAGTCGAGGTGCGCGTTGAAGAAGAACGACAGCCGCGGCGCGAACGAGTCCACGTCCAGTCCGCGCTCGAGCGCCCACTCCACGTACGTGAACCCGTTCTTCAGCGTGAACGCGAGCTCCTGCGCCGCGGTCGAGCCCGCCTCGCGGATGTGGTAGCCCGAGATCGAGATCGGATGCCACAGCGGCATCTCCGCCGCGCAGAACTCGACCATGTCCGTCACCAGCCGCATCGACGGCCCAGGCGGGAAGATGAACTCCTTCTGCGCGATGTACTCCTTGAGGATGTCCGTCTGGATCGTCCCGCGCAGACGCTCGCGCGGAACGCCCTGCTCCTCCCCCACGACCAGGTACATCGCGAGCGCGATCGCAGCCGAGGAGTTGATCGTCATCGAGGTCGACACCTCTCCCAGCGGGATCCCGGAGAACAGCACCCGCATGTCCTCCAGGGAGGCCATCGCCACCCCCTCGCGACCGACCTCGCCCACCGCGCGCGGCGAGTCCGAGTCGACCCCCATCAGCGCAGGCATGTCGAACGCGCACGAGAGCCCCGTCTGCCCGTGCTCGAGCAGGTAGCGGAAGCGCTCGTTCGTCTCCTGCGCCGTCCCGAACCCGGCGAACTGCCGCATCGTCCATAGACGACCGCGGTACATGGAGGGATACACGCCCCGTGTGAACGGGAACGACCCGGGGTAACCCAGGTCGCGCTCGTAGTCGAGGCTCACCGACTCTGGCGTCGCGAGCGGATCGACCTCCGCTCCCGAGATCGACGTGAAGACCTCGCCGTCGCGGAGCGGCACCGCAGCGTGGCGCGACCGCCAGGCGTCGAGGCCGGACGTGCGCCTCTCCTCGACCCGTGCCATGGGTCGGATGCTAGCGCGGGCCTCCGATCGCCCGATCGAGGGATCCCCCCTCGATGCGGGGACGCCGATCGAGGGATGTGTGAAGACATTGGGGGCTCTCTTGGCGACCGCTGTCGCGACTCTGGTCGTCACCCTGATGACGCCGTTCCAGACGAGCGCGGCCGCGAGCGCCTCGGGGTGCGGCTCCGGCTCGCACGGCTCCGCCGGATACGCCTACGCCGGATTCGAGTCGGCGCGCGTGTCGAGCGGTGTCCGGGCGACCGTCACGTCGCTCCGCGCGCCGTCGGTGAAGCGCCGGGCACGCGGCGGCGTGGATCGGCGTCGGCGGGAAGAGCGCCGGGCCGAACGGCGAGACGATGTGGCTCCAGGTCGGCGTCGCGGCGCTTCCGAACACGCCCGTGATGCTCTATGCGGAGATCACCCGGCCGGGCATCGATCCCGTCTTCATCCCGCTCAGCCAGAACGTGCGGGTCGGCGAGAGCCACGACCTGGCAGTGCTCGAGATGTACCAGCGGCCGGGTGTCTGGCGCGTGTGGCTCGACGGCAAGCCCGCGACCGACCCGATCGTGCTGCCCGGCTCGCACAGGATCTGGAAGCCGATCGCGACGGCGGAGTCGTGGAACGGCGGCGCCGCCACCTGCAACAGCTTCGGCTTCCGCTTCGAGCGCGTCGGTGTGGCGGCGGGCCTCGGCGGCTCCTGGCGCACGTTCGAGCCGGGGTTCACGTTCAGGGACCGCGGGTACGTGGTGCGCCAGCTCCGCCCCGCTCTGGGCGGCCAGCGGACGCTGTCGGCGGACCCGATCGAGGCGTACGCCTTCGACGCGGCGTCCGCGTAGCGACCGGGGTCTGTCCTCGCAGGGGACTGACCCCAGCGACGTCCACGCCTCTCCCGACGGTCACAGGGACAGACCCTGCGGGGTCAGTCCCTTACGCAGCGACGATCTTGACCGGCGTTCCCACGCGCACCAGCTTGCGCAGCGCGAGGACGTCGCTGTTCCGCAGGCGCACGCAGCCGTGGGAGACGGCCTGGCCGATCAACCACGGGCTGTTCGTCCCGTGGACGCCGACGACGCCGCCGCCCGGCCAGTCCGAGAGCTTCGAGTAACCGCTCGTCTCGAACGCGAACGCGCCGAGGATCGGGTACCGCTTCGGCACGAAGCGAGACTGGACGTAGAACAGGCCAACGGGCGTCTCCATGCCCCGGGCTCCCACGGCGACGGGGCCGGTGCGGCGCAGGGCACCGTCGACGTAGAGCTCGAACTTCCGCGCGCCGCGGTAGATGACGAGCCAGCGGTCGACGGGCGTCATGTCCGCCGCCGCGGCCGGGATCCAGCCGGTGCGGCCGTTCGGCCGGCCGGGGATCGTGATGCGGTACCAGGAAGGCTTGCCCGCGCCGTCGAGGCGTGCATCGAGAGCCAGAACCGTGCGCGGATGGAAGTCGGGCCTGAACTGGCCGAGCGTGGTGACCACGCGTGCGCTCCGCGAGGGTGCGCTCCGCACCGCGACGCTCTTCCACGCGACCGGCCCGGAGCCGAAGACGCGAACGCTCGCAAGCGGCGTGAGCGGCGCCGTCCCTCCGGCCTGCGCGAGCGGTGCGAGGAGCGCGGCGAGAGCCACGACGAGCGGGAGCGCGAAGCGCGGGCCCTGCTCGTCGAGCGGACCGTACCCCTCGTCCGAGGCGTGTGAAGCGCCCCGGACGAAGGGGTCCTCCCCCCGAGCTCGTGCCGCCGCCGACTACCGAAGGCGAAGTGCCGGCCGGTGCTCCCGGGTCGAGCCCGGGAGCACCAGCCGAATGCCGAGGGGTGAGCCATCGCTTACCCCGCCACGGGAGACCCGCACACGAAGCTCACGCCCATCCCCGCGCTGCTCGCGTACGCGAATCCGTCCCCCATCGATGGCTCCCCTCTCGGCGGCCCCAGGGCCCTCGCCGCAGCAAGGGGTTCGGGGCGTCGTAGGCACTCGGTCCATGCCTCACCGTATCCCCCTGTCTAGGCACTGCTACCCCTCGAAGGAGTGGTTCCATCCCCCACCTGGGTCCAGGTCCTGATCTCGACCTGGGCGCCGCCGGCCCCGGCCAGGCACCTCGAGCCCGAACGGGCCGACGGGGCCTTGCGGCCCCGCCAACCCTCCCCGAGGCATCGGTGCCCCCGACCGCAGTCGGGGGCACCGACCGAGTGCCGGCTCGGGGAATCCCCTAGCCCGTCACCGGCGGCTCGAACACGCCCACCACGCCGATCCGGGCGCTGTTGCAGGCCTTCACGCTCGTGATCTTCACGAGCATGATCCCCGCCTTGCTCGGCCTCACGCTGAGACGGGCAACACCCTGCTTGTTGGTCTTGAGCGCCTTGTTCAGGCCCGTGCCCGTGAACCGCACCTGGACACCCTGCACGGGGGTCTTGGAGCGGGTCACCTTCGCCAGCACGAGCTGCTGCTTGCCGTTCGCCTTCACCATGCCGGGCGTCACCTTCAGCACGCGGCAGATGTTCACAACCGGCTTCGTGGCTTCGGCTTCGACACCGGAGGCTTCGGCGTCGTCGGCTTGTCGTCGGCGGCGTCACCGGAGCGGTGACGAGCGTCGACGCGCATGCCGTGTTGTTCGCCCCGTTCGTGTCCTTGCCGCTACCGATGCCGGTCGCGCAGTTCACGTACGTCCCGGTCTGGGCGACGCGTGCCGAGAGCCCGATCGTCCGCTCGACGCCGGGGCCGAGCGTGCCGAGCGTGCAGCTCAGCAGCACGCCGGGAGACGGTGCAGCTGCCGCCGACCGGCTGGCTGCGTGACCGCGAGGAACGTGACCCCGCTCGGCGCCGCGTCCGTCGAGGACGACGTTGTGCGCCTGGTTCGGGCCGTTGTTCCTCACCCGCACCGTGTACGCGATGCTCCGCCTGCCCGTTCACGAGCTGCACCTGCGGTGTCGCATCCTTCACCACCTGCACGTCCATGAACTCGTCCGTCTTCACCGTCGGAGGCGGAGGCGGCGGAGGCGGAGGCGGCGTGCTGCCGCAGTCGACCTTCACGCTCGCGGTGTCGGAGTCCGTACGCGCCGTCCGACGTCACGGTCGCGGTGTTCGTGCGACCCGTGTTGGGCGAGGGCGTGCCGTTCGAGCACGTCCACTCGCTCGTCGTACGTGTCCGTCACGCGTTGCCGTCGAGGTCGCCGAGGTCGAGCACTCGTCGATCTGCCGCCGTCGACGACGGAGGCGGCATTGTCGACTCGGTCGGCGCCGCCCACTCGATCGTCGGCCGTGCCGGTCGCCGAGCTGTCGATGCCCCACGTCGCCGTCGCGGTGTTGTTCGGGCCACGTCGAGTCGGGCGCGGCCGAGTACGTGCACTCCGGATCGCAGCCGTTCGCCGGCACCGTGAGGCCCGTGCTCCCGCTGCCGTGCAGTCGATCGACCGCGCCCGGCGAGCGAGTCGGAGACGTCGACGCCGGTGACCGCGACGCCGCCCGCGTTCGTCACCGTGATCGTGCCCGTCGACGGCATAGCGTCTGCGGTCTGCGAGTGCGTCGACCGTCGACCTTCCAGGTGAACGACCCGTTCCCGCCGTCCGGCAGGTTGAGAAGCGCGCGTTGTCGCCGTACGTCGCGTCCGAGGCGCCTGCGACCTTCACCTGCTTGTCGATCTCCCAGCTGTGCTCGACCCGCGATGTGCCGCTGGCGGTCTTCTCCACCGTCAACACCGGATCCGGCGCGTCCTTCGGATCGAAGCAGAACTCGACATGGCTGATCTGCGCGGCTTGCCCACCGTTGTTGAGCGGTGGCGTCAGACCCGCTGTCGCTCTCGCGGACCCGAGCTGTAGTAGTAGATGTATCGCGTTGTCTGCCGCCCTTGACGATGACCGCCTCGACGTCGACGTCGTCGTCGACGAGCTCCCAGCTGAACGCGTCCGGATTACCGCCGCGGGCGGTGATCCGCGATCCGTCCGTCGTTGTAGCTCGTCGTTGAGCTGATTGTCGTCGATCTTGGTGCTGCCGGCGTCCGCCGTTCCGGCCGGGCACCGTCGGGTTCCCCGCGACCAGGTCGTGGCTGTCGCCGCGCCCTGGTACGCCGTGGTCCCGGTGGCGGCACCGGCGATCACGAGCGTCAGCCCGGCCACGAGGCCCATGCAGCCCCGAGGCGAGCGCGGCCCTTCTCCATCGCTTGCGCATTAGGCTCCAACCCCCTCCTTGCTCCGCTTACTCGCCGGGCGAACCGCCGACGTCCGCATAGGCGCATCCGGCACTCTGGTTCGATCGTATGCCCCGAAAGGGGGATCGCATTCCCTCGTTCGGGTAGGTTTGCCCCCCCTAAGAGGCAGTGGCAGCCTCCGGCGCGCCGGTAGCCTCGCCCGTGCCTCGCCGCCTCGTCATCGCCCTGCTCGCGGGCGTGCCGCTCCTCGTGCTCGGCCGCGGCGCTCGCCTGGTTGCTGCGCTCGCCGTCGTTGCCCGAGCCCCTCCCGGCCCCCAGGTCGCCGGCTGCTTCCCGACCTCGCGATGTCCCCGCTGACGGAGATCACGGCGAGCGAGGCGGTTCAGGGGGCGATCGCTACGTGGGGTTCACGGCGGCCGATCAGCAACGTGGGCAACGGGCCGCTGTTCGTACACGCGGTTCGGGCCGACGAACGCGGAGACTGGCGCGTGTCGCAGCGCTTCGACGAGCCTGACGGCTCGACGAGCGAGACGATGACGCCGGGCAACGTGGTCTGGGCGGCACGGCCACGACCACTGGCACGTCCACATCGGCGCGTCGTACTGGCTCACCCGCCCCGGCTCGACCGAGTCCTCCGCCGCTACGAGAAGGTCGGCTACTGCTTCTTCGACCAGCGCCGGCTCGCTGACGAAGCCCGCCGGAGCGCCGACGCGCGCCACGCTTCGGCAAGAACGACTGCGACGGCCAGATCAGCGCTCGAGTTCACGATGGGCCTCTCGCCCGGCTGCGGCGACCCGTACCACTGGGCGCTCCCCGACCAGCGGCTCCTGGTGAACGGGCCTGGAGGACGGCGTCTACCGCCTCTGGGCAGACGCCGATCCGAACGACTGGTTCCGCGAGGAGAACGAGGACGAACAACCTCACGTGGGTCGATCTCCGCGCTGACGCTGACCGCTCGCCGCCGCGCGTCGCAGGTCGTGAGGCGCGGCCCCGCTGGGAGCGTCTGACCTGGGTCACCAGGCTGAGCGCGTCGCGAGCTCTGGGTCACCGGGGCGTTCGCCGCCTGCGCGCGCAGCTGTGTCGCCGACCTGGCGACGCCGCCCAGATCGCCAGGAACGCCGCGAGCACCGCCAGCGCCGCGAGGCCGAGGCCCATGAGCCGTACCTCATGCTCTCTTCGCTGCTCCCATCTCCCGTCCCCCCGTCGTCGTTGTCCTGTCTCCGACGGTAGTGACCCCGGAGGGGGGTGCAATGCCTCGCGCGAGTGACTACGTCAGCTGCGGATGGACGCCTCTGCCGGGGGACGCCGCGGCCCGCCGGTGACCGCCCGGCGTCAGGCGCGCATGCGAGACTTGCCCGTGATGAAGGTTCTGCTCGCCGACGACCACCGCCTCATGCTCGACGGCATCCGCCGCGCGCTCGAGGAGGACGGCGGCTTCGAGATCGTGGGCGAGACGCAGAACGGCGCGCAGGTGCTGCCCCTCGTCGGGCAGACGAGCCCCGACCTGGTCGTCCTGGACGTCCGCATGCCGAACATGGACGGCCTCCAGTGCCTCGAGGAGATCCGCCGGCGCCACCCGAAGGTGAAGGTCGTGATGCTCTCCGCCTCGACGACGCCCGACCTGATCGAGGAGGCGCTACGCCGCGGGGCGAGCGCCTACGTCCTGAAGACGGTCGACCCGACCGACCTGCCCTCGACGCTGCGGCAGGTGATCGGCGGCACGGTGTTCTCGACCGTCGGTCAGGCGGAGGGATCCACGTCGAGCGGCGCGAAGGCGGCCGGGCTCACCGACCGCGAGATCGCGATCCTGACCGAGCTCGCGAGCGGCAAGTCGAACGACGAGATCGCGAAGGAGCTGTGGGTCACCCAGCAGACGGTGAAGTTCCACCTGACGAACGTCTACCGCAAGCTCGGCGCGAAGAACCGCGCCGACGCCGTGCGCCAGGCGTACCAGCTGGGCCTGATCCAGCGCCCGCTCGGCGACGAGTAGCCGGCCGGTATCGCCGGTGTCTGGCTTCGGCCAGACACCCAGCGAACCGCTCGACGCCTTGGCTCCGGGTGTCCGACGCGCGTCGGACACCCGGAGCTCACCGCCGCAGGAAAATCAGCGCCCGGGCGCCCGGCTGAGGCCGGGCACAGGCGTTCGCGCCCCCCACGTGCCCCATGCGCGCGCGTGGGCGAGGAGGATCACGACGCCGACGATCGTCGTGGGCACGTACCAGACGGCCTGCATCACGATCGCGAAGGCGAGCCCGGCCTCCCGCGCGACGCCGAACAGCGCCAGCGCGGAGACGCCCAGCCACTGGTAGGTGCCGACGAAGCCGGGCGAGGACGGGATCGCGACGCCGAGGTTGAGCGCCGCGGTGACGAACACCGCCTCGACGAGCGAGAGCTCGACGCCGACCGACGCGCCCGACGAGGGTCGCCGCGAGCGCCCACGCGCCCCAGGCCGCGACGCTGAGCCCGAACCAGACGAGGCCACGCTCGACGGAGAGCGGGTCCGAGAGCCCCTCGAGCGTGTCGCGGACGAACCGCCGCGGGAGACCGCGATGCGCGCGCCGGGCGCGCGGCCGACGCCGCGTGTACGACCGCGCCGCGGCGATCACGGCCGGCGAGCAGCGACCACCACGAGCAGCGAGCCGACGACGATGCGGTCGACCCAGCCCTCGTCGGTGACGAGCGGCAGGCTGGCGAGCAGGAACACGACGAGCGCGAGGATGTCGAAGCCGCGGTCGAGCACGACCGTCGCGAGCCCGCGGCCGCCGGAGAAGGCGCCCTGCGAGACCCACCGCGCGCGGAGCAGGTCGCCGACACGGCCGGGAAGCACGTTGTTCACCGCGACGCCCGCCACGACCATCTCGACGAAGCGCCTCTGCCCGAGCCGCGTGTCGGCGATCCGCCGCCAGCGCGCCGCCTGGAGCCAGTAGACGACGCCCATGCAGGCCACGGCGCCGAGGACCGGAAGCAGCTGGACGTCCTGAAGCGTGCCCCAGACCCCGCCGAGGTCTGCCCCGCGGATGGCGAAGTAGAGGAAGACGGCCGATGCGGGAATGCCGACCAGAGCCGCGACCGCAAGCGAGCGGCTCCTGCCGGTGCCGGGGACGTCGGGCAGCGTCGGTGCGGCCACGACGGAGTCGGGGACGACGGTCACGCTCGAAGGATCGCCAAGCTGTGCAGGACGGGCCATCGGCGAGGGTCGTGATCGACCCTAGCCCATCGTCCAGACAGGATCTCCGGCCCGCGCGGCGATCATGGTTGGACGTCTGTCCACCGCAGCGGTGACCGACTCCAGTCGGACACGCTGGCGTCCGACCCGTGACGCCAACAGGCGCACGTGACCCAGGTCAGCACCTGACGCAAGCCACTGCACGCCCGGCGGTCTGTCCCCGCAGGGGACTGACCCGCAGCGACGCCCGCGCCCCGCAGGAGCCGCGCGGGGACATCGGGCCGCCTGCGCGGCATCCTCGAGACGAGCCCCTTCCCGATCCTGCTCGTCTCGCTGGTCGGCATCGTCCTGCTCTCCGTGTTCGCCCCGGCGCTGGTCGTCGGGGACACGTGGCTGACGCTGATGGCGGGCCGCGAGGTCGTCGACCACGGCCTCCCCTCGACCGAGACGATCACGATCCTCGGCGAGGGCGCGACGTGGACGGACCAGCAGTGGCTCGCCCAGGTCGTCTTCTACGCCGCGCACGAGCTCGCCGGCATGCGCGCCGTCGTCCTGCTCGGCATCGCCCTCGTCCTGCTCGCGCTCGGCCTCGCGACCGCGACGGCGCGGACGAGCGGCGCCTCCTCGCGCTCGACGTTCGTCGTCGGCCTGCTGGCGGTCCTCGCCGGCCCCTGGGGCTGGACGATCCGCGCGCAGACAACGGCGCTGCCGTTCTTCGCCGGCGTGCTCTGGCTCCTCGTCGACGCCTCCCGCAGGGGGATCCGCCGGCGAACGCTGCTCGTCCTCCCGCTGCTCGTGGTGTGGGCGAACCTCCACGGCTCGGTCGTCCTCGGCGCGATCCTCACGATGCTGCTCGCCGTCGTCGAGCTCGTCCGCGCGCGGCGCTTCGCGTGGATGCCCGCCGCCCTCCTCGTCCTCTCGCCGCTCTGCGTGCTGGCCTCGCCGTACGGCACGAAGCTGATCGCCTACTACGACCTGATGCTCGTCGACGCGCCGTTCGCCGAGATCCTGCGCGAGTGGCAGTGGAGCAAGCCGAGCGGGACGACGGCGCTCTTCTGGTTCCTCGCGCTCGTCGCCGTCGGCGATCCTCGCGACGCGTCGCTGCCGCAGCCGCCTGACGTTCTACGAGCTCGCCGTCCTCGCGGTGACCTTCGTCGGCGCCGTGCAGGCCGTGCGCGGCGTGATCTGGTTCGCGCTCGCGGCCGCCGCGATCCTGCCGGTCGCCCTCGACGGCGTGCTTGACGCGCGCGGACGTCGCCGCGCCGAAGGTGAACCGGATGATCTCGCTGGCCGCGCTCGGGGGCCTCGCGCTGGCCCTCGTCGCGTTCGTCGCGCGCCCGTCGTCGTGGTTCGTCTCGGAGCTGGCCCGAGCAGCAGGTCGAGGCGGTCCGCGAGGCGACGCGCGACCCCGAACGTGCGGCTGTGGGCCACGGACGGCACGGCGAACTGGCTCCTCTGGCGGATCCCCGACCTCCGCGGCCGCATCGCCTACGACGTCCGCTTCGAGCTCTACGACGAGGCGGCGCTCGACCGGATCGTCCGGTACGGACGCCGCGAGGGCGACTGGCAGGCGGTCCTCGACGGGTACGACCCGATCGTAGTGGAGGCCCGCCCACGAGTCGAACGGCGAGGGAACTGCTCGCCGAGGAAGGCACCGACCGCGTGTTCGGCGACGATGAGGCTCACGATCGTCTCGCGGCCCGGATAGCTACCCGTCCCCGCGGCGGCGATCACGCCGGAGGAACGCCCAGGCACCTCGAGCTCGGATGCCACGTCGCCGCGCACGGCCACAACCGCAGCCGCTCCCCGCGGACGTCACTCAGGGGAAGCTCCGTGACGAAGCCGACTCGCGGAGGACCTCGTCTTCCCCAGGATCGCGTCAACGTCCCAGCGGAAGACCGTGGTCGCCGACGAAGAGACGAGCCGCCCACCGGAGAACACGAGCACGCGATCGACGAAGGCGTGGTGTCGAAGATCGGCGCCCAGCCACGGACCCCGACCGTGCCTCCCTCGATCGTCGACGACTCGACCCGGCCGTCGAGCCGGCCCGTTGCGATTCGCACGGATCTTCGTGTCGGGAGAACAAGGCTCGCGCCGTCCGCCGACAGGACGTACCGCGGGGCTTCGGGAAGTTCCCCCGAGGCGCGCCAGCTACGAACACCGCCGGGCGACGAGGAGATGGAGAACACCTCGACCGCGTTTCTGCCCTCGTCGAGCGAAACGCTCGGGCACGAGCACCGCGAAACGTTTGCGGCCGTCCAGGGTGAACACGCGCGCGTGGTCGCGGCGACCCGGCCGTTCACCGAGATCGCGACGGCCGAACCGGGGGCGAGCGCCCCGCCTCCCACCTCACCCGTGACCCGCACCGGGACGAATGCCGATGCCTTTCGCACGTCCGCGAACAGCGTCTCGCCGTCGAGCCGGACATGGGCGCCTTGCGCCGGCGTCGACCCGAGGGTGCGAGAACCGCCCGGCCGACCAGCTCCCTGTGCGGCCCGACGGGCCGTCGGGCTTCGACACCGACCCCCAACAGGCTCAGCGTTTCGCCGGGCCGTCGCAAGCGTTCCGGCCCGGACGTCGTCAGCATCGGCCCGGACGACGCCGCCGGTCCCGTTTCCAGACCATCACGCGCCGTCCCGTCACCGGCGCGTCTCGGAGGGAGCGGCCGTCGACCGTCCACGGGAGGCCGACGCCGATCGCGTCGGCGATGGTCGGGAGGATGTCGATCGTCTTCGCGTCCCGTCGGTCATCGGCCCCGCGGCGCTCGCCCGGATACTTGACAAACAGCGGCACCCCGGCGATGTCGGCGATGTTCCGGGTCGATCGTCCTCCTGTAGCCCCGGGCTCGAAGCTCGCACCGTGATCGGCGGTCACTACGATCATCGCGCGGTCGTACAGCCCGGCCGATTAGGCGTCGGAGCAGCAAGCCGAGCAGCCGATCGGTGTAGCCGACCTGCAGCAGGTGGCGCTGGAGCGCCTGGTCGACGAGCCGGGCCGGCCCTCCCCTACGTTGAAGGCGTCGTCGTCGATGCCGTCGATCGTCTCCGCGTTCCCGTACTCGCGTCCCGAGGCAGCAGGCGGTAGGGCGCGTGGGGGAGCATCAGGTGGAGGAAATGGAGCGTCCGGTCCACGCTCGCCGCGGTGGATCATGCGCAGGAACCGCTGAATCGGTCCGCGGCTGGTGGTCCGTGCCTCGATAGCCAGGTTGACGTCGTGCTCGAGGCGAGCGCCCCCAGGAGCCGCTGCGCGGGTTCCGGCGTCGCCGGATCGCCGAACCCGCCCCAACGGTCGCCGATCGGCGGCAGGCCGACCCGGACGCCCGGGGAGCACGCGGTAGAGGTAGCCGATCCCGCGTCGTACAGCAGCCTCGCGACCGGCGAGCGAACAGGCACGTCACGTGTGCCTCGGGGCAGTAGCGCGCCGGGCAGAGCCGGGTCACCGGCTCCACACCCGGAAGGGCGTAGCGCTCGCCGAGCAGCGTGAAAAGGTTGTGCGGGGTGATCGTTCAGGGTCGGCAGCTCGCCCACTCGGGGAGCCGTCCGGTGACGACCGCCGGGACGGCCTGGGTCGTGAACTCGTGGGACCGTCGTCGCCCGCGGGTACCACGTCGCCCGCGGCGAGCCGGGCGAAGCTCGGATACCGCTGTGCGTCGATGCGAGCCGTCCGGTCGGATCAGGGAGCTCACCGGGAACTCGTCGAAGACGACGAGGACGACAGGCGTCCACGTGCCCTACGGTGACGTCCCACGGCGGCCGTCCTCGATCGCCAGCGGAACCGTCGCGACGAACGAGGCAGCGCCGAGCACGGCAGGACGACCGAGACCGACAGGGAGGACCGGAAACCCGTGACCGGAGATATGCGACCGCCAGAGCGCCGCCGGCAGACCGGGAGGAGCAGCGCACGGCCCGCTCGGGTTCGGAGCAGCCGGACGAACTGCAACAGCGCGAGGAAGCCGAAGCACCAGACGGCCGGCGATGTGGAGGCGCGCGCGAGAGAGTGTCCCAGACGAGCCCGAAGCAGCCTCTGTCGAGACGACCAGGAGGGGGCGCAAACGCGAGGAGAGCGTGAAGAGCGACCACGTCAGGCGCGTCGAACCACGCACGACGAGGAACTCGGGCACCCCTTCAGCATCGAGAACACCGGCTGGCTGACCCCGAATGCCCCACAGCGCGGCGAGGTGCGCAAACCGCCACCCCGTAGGACGGTAGGTGCATCTCCGTCGCGCGGATTGCCGTCGCGGGCTCGCTGCTCATCGAGCCCCTGCCTTGCTGTTCGACGGGCGACCGGACTGCGTCCCGCGCGCCCGCGAGCCGAGCGGACTGGTTCACACCGGCGACGTGCCGGAGGGTATACACGCGGACGGAGTTCCCGTCGAGGAGGACACCTTCGGGCACGAGCGCGGAAAAGTGGGTTTCGTTCGAGCCGTACGTCCTCGTCGTCGCGGCAACGCGCCCGTTGACGGCGATGGCAATGGGAGTCCCGGGCGCAAGCGAGCCCCGCTGTATCTCACCCGCAATATGTGACGGAGAGAAGAGCGAGGCGGTTCGGACGTCCTCGAACTGCGCCGCATCGTCCAGACGGACTTCCACACCGTTCATGGTCGACGCGACCACCTCGACCTGACGGCCGAGCAACTCCTTGTGGGGGCCGAGGCAATACAGGGAGTCCGTGCCCTCACCGAACAATGCCGCATTCCGCCGCGCAGTTGAGAGCACGCCGGCTGCGACCGCATTCGCGGATGCCGACACCGACCCGCGCCGGTTCGTATGAACGGACACCCGCCGTGCAACCGGCTTGCCACGAAGCGACCGGCCGTCGACATGCCACGGGATTCGGGCACCGATCGCGTCGGCGATCGTCGGAACGATGTCGATCGTCTCGGCGTCCCGGCGATCGACGAGCCCTCGCGCGCTTGCCCGGATACTTGAGGATTTTGAATTGCCGGGCGATGTCGGGGAAAGTTCTGCTGCCTCCGTGACGAAGCGAGGGGAGCCGCCCGGCTCGAATCCGATGCCGTGGTCGGCCGTGACGACGACGAGCGCGCGATCGTAGAGGCCGGTCTTCTCGAGACGGCGCACCAGCGCGCCGACGAGCCGGTCGACGTAGCCGACCTGCAGGAGGTGGTGCTGTCGCGCCTGATCGAGGCGGATGCCTGGACGAACGCCATCGACCCGAGTCGTCTTCGATCACCTCGACGGTCTTCGCACTCTCGTACTCGCGTCCCGACGGGAGGAAGGCCGCCCAGGGCCGTCGAGGAAGCAGCACGTGCTCGAACAGTGCAGAGCGCGCGCTGCCCGGACGTGGGCCGCAGCGAACGGAGGAAGCCGCAAGGAGGAGCTGTTGCAGTCGCTGCTGGCCCCGGGCAGGCCCGACTGCCGCAAGCCACGCGTTCAAGTCCAGCGCTCCGAGCACCCGCTTCGCGCACGTCGACCTTGGAGGGAGCTCTCGCCAAACCCGCCCCAGCGCTCGCCGATCGGCGGCAGTCCATGTCGTAGTGAGCGCGGCAGCACACCGTGCAGGTACCCGACGGACGCATGAGTAGAGCAACCCGCGCTGGCGATCGAGAAGGGGCACCTCCCCGCGGGTCCGAGGGACAGTAGCGCGACGGACAGAGGCGCGTGACCTGCTCAAACGAGCGAATCACGTAGCGCTCACCGAGCAGCGTGAACAGATTCTGCGGAAAATCGTTCAGTGTCAGGGAACGCACCGTTGCGGGGCAGCCTCGCGAGAATCGCCGGCACGGCCTGGGTCGTGTGCTCGTAGACGGTGGTCGCCCGCGGGTACCACGGTGGCGTCATGCGCGAGGCGCGCCAAACCCGGGATAGCGAACCAGCATCGAGCGAGCCGTTAGCGCGCATGAGTGAGCTGAGCGGCGAACTCGTCGAAGACGACCAACACGACCGGAGTCTCGGGACGGCACAGTCACGCCCGCTGCTTGGGCGTCGTCGACTGCGAGCGGAGCAGTGGAGACGAACGAAGAGGAGTCCCGACAACCGGCAACGCAACCGACAGCGCTGAGGAACGAGCGGAACGAGCGCCAGCCGAGGTGAGGCGATCACCCCGGCGTACGATGCACCGCGGGGAAAACCATCGTCCACCCGGCTGCCGGATCGAGCCGAATCAGCAGGTGCTGCGATCGCCGTGAGGATCGCGAAGAACCAGAGCGCGATCACGTGCAGGAGACGGCCGCCGGCCTTCGTGGGAGGGACGAGACCGCCGAGCGCCTCGAGGCCCACGCGCGACAAGCGGCGGGCCGAAGGCAAGGACCAGCCGCGAACACCACGGTACTCGAGGCGAGACGCTCGAGCCTGATGACGAGGAACTCGGGGTTCCCGCTTCAGGAGGGAGAACACGGGTTGACCCCACCCCGTATCCCCACAGCGCGGCGAGGTGCACGAACCGAAGGGGATACGACGGGAAGCTTCATCGGAGCGGCGCAGCGTGGTAGAGCGCCCGCGTCCCCGACGGAAGCTCGACCGAGTCGACGATCTCGAACGCGAGACTCGAGCGCTGACTCGAAGGTCGTTGCGCGTAGTAGTCGGGGTGCGCGCCGTCCCGCTTCCGCGCGAGCAGCCGCTTGACCATCGCGTCCTCGCGGTCGGGGAACTCGACGACGAGCTCGCCTCCCGAGCCCGGCGAACCAGTCGACCAACTGCGTGCAGCGGGATCGTCCGCCCGATCACGAGGTGATGGACGAGCGCGAGCGCCAGGACGAGGTCTGGCGGCCGCGCTCCTCGAGCGTGCAGCCGCTCGCGCCCAAGCCAGCCGAGCCCCGGCGAGGGGTCGGCGACGTCGCCGACGCAGCGGCAGGATCGTGCTCGAGCCCTCCTGCTTCAGCGCGAGGTACAGCCGCTCGACGACGCCGGGGTCCGACGTCGAGCGCGAACGTGTAGTCCGAGCCCTCGGCGGCGATGCGCGAGTAACGGCCGTCGTTGCAGCCGAAATCCCAGACGAGCAAACGCGACGCGCTCCGTGCACCGCCGCCGGACGAACTCTTCCTTCGCCCGCGTGTCGTCGTCGGAGTAGCTGCACGTCGTCGCCGTAGTCGCTCCACTTGCGTCGGCCCGACGAGGCCGTCGAGCCCCGAGACGAGCTTCTCGAGGCTCTTGAGGTTCGCCTCGATCGAGTCCTTCTGAAACCCGCCTCGCTGCAGCTCGCTCCGGACGTCCTTCGTCGCCTCCGCATGGCTGCGCTCGAGCTTCGCGTGAAGCGCGACGTGCTTGAGCACTCCGCCACGAAGCGTGTCACGGCCGCGGAGAAGCGCCCGCGCCTCGGTTGGGTGGATTCCTTCGAGGCTCCCCCGAAGCCAGGGCTGGAAGGGACGCCCTTGTACGCCTCGAGAAGCAGCGGGTAGAGGAAGAGCATGCAGAACTGGCGGTAGCCGAGCCACGGTTCGCCCTCGCGTGCTCGCTCGAAGAGCCGACGTCGATGAACACCGGGCGCGCGCCCGCGCCATTGGACGTTGTACGGCGTCGCGTCCTTGAGCGCGAGGTCGGCGCCAGCGCCTCGCGCGTGACGCGCAGCTGGAGAAGAGCGGCGTCCTTCAGCATCGAGAAGTCCACTCGTACGGGTACGACACGAACGGGAGGCGCTCGTGGAAGAGTGCAGCGACCCAGTGCCCTCGGGATCTGGGCGCGCAAAGCGTCCAGCGATCCAGGGTCGGCGGCACTGGTCTCGACCGACTCGCCGGCCTCGATCAACCGGTCGAGCAGGCCGCTCGCCGCAAACGCCTCCCAGTCGTCGCGACCCTCCGCGGTCAAGCCGCGCAAGATCTTCCCGTCAAGCTGGAAGACCCG
>CAVROJ010000027.1:0-16539 GCA_963722755.1 uncultured Actinomycetes bacterium
TCTCCTGGAACTCCGCGTCGCCGACGGCCAGCACCTCGTCGAGCAGCAGGATGTCGAAGTCGACCTGGATCGCGATCGAGTACGCAAGCCGCACCTGCATCCCCGACGAGAAGTTCTTCAGCTTCTGGTCGACGAAGCGCTCGAGGCCGGCGAACTCGAAGATCCCGTCGAAGCGCTCCTCGAGCTCGCGCTTCCCGAGTCCGAGGAGCGTGCCGTTGATCCGGACGTTGTCGCGTGCGCGTGAGCTCGGGGTTGAACCCGACGCCGAGCTCGATGAAGGGCGACAGCCGGCCGTCGACGCGCACCGTTCCGGAGTCCTGCCGGTAGATCCCGGCGAGGATCTTGAGCAGCGTGCTCTTGCCGCTGCCGTTCGGCCCGATGATCCCGAAGAACTCGCCCTCGTGGACGGTGAAGCTCACGTCGTCGAGCGCCTGCTGCACCTCGTAGCGTCGTGCGGTCGAAGGGGTGGAGAACGTGCTCCTTGAGCGTGGTTCGGCGCTCGTGCGGAAGCCGGAAGGCCTTCGAGACGCCCGAGACCTCGATCACCGGACGGCTCACACGCGCTCCGCGAACCACGGCTCTTCCCGCTTGAACAGCAGGAGGCCGACGACGAGCGTTGCCGCCGCGATCCCGATCGGGATCAGGCGGCCGAACGTCTCGAACGCCTCGGCCGGCGGTGATCGTGTTGCCCGGCAGGTCCGGGTAGAGCACCAGCGCCCTGATGTCCTGGAGCACCTGCGTGAACGGGTTGAGGAACACCAGGTCGCGCGCGAACGGCGGCAGGAACCCGATCGGGTAGATGATCGGCGACGCGTAGAAGAGGAGCTGGAGCCCGAGCTCCCAGACCTGGCCCATGTCGCGGAATCGCACGAAGAGCGTGGCGAGGATCAGGGCCAGGCCGAGCGCGAAGCCGTACAGCTCCACGAGCAGCGGGATCACGAGCAGCCAATCGAGCCGCGGCGTGATCTGCTCCCACGCGACGAAGCCGGCGACGACCACCGAGTTGACGAGGAACGTGAGGCCGGCCGTGATCGTCGCCGCCATCGGGATCACCAGACGCGGGAACACCAGCTTGCGCAGGAGCGACTCCCGGGCGACGAGCGACGTCATGCCGAGGGAGGTGGCGTCCGAGAAGAACCCGAACAGCACGATCCCGATCAGCAGGGACACGCCGTAGTAGTCCGAGATCGAGCCGAGCTTGAAGACCCGCGCGAAGACGAGGTAGAGCACGGTGAACAGCGCCAGCGGCTTGATGACCGACCACGCGTAGCCGAAGACCGAGCCGGCGTACTTGAGCTTGAACTCGGATCCGGCGATCACGGTCAGGATCCGAAGACGGTGGCGGAGTCCCTCGCTTCGGGCAGACCAGGGGGCGGCGACCGACGTGCTGCTCACCGGGGCCACGATAGCCGGAGGTCGCGGACGAACCGGCTACGGTACCGGCGCCGATGACGCCGACGATCGCCGTCTGCATGGCCACGTACGAGCCTGCGCTCGATCTTCTCGCCAGGCAGATCCGGTCGATTCGCGAGCAGACGCACCGCGACTTCGTCTGCATCGTCAGCGACGACGCATCCACCCCACGCCTCGCCCAGGCCGTCGAGACAGGCCTGCGCCGAGGACGAGCGGTTCCGCTTCGTCGGCAACAGCGAACCGCGTCGGCTACTACCGCAACTTCGAGCGGTGCCTCGAGCTCGTCCCTCCCGGCGTCCGATTCGTCGCGCTCTCCGACCAGGACGACGTCTGGCACGCCGACAAGCTCGAGACGCTCGCGAGCGCGTTCCACTCCGAGCGCGTCCAGCTCGCCTACGCCGACATGGCGATCGTGTCCTCCGACGGCGAGCAGTTGGCGCCGTCGTACTGGACGGATCGGGCCAACAACCACACCGATCTGGCGTCGCTCCTCCTGATCAACACCGTCACCGGAGCCGCGTCGCTCTTCCGCCGTGAGCTCCTCGACGTCGCCTTGCCGTTCCCCGACGTGCCGGGGAAGGCCTTCCACGACCACTGGCTCGCGTGCATCGCGCTCGCGCTCGGCGAGGTCGCGTTCATCGATCGCCCGCTCCACGACTACGTCCAGCACGGCGACAACGTCGTCGGGACGCCACGAGCCGCTCCCCGGGGAGCTGCGGGGCGGTCTTCGTCAACGCTCTCCGGCGATTCGTCCGCAACCCACGGCGACGCCTCCGGAACACCATCCGCTGGGCACGCCGCGACTACGAGGACGAGGTCGTCGTGCGCGAGGCCTTCGCGCGTGCCTTGCGCGAGCGCCTGAACGGTCGCCTCGATCCCGAGGCGGCTTCGGCAATCGACAGGGTGGCCGACATGAGCTCCTCGACCCGCTCGCTCCTCTGGCTCCTCGGCAGGAGCGCACGCGACGTTCGCGGAGACAGCCCGACACTCGGGATCGAGAACCAGCTGATCAAGGGGATCCTGTGGCATCGCCTGCACCGTGGTCGGGCTCCCATGCCCAACGGATCATGACGCGCGCGCGCGGTCGCTGGACGTGGTTCCGCGCCGCCGAGGTCGGCAATCTTGCTGGCGTTCGCGGTGCTGACTCGTCCGCAACGCGCTCGTCTACCCGGCGATCGCGGGCGATCGACGCCTTCGAGCACATCCGCGCTACGCCTGGGACCTCGTCGTTTGAGCGTCGGCTCGGGACATCGGGGAGCTACTACACGCCGCCCGGGTGGTACGCGATTGCCGGCGAGCTTCTCCGCCTCGGAGACTTGCTCGACCTCGCGCGAGCGTCGAGCGCCCGGCGCAGCTTCTGTCGGCCGGGCTCGCCGTCGCCAGCGCGATGTTGCTCCTCGGGGTCGTGGAGAGCTTTCCCGGGCCGGCCGTGGCTCCGCATCTGGGCGCTCGCCGGCCTTCTGCGCTGCCCCGCCGGTGGTCAGGCCGGCCGCGATGCTGCACCCGCAGCCGCTCGTCCTCCTGCTGACGACGCTCGGCGCTCTTCGTTCTCGTGCGGTTGCTGGCGACGGAGCGCTGGGCGTCGTCGCGGGCTGGCGCTGGGCGTCGACGCTCGGTGCCGCGCAGCTCGTGCGCTCGGTCGGGCTCTGGATCTACCTGGCGTTGCCGTGCTGACGTTCGTCGTCGCGATCGTCTGTCGCGCGCCGCGACGGACGCCGTCGCGTCGCCGCGACCGCGGTGTCGCCCTCGCGCTCGGGCTCGCTCGTGCCGCTGCCGTGGTACGTCTACCTCCAGGTCGAGTACGGCGACCCGATGTTCGGCGGGCGTCCCGAGATCACCGGCATCGGAGCTCCCGCCGCGGACGTTCGTCGTCCGCACGCTGGCCGAGCCGCGTCGCGCCGAACCCCGCGCGTCCCGCGCATCGCTCACGTTCTTCACTGCGACGGGTCTGCCCGGAATCGATCACGCATCCCTACCGGGGCGTGCGCGAGCCGGCGTTCGTGCCAGTCGTCTTCGCCGACACGTGGGGCGACTACTTCGGGCAGTGGCGGTGGGGCATCCCGGACGCGACGCTCGACCCTCCGAACCGGCGGAGACTCGATGCTGCAGATGCTCGTCGGCCTACCGCTGACGCTTGTCACGCAAGCGGGCTCGTCGCCCTCGTTGCCCTCGTGGCGCGTTCCCCGCGGCGCCGGATCGCCGAGTTGCCGGTCGCCGCCCTGCCGCTCGTCGGGCTCGCGTCTCTCGTCGTTGTACGCGTGGCGCTATCCGTCACCGGACGGCGACACCGTCAAGGCGCTGTTCTTGCTTCCGGCCGCCGCCGCGTTCGCTGTGGCCTTCGGCTTCGCGGTCGATGTGGCCCGGCCGCACCTGCCCTTGGTCGTTCGTACCGGTCTCGGCGTCCTGCTTGTGGTTGCCCTCGCGATGTGTGCCGAGTTCGGGGTCGCATGACCGACCCGCAGGAATTGGAATGGCGCTACGTGCTCGTCTCGGCGCTGGGGCTCGTCGTGGTCGCGGGAGCATGGGTCACCGGTTGGGCCCTTCGCGAGGCCCGAGACGTGGATCCGACGTCCCTGGCGTTGCTCTCCGTGTGCCTCGAGGACGAGAGCGGGCTGCGTCTCATCAGTCCGAGTGGCGACCCACTTGCCGACTCGGCGCCGCACGGGTCGTTCCGGACGACGATCGAAGGCAACGACGTCACCGTGTCGATCTGGTCGGATCACAAGGCCGCGATGGCGACCCTTGAGACATACGCGCGCTTGACGCCCGAGAACCTCGAGCGCCGCGCGACCGCGCGCGGCCCTCGAGTCGACCTGTGGGCCGCACCTCCAACCGCGAGCCAGGCGTCCGCCCTCTACCGCTGCGAGCCCTGAGCTCGTGGCGGCTGACCCGCGAGCATCCACGACATCAGGGCGGCGGACGGGCGCGCGGCGCGGCGAGCCGCCAGGATCTCCGGGAGCTCCAGCGCGACACGCGCCAGGGCAGGGGCGACGAGGCGTGGATGGCGCGGCAAGCGCACGAGCTCCCCGGCGACGACGCGTGCGACATCAGCCGGCGGAAAGCACTTCGCCGCAAAGCGGACGAGGTTGTGGTGCGACGAGCGGAGCCGCCGCCGGAGCGAGCCCGACTCGCGCGTCGCGACGCCGACGTGGTGACGGACGGTCGCCTCCGGGACGTGCACGCTCGTCCAGCCGCGGCACCAGGCACGCCAGCACAGATCGATGTCCTCGAAGTCGAGGAACATCGTCTCGTCGAAGCCGCCGAGCGAGAGGAAGCGATCGCGGCGGACGAGCATCGCGGCACCGTTTGCGGTGACCGTGTTGACCGGCTCGTCTGCGGGCACGAGGAGATCGAGCCGGAATCCCGGTAGCGGCTGGCGGAGAAGGGGGCCGCGCCGAAGAGTCGCGCGGCCGTGGACGAGCGTGGTCCCGTCGATGCCGACCTGACGAGGGTCGGCTGGCGAAGCCGTTCGGAGCTCGCGTCAGCTCGCGCGCGAGAAGCTCGAGGCAGTGGGGTTCGAGCTCGACATCGTTGTTCGCGAGGAGCAGCAGCTCACTGCGATGCTGCCCGCGCGCCTTCGTTGTAGAGGTGGCCGAGGCCGCGGTTCGGCCCGACGGAGCACACGAGCGCCGGGCTGTCGGACAGCACGGACGACGGGCACACGCCGGGCCCGGCGTCGACCACGAGCACCTCCGCGGGCGGATGGGTCTGGGCGCGGATGCTGCCGAGGCACGAGCGTCGAGCACCTCATCGCCCGCGTAGTTCGCGACGATGACCGAGACATCAGGCGGCACGATCGAGCTCGTCCATCGCCGTGGCGAGTGTGGAGTGGAAGAGTTCGAGCGCCGAAGGCAGTCGACGACGTAGGCACGGCGCCCGGCTGTCGCATCGACGCCAGAGTCTTGTGATCCTGGATCAGGCCGAGCGTCACGTCGAGCGAGCTCCGTCGGGGTCGAAGCCGCTCAGCACGATTCCAGCACCGGAGCGGATGATTGTCTCCTCTGGCCCGCCGCACGGCGTGGTCACGACCGGCACGCCGCAGGCGAGCGCCTCGGCCGCGACGATCCCGAAGCCCTCCTGGGTGGACGGGAGGACGAGTAGGCGGGCGTCGCGCATGTGCTCGACGACGTCGCGAACCTCGCCGACGCTTTCCACGCCTGCCGGCAGGGGGCCGTCTCTCGGCGGGCGCCCGACGAGCCGGAGCGTGAGCTCGGGCATCGACTCGCGAGCTCTCGCAAAGGCGTCGAGCAAAGGGTGGTGTTCTTTCGCGGATCGTCGGCGCGTCCGACGAACACGAGGCGGGGCGGACGGGAAGTCCACTCGATCCGTCGAGGGGTGCGAAGCGGTGAGGTGTCGATCGGGATCGGCAGGACGCCGACCCGCGCGGGTCGCGACGAGCGTCCGTGCGAGCTCGTCCGCGATCGGTCGTGTCGGGGCGAGCAGAACCGAGGCGTTGCGCAGCACCTCGCGCTCCCACCGCACGCAGGGCACGACCGTTGATCCGTCGGAGACAGCGACGAGCGCGATCGAGGCCGGGCCAGCCGGCCGCGCTGCTCGGACGTAGTGTGGTCCCGATCCAGCAGCCGTACGGCCGGCCCGAGCGGAGTGCGGGGAGCCCGTAGAACGCGATCGTCGCGACCACCCAGAGCGACCCGTGTCGGCCGATCTGGCGACCAAGCCGTCTCGCGTTCAGCGGGACGCCGAGCGCGTCGATACGCCCGAGCCGAGACACTGTCGTGGTCGCCGCAACGTGGCCGAGCGGAGAGTCGCCCCCGAGCGGCGGACGAAGTCCGTAGTAGAGCCGCGGCGAGTGGCCGATCGAGCTCGACGCGTCGACGAAGGCCCTGATCTGGGTGAGCGCCCCACCCCGGAAGCGCGGATCCTGCGTGACGACCGCCACGTCCTCGACCCGCTCCCGTGCGCCCCGCGGCTCGATGTGTGACATCGACGGAAGCGTACTCGCACCTCCGGCGCGCGACCACGCCGCGACAATGTGTCAGCGTCGCGGTCGCGGAGTACCATCCCGGCCGCGATCATGCCGAGCTTCAGCCTGTCGCCCCGTGCGACCGCCCTCACGGCGATCGCAGTCCTCGCCTTCGCGTTCGCGTTCGTCGTGCACCAGAGCGGCCCGAACCAGGCCGCGCACTTCGCCCTCGTCCGTTCGCTCGCGAGTGGGACGGCCGAGATCGACCCGCACGAGACGATCGACGCGGCATACGTGGACGGTCGCTTCTATGCCGCGAAGGCGCCGGGGCTCGCCCTGTTCACCCTGCCCTGGTATGGCGCGCTCCGCGCTGTCGGCCTCCAGTCGGCACCGCTCGACACCGACGCCGGCTACACCCGGAGGGTCTGGGAGCTCAACCTGTTCGGCGCTGTCCTGCCTGCGGTCGTCCTGTTGCTGCTCATGGCGCTCGCGGTCGAGCGGGTCTGTCCAGGCTACGGCACCGCGACCGCCGTGCTCCTCGGCGCCGGGACGATGCTGCTCCCGTTCGCGACGCTCTTCTTCGATCACGCGCTGTCCGCGGCGCTCGGCTTCGCCGCGTTCGCCCTGCTCCTCCGGGAGCGCGACGGGCCTCCTCGGCGATGGCTCGTCGTCGTCGCGGGGCTCCTGGCGGGCCTCGCGGTGGTGGCCGAGTTCCCGCTCGCCCTCGTCGTGCTCGTCCTCGCCGGATACGCGGCGGCGCGTGCCGAGCCGCTCCGCCGCGCTGCGGCATACACCGTGGGCCTCCTCGTGGGCGTCGCCCCGCTCCTCGCGCTCAACACGTGGGCGTTCGGATCGCCGCTCCGCCTCAGCTATACGAACGCTCTCGTCGAGCCTGTCGGAGCCGGCCCGCCAGTCGTCGGGGCGAACGACGACGGCTTCTACGGGGTGGGCCTCCCCGACCCGCGGGCGGCGCTCTCGCTCCTCGTCTCGGAGAAGGGCTTGCTGATCGTCGCGCCCATCGCGATCGTTGCCCTCTTCGGCTTCCCGCTGATGTGGCGGTCCGGGAGGCGCGCGGAGACCCTCGTGTGCGCATGCATCGCCTCGGTGTTCCTCGCGTACAACGCCGCCTACTACCTCCCCTGGGGCGGGCAGGCGCCGGGGCCGCGGTTCCTCGTTCCCGTGCTGCCGTTCCTCGCGCTGCCGCTCGCGATGGCCGTGCGGGCACGCCCCCTCGCGGTCGCCGGCATCGGGGTGCTGTCGATCGCAGTGACCGCCCTCACCGCGCTCACCGACCCGTTGACGGGCGAGGACGACGGTCTCGCCGCGTGGTGGGAGCTGCTCCGGTCCTCCGACCTCGTGGGCACGGTCGCCACGCGCCTCGGCGTCGACTCGGCGTGGGCGGGGGCCGTCCCCTTCCTGCTCGCCGTCGCCGTCGCCTGCGGGCTTGCTCTCTCGACGTTGCCGCTGCGCGGCCGCGCGCGTGCGGACGGTCCGCTCCTCGCCGGTGCGATCGGCGGGTGGGTCGTGATCGCCGCCGTCGTGCCGGGGCTCCTGCCCGCGAACGACACGCACGGCACCCTGGCAGGCGCGGTCGCCGCCGTCCTCGTCGTGGCGCTGATCGCCGCCGCCGTCGTGCTCGCCCTTCGCTATGGGCCTGCGGCGCTGCTTCCCGCGCTCCCCGCGGTGCTCCTGGCGGCGCCGCACTTCGACGACCGACCGCGCCTTGCCCTGCTCGTCATCGCACCGGTCGCAGCGGTCGCCACGGTCGTCTGGGGAGTCCGGCGCGGTGCCCGGCGACCCGTTGCCCGGCCGCTCGCGGACGTCGCCGGCGGGGACGCGACCGGCTGATCGCAGGCCTGCGGCGCAGGTGTCCGGACGGGTTGAAGGTCGTGTGCTCGTCCAGGTTGTTCGTGACCTTCGTAGTCGAGGCGGTGGAATGCATCGACGAGACCCCGCTGACGTTCGTCGAGCACCGACTTCGGCGGCGTCCGTTCGATGCGCCGGCGGAGCCGGAAGAGCGAGATGCCGGCGGTGCGGCGGACGCGGAGGAGCGGGCCACGGTCGGCGCTCATACGGTCGTCATGTTGGGGAAACGCCTGCGCCACTTCTTGTCGAGCCGCTTCCGGTAGCGGTCGTAGCGGCCCCAGCGCGAGCCACGCTCCGAGTAAGTCGCGCTCGCATGCCACGCGGCGGCGGGGACGACCCACACGCCGCGGCCCTCGGCGTGGCACTGCAGGCAGTAGTCCTCGACGAAGCAATGGAACTCGTCGAAGCGCCTCTCGTCGAACGCGAGCCCGAGGTCGGTCCGCGTGAGCAGGAAGCAGCTGTCGAGCGTGCACACGGGGCGCGGCGCGTCGATCTCGTGACCCCACACGTAGTCGCCCTCCCACGCCCGGCCGACGATGCCGACGGCACCCCACGGCGAGCCTGCCGACTCGAAATCGTCGACCGCGCCGGAGTGGCGGGCGACGAGGTCGGGCGCGAAGGTCACGTCGGGGTGGACGAACGCCCTCCGGACGGGGCCGTCGAGCCGCAGCAGCACGTTGTAGAGGGACGCGAGGTTCGTCGTGAGCGCGTTCCCCGCATTCGAGAGGACAAGAGTCTGGATGGGCTCCTCGAGCGCCTCGAGCGAGGGGAGGAGGTACCGGTCGGCGACGAGACGGTCGTGGACGACCGATGCGATCGAGATCCGAGGCGTCTGCGTCACGCGGGAAGGCGAGTGGTACGCGGCTACGATCGGCGGCCGTGAAGGCGCTGATCGTCAGCTTCTACTTTCCACCTGCGGGCGGCGGCGGCGTCCAACGGCCGCTCAAGCTGGCGCAGTACCTGCCGGCGATGGGGATCGAGACCCATGTCCTCGCGCCCGACGACCCGCGCTGGCTCCACCGCGACGAGGGGCTCCGGATGCCGACGCAGGCGTGGGTGCACCGGGCGCGCTACGTCGGGGTGAGCGGTGGAAAGCCGAGCGAGGTGCTGGCCGGGACGGACGGGTTCGAGCGCGCGCTGACGCACGCCCGCCTGCAGCTGCGGCGCCTCGTCGTGCCGGACGAGAACGCGACGTGGGCGGTGACGGCCATCCCGGCGGGTATCCGGCTCGTCCGCGAGCACGAGATCGACGTGGTCGTGTCGACGTCGCCGCCTCCCTCGACGCATCTCATCGCGGCGGCGATCGCCCGCGCGACGGGCGCACGCTGGGTCGCCGATCTCCGCGATTCGCTCGTTGCTCACGCCCACCGTCGCGCCGACACCGTGGCGACGAAGGCGAAGGCCGCGACACACCGACGCGTCGCGCAACTCGTCGCCTCGCGCGCCGACGCGATCACCTGCGTCTCGGAGGCGATCTCCGAGGAGACGCGTGCCCTCGGCCCGCGCGGCCCCGTCGTGACGATCCCGAACGGCTGCGACTTCGACGACGTCGTCGGGCTCGAGCGGTCGCCGTCCGACAGGTTCCGGCTCACGCACACCGGCAGCTTCTTCGGACGGCGCGACCCGCGGCCGTTCCTCCAGGCCCTCTCCGACTCGGGTCTCGATGTCGTGACCCGCTTCCTCGGCGACTTCCGCGAGGCCGATCGGGAATGGGCGGTCGGGCTCGACCTCGGCGACCGGCTCGAGCTGATCCCCTACGCGCCGCGCTCCGAGTCGCTCGCGCTCCAACGCGACTCGGAGGCACTCCTCCTCCTCATCCCCGAGGCGGACGGGCGGGGGAAGGGGTTCTCTCAGGGAAGGTCTTCGAGTACATCGCCGTCGGCCGCCCGATCCTCGCCGTCGTGCCTCCCGACGGAGCGGCGGCGGAGCTGATCCGGGAGACCGCTGCGGGCGTCGTCGCGCCGCCCGACGACACGACCGCCATCCGCGGCGCGCTCGACGAGCTGCACGGGCGGTGGAGCGACGGAGGGCTTCCGGACGTCGAGCTGGCGCCGGAGTGGCGCGATCGGCTGTCGCGGCGGACCCGCGTCGAGGAGATGGCAGCGGTCCTCCGTAGTACCCTCGCCTGACGTCCGACCTCCATGCACGCTGGCTCGAGCGTCCGGATCTCCTGCCGAGGCTGGTGGTCGTGTTCTGCCTCGCGGTCACTGTCGGCGCCGTCGTCGTCCTCTGGCCCGACGCGTTCGCGGACGCCAACCGGACGTCGCGCGCGAACGCTGCGCTGGACTACGTCGACCGCCAGATCGCCGGCGGCAACTCCGTGCTCCCCGACCAGGCGGTGGTGATCGAGGCGCAGGGCCGGATCCCGCCGGACGAGACGTTCCTCGTCGCCGTCGGCGAACGGCAGGAGGGCTGGAGCGAGCTCGCGACACCGGATGCGATCGCGACGTTCATGCGCTCGATCCTTCTTCCCCGTCGTGAGAGCGGGGACGCGCCGTGGATCCTCTGCTTCGCGTGTGACCGCAGCGCGTACCCCGGCGCCGAGCCGGTCTGGGAGGACGAGGAAGGGCTGTCGATCCTGCGGCGCGGCGGATGACGTTTCGCGCGATCCTCGGCCTCGTCGCGCTCAACGCCGGCTTCGCCGTCCTCGGCCTCTCGCTTCTCTGGGCGCTGCGCGCGCTTCCGCGGTGGTCCGACGTCCTCCGGCTCACCGGGGTCGGCTACCTCGTGGGCGTGGCGTCGTTCGGCACGCTGTGGACGCAGCTGCTCGTCATCGGCGTGCCGTTCGGCGGGTGGGCGATCATCGCGACGCTCGTCGGTGGCACCGTGGCTGCGTGCGCCGCCGGCCTGCTGCTCGGCCGGGCGCCGCCGGAGGGCTTCGGAGACGGCCGCGGGCTGCCGACGCTCGACCTGTTGACCCTGGCCGCCGGGATCGCGCTGATCGGGCTCCTGCTCGAGGCGCTCTTTCGCTCGGCTCGCCTGCAGGGGCTTCAGGCGTACGACGCATGGGCCTTCTGGGTGCCGAAGGGGAAGGCGATCTTCTTCTTCGACGGCCTCGACGAGCAGCTGTTCACGAGCCTGCCGGGGCCGACGTACCCGCCGCTCGTCCCGATTCTCGACGCCGCCGCGTTCCACGCGATGGGCGGGGTCGACACCGTGACCTTCCACCTCCAGTACTGGTTCCTCCTGCTCGGCGCCGTGGCCGCGATCGCCGGATGCCTTCACCGGCGCGTGCCCGCATGGCTCCTGTGGCCGTCGCTCGTGCTCGTACTCGTCCTCCCGCGCTTCGGCGAGCGGCTCCTGACACCGCAGGCGGACGTCCTCGTGGACGTCCTGTTCGTGGTCGGCGCGCTGCTCCTCCTCTCCTGGCTCCTGGACGGCGGGTCCTGGCGACTCGTCGCGGCCGCGGTGCTCCTCGCAGGCGCGACGCTCACGAAGCGCGAGGGCCTGCTCTTCGCGGCGGCCGCGCTGGGGGTCGCTCTCGTCGCGTCGCTCGCCTGGAGGACACCGGGTCGCCGGCCGCTCCTGCTCGCCGCGCTCGCCGTGCTCGCCGCCGCCGTCCCCTGGCGCCTCTGGTACCGGAGCCACTCGATCGGCGGTGAGGCGCCGACCGACGGCCGGCGGCTCGCTCGACCGCGTGGTCGACTCGCTCCGGCTCTCGTTCGACGTGCTGTTCGACTCCGGCCTCTGGTCGGTCGCTCCGGTCATCGCGATCGTCGCACTTGTCGCGGCCGCCGTGTGGGGAGACCGGCGCGTGGCGGCGTTTCTCGGGGCGTTGCTCGGCATCGTCTTCGCCGGCGGGGCATGGGTGACGTACTCGTTCGTCGACATCCCGATCACGGACGTGGAGTCGGTCAACCCGATCGTGCGGTACACGGCGGCGATCGTCCTCCTCGCCGTCGTCTCGACGCCACTCCTGCTGGACTCGGTCTGGCGCGGCCGCGGGAGCGAGCCGTGAGCCGGTCGACGGCCCGTCTCGTGGCGGCGGCGATCATCGTCGTCCCGCTGCTCGCCTATCCCCTCGTCGTCGCGGCCGACGGAGCGCGATTCCCCTCCCGCGACGACTGTGTGCAGGTTGCCGCCGACGGGGAGACCGCCGAGCTCGATCTCGTCTTCGGGCGCCGCGATACCGTTGCGCAAGCAGACGAGCTTCTCGAGAAGGTGCGCGGCGTCGGGTACGTCGACGCCGAGGTGCGCGGGGACGGGTGCATGCGCTGGAAGGTCCTCTACGACGGCATCGAGTCCTACGCGCAGGGTGCGAGCTCGGTCGCCGAGGCGCGTGGGGCAGGGCTCGAGGCCTGGCTCGAGGTGGAGCCGCCCGGCTGATCGGACCCCGTCGACGACCGCCCCGTACCATGACGCGGCCGTGACCGCGCTCGCCCTCGACCGACCGCGCGCCGCCGTCGAGCGTGCCCCGTTGGTCGAGGGGCTCTTCCTCGCCACGGTCTTCACGGTCACGTTCGCGAAGCTCCAGTGGGAGGTCGCCGGGACGATGTCGTTCTCGGACGTCGTGACCTTCCTGTTCATCATCGCGTTCGCCGTGTATCGGGCCGAGCGCTTCGACGGGAGGTTCCCGCGCGCGGCGGCCGTGTCGCTGGCGTTCTTCCTCGCGTTCCTCCTCGTGTACCTGATCGGCTGGTTCAACCTCGAGACGGCCGAGTCGCTCGCCCAGTGGACGAAGGGGATGATCAAGTTCGTCCTCCACTTCCTCTTCCTCATCGCCGGCGTCGCGCTGATCGCGCGGCGCGGGCTGCGCTTCTACTGGCTCACGCTCGCCGCCTTCGTCGGCGGCATCGCCGCGAACGGCGCCTACGGGCTCGATGCAGCTCGCCGTCGCCGAGACGACGGGCGCCAATCTCGACGAGGCCTGGCTCCAGCCGCTCACCGGCGGTGCGAGCAAGATCAACATCTTCGGCGCGATCGAGGGGTCGTTCGTCTACCGCGTCAACGCCCTCACCGGCGACCCGAACCACCTCGGGATCGAGGTCGCCGCCGGCATCCTGCTCCTCCTTCCGATCTACCTCCGGCTCGAGAAGGGCCACCGGTTGCGCGTCCCGCTCGCGCTGCTCCTCACCTTCCTCGTGATCGTCGACCTCGCGACGCTGTCGCGAAGCGGGCTCCTCGGCCTCGGCTGCGGGTTCCTCGTGCTCGCGATCCCCTACCGGCGGATGCTCCTGAAGCCGCAGTTCCTCATCCCGCTCGGCGTTCTCGCCGCGGGGCTGGCGGTCTTCATCGCGCAGCGCGCCCAGTTCTTCTCGGAAGTGCTCAGCTCACGCCTCTCGACGGAGGGCCGCGGCGCGGACACGCATTTCATCGTCTACTCGTTCATCCCCGACGTGCTCGCGCAGAACCCGCTCTTCGGGCTCGGGCTGAACACGTTCTCCGTCTACTACGAGTTCCAGACCGGGAAGACGAACTTCGGGCCGCACTCGTTCTACGTCGCCTCGTTCGTCGAGTACGGGCTGGTCGGAACACTCCTCTTCGCCGCGTTCATCGTCTATCTGTTCCGGCGCGCGTCGCTGACGCGGCGGATAGGCCGTCGCTCGCGGCGGCGGGCGACCCGCTCGCCGCGCGGATCCGCCCGCTCGGCTGGGGCCTCGACCGCCGCGCATCGTCTCGACGATGGTCTCGAACGTCTTCTACCTGACGATGTCCTTCTACTACTTCTACGTGCTCGCGCTGCTCGCGATCGCGGCGCCGGCCGCGCTCGCGCACCACCTCGAGACGCGTCGGTGAAGGTCGTCGTCCTGACGACGTCGTATCCGCGCACGCGGACGACGTCGCCGGGACGTTCGTGCGCGACGGCGTCGAGGCGCTCCGGCCGCGGGCGTCGAGGTCGCGTCGTCTCGCCCGCCGACTTCCGGCACTTCGGGATCGCCTACGGCGACGGGATCGTCAACAACCTCCGCGCCGCGCCGTGGAAGGTCCTCGCCCTGCCGCTCTTCCTCGCTCGGGTTCGCGCGCGCGGCGCGCCGGGCCGCGAGGGATGCCGACGTCGTGCACGCGCACTGGCTGCCCTCGGCGTTCCCGGCGCTCGCGACGGGCAAGCCGTTCGTGCTCCAGCTCTGGGGCTCGGACATCGCGCTCGCTCGCCGTGCGCGCCGCTCGCGCGACGCCTCGTCGGTCGTGCGCGGTATCGTCGTCGTCGCGTCGACGGCGCTCGCCGAGGACGCGCGGCGCGCTCGGAGCGCACGACGTGCGCGTCGATCCCGACGGCGTTCGTGATCCCGGAGGCGGTCGCCGCGCCGGACGAGCCCGCCGCACGTGCTCTACGTCGGCCGGCTGTCGGAGGAGAAGGGCGTGCGCGACCTCGCCGAGGCGGCCCTCGGCCTGCCGCTCGTGGTCGTCGGCGACGGGCCGCTGCGGGACGTTGTTCCCCCAGGCCGTCGGCTTCGTGCCCCCCGCCGAGCTCGGGCCGTTCTACGAGCGCGCCGCGGTGGTCGTCGTCCCGTCGCGACGCGAGGGCTACGGCGTGGTTGCGCGCGAGGCGATGGCGCACGGAGACCGGTCGTCGCGACCGCGGTCGGCGGGCTGGTCGACGCGGTCGAGGACGGCGTCACCGGGCTCCTCGTCCCCGCTGGGGACGTCGAGGCGATCCGGCACGCCGTGTCCCGGCTTCTCGAGGACACAGCGCTCCGCCGGCGGCTCGGGGAGGCCGCGCGCGAGCGAGCGCGCCAGCGATTCTCCGCCGAAGCGTGTCGCGATGCGTTGGCGGACGTTTACGTCGACGTTGCGCGCGGCGTCTAGGGTGGCCGGCGTGGCGGCGTCCGGCCGATCCGTTCCGCCATTCAGGAGCCGTGACGCCGACCGGCGTCTCGTGTCGTACGCACAGATCGGCGAGGACGTCCGCCTCGCGCGCGTGCTCTGGGATCGACCTCCCGGCTTCTACGTGGACGTCGGAGCCGGGGACTCGGTCTCGAATTCGGTGACCCGGCTCTTCTACGAGCCGGGCGGCACGGGATCAACATCGAGCCCGGGCCGGCGTTCGCCCGGCTCGAGTTCGCGCGCCCGCGCGACGTGAACCTTCGCCTTGTGGTCGGCACTCAGGAGGGGGAGTCGAGACTTCTGGGTCTGTCGTCCCACCACCGAGCTCTCCTCGCTCCTCCCGCTCGATCCCTCCTCGCTGCCGCCGGGCAGTCGAGTCGTTCGCGAACGCATCAGGTGCCGGCGTCTCGATGCCATCCTCGAGGAGCACGCGGACGCGGCGATCGAGTCCCTGAAAGTCGACGTCGAGGGGGCCGAGGGTGACGTGCTGGAGTCGATCGACCTCCGTCGCTTCCGACCGCTCGTACTCGTCGTCGAGGCAATCGATCCCCAGACGCGCCGACCGTCGCACGAGCGGTGGCAACCCCGCGTTCTCGATTCCGGCTACGTCCACGCGGCTTTCGATGGTGTCAACCGGTACTACGTGCCAGACGAGCGCTCCGAGCTCTGTGAGGTGCTCGGCTATCCCCTCACCCCGCTGGACAACTTCGTGCCGGTGGCTTTCGAACCGCGAACCGATGCGATTGCGGCTCATGAGAGGTGGGCCTCCCACGGACCGGACGATGCGGGGAAGGACGAGCCGTCCGAGGCTCCGCTGACGGTGATCCTGGACGGCGTCGAGGACTCCGGCCTCGTCTCGCGAGTCGTCCCCCGGGGTTCGTCGCTCCTGGCTGTCCGAGCGGATTCCCTGACGCGGTCCGGCGACATGGACACAACACATCGCTACCCGGCGACGCTCGAGGGGCTTGGTCAGGCGATCCGGGCGAGCCGTACGACGTGCTCATCGTCTCGGATGCCGCTGCACTCACTAGGTCCGGACTGGACGAGCTGCGGTCGACCCTCGCAACCGACTCGGCGTGCACGACGGCCTCAGCCCAGGACGGCGCGAACCACACGACCTGGACTCTCCCGCCAGCCGCCGTCGGACCGCGCCGGGGGATCATTCTCGTCCGACGCGACGATCTGGTGCTCGGGCTGGACGAGGCTCGGCTCCTCGCTCGAGGCGATGTCGGGCTCCTGTCCCTGCCAGACGAGGCAGATCTCGTGGACGAGCTCGTCGCCAGCCTAGTCAGACCGGGATTCGTGCACCGACTGTGCGGTCGAGCACAGGCGGAGGCGCACGAGCCACGCCCGGCTCTCGGGCACGCCAGACGGCGCGTCGGCGACGTCGTCGTCGATGCCCGCTGCCTCGGCCATCCTCTCTCCGGGACGCAGGTGAACGTCCTCGGGCTCCTCGGCGGCATTGTCCGAGCGGGAGCGAACGTCTCCGTTCTCGTACCACGCGACGTCCAGCCGACCGTGGCACCAAAGCTCGTCGCACTGCGGGAGGCGATGCCGTTCATCGAGCGCGT
>CAVROJ010000028.1:0-10403 GCA_963722755.1 uncultured Actinomycetes bacterium
CTCGAACCGCCGACCTCCTGGGTGCGATCCAGGCGCTCTCCCAACTGAGCTATAGCCCCGCGAGAGGAAAAGTGTAGCGTCGCTCAGGCGGCCGAGCCCAGGCGCCCGGCGCGGATCGCGCGGGCCATCTCGGCCGAATCCTCGCGGTACCAGGTGCCGTCCTCGAGCTCGATCGCCGGCACGGCGCTCTGACCGGTTCCCTCGATCACGGCGGTCCTCCGGCTCCGCAAAGGCCACGGTGCCTTGACGATCTCGTACTCGACGCCCATCTCGTCGAGGGCCTGCTGGACGCGCCAGCACGGGTGCCTCGACATCTTCGCCCACGTCGCCGGGCAGCGGTGCAGCTTGACCGCCACGGCTGGCCTCCTCTCTCGCGGTCGATGCCGACCCTAGGATAGGCCGGTGCGCGCCGTCGTCGTCGGGCCGGAGGAGAGCCTGCGCTCGGCGATGTCCCCGAGCCGGACGGGCCGGGAGAGGTCGTGCGTGTCGTCGCGTGCGGGCTCTGCGGCTCCGACGTGGAGAAGCTCGATCGGACGCATGCCGGGCTCGTCCTCGGGCACGAGGTCGTCGCCGAGCTCGACGACGGGCGCCGCGTCGCGCTCGTCCACCACGCGTCGTGCGGCGAGTGCGAGCGCTGCCTGGCGGGGCACGAGTCGATCTGCGAGCGCTTCTCCGCACCCACGATCAGGCCGGGCGGCTTCGCGGAGCGCGTCCACGCGCAGGGGTGGGTCGATCTCCCGCAGGACTGGCCCGACTGGCGTGGGACGATGGCCGAACCGCTCGCCTGCGTGCTGCGCGGCGCGGCGCGGCTCCCGCGCGGCCGTGTGCTGATCGTCGGCAACGGGTTCATCGGCCGCCTGTTCGGCGCGGTGCTCGCGCGTCGCGGGAATGAGGTGTTCGCGGTCGACGTCGACCCTCGACGCACCGGGCCGCCGCCGGACGGGCCCGTGCAGGCGGCGGTGCTCTGCGGCCGGGGCGGCGTCGACACGGGGCTCTCGGCGGTCGAGCCCGGAGGCACCGTCCTCGTGTTCGCGGATGCCGGCGAGATCCCCGCTGCGGATGTGTACCGCCGCGAGCTGATCGTCGTGGGGACGCGCTCGGCGGCACCGCCGTACATGCCGGAGGCGGTCGCGCTCCTCCACGAGCTCGAGGTACCGGAGCCCGTTGTCCTGCCGCTCGAGCGCTTCGCGGAAGGGCTCGAGCTCCACCGCAGGCGGGACGCCCTCAAGGTCGTCTTCACTCCCTGACGTGTTCCGCTCCCGCCGCCGGCCCGTCGTGTTCCCTCAGCTCGAGCACGCCAGGCTCGCCGCGGCGGTCGCGCTCGCGTGGGACGACGAAGTCGCGCCGGTTCCGCTGCCGCGCGAGAGCTTCGTCGCCGGGGTGGCGTTGCACGATCGCGGGTACGGGGAGCACGACGACGACGAGATCGGTGCGGTTCCCGACGATCGGTGGCTCGCCGTCCAGCGTCGCGGGTTCACCCCGGTCGGCGGCGACGCGGTGGTCGACCTCGTCGTCGCGATGCACGTCCGCCGGCTCGTCTCGCACCGAAGCAACGACGCAGCACGCAGGGCGCTCGCCGAGATGGACGCGGCGCTGGTCGAGGTGCGCGCAGACGCCGGCGTCCCGGAGGAGGACGCGGCCACCGCCGATCGGATCACGGATCTCTGCGACCGGGTCGCGTTCGACTTCTGCCTCGAACAGCCTGCGTCGGGCGTCGTTGCTGTGTCCGGCCGCGACGGCGGCTCCATCGCGCTGGCGTACGAGGTCGACGGCCGGGGGAACGTTGCTCTCGACCCGTGGCCGCTACGGCCGCGCACGGTGACCGGCATCGTGCTCGGCTATGCGGCGGAGGGCTATCCCGGGAGGCTCGAGCCGGTCGTCACGCCGTTCACCCTGGCTCCGGGATGAGGGCGCTGATCCTGCACGGGCCGGGCGATCTCCGGCTCGAGGAGGTGCCCGAGCCGGTGGCCGGCGAGGGCGACGTCCTGCTCCAGGTCGAGGTCGCGCTCACCGACGGCACCGACCTGAAGGCCTACCGCCGCGGTCACCCGGTCCTCCTCGGCCCGCTTCCGAGCCCGTTCGGCCACGAAGCCTGCGGTATCGACGTGGCCTCGGGGCGGCGCGTCGTGGTCGCGAACTCGGCGCCCTGCGGCGCCTGTCCCGCCTGCACGCGGGGGCAGGAGACGCTCTGCGAGAACCTGCTCCCGCTCCTGAACGGCGCCTACGCGGAGCTCCTGCTCGTTCCCGAGCGGATCGCACGCCGCAACCTGCTCCCCGTCCCGCCCGGCCTCGCCCCGGAAGTCGCCGCCATGGCCGAGCCGCTGGCTTGCTGCCTGCACGGCATCGAGGTCGCGGGCGTCGAGCGAGGGGACACCGTCGCGATCGTCGGGCTCGGCCCGATCGGCCTGATGCTCTGCGCGTGCGTCGCCGACGCGGGCGGACGTCCGGTCGGGGTCGGGTCGCGCCCCGAGCGGCGCGCGCTCGCGACCTCGTTCGGAGCTGTGTCGGCAGAGCCGGAGGGGGCCGACGTCGTGATCGAGGCCGCGGGCACGGTGGAGGCATGGGAACGCGCCCTCTCGCTCGTCCGTCCGGGCGGCACGGTACTCGCGTTCGGCGGCCTGCCCCGGGATGCGCGCGTCCGAGCTGGACCCCTACCGGATCCACTACGAGGAGGTTCGGCTCCTCGGCGCGTTCCACCACGCACCCCGGCATTTCCGCGCTGCGCTCGCCTTCCTCGCAAGCGGCGCGTTCCCCTTCGAGCGACTGGTCACGCACCAGGTCGGGCTCGAGGGCGTTGCCGGCCTGCTCGACGACCCACCGCGCGACTACCTCAAGGCGGCGGTACTGCCGTGACCCTTTCGGCGCGCAGGCTCAACCGCGCGCTCCTCGCACGCCAGCTCCTGCTCGAGCGCTCGAGAACGCCGCTCGGCAAGGCCCTCCAGCAGGTCGCCGGCCTCCAGGCCCAGTACGCACCGTCGCCCTACATCCGTCTCTGGTCGATGCTCGAAGGCTTCCAGCTCGGCGACCTGACCCGAGCGCTCGAGCGGCGACGCGCCGTCCAGGGAACGCTGATGCGCTCCACCATCCACGTCGTCTCAGCGCGCGACTACTGGCGCTTCGCGGCCGGGATCGGCCCGTCTCGGAGAGAGTGGTGGCTCCAGACGTGGGGCAAGCACGAGCCCGCCGCCAACGTCGACTTCGCGGCGACGAGGCTCGAGCGGACGCTCGCGGGACGAGCCTGGCACCGCAAGGAGCTCGACGCGCTCCTCCCGGAGAAGAGCTCGACCGTCTGGTCGGGCACGTTCGTCCCGCTCGTCCGCGTGCCGCCGTCGGGGACATGGGAGCGTCGCCGCGCCGACCTCTTCCGCCTGGCGGCCGAGTGGGTCGCGCCCGAGGTCGTGACCGAGGACGACGGGCTCGAGCACCTCCTCCGGCGGTACCTCGCCGCGTTCGGCCCGTCCACGCTGGCCGACGCCGCGAACTGGGCGGGCGTCGCCAGAGCGAAGCTCGAGCCGATCGCCGGGCGGCTCCGGCTGCGCACGCTCAACGACGAGGACGGCAAGCCGCTCCTCGACCTCCCGCGCGCCCCGCTTCCGGCAGAGGACACGCGGGCGCCCGTTCGCTTTCTCGGCACCTGGGACGCGGCTCTGCTGGTGCACTGCCGCCGGACGCAGCTCCTCCCGGAACGGTTCCGGCCACTCGTCTTCTCGACGAAGAGGCCGCAGTCCGTCGCGACGTTCCTCGTCGACGGCTCCGTCGCGGGCTCGTGGCGCGTCGAGCGGACGGCTCGCAAGGCGACGCTGCGGCTCGAGCCGTTCGAGCGGCTGCCGCGCGGTGCCCGTGACGAGCTGCGCGACGAGGGCGGGCGGCTCGTCCGCTTCCACGAGCCCGACGCCACGTCGTACGCCGTTCGCTAGGGAGACGCCGAGGCCGTGCTCAGGCCTCGAACAGCGTCAGCTCCGGCTCGCGGGCTCCTCGCAGGAGTCCGAGGTCGACCTCGGCGCAGGCGAGCCCGCGCGCCTCGCCGAGCGTCCGAGCCTGTGGCTTGACGCTCTGCGCCGCGAGGACGCCACGGCAGGCAGCGAGGGTGGGGTCGCGCCGCAGGACCTCGAGGTAGCGGGAGAGCTGCTCGACCGCCTCGATCGTGCCGACCCGCTTGATCTCGACGGCGACCCAGCCGTCCTCGGCGTCGCGGCACATCAGGTCGACCGGGCCGATCTCGGTCGGCCATTCTCGTCGCACCAGGCGCAGTCCGTCCTCGAGCGCGTCCGGCCGCTCGGCGAGCGCCTCCTGGAGATGCCGCTCGACCCCGTCCTTCTCGAGGCCCGAATCCTCCCCCAGCTCGTGCTCGACCTCGGCGAGCAGCTCGGCGATCCGGATCTCGAGCCGGTCCTCGCTGCGCCCCGCGCGCTTCCGCACGACGATCACGCCGTTACCGTCCTCGACCACCGTCGGAGGCGTCATCCAGTTGAGCGGCTTGTAGCCCCCGCTGTCGGCATGGACCAGCACCGAGCCGTCGGCCTTGAACACGAGCAGCCGGACTGCCTCCGGCAGGTACGCACTCAGGCGGCCGGTGTACGTGACCTCGCAGCGGGCGACGACGAGACGCACGGCTCGACGCTACCGACCAGCGCGGACATGGCCGGTGCGGACGTGTCTACGTGCCTGGCACGCGGTTCGGCTCGCGCGGCGCCGACACGTGTCCCCAACGGACGACGAAACCTGTCCTGGTCGGACGTGGCGCACTGCGTCCGCCTCGCCTCCCGAGCCGTGTCCGGAGCGGACGTGGCTACGTGCCTGGCACGCTCCGCCCAACCCGAGCGAGCGTGCCGCGCGACGCGAACGCTCCCGCAGAGCTGCGGGCGGCACATCAGGCAGGTGGGCCCGGGCTCGCCCGGATCAGTGCCCGAGCTCGACCCGCGACGCGCCGACGATCCGCTCCTCCCCGCCGTCGAGGCGGACGAGCAGCTTGCCCTTTCCGTCGTAGTCGGGCGACTCCACGAGCACCGTGCCCTCCACGCCGCCGACGCGACAGGGAGTTCCCACCTCCCGCTCGAGGCCGCGCCAGTAGCGGACGAACGGGTTGCGCTCCCACTCCCGGCCGATCGTCGTCTCGACCGTGTGACCGGGCAGGACACGAAGCCCGTGGTCGAGCGTCATCAGCCGCTCCATCACCGAGGCGCGCACGATCTCGGCCGGCCCACCTCCGACCGCGTCGCGGAAGAGCGTGTCCCCCGAGAAGCAGATCTCGCCGTTGACGACGAACGCCACCCCGTCGTCGGAGTGCCCCGGCGTCGGGATCGCCTCCACGTGGAGGCCACCTGTCTCAACCGGGTCCGTCACCACCGGGATCCCGAAGCGCTGCTCGAGCTCGTTCTCGTGCTCGACGTGATCCGAGTGCCCGTGCGTGCGCAGGACGTGGGTCGGTGTCAGCCGCTCGCGCTCGAGAGTCTCGAGCAGCGGCTCGAGGGGCGCGCCGCTGTCGACGAACACCGCCACTCCGCCGGGCTCATCCCCGACCACGAAGGCGTTGGAGAGCCATCGAGAGTCCATCGAGCGCTCGACGATCACGCGCACAGGCTACGTGACCCGACGTGCCCGCAGCGCGTGGGCGAGACTCCGGCCGTGATGACGCGCGGGCTCGGAGCCGGGGTTCTCGTGGCGCTCGCGCTGGTCACACCCGCCGTGGCCGCGGTGCGCGTCGTCGAGCCCTTTCCGCTCGACCGGTACTCGGAGGCGGAGCGATCGGCCTCGCGGTCCCGGGCGCGGGCCCGACGGTCACCCGGGAGAGCGCGCTGAACACCCTGCTCACGGGCGAGGTCGAGAGCTCGCTCCTCGGCGGCGCACCGGCGGGGACGCCGCTGATCGAGCTCGGCGTCGGCCCGCCGCCCGACACGCTCGTCGTCCTCCCGCCGGAGGGTGAGAGCGAGAACGACCGCTTGCCGATCGCGGTCACTCCCGGTCCACGGGGCGTCCTCACCTCCAGCTCGACGCGGATCGACGGGCTCGTCTCACTGGCCGACGTCGCGCACGGCAGGCTCGAGGTCGTCGCGGTGGACGACCCCGTGGCGGTGCTCCAGCGCCTGGAGGCGCGGATCGAGCGGAACGACCGCATCCGGCTGCCGCTCACGCTCCTCGTCGGGGGGATCGCCTACATCGCCGCGGTGCTCGTGCCGCGGCTCGCGCCGCGGGTGATCCTGCTCGGGCTCGCCGCGAACCTCTGGCTCGCGGGCTGGTGGGTCGTCGCGCTCGTCGGGCTCGCGGCCGCGCTGCTCCCGCTCGGCGCGGCCTGTGCGGCGGTGCTCGCCGCATACCTGCTGACCCTCGGGCTCGACCCCGAGGCGGTCGCCCTCTCGCCCTTCGGGCCTTCCCAGGCGGGCCGCTTCTACGGCGTCTCGAACCTGCTCGAGACGATGCTCCTCGTCCCCGCGCTCCTCGGGGTCGCGCTCCTCGGCCGCCTCGGCCTCGCCGTGGCGGCCCTGGCGCTCGTCGCGGTCGCGGGAAGCCGGTTCGGCGCCGACGGCGGCGGCCTGCTCGTGCTCCTCGCCGCCTACGGGACGCTTCTCGTCCGAACGCGCGGCGTGCCGCTCCGGAGCAGGCGCACGGCGGCGATCGCGGCCGCCGTCGTCGTGGCGGCCGTCGCGCTCGTCGGGCTCGATGCTGCCTTCGGCGGCTCGAGCCACGTCACCGAGGCGCTCGGCGACGGGCCCGGCTGCGGTGCTCGGCGACATCGCCGACCGGCTCGAGCTCTCCGCCCGGCGGACCTTCAGCGCGGTCGGCCCGGCGTTCGCCGCGCTCGCGTCCCTCGCCGTGCTGATCTTCGTCGCGACGCGACGCCCGCGGCTGCCCCTGACGGATGCGGTGCTCGTGGCGCTGCTCGTCTCCCTCGTCGTCAACGACACGCCCGGCGACGTCCTCGGAATGGGCGCGGTCGCGGCGTTCGTCGTCCGTCGTTTCGAGGACGCGTCGGCTCGCAAGGCGCCGAGCCACCTGGTTAGACTGCGCGCGATGCGCCGCCCGCTCACCGTTCTCGCGCTTCTGCTGGCGGCGCTGGCGCTCGTGGCGGCCGGCTGCGGCGGCGACGAGGTCTCCGCGACGCCCGAGACCATCGAGGGAGAGATCCCCGAGGAGACGACGACCGGAGAAGGGAACGAGGACCTCCCGGCCCTCGACCTGACCGGCGACGCGGGCGCCGGCGAGTCCGTGTTCGCGAGCGCCGGCTGCGGCGCGTGCCACACGCTCTCCGCCGCCGGCACGAGCGGCACGGTCGGCCCGAACCTCGACGACGCACAGCCGTCGTACGAGCTCGCCGTCGAGCGCATCACGCTCGGTCGCGGCGGAATGCCCTCGTTCGAAGGACAGCTCGAGCCCCAGCAGATCGCAGACGTCGCGGAGTTCGTCTCCTCGTCGGCCGGCAGCTGAGCCTCCTGCCCGACCGGTTCAGCGGCCCGGTCGAGGCCTTCGCCTGCGATCTCGACGGCACGCTGATCGGGCGAGACACGGTTCTCCGCCCGCGCACGCGCGCCGCGATCGCGCGCGCCCGCGAGTCCGGGATCCGCGTCCTCGTCGTGACGGGCCGGATGTTCCGGTCGGTCAGGCCGTACCTCGCCGAGGCGGGGCTCGAGGATCCGGTCGTCTGCTACCAGGGCGCCGCGGTGGTCGACCCGGGCTCGGGGGAGTTCCTCCTCCACGAGCCGCTCGAGCTCGAGGTCGCCCGCGAGGCGATCGCCGCGCTCGAGGCGGTCGGCCTCTCGCCGAACGTGTACGTCGACGACCAGCTCTACGTCGCCGAGGAGACGGAGTACTCGCGCAGGTACTCGGCCTTCCAGCGGCTTCCCGTGACCGAGGTAGGCGATCTCCTCGCGTGGCTCGTGCGGCCGCCGACCAAGCTCGTGGCCGTCGCCGAGCCTCCCGTGCTCGCCGAGATCCGCCCCGGGCTCGAGCGAAGGTTCGACGGGCGCATGTTCGTGACCACGTCCCTCCCGTACATGCTCGAGCTCGGGAACCCCGGCGTCACGAAGGGATCCGGGCTCGCGTTCGTCGCCGCCCAGCTCGGGCTCGCCCTCGACCGGGTGGTCGCTTTCGGCGACGGCGAGAACGACGTCGAGCTCCTCGAGGTCGCCGGCGTCGGGATCGCGGTCGAGGGAGCGCATCCGCGCCTGCAGGCGATCGCCGACCGCACGTGCCCCGGGCCCGAGGACGAGGGCGTCGCGGCCGTGATCGAGTCGGTTCTAGACTCGGCGGCGTGATCGACCTCAAGGCAGCGCGCACCGATCCCGACGCCGTGCGAGCGGCGCTCGCACGCAAGGGCGCGGCCGAGGAGTTCGACCGGCTGCTCGCCGCGGACGAGCGCTGGCGGGCGCTCGTCCCGCGGGTCGACGAGCTCCGCGCGCGGACGAAGCTGAAGGGGAAGCCCGACGCCGGAGCAGCTCGAGGAGCTCCAGGCCGTGAAGGCCGAGCTGAAGGAGGCAGAGGACGGGCTGGCGGCGGCAGAGGCCGAGCGCGACGCCCTCGCGCTGCGCGTGCCGAACCCTCCGCACGAGGACGTGCCGGACGGGTCGACGGAGGACGACGTCCGCGAGGTGCGGCGCGTCGGCGAGCCCCCGTCGCTCGGCGAGCCGCGCGAGCACGTCGAGGTCGGCCGCTTCGACATGGAGCGCGCGGCGCGCATGTCGGGAGCGCGCTTCGGCTACTGGGTCGGCGACACGGCGCGGCTCGCGCTCGCCCTGTACCGGTTCGCGCTCGACCGGCTCGCGGCGAAGGGCTTCCTCACCGTCCTCCCGCCCGTGCTCGTGCGGGAGAGCGCGCTGATCGGCACGGGCGCCTTCCCGTCGGACGAGGCGAACGTCTACGAGCTCCCCGCCGACGAGCTCTACCTCGCCGGGACGGCCGAGATACCGCTCGCGAGCCTGCACGCGGGCGAGATCGTCCCGGCGGACGAGCTGCCGCTCCGGTACGTGGCCTTCTCGCCGTGCTTCCGCCGCGAGGCGGGGGCGGCGGGACGGGACACCAGAGGGATGATCCGCGTGCACCAGTTCAACAAGGTCGAGCAGTTCTCGCTCACGCGGCCCGAGAGCTCGTGGGACGAGCTCGAGCTCCTGCTCTCGAACACGGAGGAGCTCGTCGCGCGAGCTCGGCCTGCCGTACCGCGTCGTCGTGCTTCCCGCGGGCGACATGTCGAGCGCGTCGGCGAAGACGTACGACGTCGAGATCTGGTTTCCGAGCCAGGAGCGGTACCGGGAGACGGCGTCGATCTCGAACACGACGGACTTCCAGGCGCGCCGTCTCATGATCCGCTTCCGCGGCGAGCACGGGCCGGAGCTCGTTGCACATGCTGAACGGCACGGCCGTCGTCGACCGGATGGCGCTCGCGATCCTGGAGAACTTCCAGGGCGAGGTCCCGGACGTGCTCCGGCCCGTTCGGCGCACCTGACCGAGTGGCTAGCTGAAGCCCACCCGATTCCCCGGGTCGGCGGTCGCGTCGGACCGCCGATAACGTGGGACATGCGGCCTGAGGGGGCAGTGCGCGTCCTGTGGACGCGGGCAGAGCTTCTTGCGCTCAGAGAAGCGATCGAGGTGACCCCGAACTTCGAGGGCCGCCAGGACGTGCGCGACATCCTCCGTATCGGCCGTTCGCGCGCCGCGCATGCGCGAGGTCGAGTTCGACCCGCGAGATCGCCGAGCGTCTCGGCAACCGGCTCGTCCCGGTCGACCTCGCGACGGCGACCGCACGGGCGAAGCTGCTGCGCGCGGTCCGGGCAAGCCGCGGCCGCCGGGTGGCCGTCCCGCCGCGCCGCACGCAGCCGGCCGTCGGCGCCGGCGCCGCACAGGCCGCGGCGTAGCCGCCCCGCCGTTCGCGGCGCGGGGTGCTGCCCGTTCTGTCAACGCCCGCGCCCTCGACGGGCCGGGTGATGCGATCCCCCGAGCGAGGGTTGTCGCATCACCCCGACGGGGTAGACTGCGGGTGCGCATGCGCCACGAAGGGGAGATACGGATCGCCTGGTCACGGGCGGAGTTGACGGCTCTCAGGGAGGCCGTCGAGCTGACGCCGCAACTTCGAGGGGCGGATCGAGGTGCGCGACATGCTTCGCGGCGCCATGCGTGCGAGGAACGGCAAGGTCGTCTTCGAGCGCGAGACCGCCGAGCGGTTCGCCCGGCGGCTCGTGGCAATCGACCTGCCGACCGCTCTCGCCAAGGTCAAGCTCCTGAGCGCGATCCAGGACGCCGACCGGCTCGCCGCAGCCGATGCGACTCCCACGCCCGCGCCGGCGCCCGAGCACGCCGCAGCCGCCTAGCTCCGTACACTGACGCGCTCCGGCGGGGTTCCGGAGCGGTCGAACGGGGCGGTCTTGAAAACCGTTGAGCCGAGAGGCTCCGTGGGTTCGAATCCCACCCCCGCCGCT
>CAVROJ010000029.1:0-18015 GCA_963722755.1 uncultured Actinomycetes bacterium
GCGGTGCGGCACCTCCCGCTCGAGGTCCCTGTGGCAATCACTCCCGGACAGCGAGCGCGGCGTGGAAATGCGCGGTGAGCCTCTCGAACGGCGTTCCGCGCAGCCGCTCGCACGATCCGAGCACGCGGACGAACCGCTCCTGCGTCGAGCCGCCCGCGTGCCTCTCGAGCCGGCTTCCGACCATGACGGCGAGGACACGTGGCGCATGGACGAGCGTGTCGGCGGCGACCGGTCGCAGCGCGACGCCGGCCGACGCCCGACGCAGCTCACCGGGCGACAACGCTGGACGAAGGCCTGGGCCAAGCTGATCGCGCTCGGCGAGCAACGTCCGGACGGCTAACGGGGCTGGACAACCGTGCCTCAGCTGCCGATAACAAGGGACATGCGGCATGCACCGACCTCCTTGAAGCTCGTCGCCCTGCTGAGCCTCCTCGCCGAGGCGACCGCGGCGGCGCTCGTCTTCTGGCACACCGGGCCCCGCGCCCGGTAGCCGACCCGGCCCCGGCCTGGCCACCCCGGCGACGGTCGGGCATACTGCGTGCGTCCCCGACGAAGGAGGTCGCCGAGATGACCGAGATTGCTTCCTCCTGGCCGCGCCCCGCGCGGCTCGTCGGCTGCTGATAGTCGAGACGGGCCTCTCGCGACGGGCGCGCCGCTCCGCGTCCCGTATCACGTAGTCCGAGAGGAGACCACCACCCGTGTCAGACCTCACCGCGCTCGGCTGGGACGACACCCGCTCCGAGCAGTTCGCGCCCCACGCCGACGCCGGGCTGACGCCCGGCCGCGTGGCCGTGCAGCATCGCGGCGCCTACGACGTCCTCACCGAGCTCGGCGAGCTCCGGGTGGACGTCGCCGGGCGCCTCTACGACGGATCGACGCCCTCCGACCTCCCGGCGGTGGGCGACTGGGTCGCGGTCGCGGCCCGCCCGGACGAGCAGGGCGGGACGATCCAGGCCGTCCTGCCCCGCAACACGAAGTTCTCGCGGAAGACCGCCTGGCAGGCGGCGGAGGAGCAGGTCCTCGCCGCCAACGTCGACGTCGTGCTCATCGTCACCTCGATCAACGAGGACATGAACCTCCGGCGCCTCGAGCGCTACCTCACACTCGCGTGGGAGAGCGGAGCGAAGCCGGTGTTCGTCCTCACCAAGGCCGATCTCGCCGACGACGTCGACGCTGCGGTCGGGTGAGGTCGAGTCCATCGCATTCGGTGTTCCCGTCGTCGCGATCTCGAACGTGTCGGGCGCAGGCCTCGACGTGCTCCGCTCGCACCTCGGTCCGGGCGTCACGGCCGCTCTGCTCGGCTCCTCCGGCGTCGGCAAGTCGACGCTCGTCAACACGCTCCTCGGCGAGGAGCTCCTCGAGACGCGGGAGATCCGCGACGACGGCAAGGGACGCCACACGACGACGCGCCGGGAGCTCGTCCAGCTTCCCGGCGGCGCCCTCGTGATCGACACGCCCGGGATGCGTGAGATCCAGCTCTGGGTCGCCGACGAGGGGCTCGAGGAGGCGTTCGAGGACGTCACCGAGCTCTTCGGCACGTGCCGCTTCTCCGACTGCGCCCACGAGTCGGAGCCCGGATGCGCCGTCAAGGCGGCGCTCGAGGACGGGTCGCTGTCGGCGGAGCGCTGGGAGAGCTACCTCAAGCTCCAGCGGGAGCTCGCGCACCTCGAGCGGCGCATCGACAAGCGCGCGGCCGCGGAGGAGAAGAAGCGCTGGAAGGCGCTGTCGACGTTCGCCCGTGAGGCAGGGAGGGCGAAGGGCCGGCGCTAGGCGAACCCCGTCACGCGGGGCGTACGATCGCCCCGTGGCCGTCGTCAGCGAGATCATGGCGGGCGACGTCCTCGGGGTCGCGCCCGAGACGACGCTCCTGGACGCCGCGCGCCGGATGCACGAGCGCCGCGTCGGCGCGGTCGTCGTCCTCGACGGCGAGCGGCTCGTCGGGATCCTCACCGAGCGGGACGTGCTCCGTGCCGTCGCGACCGACCGTGTCGACGGGCCGGTGTCCGAGTCGATGACCCACTCGCCGGACACGATCGACGCCGACGAGCAGGCCGGCCAGGCGGCGGCGCTCATGATCCACGGCGGGTTCCGGCACCTGCCGGTCGTCGACGGAGAGACGGTGGTCGGGATGATCTCGATCCGCGATCTCGTTCGCCTGAGCGTGGACGACGAGGCGCCGCGCGGCGCGTAGCGGGGGGAGCGGGTTGCCGGGCTCGATCAGGCGACCGCGTGGAGCTGCCAATCCCCCGGCACGCCCTTGAGGGCGTGCACGCCGCGATCCTCGAAGACGACGCCGGAGCCCGCGACCAGGTCCTTGACCGTGCTCGAGACGAGGATCTCCCCTGCATCGGCCAGCGCGACGACGCGTGCGCCGATGTGGACGGCGAGACCCTCGATCCCCGACGGGGCGAGCTCGATCTCGCCGGTGTGCAGGCCGGCCCGGACCTCGAGTCCCGAGGACGCCGACGCGTCGCGGATCGCGGACGCACAGCGGATCGCACGCGCGGGGCCGTCGAACGTCGCAAGGAACCCGTCGCCGGCGACCCGGACCTCCTGCCCCGCGATGCCGGTCGAGCTGCTCCCGGACGACGCGATGGTGGTCCGCGAGAAGCGCCGTCCACCGCTGGTCGCCGAGCTCGACCGCGCGCTCGGTCGACCCGACGATGTCGGTGAAGAGGACGGTCGCGAGGACGCGGTCGGGCTCGCGTCGACGGCGCTGAGCCGGTGAGGAACTCCTCGATCTCGTCGAGCGACAGGCTCGGTCATCGCCGAGAACGGGTAGTGGTCGCTCCCCGGAAGCTCGACGAGCTTCGCGCCCGGGATCTTGTCGGCGAGGTAGCGCCCCGCCTCCACCGGGACGACGCGATCGCCGGTGCGGTGGAGCACGAGCGTCGGCACGCGGATCGCCGGCAGCACGTCCCGGATGTCGATCTCCATCGTGATCCGAAACCAGGCAAGCGCCGAGGCAGGCGTGCCCGCAAACCGGCACGCCTGCGCGTGCCACTGCCGGAACCGCTCGTCGTCGGCAAGGCTCGGGGCGAGCGAGCGGACGCCGAAGCGCGGCGTGCCCCACCGAGTGTCGTAGGAGGCGAGGATCTGCTCCTGCCGATCCTCGTCGAGCCCCCAGGGGAAGCCGGGCGCCGACTGTGCGGCGAGGATACGAGGCACCGAGGACGAGCGCCGACGTTCGCTCCGGGAACGTGGCCGCGTAGAGCGCGCACATCGGGCCGCCCTCCGCGCCGCCGAAGAGCGCCGCGCGCTCGGACGAGGCAGCGTCGAGCACCGCGCGTGATGTCGTCGATCATCTCCTCGAAGGAGCCGAGCGACAGGATCCGGTCGGAGAGGCCCGTGCCTCGCCGGTCGAACACGATCAGGCGAGAGAACGAGGCCATCCGCTCGATGATGGAGGCGTACGACGGCCACCACTGGTTCTGCTCGAGGTGCGAGAGGTAGCCCGGCGCCCAGACGAGGTCGATCGGTCCGTCGCCGATGACCTGGTACGCGATCCGAAGATCGCCGCTTCGGGCATAGCGCGTCTCGCCGTTCACCGCGGGGAGTCTCCCACCGATCGAACGCCGAGCGGCTCGCGCTCTAGACTCCGGCCGTGCGCCACGGCGGCCAGAACGCGAAGCTCGAGGCACTCAAGCGAGCCCCGCTTTTCGAGGGGCTCACGAAGAAGGAGCTGACCGAGCTCGCCCGGGCAACCGACGAGCTCACGGTCCCGGCCGGAACCGTCCTCTGCCGCGAGGGGAGCCTCGGCAACGAGTTCTTCGTCGTCGTCGACGGGAGCGCCGAGGTGACGCGGGACGGGACCGTTCTCGCGACGCGATCGAGCGGAGACTTCTTCGGGGAGATCGCGCTGATCGCGACGACGAAGCGGACGGCGACCGTCACCGCGACCACCGAGCTTCGGTGCTTCGTCCTCACGAGCCGCGCCTTCCGGGCAGTGCTCGACGACAACCGCGGGGTCGAGCGGAAGGTGACGCAGGCCCTCGCGGAGCGCCTGCTCACGTACGCGGACGATCCGACCCTCTGAGTCTCAGCCGAACGCGCGCTCGACGAGATCGCGCGGGACGCGGCCGGCGGCGTACTCGGACGTCCCTGCGTCCAGCAACTCGCGTGCACCCGAGACGAGGCCGCCGTAGGCGGCGGCGGTCAGGAGGCTCCCGACCGAGACACGGCGGACACCTGCCGACGCGAGCTCCGCGATCGTCGGTGCCGTCGGGAGTGCCAGGACGTTCACGGGCACGCCGACCTCCTCGACCAGCGCGGGCGATCTGCCCGATGTCGGTGAGCCCGGGCGCGTAGACGACGTCGGCGCCGGCGTCGCGGTAGGCCACGAGGCGGGCGATCGTGTCGTCGAGGTCGGTGCCGCCGTAGAGGTGGCTCTCGCAGCGCGCCGTCAGCGTCATATCGCCCTTCGCCCCGGCCGCCGCGGCCACCCGCTCGGCGGCGGTCTCGACGTCGTCGAGCCGGCCCGCGGCGGGGTCGTAGTCCTCGATCGAGCAGCCGGCGGCGCCGGCGTCGGCGAGGAGGCGGACCGTCTCGGCGACTCCGCCGGAGTCGTCCGGGTACAGGCGCTCGCTGTCGACGTTCAGCGGGAGCGGCGTCGCCGCGGCGACCGCGGCGACGTGCTCCACGAGCTCGTCGCGCGTCACCGTCTGGTCGCGCTTCCCGATCGACCACGCGAACCCCTGGCTGGTCGTCGCGAGCGCCTCGAAGCCGAGCGCCGCGAGGAGCCGAGCGGAGCCGACGTCCCACGGATTCGGCATGAGGAAGAGCCGGTCTTGCTCGTGGAGCGCGCGGAACGCCGCGCGCCGGTCGACTGCAGTCATGTTGGCCCTCCTGGACGGTGTCGCCGTCATCTTGACGGCAGTCCCCGTCCCCGCGCCGTACACTGCGCGCGCCACCGAGCCGGGGAGGAACCGATGCACTGCTCCGTTTGGCGCTTCCGAGGCGATCCCGACGAGCTCGAGCGCGCCTACACCGAGCTCATCGAGCGCATCCCGCCGGAGAACCACGTCCTCCATGCCGCGGCGCGGACGCCGGACGGCCTGCTGATCTTCGACATGTGCCCCTCGGAGGAGGCCTACCGCGCCTTCTTCGGCTCGGACGAGGTCCGCGCGATGTTCGCGGAGCACGGGCTCGAAAAAGGCGTCATCGAGGACTTCCCCGTCGTGCGCGCATACGCCCGCCGGACCGAGCTGACAGACGAGAACTGGGAGTCAGCGGCCGACTAGCGCGCCCAGGGCGGCGCCGAGTCGGTGTCGATCCCGTACTTCTCGATCGCCTGCTGGACGACGGCGGGCTCGACCGCCCCTTCGCGGGCGAGCGCCTCGAGCGCGGCGACCGCCACGTGGTGCCGGTCGACCTCGAAGAAGCGCCGCAGCTGCCGGCGGTAGTCGCTCCGCCCGAAGCCGTCCGTGCCGAGGACCGTGTAGCGCCCGGGGACCCACTCGCGGATCTGGTCGGCGAACGAGCGGATGTAGTCGCTCGCCGCGACGAACGGCCCTGTCCGGTCGCCGAATGCCTCCCCGACGAACGGGACGCGCTGAACCTCTGTCGGATGGAGTCGGTTCCAGCGGTCGACCTCGAGCGCGTCGCGCCGCAGCTCCGTGAAGCTCGTCGCGCTCCAAACGTCCGCGGCCACGCCGAAGTCCTCGGCGAGCAGGTCTGCGCCCGCGACGACCTCGCGCAGGATCGCGCCCGAGCCGAGGAGCTGGACGCGCGGACCGTCGCCCTCGGCCTCGCGCAGCAGGTACAGCCCGTGCAGGATCCCATCCTCCGCGCCCTCCGGGAGCGGCGGCTGGACGTAGTTCTCGTTGAGGACCGTGAGGTAGTAGTAGACGTCCTCCTGCTCGGTGAGCATCCGCCGGAGGCCGTCCCGGACGATCACCCCGACCTCGTACCCGTACGTCGGGTCGTACGCCACGCAGTTGGGGATCGTCGCCGCGAGCAGGTGCGAGTGACCGTCCTCGTGCTGGAGCCCCTCGCCGTTCAGCGTCGTCCGTCCGGACGTGCCGCCGATGAGGAAGCCCCGTGCACGGCTGTCGCCGGCCGCCCACGAGAGGTCGCCCACCCGCTGGAAGCCGAACATGGAGTAGAAGATGTAGAACGGGATCATCGCCTCGCCGTGGTTCGAGTACGAGGTCGCGGCCGCGAGCCAGGACGAGAAGGCGCCCGCCTCGTTGATCCCCTCCTGGAGGATCTGCCCGTGCTCGTCCTCCCGGTAGAACATGAAGTCGCCGGAGTCCTCGGGCTGGTAGAGCTGCCCCACCTGGGAGTAGATCCCGAGCTGGCGGAACATCCCCTCCATCCCGAACGTCCGTGACTCGTCGGGCACGATCGGGACGATCCTCGGCCCGAGCTCCTTGTCGCGGACGAGCGCGTTGAGGACCCGGACGAACGCCATCGTCGTCGAGTTCTCCCGTTCGCCGCTGCCCTCGAGAACGCTTGTGAACGGGTCGGGCGTCGGGAGCGAGGCGGTCTCCGTGTGGCGTGCGGGGAGGCTGCCGCCGAGCGCCGCTCGGCGCTCCATCAGGTAGCGGAGCTCCGGGCTCGACTCGTCCGGACGATGGAAGAACGCCCCCGTCGCCTCCTCGTCGGTCAGGCGCAGCCCGAGCCGGTCGCGGATCGCAAGCCGGGCCTCCTCGTTCATCGCCTTCTGCTGGTGCGTGATGTTCCGCCCTTCGCCCGCGACGCCCATGCCGTAGCCCTTGATCGTCTTCGCGAGGATCACCGTCGGCTGGCCCGTGTGCCGGACGGCGGCGTCGTACGCCGCGTACACCTTCTTCGGGTCGTGCCCGCCACGGCGGAGCGCCCAGATCTCCTCGTCCGTCCAGTCGGCGACCATCTCGGCGGTCTCCGGGTACTTCCCGAAGAAGTGCTCTCGGACGTACGCCCCGTCGTTCGCCTTGAAGGTCTGGTACTCGCCGTCGACGGCCTCCTCCATCCGGCGGCGCAACCACCCCTCCTCGTCCGCGGCGATCAGGGGATCCCAGTTGGAGCCCCAGATCACCTTGATGACGTTCCAGCCGGCGCCGCGGAAGTTCGTCTCGAGCTCCTGGATGATCTTCCCGTTGCCGCGCACCGGCCCGTCGAGCCGCTGCAGGTTGCAGTTGATGACGAAGACGAGGTTGTCGAGCCGCTCGCGGCCCGCGAGCGAGATCGCACCCATCGACTCGGGCTCGTCCATCTCGCCGTCGCCCATGAACGCCCACACCTTCCGGTCGCCTGCCTCCGCGATGCCGCGCGCCTCCAGGTATCGCATGAACCGCGCCTGGTAGATCGCCATCAGCGGCCCGAGCCCCATCGAGACCGTCGGGAACTGCCAGAAGTCCGGCATCAGCCACGGATGCGGGTACGACGAGAGCCCACCGCCGTCCACCTCCTGGCGGAACCGGCGGAGCTGGTCCTCGCTGAGTCGCCCCTCGAGGAAGGCGCGCGCGTAGATGCCCGGCGACGAATGCCCCTGGATGTAAAGGAGGTCGCCGAGGTGGGTATCCGACCTGGCTCGCCAGAAGTGGTTGAAGCCGACCTCGTAGAGCGTCTCGGCCGACTGGTAGCTCGCGATGTGACCGCCGAGCTCGGTGGACTCCGCGTTCGCCTGCAGGACGATCGCCACCGCGTTCCAGCGGACGAGCGCCGTCGCGAGGCGCTCGAGCTCGGGGTCACCCGGCAGCTCGGGCTCGTCCTCGACCGGAATCGTGTTGACGTACGGGGTCGAGACGCCGGCGCCGACGGAGACGCCGAGATCCTGCGCGTAGTCGACGACGGAGTCGAGGAGGTGCCCCATCCGGTCGCGGCCGTCGTACTCGACGACGGCGTCGACCGAGTCGAGCCACTCGCGGGTCTCGACGGGATCGGTGTCGGGAATCTGCTCGAGCATGGACGTAGTTTGCCCGCGGGGCGCCGCGGGTGTCCCGCTTCCGTCGGGTACCCGCTCGGGGCGCGGGCTACGCCGCCCGTGCCGGCCCGTTGCTCGCCGCGCGCCGCGCGGCGTCCGCCAGGAGCCAGCGGAGCTCGTCGGTCTCACGCTCGTTCGCGTCGAGCTCGATCCCGTCGGCGCTGCGCGCCGCCAGGCGGCGCCGCTCGGCGGTGAGCTGCTGGATCTCGCGGATCAGGTCGGCCACCTCGTGCCGCCCGTCCATGCGTCCGGCGAACGTTCGTGTCATGCGGATCCTCTCGGTCGACGCATCGCACATTCGCGACCCGCCGGGCGCTGCGCCAGGCGGATATCGCCAGTCCTGAGGTGCGGCTGTCCGCACCTTCGGTCGCCGGCACGCGGGGCGGGGCTCGGGGAACGTGCTCGCTCACACGAGCCCCTCGACCGAGTCCCGGAGGTAGTCCCGTCGCGCCGTCTCGTCGCGGCTGGAGAGGAGGTACTGGCTCCACGCGAGCCGCTCGTGCGCGACGGCGCCGAGCTCCCAGACGCAGAACGTCGGGCGGTGCGAGCCGTCGAGCGGCCACGGATGGAACTCCGGATCGTGGTCGCCGTCCTTCGCCCACACCGTCTCCCAGAGCTCGTTGTCGTTCTGCCACGTCGACACGAGGAGGAAGTGGAACCCGGCGCCGCAGCGGTGGAGGATCACGAACCCGAGCGCCGCGCCGAGCCGCAGCTCGCCGAGGCGGACCGCATCCGCGAGCCCGCGTCGTGCAAGCGCGCGGACGTGCTCCGTGACCGGCTCCTCGCGCGGTGCGATGTCGTACCACTTGAGCACGGCGTCCCCGAGCGCGACCGTCGAGGCGGGCTCGACGAGCTTCAGTCCGTGCCGGTAGTCGGGCCGCACGATCTCGTTCGCCGCAACGACGCTCACCGTCCCTCACCCGCCCGCGTGAAGTCCATCACCCAGTTCGTCTCCCACGTCCTCCCGCCGTCGTCGGAGAACGCCTGCTCCCATCGCGGCGTCGGCGTCGTGATGCCCGACCACGTGAAGCGGACGAGGATCGGGCGGCCCCGGTGGACGTCCTCGCCATCGAAGACGCCGACGTCGCCGGAGAACGTCCCGAACACCGGCGGGTCGAGCTCGCCCGGGCGCCTGCTGTCCGCCCAGTAGATCGACCACCGGCGCCGCTCGGGGTCGAAGAACCGGAACGACATCCCGATGAAGCCGCCGGCGTGGTCGGTCCGGAACTCGTCCTCGTTCCCGACGCCGTCGAGCAGCGGCCGGGCGACGACCGTGGCGTCGAATTCCTCCCAGTCGTCCGACCCGGCGAGGCGCCGCCGGAGCCAGCGGTTGCGGACGTCCCAGCTCCCGAACCAGAAGTCGAAGTCGCTCGCGGTCGCCTCGTTCTGCAGGACATCGGTCATCTCGGCCTCCCTCGATTCGCGTGCCCGGAACGCTATGTCCTAAATAGGGCGTATCTCGCCCTCTATACGTGCTTGACTTCGCACCGTGCAGACGCCGACCGCACGGCTTCTCGAGCTTCTCGAGCTCCTGCAGACGCGACCGCTGACGACGGGGCGGGAGATCTCCGACCACCTCGACATCGACGCGCGCACGGTGCGGCGGTACATCGCGGCGCTCCAGGACATGGGCATCCCCGTCGAGGGCCAACGCGGCGTCGGCGGCGGGTACCGCGTCCGCCCCGGCTACCGGCTGCCGCCGCTGATGCTGTCCGGCGACGAGGCTGTCGTCGTCGTCCTCGGCCTGCTCGCGGCCCGCCGGCAGGGGCTCGAGTCGAGCGAGGGCTCCGTCGACGGCGCGCTCGCCAAGATCCACCGCGTCCTTCCCGACCTGCTCCGACGCCGCGTCGAGGCGCTCGAGACGACACTCGGCTTCACGGCGGCCGAGCGCAGCGGCGCCCCCGTCGACAGCGACGTCGCGCTGCTCGTCGCCGAGGCGATCCGGCGCGGGCACCGCCTCTCCTTCGCCTACCGCGCCTTCACCGGCGAGGAGACCACGCGCGACGTCAGCCCCCACGGGCTCGTCGTCCACTCCGGCCGCTGGTACCTGGCGGCGTACGACCACGGCCGCTCAGACCGGCGGACGTTCCGGGTCGACCGAATGGCGAAGGTCGTGCTCGCCGAGGGTCGTTGGCTCGCGCCGCAGAAGAACTTCGACGCCGTCGCCCACGTGAGCCGGTCTCTCGCGAACGTCCCGTGGCGCTGGGAGGTGGTCGTCCAGCTCGACCTCCCGGTCGACGAGGCCGCCGATCGTGTCCCGGCGACGGTCGCGGAGCTCGTGGAGTCCGAGGGTGGGACACTGCTCCGCATGCGCGTCGGATCGCTCGACTGGATGGCCGGAGTCCTCGCACGGCTCGGGTGCCCGTTCACGATCCACGAGCCGGACGAGCTCCGGCAGAGCGTCGGCGCGCTGGCCGAGCGCCTGACCGCTGCGCTCCGGCCGGCGACCCCCGGCGGGGGAGCCTGACGGTGGCGTACGACGAGCAGCTGGCAGACCGCGTCCGCGATGTCCTCTTGCCGGAGCCGGATCTGACCGAGCGCAAGATGTTCGGCGGCCTCGCCTTCATGCTCGAGGGCCACATGTGCTGCGGCATCGTGGGCGACGAGCTCATGCTCCGCCTCGGAGTCGACGGCGCCGAGGAGGCTCTCGAGCGTGACCATGTAAGGCCGATGGACTTCACGGGCAAGCCGATGACGGGCATGGTGTTCGTCTCCGCGGAGGGGCTGCGCGGCGCGGCGCTGCGCCGCTGGGTCGAGCGCGCGGCCGGGTTCGCGCGCACGCTCCCGCCGAAGCGTCGAACATGACCGATGAGTTCCGGCGCGCCGCGTCGTCCTACCACGGCACAGGCCGTGCGAACCGACTCGAGGAGGCACGTATGCATCTGTTCCGGATCCGGAAGCCTGCGACGTCGGCGGGGGTGGTCTAGGTGCCCGCGCGCGTCACCGTCCTCGTCGGCACGCGGAAGGGCTGCTTCCTGCTCGAGAGCGACGCGGACCGCCGCGACTGGAGCGTGCGCGGGCCGTTCTGCGACGGCTGGCCGATCTACCACGCGATCCACGACGCCGCGACCGGTGCGCTGTACGCCGCGGCCGCGAGCGAGTGGCACGGCGCAGGCGTCTGGCGGAGCGCCGACGGCGGCGAGAGCTGGACGATGTCGAGCGAGGGCCTCTCGTACGAGAACGGCGACCTCAAGCTGTCGAAGGTCTCGGGCCTGACCGCAGCCCACGGGCGGCTCCTCGCGGGCGCGGAGTCCGCCGGGGTGTTCGAGAGCCGTGACGAGGGAGCGACGTGGTCTCTGCTCTCGACGCTCGACGGCCAGCCGGGTCGCAACGAATGGAACGACCCCGCGAACCAGCCACCAGGCCACCTCGGCCTTCCCGCGATGCTTCCCCACCCCGACGATCCGGCGCGCTTCTGGGCGATCGTCCAGGGCTTCGGGATCTTCGAGACGACCGACGACGGCGGCTCGTGGACACCGCGAAACCGCGGGCTTCGCGCCGACTGGCCGCTCGAGAACCCCGAGGTCGGCTACTGCGTCCACAAGCTCGTGATGTCACCCGTCGAGACCGACCGCCTCTACCAGCAGAACCATGTCGGAATGCACCGGAGCGACGACGCCGGGCAGACCTGGGTCGAGATCACCGAGGGCCTTCCGACCGAGTTCGGGTTCGCGGCGGCGGCGCATCCGCACGACCGCGACACGTTCTACGTCGTCCCGCTCGACCCGGGCCACGGGCGCTGCATGCCCGACGGTGCCGCGGCCGTGTGGCGCACGCAGGACGCGGGCTCGACGTGGCAGCGCCTCGATCAGGGGCTGCCCCAGCGCGACGCGCACCTGGGCGTCCTGCGAGAGGGCATGGCGATCGACTCCCTCGACGTGCCCGGCCTCTACTTCGGGACGAGCACCGGCCAGGTGTTCGCGAGCGCCGACGAGGGCGAGACGTGGAGCGAGATCGCCAGCTACCTGCCGGCGATCTCATCGGTCGAGGTCGCGGTCACGAGCTGATGGCCGACGTCCACCTGCCCCCCACGCTGCCCTCGCTCTACGCGGACCTCCCGCGGCGGCTCGAGATCGACGCGGGCACCGTGGACGAGGTGATCGACCACCTCGAGGAGCGTTGGCCCGGTCTCCGCGACCGCCTGTGCGAGTCGGGACCGGCGCTGAGGACGCACATCAACGTCTACGTCGACCGCGAGCGGGCCGGGCTCGACACCGCGCTCGAGCCCGGCTCGCGGGTCGATGTGATCGCAGCGATCAGCGGCGGCTGACGGCCGCTGCCACCCGCCGCATCGCGCGCCGGTACGGTCGCGCGATGCGGCGGCGCAGAACTCTCAGAGCACTCGCGGTGCTGTTCGCGTTCGGCTGGATCGTCCTGCCCGGCTTCGGCGCGATCGATCTCTCGGTGACGTGGGATCCGGACTGGGAGCAGGTGCTCGAGGCAGGCTGGGGCCTCTACTTCACGGCGATCGTCGGCCTGCCGTTCGTGGTTACGGCAGTCCGCCCGCAGGCATCCCGCGCGTGCGTCGTCCAGCTCGCTGTCGCGGCCGGCGTGCTCGCGGTCTCCGCCGTCGTCGCGCAGGAGATCGGCGCCCTCGTGCTCGCCGCCGCGCTCGTGCTCGAGACGGCAATCGTCACGTGGCTCGCCCGGCGCGACTGGCCGCCCGACCGCGAGGCGGAGCTGTCGAGGCCGCTGGCCGTCCTCGCGGCGGTCGGCACGGTGCCCTGGCTCGCGTACGCGCTCGACATGTGGGCGTTGAACCGGCGGAACCTGCTCGACGCCGACATCACGAACTCGATCGATCACTACGCGGTGCAGGGCGGCGTCGGGCTCGCGCTGGTTGTCCTGCCTGCGCTCGCAGCCGTCCGACCGGGACTTCGCCCGCTCGCGCCCGCGTGCACAGGCGTCGTCTCCGCCTATCTCGGGCTCGTGTCGTACGCGTGGCCCGACGCCGCCGGTGGGTTCGGTCGGGCGTGGTCCGTGGCGGCGATGGTGTGGGGTGTCCTGCTGGGCGCCGTCGCAGCGGTGGACGTCGTCCGCGCTCGTGCCCGCGTCGTCTCGCCGGGCTGAGCGGCGCCTAGACCGCCTGCGGGACGAGCACCAGTCGAACCGAGCCTCGCCGCGCCCCGCGCGCCGGCGCGTACCGGGTGAGCAGCACCTCATGGCCGGACGCGACCACGCGGAGGTGGATGTGCGGCGGAGCCCCCTCGTACCCGGTCGGGTAAGGGCCTTCGAACCGGAACCGGCCGCTGCGGTCGGTCAGGACGGTGCCGCTCGTCGCGCGGACGTACTTCCCCTTTGCGTTCGCCTGCCAGAGCTCGACCCGTGCGCCGCGGATCGGCTTGCAGCTCAGGGACGACAGGACGATGCCTGCGAGGATGTGGCCCTCCCCGATGCTCGCGCGGACGGGAGGCGAGCCACGGCCGAACGGCCCGAAGCCGTCGGGGATCGTGGCTGGACAGCCCGACGCCGCACTTCCCGTCGCGGTGGCGACGAGCGTGCACATGGAGACGACGACGGTGGCGAGTGCCCCGCGCAGTCGGCGCATGGGCAGGTCCTAACAGACGCGTCCAACGACGTCGGTTGCGCCGCGGTTGCGGCGGCTCGCCGGAGCCGGCGCGCACCTCCGCGCCGCGTTCTCGGCCCAGTCGCGCCGCGCGCGGGGGCACCCGCGTACCCGTTGAGCCTTCCTACGGAATAGCGCGATCATGCCGGGGGTGAGCGTGGCCGCCGGAGACGACCGCTGCCGCACCGCCGACCCGCCGGAGACGCCCGACGCTCCGCGCGTGCGTCTGATCTTCGGCGCCCTGATGCTCGTCCTGCTGCTCGCCTCGCTCGACCAGACGATCGTCTCCACCGCCCTGCCGACGATCGTCGGCGAGCTCGGCGGGATCGAGCACCTCTCCTGGGTCGTCACGGCATACCTGCTCGCGTCGACGGTCGTCGGGCCTCTCTACGGGAAGCTCGGCGACCTCTACGGCCGCAGGATCGTCCTGCAGACGGCGATCGTGATCTTCCTCGTCGGCTCGGCGCTCTGCGGGCTGGCGCAGGACATGGGCCAGCTGATCGCCTTTCGCGCGCTCCAGGGAATCGGCGGCGGCGGCCTGATCGTGACGACGATGGCCGTCGTCGGCGACATCGTGCCGCCGCGCGAGCGCGGCAAGTACCAGGGACTGTTCGGTGCCGTGTTCGGCGTCTCGACGGTGATCGGCCCGCTGCTCGGCGGCTTCTTCGTCGACCACCTCTCGTGGCGGTGGATCTTCTACATCAACATTCCGCTCGGGATCGTCTCGCTCGGGGTCATCGCAGCGGCATTCCATCCGCGGACGGCGCACGTCCGCCACTCGATCGACTACCTCGGCGCGGCGCTGCTCGCCGCCGGGCTCTCGGCGATCGTGCTGTTCACGAGCCTCGGCGGGACGACGTGGGCCTGGGAATCGGCCCAGAGCATCGCCCTCGTGCTCATCGGCGTCGTGTCACTCGTCGCCTTTGCGTTCGTCGAGCGTCGCGCTGCCGAGCCGATCCTGCCGCTGACGCTCTTCGAGAATCGGGTTTTCACGGTCACCAGCCTGATCGGCTTCGTCGTCGGGTTCGCGCTCTTCGGCGCGATCACGTTCCTCCCGCTGTACCTGCAGATCGTCAAGGGGCACAGCCCGACCGAGGCGGGGCTCCTGTTGACGCCGATGATGGCCGGGGTCCTCGTCACGTCCATCGCCAGCGGCCAGGTGATCAGTCGGATCGGGCGGTACAAGCCGTTTCCGATCGTCGGCACCGCGTTGATGACGATCGCGATGCTCCTCCTCACCGGCATCAGCGTCTCGATGCCGACATGGCAGGCAGAGCTCTACGTGCTCGTGCTCGGCCTCGGGCTCGGCATGACGATGCAGGTCCTCGTCCTGGCTGCACAGAACGCGGTGCCGTACCGCCAGCTCGGCGTCGCCACCTCCGGCTCGACGCTCTTCCGACAGGTCGGCGGCTCGATCGGCGTCTCCTCTTCGGCGCGATCTTCGCGAACCGGCTGCGAGAGCTCGCCGACGGCCTCCGCCGGGCGTCGGCCGCCGGCCGCGGCGAGCCCGGGGCGTCGCGCAGCTCCCGCCGGCGGTCGGAGGACCTCGACGCGCTCGCCGCAGCCCTCGAGATCGGTCTTCGCCGTCGCCGCGGGAGTCTCACTCGTCGCGTTCGCGCTCACGTGGTTCCTGCGCGAGGTGCCGCTTCGGCGAGAGCGCCGCAGCCGAGGGGATCACGGAGAGCTTCGCGATGCCCCGCGAGGCCGAGTCGCTGCCCGAGCTGGAGCGCATCGTCGACGACCCTCGCGCGCCGCGAGAACCGCTGGCGCGTGTACGACCAGCTCGCGCGGCGGAGCGGCATCAGCCTCGACCCGACCGAGCTGTGGGTGCTCGCGCGGCTGGGCGAGGGCACGGAGCTCGACTTGACCGACCCGCGCCTGGCCGCTGCCGCCGTCACCCTCGGCGAGCGGGGCCTCGTCGAGGAGGGGCGGCTCGCGAGCGAAGGCACCGCCGTCTACGGGCTCGTGCTCGCGGCACGCCGGGAGGGGCTCTCGGAGCTGCTCGAGGGGTGGGAGCCCGAGCAGCACGACGAGGTCCGCGCGATGCTCGATCGCCTCGCGCGAGAGCTCGTCGCGGAGCCACCCACCGTTCCGCTTCCAGCCTGACGCCTCAGTGGAGCTCTCTTGCCGACGAGCACGAGTCAGGCACGACCCGGGCGCATCCGCGTGAGCGCCTCCGCGACGTGTCGGTAGCCCAGCGTCTCGTAGCCCACAACCGTCACCACCGGCGCGAGCATCAGGACGACGAGGCACGCCGCGACGCCGACGCCGAGGCCCGCGAGCACGACGGAGAGGAGGATCACGGCCGCCGTGCCGGCGAGGAGCATGAGATGGAACGGGTCGGCATGGCGCGTGAAGGCGAGATAGATCCCGTAAAGCGCAGCGATGTAGATCGAGACGGGGATCGCCGTGCTCAGCACCGTGCCCATCGGCCCAAGCGTCGATTCGTGCTCGAGGTAGTAGGAGGCGACATGCAGGCCTGCCCCGATCGCCGCGAGCGAGCCGAAGACCACGATGTGGCCGTACCCCCACGTGAACGACCGCTCGCGATGCAGGTGCAGGACATCCGCCCAGGGGATCGCGAAGTACGTCCACCACGTCGCGAAGATGAGCCCCACGCCGGCGAACGCGACGACTGCCGCATCGACCGTCCACCCCGCTGAGCCGTGGACGACGGCGTTGATGGAGGCGACGGTCCCGATGATCCCCTCGCCGAGGGTGATGATCACCAGCAGCCCGTAGCGCTCGGCGATGTGATGCGAGTGCCACGGCGTGCCCCCTTTGCGCCGCTGGGCGATGAACGGCCCGATCATCTCGACCGCGATCAGCACGCCGGCGATCGCGAACGTCGTCACGATCGGCAGGTCGACGACGGCAAGCACGACCCAGAAGACCTGGGCGACCGCGATCGTCCAGACGTAGGCGAGGGCTGCGGGCTTCCGCGGCGGGTCGTGGCGCGCAGCACGGAGCCAGAGGAAGATCATCGGGACGCGCATCACCACGTAGCCGGCACCATGACGCCGTTGTCGAGGATTTCCCCGTCCTCGATCGACGCGAACGCCTGCTCGAGCCCGAGCGCGAGAACGATGACGCCGACCATCTGCACCATCGTCGCGAGCCGCATCACCCAGTCGTCGGTGTCGTAGGCCGACGCGAACCACGAGTAGTTGATCCACGCCCACGAGACGGCGAACGTCGCGAAGACGAAGCCGAGGGCGCCGGTGCCGGTAGTGGCCGTCCGCGAGGTAGTGCGCCAGCTCGTCCGCGGCGATCCCGAACGCGACGACGAACGTCAGGTCGTAGAGCAGCTCCAGCGGCGTCGCGGAGCGATGCCCCTCGTCCGGGTCGCGGCCGGACATGCGCCGGCGGTGGTGCGCGCGGTCGTCGAGGACGTCTCCGGCCATCCGCGGATGCTGCCACGCCGCTCCGGCGGAGCTGTGGCTACGAGCCGTCGCCCGGAGCGTTCCGTGCCGGGGCGACCTCGATGCCGCCGAAGAGGGCCATGCCGTCCAGCGTCAGGACGGGTGCGGCAGGATCGTCCTCCGCGCCGCGCGCGTCGATGCCGCCCATGATCGCCTTCACGCTGGACTCGACCCTCCAGGTCGGCGGAGTCCTGACCTCGATCCCCCCGAAGAGCGCATGGACGGACAGACGCGCGTCCGTCGCCAGCTCCGCTTTGCTCAGATCGGCCTCGATGCCGCCGAACCAGGCCAGCATCGAGCCGCCCCGGAACGCCTTCGCCCGGCTCTCCAGCTCGATGCCGTCGAGGATCGCGACGAGCGCCAGCTCGTCGCTCTCCTCGTCGCCCCGCGAACGCACGATCCGCTTGAAGAACGCGGCCGCCAGGATCATCCCGACCAGCGCGCCGAGCTTGAAGAGCAGGAGCCGGCGAACGAGGCCCATGGGCCGAGACTATCGCGCGCGGGGACGCCGGTGCTGCCCATAGGCGCGACGAGGCGATGGAGCTAGGCGGACTCGAACCGCCGACCTCCTGGGTGCGATAGAGGGGTCGAGGCATATCAGAGTGGCGGTTTCCGCATCAACAAGCCGAATCCGGGGGCAACCAATACGCCCGGATACAGGTCGCGGCCCTCGTCGGTGCTGCCGTCGCGGTCGCGACGGCCATCGTCACAGCGCTCCTGCTGTGGCGGACGGGCTCAGGGTCCCCCGACGAGGAGCCCGTCGCACCGGCGGCCGCCGCCGCTGAGGCGATCGCCTCGCGACATGGAGTCCGGCGTCCGACAGACAGCCCGACCCGAGAAAGGAGCAGACTTGTTCGAGAGAACGAACGCATACAGCGGCTTCGCGGTTGACGACCTGCAGAAAGCGCGGGAGTTCTACGAGGACACGCTCGGCCTGAGGGTATCTGCGGGCGTCGACCTACTCATGCTGCACCTGGCCGGCGGTCGGGACACGCTCGTCTACCCAAAGCCCGACTTCGCGCCGGCGACCTACACGATCCTCAACTTCCCGACGACACTCGGAACGAACCGGACCGAGGACGAGCTAGCGTCCTACGGGCCGCAGCCCGTCCCAAGGCGGA
>CAVROJ010000030.1:0-76202 GCA_963722755.1 uncultured Actinomycetes bacterium
TACGCAATCGAGTCCCGGGGGTCAAGACGTCCAGTCGTGAGGCTTGTTAGGCGTCCGCTGCCGGACGGGCCGGCGGAGCCTCGACGGCGATCTCGTTCTGCTGCTCGCCGCGGGTACCGGCTACACATGGGCGGCGAGCGTCGTACGCTGGGGCCCGCCCAACAGATACGACGAAGGAGCCGACCGATGAGCGCATTCACGGAGTTGATCGGCAAGGAGCTCGGCCGACGGAGTGGTTCGAGATGACCAGGCGAGGATCGACGGGTTCGCCGAGGCGACCGACGATCCGCAGTGGATCCACACCGACCCCGTCAGGGCCGCCGAAGGCCCGTTCGGGACGACGATCGCGCACGGCTTCCTGACGCTCTCGCTCTGCGTGCCGCTGATGACCCAGACGCTCGGCCTCACCGGCTACTGGATGGGCGTCAACTACGGCGTCAACAAGGTGCGGTTCCCGGCGCCCGTGCCTTCGGGCTCTCGCATCCGCGCGCGGTTCGCCGTCCAGTCGGTCGAGGAGGTCGCCGGCGGGGAGCAGGGCGTCGTGCTCGGGACGGTCGAGCGGGAGGGTGGGGAGAAGCCGGTCTGCGTCGCCGAGCTCGTCGTGAGGATGTATCGATGAGCCGCTTCGAGGGGAGGACGGCGCTCGTCACGGGCGGCGCGAAGGGAATCGGCGCCGCGACCGCGGAGCGCCTCGCCTCGGAGGGCGCGCACGTCGTCGTCGCCGACTTCGACGACGCGGCCGCAGCGGAGACCGCGGAGCGGATCGGAGGGCGTGCAATCCGCTGCGACGTGACCTCGCGTGCCGACGTCGAGGCGGCGGTGGCCCTGGCGGCCGACAGCGGCCGCCTGGACGTGCTCGTCACCTCCGCGGGGATCATCCGCGACAACCTCGTCCACAAGATGACCGACGACGACTGGGAGGCCGTGATCGCGACGCACCTCCGCGGCACGTTCCTCGCCGCGCAGGCGGCGCAGGCGGTGATGACGAAGCAGGAGGAGCGGCGCGATGGTGCTCATCTCGTCGACCTCGGCGCTCGGGAACCGCGGCCAGGCGAACTACTCCGCGGCCAAGGCGGGGATCCAGGGACTCACGAAGACGCTCGCGATCGAGCTCGGCCGCTTCGGCGTGCGGGCGAACTGCGTCGCGCCCGGGTTCATCGCGACCGCGATGACCCAGCAGACGGCCGACCGGCTCGGCGTCTCGTTCGAGGACTTCCAGACGGCGATCGCCGAGCAGGTGCCGCTCCAGCGGGTCGGCCAGCCCGAGGACGTGGCGGGCGTGATCGCGTTTCTCTGCTCCGACGACGCCGCGTACGTCAGCGGGCAGGTGATCTACGTCCGCGGCGGGCCCTGAGTGGCCGAGTCCGCGCTCGTCACGGGCGCAGCGAGTGGGATCGGCCGCGCGATCGCGGAGCGGCTCGTCTCCGACGGCTGGGACGTGCTCGCGGTCGATCTCGCTCCGGACGACGGCGGGCCGGGCGCGCCGTTCGCCGCCGACCTGACGACACGCGAGGGAAACCGGTCTGCGGTCGACGCCGCGCTCGAGCGGTTCGGCCGTCTCGACGCGGTGATCCCGAACGCCGGCTTCCAGCACGTCTCGCCGATCGAGACGTTCGACGAGGACCGCTGGGACGCGCTCGTCGCGCTCCTCCTGACGAGCCCGTTCCTGCTCGCCCGCTACGCCTGGCCCGCGCTGCGCGACTCGGGCAACGGCCGGATCGTCGTCGTCGCGTCGGTGCACGGCCTCGTCGCGTCGCCGTTCAAGGCGGGGTACGTGTCGGCGAAGCACGGCGTGCATCGGGCTGGTGAAGACGCTCGCGCTCGAGGGAGCGTCGGTCGGGATCCGCGCGAGCGCCGTCTGTCCCGGCTACGTGCGGACGCCGCTCGTCGAGGAGCAGATCGCCGACCAGGCTCGCGCCCACGGGATGCCCGAGGAGCGCGTGCTCGAGGACGTGCTCCTCGCGCCGCAGGCGCTCAAGCGCATGCTCGAGCCGTCCGAGGTCGCCGACGCGGTCGCGTATCTCCTCGGCCCGGGCGCCGCCGTGTTCACCGGCGCGCCGCTCGTGATGGACGGCGGCTGGACCGCCCGCTGACGCTGCGCTCCGTTTTACCCGCCGCACACGGATTCCTGACAATGCGGTGGTCGAATCGGGCACGCCCACGTCCGTCCGGAGGTGCCTGCCGTGAACGCTCGCCTCGTCGCCGTGATCTTCCTCCTGCCTCTCACCGCGGTGCTCGCCGTCTCGAGCGCCGTCGCCGGATCGGGCGGCACCTCGGTCTCGATGGAGCGGCTCCAGGGCGTCAACTTCGTCAGCCGCTGCACGTTCTCGCATCGCGCGCCCGACGACCCGATCGTCTTCCCCGGCCGGCCCGGGCATGTCCCACGACCACTCGTTCGTCGGGAACACGACGACGAACGCGTCGTCCATGCTCTCGTCGCTCCTCGCCGGCGGCACGACGTGCGAGCGCCCGGGTGACACGGCGGCCTACTGGATGCCGACCCTCTACGTGGACGGCCAGGCGGTCACGCCGACCTTCGCCCAGATCTACTACCGGCGCAGGACGATCCGCCGTGTCGAGGCTTTCCCGCCCGGCTTCCGCATGATCGCCGGGAGCTCAAAGGCGACGACACCCCAGCCGGTGCGCGTCACGTTCTGGAACTGCGGCGTCGACGGCGGCGTCGCGCCGAGGAGCACCGTGCCGACGTGCCCCGACGCGGGGCGCCACGCCCTGCGGCTGCACGTGACGTTCCCGAGCTGCTGGGACGGCAAGAACCTCGACAGCGCCGATCATCAGAGCCACGTGACGTACCCTGTCGGGGGCCGCTGCCCGGCACGGCTCGCGCACGCGCTGCCGCAGATCTCGCTCATCTACCGCTACCCGGTCACCGGAGCGGGCAACGTGTCGCTCGCGTCGGGGAGCCCGCTCTCGGCGCATGCGGACTTCTTCAACGCGTGGCGGCAGAGCGACCTGCAGGCGCTCGTCGACGGCTGCCTCGACGCACTGCGCCACTGCCAGCGCGGGAGCTGACGCCCGGGAGGCGGCAGGAGGGTGGGGGCCGGCCCCACCCTCCTTGCCGTCGGTCGAGGCGGGACCGGCGGCGCAAGCCTGACGGAGCGCGGGCCGGGAGCAACCTCCCTTTCGGGGTGGCGCCGTCGATGTCCGTTCCCTCGAACGAGGGCTTGATCCCGGGCGGTGGTCGATCCGAAGGAGCAAAGGAGACCACGTACACGACTGCGGAGGAGTGACGAATGGGCGCGCGGCAGCCCACCCGGCTCAAGCCAATTGCATACGGCCTGCCCGAGGACGCGATGTCCGACGGGCTGGCCGACGACCACGGCACGGGGCGCACCGGCATGTACCTGCTGTTCGCGCTCGTCGTGGCGCTGGCCGTCGCGGCGCTCTGGTACGTCGCACGTCCGGCCCTCGAGCAGAAGCCCACCACCGAGCGCTCCTGCGAGGTGATCGTCCTCGCGTCGGGCTCGCCCAGCTGTGTCGATCCACAGTCGCGTGCGGCGCGCGCGGCGGCGGCGAAGCACGGCACCAAGCGCTGACGCTTCCTGCGCCGGTCGAGCAAGCCCCCGCGCGGGGTCGCCTACGATGCCCGTCGTGGCGTTCGACGGCGAGCTGCAGGAGTGCCTCGGCCTGATCCTGGGCGTCGACGCGCCGGAGCCGGAGTACGACGCGCTCGTCTTCTTCAGGCAGTGGCTCGCCGAGCGCAACCTCGGGCTGGTGCCGATCGCGGAAGCGGCGGTGTTCGAGTGGCCCGGTCACTGGATCGCTCGGGTCCGTGCCGGTGGGCACGACCACGCCGTCGTCATGTTCGGCTCGCCGTCCGGAGCGCTCCACGATCCTGCCGGCGCCCTCGGGCACGGCGGCACGATCGAGGAAGGCTGGCTCGTCGCGCGGCTCGACCTCGGGCTCCCGCCGGACGAGCCGTACGGCCGCGGCTCGACCTCGGGCTCGGTCGTCGGCCTGCTCGTCGCGCCGGACGCGGCGAAGCCCCTCGTCGGGTCGACTCGGTGCGCGCCGTCGCCGGCCGCGGCATCGAGGGCGACCGCTACTTCCACGGCCGGGGAACCTTCAGCGGCCGCGGGCGCGGATACCAGCTGACGCTCGTCGAGGAGCAGGCGCTCGAGGACGTCGACCTGCCGTGGGCCGAGGCACGCCGGAACGTCGTCACGCGCGGCATCGCGCTGAACACGCTCGTCGGCCGGCGCTTCACCGTCGGGACGGCCGAATGTATCGGGCGCAGGCTGGCCGAGCCGTGCTCCACCTCGAGCGGCTCACGCGGCCCGGGATCATCCGCCCGCTCGTCCACCGCGCCGGTCTTCGCGCGGACATTCTCCGCGACGGCCAGATCACGCTCGGCGACGGCGTCGTCCCGCACTGAACGTCCGTGCACAGCGGTCCGCCGTCAGGCCCGCTCGACCGCGCTGGCGGATCGGACGGCATCGACTCGCCTGCCGGGGAGGCGTGCCACCGCGCCGGGCCGCCGATGAGGACGACATGACATTCGCACTGAAGCGATGGCGTTGGAAGCTCTCACCGGCTGCACGCCGAGCACGTCGCATGCACTCCGAGCGCGTCGCCGAGCTCGCACGCGTGAAGCGCGCCCACCGGGCGTAACGCCGACGGTGTCCAGGGCCATGAGCCCGCGTGCGATCGGCCAGCTCGGGAGCCCGGGACGCCGTGGGCCTCCCGGCTCGTCTAGGGTCTCGCTCGAAGGCCCGCCGACACCGACGGCCAAGGAGCGAGATCGCAAACTGACGACGATCAGCGGCATGCGCGGATATTCGGTGTGCTGTTCATCGTCACGTTCATCACGTCGATCGGCGCGCTCGCGCTCTTCCAGCCCGTTCTCGACGATCCAGTCGGGTACATCGCCGGTGGCGGAAAGGACAGCCAGATCTATTTGCGTCGTCGCCTCGTCCGTCCGAGGTTTGACGTCGACATCGGGTGGGCACGACTTTCCTGGCGGCTCTGGGATTGGGCCAGGCCTTGCAGCAGAGGGGGAACTCGATCTTGTGGGGAGACGAGGATCCTCAGGAGAGTGACGGCGCGAGGCACCTCGATCCCGGAGCCGCATCAGTTTCGATCGACGACGTGCCGGATACTTCCTGGTTCCTCGCATGGACGGAGGCAACATGTCGACCCCAGAACGCCAACAGGATCCTGGCGACCACGGCTACGGCGGAACGCAGCAGGAGAAGAACGAGGACGACCGGGAGGAGCATCCTCTCGAAGACCCGGACGCCGACCCGAGACAGGAAGGCGACCAGGAAGGCGCCGACGACTGACCGGTCTGCCGGCCACGTTCACGAGCGCGCCGTCGTTGAGCTTCGTCGCTGTTGCGCGATGATCGTGTAACCGCTCATGGCGAGCGCCCTCCTCAGCCGACCGGCCTCGATCTGGAGATAGCGGCGCGGCGCCAGCTGGCCCAGCGCGGGTGCAGTGAGTTGGGGGGACGACACGAGAGTCCTGCGCGTGAGACCGTTGGTTTCATGAACGTGGACGGACTCGTGATCTTTGCGCCATCCTGCCGTTGCTGCTGACGATCTTCACGGCGATGGTGACGATGTACCGCGCCTGGCCCCGGGGCGATTTCCCAAGGGGAGCCATGTTCCGGATTGGCTGATGATCGGGTTGCTCGGGATCGTCGCCGTCGCTTGGGCAGTCCCCGCCGGGGCTCGGCGCATGGGGTTGAGGGGGCTCCCCCCGGGCGATAGATTCCACGCCGACACCGACCCGAGGAGGCGAATCAGCATGGCCGACGACCAGAGGCACGGCCGGATCTTCGGCCTGCTGTTCATCGCCACGTTCGTCACGTCGATTGCGGCGCTCGCTCTGTTCCAGTCGGTTCTCGACGATCCGGCCGCATACATCGCCGGTGGCGGGAAGGACAACCAGATCTACCTGGGAGCCTTCCTGGAGTTCCTTCTCGTCCTCGCGAACGTCGGAACGGCCGTCGTGCTCTACCCGATCGCGAGGCGGCAGAACGAGGCCCTGGCCATCGGCTACGTCGCTGCTCGGATCATCGAGTCCGTCTTCATCGCGGCCGGGATCATCTTCGTGCTCGGGGTCGTGAGCATGCGCCAGGACTCTCCTGACGCGGCCGACCTCGCGGTCTCGCTCGCGCAGCTCAAGGACTGGACGTTCCTGCTCGGCCCCGGAATGGTCGTCCCCTTCGGAAACGGGCTGATACTCGGCTACCTCATGTACAAGTCCGGCCTCGTCCCGCGGCGCATGGCCTGGCTCGGGATGATCGGGGGGCCGCTCCTCCTGTTCGGGAACTTCGGCGTGCTCTTCGACTGGTGGGATCAGACCGGCCTGGTGAGCCTCCTGGTCATCCCGGAGTTCATCTGGGAGGCGTTCCTCGGCATCTACTGCGCGATCTGGGGATTCAGGAAGGACTCGCCGATCGTCCGCCCGAACTGGCGCGGTGATGCAGTCGCCTGACCTCTCCCATCCGTCGTGGCAGCGACTGCTCGCTCTGTCGGGCGTCGTCTTCGCGGTGTTGTTTCTGATCGGCTGGTTTGCCAGTGGTGGCGATGCGCCCGACTACCGTGCGGCGGATGAGGCGTGGACGAACTGGGCGGATGACAACCAGTGGAAGAGCCGCGTCGGTGCGTTCGCGATGCTGCTCGCAGGCTTCGTCTTTCTGCACTTCGCGGGGACGATCCGGACTGCGCTCGGGACTGCCGAGGCGAGCGTTCGCGGTTCTGTAGAACTCGCTCGGGTCGCGTTCGCGGGTGCGATAACGGGCATGGCGGGCATGACCATGGCGATCGTCATCATCTCGAGCGCGACGACTGAGGGTGCCGAGGCGAATCCCGTCGTGACCCGCGCAATCGCGAGTGCTTCGGCAGGGCCTTTCCTTCTCTCTGCCATGGGCTTCGCTGCCTTCCTCCTGCCCGCTGGACTTGTGACCCTTCGAAGCGGAGTCTTCGCGCGTTGGACGGGTGTCGTGGCGCTCATCGGCGCGGTGTCGTTTCTCGTCACCTTCGCGGCGGTCCTCTCAGGCTTGGGCGAAGACAGCTTGTTCGGCTTCGGCTTCTTCCCGGGCGTGCTGGCTCTCGTGATTTGGTCGATCAGTACGAGCATCGCCAGATACCGCGCCGTGGCGAGCATCTGAGGAGCTCGAGGCCGGGGGTTCGTGCCCGCACGGACGGCGGCGACGACCTCGGCGAGCTCGGCTACTCCTCGTCGGCGAAGTAATCGCCGTCCACGCGCTTTACGGCGTAGGTCTCGCGGTCGGCCACTCCTACGTTGTGGTCGATCATCAGCTCGGAGAGTCGCTCTCCGTCTACCAGGATCACGCGCGGTGACACGCCGGCCGCATACGTCACTGCGTCGGAGGAGAAGCTCGACGCCGTGAAGATGATGCCCTTCGTGGCCCTCGCCCCTTGAAGTGCACCGACGAAGCCCTGCACCACCGGACGACCGACCGTCGCTCCCCACCGCTTCGCCTGCACGTACACAACGTCTAGGCCGAGCCTGTCTTCTCTGATGACACCGTCGATACCGGCATCGCCACTCCCTCCGACGCGAAGCCGCGAGTGCTCGGTCCCATCGCCGTACCCCATCGCGTGGAGCACGTCGAGCACGAGGTCCTCGAACGCCGAGGGTGGCATCGCGGCGATCCTGTCCCGGACCTCCGCGATCAGCGCCTCGCGTAGTTCGTGGTAAGCCGCTTCGATGCGCTCCTCGGGCGTTGCCGTGTCCGTGACTGGGGTCTCCACGGTTGCGGCTCTCGCCCTCCGAGGCGACGAGCTTGCCTTTCTGAACTCCGCCAGCTCGGGGAACTGCGATAGCACGGTGAGGTCCACTCGTTCGGGGTGGGCCGAGAGCACTTCGCGGCCGCGCTCGGTGATCGCGTACACGGAACGGCGTGGCCGCGCGAGCAGGCCCACGCGGTAGAGGTACGTCGCCGCCCAGCCGACCCGGTTGTCGAACGTCTTCGCCAGGCCGCTCGGCAACCTCTCCGCGAGCTCCTCGGGTGTGAGAGCGAACTTCGATGCCAGCGCAGCACGTACCTCCGCAATCGGGCGCTCCCCTCCGCCCGCGTACTCCTCTAGGAGGGGACGCATCATGGTCTGGAAGTCGGGTACTGGCATCCTGGCCGCCCTACTCTACGACGCGCCGAGCTCTGCTCTAGTGGCTAGGACCGGGACGCAGGGCGAGTCGGGCGGCGTCCAGAGCACGACCTCGACCCTGTTCGACCGAGGCTTGAGCGGGCTGCGGTGATCGTGGCGGTGCGACGCACCGGCGAGGTCTCGGATTGATGCTCACCGCATCGTCTCTGGCGATGGGCCGCCGCTAGTCTCGCGGTGTGCCCGAGTTCAGCTGGCGACCAGCCAACGAGGCGACGAGCGAGGATCTAGAGGCGGTGTTCGACACCGGCGGCGCTCGTAAGTGTCGCTGCCAGGCGCTCAAGGTCCCGGGCTGGATCTGGCGCGACACCACTCAGGAGGAGCGCGACGCGGCGCTGCTGGAGCAGACCGGCTGCGGCACGAGCGGCCCGACGTCCGGCCTCCTCGGGTACGTCGACGGCGAGCCGGCCGGCTGGGTCGCCGTCGAGCCGCGGGAGAACTACCCGAGGATCTGGGCGCGACAGAAGGCGTGGATGCGGATGGACCCTGAGCTCGAGGGCGTCTGGTCGGTCACCTGCTTCGTCGTGCGGAAGGGCTTCCGTCGACAGGGACTGATGTACGAGCTCGCCGCAGCAACCGTCGAGTACGGCCGGCAGGTCGGTGCTCGCGTGCTAGAGGGCTATCCGACCGAGCCGACGCCGGGGAAGACCGTGATCTGGGACGAGGCGTCGGTCGGGCTGCTCCAGGTCTTCATCGACGCCGGCTACGAGGTCGAGGCGTCGCCCACCCTGCGCCGCAGGGTGGTCCGACACCGACTCGACGCAACGTCCTGACGCTAGGTTCTGTCCAAACCGACATCTTCTCGAAGGGGCCGTTCGGGACATGGCCGCCCTCGACGGCCTTGCGTCATTTCGATGGGGGAACCGGTGGGGGAACGCCCTGCCGATTCTGGGGTTTCCCGTCGCTCCTGTTTGGCTTACCTAAACGAAATCCGCTTGGCCAGGAGTCCCGAAAAGGCCCATACGGGATTCGAACCCGTGCCGCCGCCGTGAGAGGGCGGTGTCCTAGGCCACTAGACGAATGGGCCGTGGCGAACACGAGTTTAGCGAAGGTCCGTCGCGCTCAATCCGTGTCCGTCTCCCTCCGGAGACGAGCCTGACTCCTGCTCTCGGTCGAACGTGTAGACCGTGGTCAGCCACGCCAACAGGAGGAAGCCGCCAATGAGGAAGCTCGTCGAATCGACGTTCGTGACGCTCGACGGCGCCATCGACCAGCCGTAGGTCTGGGGCTCGAAGTACTGGGACGAGGAGCACACGGGGTACGCGCGCAAGCTGCTGTTCGACGCCGACGCCCTGCTCCTCGGGCGGGTGACCTACGAGGTGTTCGCCGAGGCATGGCCGGCGCGCAACGGCGACGACTACACAGACCGGATCAATGCGCTCCCGAAGCACGTGGCCTCGCGCACGCTCGAGGAGCGCTACGGTGGTAGACGCGGTGGAGGTCATCGAGGGGGACGTCGCAGAGGAGGCTCGCGAGGCTGACGAGGTGGATCCCGGGGAGAGCGGTCCGTCGATCGACGGGATCGAGACCACCCATCTCAGGCTCGTCGAGACCACACCGTTCGCCAGCGGCATCGTCGTCAACACGTACGCGCCGACGAGGTGACCGGGACTCAGGCGGTCGCGGACGGCGTGGGGGCGAGCGGCTCGGGGTCACGCGCGTCGATGCGCTCCTCGAAGCGCCGCCGGATCTCCTCGCCCGTGGCGAGGAGGTCGTAGCGGGCGCGGCGCGGCGGGAGCTTGACGACGCGGACCGACTCGTCGCGGTCGCCGTGGCAGCGCGCATACGCGGCTGCCTCGTCGAGAGGCCTCAGGCGGTCAGGCTTCCGCCAGAAGGGCACAGCCGCTCTACTACCAGCGAACGTGCGTCGTGTGAACCCGGCGGCATGAGCCGGTCCCGCACTTTGCGCACGAATCGTGGCTGGACGTCAGTACCACGGCTTGCACGACCAGGGGCTCCAATCTCGGCCTGCCCGGACAAAGTACCGGTAGGCGGCCCTCGCCTGCTCGAGCGCGGTAGGGCCATGGCCGAACAGCCGGCGTTCGCTGAAGCCCATCTGGAAGAGCCCGAGGTACTGCCCGTTCTGCGCCGACACCTGGTAGCCGGACTCGCAGCGCGCCACACGCAGCGCCTCCTGGCAGTGGGGGCCGAAGACGTGGCAGATCGCCTTCTCCGGCGAGCGTGCGAGCTCGATCAGAAGGCGCTTGCGTCGTTCGTGCGCATCTCGGCGCGCGACCTCCGCCCGTGCGCGGGCCGCCTTCGCCCTGGTCGCCGCGAGCGTGCGCTGCGCGACGCCGAGTCGCACGGTGGCCTCCTTGGCGAACCGAGGATCTTTCAGGAGCCAGCGATGCTTCTCGAAGAAGCGGATCACCGAGCTCGACTTCTGCATGGTCGCCACGTGCTCCGCGAGCTGGGGGCCGAGGTCGGCCGAGGCGCCTCCTTGCGCGGCGGCCGGAGTCGCACAGAGAACGAGGGCGCACAGGCCCGTGACCAGGGCTTTCAGGAGACAACCTCCGCGTCGGAGACAGGTCACGGCGCGCGCCGCAGTCGGGCCTACGCGGAGTAGCCCGGCGCCGCCGTTGTCGTCTGGCAGATCACGCGAGCGTACCCGGGGGCACAAAGTCGACCCGGAACGCTTACGAAACCTTCACAGCGGGTGTCACAAGCGTTTTCACTCCGTTGAAACGCGAAACGCCCCGAAAGGGGCGTTTCGAGGCTGCGGGACAGGGACTCGAACCCCAACTTCCGGACTCACCCGCACTGGTGCCGACCGTCCCCGCTCATTCCCCGATGCCGCACTGATCCTCGGTTCTGCCTGCGGCGGGCCCCCGTGAGTCCCCGTCCTTACTTGCGACAAACTTGCGACACGCGCAATCGTCGCCGAGGTTTACCGAGCCTCGCCCGTCGAAGATCCGGGCACGCAGGCCGGACTACCCGGTGCGATCAGACGGTCGCGTGCGCGCCGCCACCTACCGCGGACGGTCGTGCCGAGAGCAACCTCACTCTCGTTAACGAGAATCGGAATCAGCCTGGACACGCGCGGCTTTGCCGGGGACATACTCCGCCGGACCGATCGTTGGTCCTGAGCCACCAGCATCGGTGGCCCCACATGGCCGCACTCGACTCAGGAGGCTGGGATGGCTGGTGTTGAGAAGCGAGACTTCGATTCCCCCGACGAGACGCGCACTCCGGATAAGACGCGGGTTGACGTGGTGAACATGGGCGGTACCACTGTCGGACGGTTAGCGATGGAGCCGGGATGGAGATGGTCGGAGTGCGTCAAGCCCGTCGCAGGCACGGATAGCTGCCAGCACCGACATATCGGGGTCGTCCAGTCCGGCGCGATGCGGGTCACCCACGAGGACGGCACTGTTCTCGATCTCGGGCCCGGCGATGCGTATGTGATCGAGCCTGGCCATGACGCCGAGGTCGTCGGTGAGGAACGGTTCGTGGGTTTCGAGTTCGAGCAGAAGTCCGCGGAGGAGTACGCGAAGGGCTAAGAACCGAGCACCGACTGGCACCGAGCAATCCGACCCACCGTTCAGAGGAACGTAAGGGCTCACTCCTTGATGACCGCCTAAGCGACGTCGGATACTCCCGATCGACCGGCCCATCCAGAAGGAGAGGTGGATTCATGCCCAAGGCATCGAAGGACACGGCATCCGAGAGCGTCGCTGTCGAGGGGTACGAAGGGCATTTCGAGCATTTCGACGGCGGCTACACAGTCGGGTTCGAGACTTACACGGCTGATGCAGATGTCGCGGAGCTCTTCAAAGGGCTCCCCGACGACCGCTGCCAGTGTCCGCATTGGGGTTACGTCGTGAAAGGCAGGGTCGAGTTCACGTTTGCAGACGGCCACAAGGAGACCTACGAGACCGGTGACGGGTACTACGCGCCGCCGGGCCACACACCGCACCTCTTTGCTGGCTCAGAAGTGGTCGAGTTCTCTCCCACCCAAGAGCTTGCGGAGACCATGGAGGTTGTAGAGAAGAACGCGCAGGCGACGGGCACCTCGTAACAGCAAGCTGGGCGTCCGTCGGGTGTTACCGGGAGACAAGCTGGTGGGGGCCGCTGTCCCCTCGCCCGACGCCGTACAGCACGGGGGCCACCTTGGGTACCCAGTGGATGAAATGCGAAGGCGGAGGCGCGGACCGCCCGAGGAGCACGAGTCGCCGGGGGAGGGGGGAGATCCGCCCTGGGGGCCGCTAACCGTGGGAAGAACCGCGCCTCCCGCCAGCCGGGATAGTGAACTTCGCAAATAGCGAAAACAAGGGTTGGCTGGGGGATCCCAGGGGGGTACAACCTTTCTGTAATGCCCGCGTCGCCGTCCCGCGGGGGAGACCGCGCCCTGTGGTGCCGCCCAGGTTGTCGGTCTGAGGGGGACGGCGTCGCACATTGAAGTCTGAAAGGCACAGCGCCGCGGGCAGGCGGCCGCATCAAGGTGAAGAACCACGGCTACTGGCGGCGCGACCAGGAGATCGAGCCGCTACGGCGTTGGTTGGGGCGCCGCGCCGCCGCGTAGCCGCTTTACAGTCCGCGCGTCAGGCCGCACCGCGACGCCTGGGCGCAGAGTCTGGCGTTGATCAGCCTATGACCCGCGGTGGAGGGTCGTCCACCGGTCCCGGCCACTCCGAGTCCGCTCGCGTCAGGTTCTGCTCAGGATTATCGGACGAGTCGGCGAACGTCGCGACGATCTCGTCAGCCCCTGCAGCGGACCACGTCCCGGTAGCCACAAGTAACCGAGCGATCTCCTCGGCCTGGACACCGCGACCAAGGAGTCCCGCCACTTGTTCCGGCGTCACCGATACCGGTCGTGCAGCGCCCACGCGGTTCCCCCTGCTTTGAGTCAGCTGTGCCCCGGTGGAATTACCCAACTCAAGCGCGGTTCAATCGCCCTGCACGCGGGCGAAGGGACGAGAGCCTAAGCCACAGCGATGAAGTCGTCGGGTGACGTGGACGTCACTCCAGGGGCTTCCGTGACTCTGATCGGCGTGTCGGCGGCAGGATCCACCCGGGTCACATAGGCGAGCAGCTGCCCGCGCTCCTCCGACTCTGTGCTGGCCCTTGTGATCATGACGATATCCCCCACGTGAGGAAGCGACGTACCGGTGTAGCGGTAGGCGCCCACCTCAAAGTACGGAACCGCGGGGCCTGGCCTGACTAGCGTCACCGCAAATGTCCACTCCTCCGACATGCCTCGAACGCTACGGCCAGGTTCAGAATTTGGAACGATCCCTTCGTCCAGCCTGCACACGTCGGATCGGGTGGTGCGCCCATCGCCGCCATCTGGCGGCAGCGACGCGGCCAAGGACGCGGCTCTCGGGTCCAGGCTCTGTTTGCCCCCGGCTACCCCTCGATGCGTCCGCAAGTTTGCTCGCGGAGGGGCCGGTAGGTCTCGGAAGGACGCGACAAAGGGAGGAACCATGCAAGGCTCGGTTCCTATTACGGTCCCGGGGGCGCCGGTTATCGCGACTGGGACGAGGCTTAGGCCCTCGCCGCCAACTGGGAAGTCGGTGGGGGTCCCGTGTTTGGGGGCGGGACCTCCACGTGCTCCGCATCGGCATGTGAATCTATGGCCGAACGGATTGATGCACACGGTTCATAGGTCCCCGCAGACCGCACTGAGGAACGGCCTGGAGACCCGTCCCCAGGCCCTTCCTTACCCCCAGGCCTGCCATTTACCTCCGTCCTCATAGCACGAAACCTGCCCTCATTCGGCGTCTCGGATTGCGTCTGCGCGGGTAGCACCGCAACAAGGAGATTGGCATGGAGGAGCGAGCGCGACGCGTGGCTGAGAACGAAATCCTGTTTCGGCAGGTGAACGAACACGTGGTAGCTGGGGGCAGGCGGCCCGCGGAGAGCTTCGAGATCATCTGTGAGTGCGCCGACACGGGCTGCATGGATCACATACGCGTGACCACCGAGTCGTACGAGCAGGCCCGACGCCAACCAACCGATTTCCTGCTCAAGCCGGGCCACGCCAAACCGGAGTTCGAAACAGTCATCGAAAGCCACGACGACTTCGTACTCGTCCGCAAGACCGGCGAGGCCGCCGCCCTCGCCAGGAAACTCGACCCCCATCCGTAATCCTGCGAGCGAGGCCTTTGAGCGGGCGGTCGTCAAGCCCGCAGCCACGTTGCTGGGCCCAGCGGCCACTCGTGCGAGGGATTGCATCCCCCTTCCGGGTTACTACGTTGCGGAGAGGAGTCCTCAGCGGTGCAGTGGTCGCTTGCCACTCACCTCTTACCATTCGAGATACAGGGAGGGGCGGCACATGACAAGCGCGGAACCCACCACGGAGAACGAGGAGCTAAGCGGAAGCGTCCTGGGGATCATCGACGCCTACCGGATGGGCGGCGCCCTTGACGCCCAGGACCTGTACCTGAGGAAGACTGCCCCGGAGGCCCCGCTGCCGAAGCGCGCTTTCGTGCCCGCCGAGGTCTACATCAGCGACGGCATGTAGCACGCGCGCGGCGAGCGCGGCACTGTCGACGCGTAGCCGCTCCCCGGCTGCTGCTCACCGTCAGCAAATCCCCGCAGCCCGCGCATCATCAAGTCGCGCTCGGCGAGCAAGGCGGCGAACTGGGCCACATCGGCGAGCGATGGGTCCGCCTCGTCCATGTAGCGGCGGAGGAAGCGCCGGTCACGCTAGTCGGCGTACAGGTGGACGAGCGCGAGCGTTGAAGTCGAGCGGCAGGTTGGGGATCTCGCGTGCGGCGGGCGGATCTAGGTGACACAGCGCCGTGACTGGGCGTAACCGTCTGCGGTTTCCCTCAGCTCGTACACCGGCGTTCACGCGCAAGCAGCTGATGGCGCTGTTCGCCGCTTCGGATCCAGACAACAGGTTGCTGTACCGGGTGCTGGCGGGTACGGGCTTGCGGATCGGGGAGGCGCTCGGGCTGGAGTGGCGACACATCGACTGGACGCGCGGCGTCGTGCATGTCGAGCAGCAGGCGAACCCGGACGGCCGGGTGAAGCGTCCGAAGACCACCAGGGCTACGCGCGATGTGCCGCTCGACAACGTGGTTGCTGGCGAGCTGCGCCGCCACCGCCTCGCGAGCCGCTACTCGCGTGACGGCGACCCAGTGTTCGCGTCCAATACCGGGACTGTGCTTCGCGTCCACAACCTGCGCGAGCGGTCGTTTCGGCCACTGCTGGAACGGCTCGGGTGGGCGAAGCAGGGGTTCGGGCTGCACTCGTTCCGCCGCTCCTATGTGTCGGCGCTGATCGCGAACGGGTTGGACGTGGCGAACGTGTCGAAGTACGCGGGCCACGCGTCACCGACGATCACGCTGGACAGGTACGCGCGCGAGTTCGAGGCGCGCAAACGACGACGACCGGGTGCGCGAGGTGACGGCGGGACTGTGGAGCGCAACCGTCGAACACTGAACTTGCGACAACTTGCGACACGCACCCCGACGCGATCCCCCTCAAACACGAAACCCCCGCGATTGCGGGGGTTTCTCACGTCTCAGGCTGCGGGACAGGGACTCGAACCCCAACTTCCGGAGCCAGAATCCGGCGTCCTACCATTAGACGATCCCGCAGGGCGTGACCGGGATTGTACCCGGCCGCTCCGCGGCAGTCAGATGTCGAGGCGGTACTCGGGAACGAGACGCTTTTCGTCGGCGGTGTCGATGTGCGCGATGACCTCGACGTGCGGCTCGAGCCCCGAGCCCCGGAGCTTCGCCTTGAGCAGACCGTCGACCTGGTAGAGCCCGGACGAGTTGTTCATCACGATCTCGATCCGCACCGGCTTCACCTCGCCGTCGCCGATCATGACCTCCTCGACCGCCGCCGCCGAGAGCGAGTGCATCGAGACCTGTCCCTTCTCGAACGGGATCCGCGAGCGGCCCTTCGCCATGTCCAGCGCGTCGCCGACGCGGAGGATCCCGGCCTCGAGTGACAGCGGCTCCCCGTCGGCGCGATGGCTCGTGATCGCCTGCAGCACCTCCGACACGATCACGGTGCGGTCGGGCTCCTCGTAGATCCCGTCGAGCAGCTCGCGGAGCTTGGGCTCGGCGAGGAAGAGGCTCCAGTCCTCGTGGCCCCTCCGGTGCACCGACATCCCGACGCAGTGAGTGAGCGCCGCGAGGACGACCACGACCTCGGCGTCCTCGTTCTCCATCCCGTAGTCGCGCACGAGAGACGGCTCGACGCCGTGCTTGGTGAGCTGGCGGAGGAGCTTGAGCGCGATGTTCGCGACGATCTGGATGTGCACCCACGAGTGGTCGTTGATCTCGAGGCGGACGACCGCGTTGACGTTGGAGACGTGCCACCAGCCCTTCAGCTCGCGGTCGGCGTTCGCGCGCTCGATCACGCGCCGAAGCTTGCGGTTCCCGCGGTCCGGAAGCCGGATCCGCATGTGCTCGACAGCCTCGGCGGGCGTGAGTCGGGCCTCGCGGACGGCGTCCGCGGAGGCCGGCTCCTCGATGCGCGCCTCGGTCTCCGGGTCGAGCGTCACGCGCCGGCGACCGGCTCCGCCGCAGCGGCTCCGCCGTGCGCCTCTTTGAGCCGGAAGTACGTGATCGCCAGCGCGATCGCGCCGAAAGGCGCGACGACCGCCTGGGCGATCGTGCTGCCGACGAGGATCTCGAGGAAGCGCGGCAGGAAGGAGAAGGCTGCCTGGAGCAGGCTGCTGGCGATGCCGGAGAGGAGGCCGGTGATCAGGACGATCCCGAACACGGTCCAGCCGTGCCCGCGCACGAGCTCCCGCGAGCGGCCGAACGACTCGAGTGCAGCGCGCTTCTCCACGACGATCACGGGCGCGATCACCGCCCAGATCGTCAGCAGAAACAGGCCGGGCACGATCAGGAGCAGTAGGCCGACGGCGATCCCGAGGCCGGCCAGCAACCCGGCCACGAGCAGGGGGACGATCGAGGACGAGACGCGGGAGAAGACCTCGCCGAGCGAGGCGTCGAACACGCCGTCGCGGGCGTCCTGCACCGCATAGACGAACGCGCCCTGCAGCCACGTCGAGCCGACCACGGCGGTCGCGAAGCCGACGATCGCGAGCGCGACCGCGGCCCCGTTCTCGTCGTTCGAGATCGCGCTCACGACGAGCGCGTAGAACAGGTTGATCACCGCGAAGACGACGAGCGCGATCGCGAAGAACCGGAGGAAGAACCGCGTGAAGAGGGTCCAGGCCTCGTCGAGGACGGCGCCGATGCTCACAAGGCGATCCTACGTCACGCCCACGCGAGCGAGCTCGCGGCGGACGTGGGTCAGCGCCTTCCCGAGGCGGGCGCGGTTCGCCGCGTCGTTCAGCCAGCCGCTCGCCCCCGACGGATGAGGCAAGGGGACCGCCACGGCGTCGTCGAGAAGGAAGCTCTTGCCGACCGCGTCGGTGAGCCGCGGCACGCCGAGCAGCTGCTGCGCAGCGGCCAGCCCGACGGTGACGACGAGCGCGGGGCGGAGCAGCCGGAGCTCGGCCTCCCGCCACGGCGAGCAGAGCGCCTCCTCCGTGGGCGTCGCCCGACGGTCGCCGCGACCGCTCGGGCTCGGCCCGGGGAAGCAGCGGGTCACGGACGCGCAGTAGAAGCGCGCGAAGAATGTCTCCTCGTCGAGTTGCAGCCAGCGCCGGAGCGTCCGGCCCGCGCGTCCCTGCCACGGCCGAGCCGTCTCGGCCTCGACGCGGCCGGGGGCCAGCCCGCAGAGATAGGCGCGCTGGCCCGCGTGGCCCTCGAACACCGGTGGCGGCACGATCGGAAAGCCCGCCTCGAGGCAGCGTCGGCAGCGGGCGTTGTCACGCTGGAGCCCGGCGATGGAGCGGACGCGGCTCACCGTGGCGAGCGCAGGACAACGAACCACTCGCCGGCGAGGAGGACGTCGCCGCCGCCGAGCTCCTCCAGGAGCCCTTCGGGCGTGAACCAGCGCTGGTACTGGACGCGCGCGAGCTCCTCGTCGAATCGGTCGCGCTCCCTGCCGGCGTAGAGGCCCTCCCCGAGGTACCAGTCGTCGTACTCCGGCGCGCGGCGGTCGTAGTACGCGGGGGCAGTCGGCTCGGGCATCGGTCGTAGGGTAGGCACGATGCTGCGTCTCGAGTCCGTGCCCAACGTGTCGGAAGGGCGCGACATGCGGCTCGTCACGGCGATTGCCGCCGCGTTCGCGAGCGCCGGCGCGCGAGTCCTCGACACGCACGTCGACCCTCACCATCACCGCGCGGTCGTCACGCTCGTCGGAGACGACCGGCAGCTGGAGGACGGCCTGGTCGCGGGGATCGACGAGGCCCGCCGACGGATCGACCTGCGCCGCCACGACGGCGTCCATCCGCGCGTGGGGGCGGCCGACGTGGTACCGGTCGTCCCTCTCGCGCCGGATGCGCTTCCCGGGGCGGAGGCCGTCGGACGCGAGGTCGGACGACGGGTCGCAGTGGAGCTCGGGCTGCCCGTCTTCTTCTACGGCTCCCTCGGAGAGGGACGGCGCCCCGCGTATTTCCGGCGCGGCGGGCCCGAGGAGCTGCAGCGGCGGATCGACGCGGGGGAGCTCGCGCCCGCGTACGGGCCGAGGCAGCTCGACCCGCGGTCGGGCGCGGTGCTCGTCGGCGTGCGGCCGGCGCTGGTCGCCTTCAACCTCGAGCTGGTCGGGCCGCTCGAGGTCGCGCAGGAGGTCGCCGCCGCCGTGCGGGAGTCGTCGGGGGGACTGCCGGGCGTGCAGGCGCTCGGGCTCCAGCTTGCGCAGGGGATCGTGCAGGTCTCGACGAACGTGGTCGACCTCTCCGCGACGCCGCTCCACGTGCTCGTCGAGCGCATCGCCCAGGAGGCAGCCGCGCGCGGCGCACGCGTGGGCAGCGGGGAGCTCGTCGGGCTGGTCCCCGCGGCGAGCGTCGCCCGGGCCGCAGCCGGTGTGTCCGACCCTCTCGACGAGCGCGGCGTCCCGACCCCAGCTGCGCTCGAGGCGGCCGCGCGTGCGCTTCGCCTGGAGCGCCTCGGCCCGGACCGCGTGCTCGAGTGGCACCTGGTCGGCTGAGAGGTGGTGCCGTCTCCACGGCGAGGTCGAGCCGGGCGCCGATCGGCGTCGCGGGCGGGGGTGCGCGTCGGGAGCTGTGCCGTCTCGCGACGGCGGCGCCGACGCAGAGAGCCGGGTCGGTGCACGTGCGCGTGTCGAAGTCGGCGCGAAGTCGGCACAGACCCATGACAGCTTGCTGCGATACCGTGAATCCAGGGAGCCTCGCTCCCCATTGGGGGGAGCCCCACGCGAGGCTCGCGGACGTGCTGTCCCGACCTCGGCTGCTCCTCTCTCTCGCGCGAATGCGCGGCGGGCACCAGCGGACGGCGACGGTGTCCGGCCCGCTTCGAGGGCGACGCCGTCCCACAAGGTGCAAGTACCGCCCGACGGGAGCCCATGCCGCGTCGACGGGGCCCACGTGCCGGCTCCCTCTACACTCGCGCCGTGCCGGCCGCTGTCGAGCTGACGGGGGAGCACCTGGCGATCGACGACGTCTGGGACGTCGCCGTCGGCCGTCGGCCCGTCGTGCTCGGTGCGCGCGGGCCGCGAGCGCGCGGCAGCGGCGCGGGAGTTCCTCGAATCCGAGGTCGGCGACCACACGTACGGCGTGAACACGGGCTTCGGACGGTTCGTCTCCGAGTCGATCCCGCCTGAGCAGGCGGCCGAGCTCCAGCTGCGACTGCTCCGCAGCCACGCCTGCGGCGTTGGCGAGCCCTACCCGGACGACGTCGTCCGCGCGGCAATGCTCCTGCGCGCGAACACCCTCGCCAAGGGGTACTCGGGCGCACGCGTCGAGACGATCGAGCTGCTCGTCCGCGTCCTCGAGGCCGGCATCGTCCCGCGCGTCCCGTCTCGTGGCTCGGTCGGGGCGAGCGGCGACCTCGCTCCACTGGCGCATCTCGCCCTTCCGCTCGTCGGCGAGGGCGAGGCAACGGTCGACGGAGAGCTCTTGACCGGAGCCGAGGCGCTCGACGCTGCCGGGCTGACGCCGATCACGCTCGCGCCGAAGGAGGGCCTCTCGCTCATCAACGGGACGCAGTTCATGACCGCGATGGCATCGCTCGCGCTCGTCCGCGCCCGACGCCTCGCACGCGTGGCGGACGTCGCGTGCGCGATGTCGGTCGAGGCCCTCCAGGGAACGCCGATGAGCTTCCACCCGGCCATCCACGCCGCCCGGCCGCTACCGGGCCAGAGCCGAAGCGCCGCTGCGCTTCGCGCCCTGCTCGCGGGCTCGGCGATCGTCGAGGCCCACCGCTGGTGCGACAAGGTCCAGGACGCCTACTCGCTGCGCTGCGCGCCACAGGTGCACGGCGCGAGCCGGGACCTGCTCGACCACGTCGAGCGCAGCGTCGCAGTCGAGCTGAACGCCGCCACCGACAACCCGCTCGTCCTCCTCGAGCGAGGAGATGATCGTCTCCAACGGGAACTTCCACGGCCAGCCGATCGCGATCGGGCTCGACTGTCTCGCGATCGCATGCGCAGAGCTCGCGAACATCAGCGAGCGGCGCACGGAGCGGATGGTGAACCCGAGCCTCTCGGACGGACTGCCGCCGTTTCTCGTCGCACGCGAGGAGGGGCTCAACTCCGGCTTCATGATCCTCCAGTACGTGGCGGCGGCCCTCGTCTCGGAGAACAAGGCGCTGAGCCACCCCGGATCGGTCGATTCGATCCCCACCAGCGCCGGCCAGGAGGATCACGTGTCGATGGGAAACGGCGCCGGCCTCAAGGCGCTGCAGGTGGTCGTCCAACGCCGAGCGGGTGCTGGCGATCGAGCTGCTGGCGGGAGCGCAGGCCGTCGAGTTCCTCGCGCCGCTGGAGCCGGGCGTCGGCGTTCGCGCCGCCCGCATCTTCGTCCGCACGTTGTCGGAGCGCGTTCGCGAGGACAGGTCGCTCTCTGCGGACATCGAGCGGGTCGCGGACGCGATCCGGGACGGCAGCCTGCTCGCAGCCGTCGAGCGCGAGCTGCCGGAGGCCCTTCCGTGAGCGACCTGCCCACGCCGCGGCAGCCCTATCGCGGCGCCGTCATCTTCCACGCCGTCCTCGCAGGGGTGATCCTGCTCGTGGCGGCGATCTCGGGCGGCGACCTCGTCAAGACGCTCGTGCGTGGCGGTCGCCTACTTCGTCGCCGCGACGGCTTGGAGCTGGTTCCGATTCCGGCAGCGGGAGACGCGGGCGGCCGAAGCGGCGCTCGAGCGGCGGAGACGCGGGCGACGAAGCAGTGAGCGCGCTCGTCGAAGACCTCGTCGGCGACCTCTCGGCGGATCAGGGCGCCGCGCGGCTCGGCGCTGCACGCACGCTCGTGGCAGACCGAGGCTCCGCTACGGATGCTCCTCAACAACCTCGATCCCGAGGTCGCCGAGCACCCCGAGTCCCTCGTCGTGTACGGCGGCTCGGGCCGCGCGGCGCGTTCGCACCAGGCGCTTCGGGACATCGTCCGGACCCTGCTGCGGCTGGGCGACGACGAGACGCTGCTGATCCAGTCCGGGAAGCCCGTCGGTGTCTTCCGGACGCACCCCGGTGCTCCGCGCGTGCTGATCGCGAACTCGCTGCTCGTCCCCGCGTGGGCGAGCTGGGACGAGTTCCGGCGCCTCGAGGCGGCGGGCCTGACGATGTTCGGCCAGATGACCGCAGGATCGTGGATCTACATCGGCACCCAGGGCATCCTGCAGGGCACGTACCAGACGTTCTGCGCCGCAGGGCGAGGCGCATTTCGGCTCCCCGGATCTCTCCGGCCGGACGGTGCTGACGTCCGGTCTCGGCGGGATGGGGGGAGCGCAACCGCTGGCCGCGACGATGGCAGGCGCCGCGATCCTCTGCGTCGAGGTCGATCAGCGCTCGATCGATCGACGGCTCGAGACGCGGTACCTCGACGAGCAGGCGGAGTCGCTGGACGACGCGCTCGACCGGGTGCGCGGCGCAGCCGCCGCGGGTCGCCCGCTGTCCGTCGGGCTCCGGGCGAACGCCGCGGACGTCCTGCCCGAGCTCGTCGCCCGCGGCGAGACGTTCGACCTCGTCACCGACCAGACAGCGGCCCACGACCCCTTGACGGGCTACGTCCCGGCAGAGGTCCCGTTCGAGGAGGCCGCGGCACTCCGCGAGCGCGACCCGAAGGAGTACCTGCGGCTCGCCTCCGAGTCGATCGTCGACGCACGTCCGCGCGATGGTCGACCTCGTCCGGATGGGGTGCTACGTTTTCGACTATGGCAACAATCTGCGAGGTGAGGCCTATCGAGCCGGCCTGAGCGACGCCTTCACATACCCGGGCTTCGTCCCGGCCTATATCCGACCGCTGTTCTGCAAGGGGATCGGGCCGTTCCGCTGGGCGGCGCTGTCCGGGTGACCCCGCCGACATCGCGACGATCGACCGCGAGCTGAAGAGGCTGTTCCCGGACGACGGGCTTCTCCAGCGCTGGCTCGAGCTCGCACCCGAGCGGGTCGCGTTCCAGGGGCTGCCGGCGCGGATCTGCTGGCTCGGCTACGGCGATCGCGCTCGGGCGGGTCTCGCGATCAACGCGCTCGTGCGTTCGGGCGAGGTCTCCGCGCCCGTGGTGATCGGGAGGGATCACCTCGACGCCGGCTCCGTCGCCTCCCCGTACCGCGAGACGGAGTCGATGCGCGACGGCTCGGACGCGATCGCCGACTGGCCGATCCTCAACGCCCTCCTGAACACCGCCGCGGGCGCGACCTGGGTCAGCGTCCACCACGGGGGCGGCGTCGGGATCGGCAACTCGATCCACGCGGGCATGGTGATCGTCGCGGACGGGACCGCGGATGCCGACGAGCGGCTCGAGCGGGTGCTCGACCGCGGATCCCGGCACGGGCGTCATGCGTCACGCGGACGCCGGGTACGAGGATGCGCGAGAAGCCGCGCGCGCGGGTGGCCTCGACCTTCCGGGCGTGACGTCGTGAGCCGGTCGAGCGTCGGCCACGTGACCCGTGGCTGACCCGGCGGGAGAGCCCGTCCGGCGCCTGCTCGTCCGCGACCTGGCCCAGCTCGCCACGCCCGCGGGTACGGGCGCGCCTCTCCGCGGCCGTGCGCTGGCCGATGTCGAGGTCCTCGAGGACGCCTACGTTCTGCTTGGCGGCGAGACGATCGAAGGCGTCGGGCGGATGCGCGACCTGTCTTCGATCGCCGGTGACGTGGAAGAGGTCGACGGACGCGGGCTCTCGGCCATCCCGGGCCTCGTCGACTGCCACACGCACCCGGCGTTCGCAGGAGACCGAGCGAACGAGTTCGCGCTCCGCGCTGCGGGAGCGACGTACGAGGAGCTCCTCGCCGCCGGGGGCGGGATCCTCTCGACGACCAGGGCGACCCGTGCCGCCGGAGCCGAGGCGCTCACGGCGATCGTGGCCCGGCATCGCGACGCGATGCTCGCGCACGGAACGACGACGTTCGAGGGAAAGAGCGGCTACGGGCTCGATCGCAATACGGAGCTGGCGCAGCTCGAGGCCGTTCGCTCGGCGGGCGGGATCCCGACCTGGCTCGGCGCCCACGCCGTGCCTCCGGAGCACGCCGATGCGGACGCGTACGTCGACTGGGCGATCGAGGAGGTTCTGCCCCACGCGGCGAAGCTCGCCGTCGCGGCGGACGTCTTCGTCGAGCGCGGGACCTTCGACGTCGAGCAGGCGCGCCGCTACCTGCTCGCCTGCCGCGCCGCAGGGCTCGCCCTCAGGCTCCACGGCGACCAGCTCTCGGAGATCGGCGCGGTCCCGCTCGCAGTCGAGCTCGGTGCCAGGTCGGTCGACCACCTCGAGGCGACGGGCCGCGGCGGCGTCGCGGCGCTCGCGGCGAGCGACGTCGTCGGGGTCCTGCTGCCGGTCGCCGCGCTCTACCTCGCACGGCCCATGCCGCCTGCGCGCGAGCTCGTGGACGCGGGCGCGGCGATCGCGCTCGCGACGGACTTCAACCCGGGGAGCGCGTTCTGCGAGAGCCTGCCGGTCGTCTGCACGCTCGCGTGCACCCAGCTCGGCCTGTCCCCCGAGGAAGCGCTCATCGCCTGCACGGTCAACGCCGCCCACGTGGTCGGCTTCGAGGACCGCGGGAGGCTCGCGCAAGGGCAGCGCGCCGATCTGGTCCTGCTCGCAGCGGCGGACTGGCGCCACCTCGCCTACCACCTCGCCGGGGACGTCGTCCACACCGTGATCCAGGCGGGCCGGGTCGTGGTGTCGCGGGCATAATCCGGGTCGATGGCGACGCAGAAGCAGCGGCGAAGGCGCGCGAAGGAGAAGCGCCACGCGTACGACCTCGTCGAGATCGACGCCGAGGGCAACGAGACGCTGCTGACCGCGTCCGAGCTGAAGGCGGAGACGCCGGCGAAGGAACCGGCGCAGAAGAAGGACGGCCGCGGGAACGGTGGAGCGAAGCCGAAGCCCGCCCGGGGCGCGCCCGCAGCCTCCGACATGGCGGCGGGTCCTGAAGCGGGCGGCGATCTTCGCGCCGATCTTCCTCGCGACGGTGATGCTCCTCGGCGGCGACGGCATCACCTTCACGGGTGCCGTCGTCCAGACGTTCTTCCTGCTCGCGATCTTCGTGCCGTTCAGCTACTTCATGGACCGTCTCGTCTGGCGCTCGCACGAGAAGCGCCTCGCGAAGGCGAAGAGCGGCGGACGCTGACGAGAGGCCCCGCGCGGCCGGAAACGGCACGCGCCCGAGGTTCGCCGAGCCGGCGCGGCCGGCTGCACACGCGCCGGGCCTGCGGCACGACGACCTCCTCGCCCTTGGCGGGCGCCGAGCACCGGCCGTCTACGAGCGGCCGGGCCGCTCACGGGGCGGCGTCGCCCGTATCCGCGGTGGTCAGTCGCCGCGAACCTCGCCGTCGAGGTAGTGGCCCTCCCCTGGCCACGGCGCCAGGATGAGGAGCAGACGGCCCGCGCCCTCGGCGCTCGAGAGAGCGTGCCGCTCGCCGGGGTCGAACGTCACGAGGGTGCCGACGCGGCCCCGGACCACGTCGCTCCCGCAGCGGATCTCCGCCTCGCCTTCGACGATGACCACCCAGGCGCGCTCGCGCACCTGGTGGTCGCGGAGCTCCTGACCCGCCTCGAGGCGGATCGAGATCGCCCGTGCGCCGTCGTCGGTCGTCAGGACCGTCGGGTCGACAGTGCCGCCGGGAGCCTCGATCTCGGTCAGGTCCCACGACTTCACGGCGCAACCGTATCGCGGGTCGCGATGCAGCGGCGGCGCAGGGCGTCCGTAGACTCGCGTCGTGCTCCCGGTCGTCGACCAGCTCCCGCTCGGCCCGCTCGGGACGAACTGCTACCTCGTCCGCGCCGACCGCGGCGCACCCGAGGCCGTCGTCGTCGACCCGAGCGGCCCCGCCGCCGAGATCCGGCTCGCGCTCGCCTCTCTCGGCGCGCGCTGCGCCGCGATCCTCGTCACGCACGGTCACTTCGATCACATCCTCGGCCTCGCCGACCTCGCGGAGGGAACGGGCGCGCCGGTCCACGCGCCGGCGGGGGAGCGCGCCCTGCTCGAGGCTCCGGCCGGGTTCACGCCGCCCGGGATCGCGGTCCGGCCCTGGACGCCCGACGTGCTGCTCGAGGGCGGGGAGGCGCTCGAGCTCGCCGGGATCCGCTTCGAGGTCCTCGCGGTTCCCGGTCACTCGCCGGCCCACCTGGCCTACGCGATCGACGGCGCGCTGCTCTCCGGCGACGTCCTCTTCGCCGGCTCCGTCGGACGGACCGATCTTCCCGGCGCGGACTGGGACGACCCTGCTCGCGTCGCTCCGGTCGCTCTTCGACCGGTTACCCGCCCGAGACGGCCGTCCATCCGGGGCACGGCCCGTCGACGACGCTCGGCGCGGAGCTCGCGCGCAACCCGTTCCTCGCCGAGCTCCGGCTCGAGCAGCACGAGGCGGCCGGATGAGCGGCGTGGCCCCGATCGAGCGGCCGCGCGGAACCCACGACGTCGTCCCCGCCGAGATGCCGTCGTGGCGGCGCGTCACCGACGAGATCGAGCGGCTCTGCGCGCTCTACGGCTACCGCAAGATCCTGACGCCCGTGTTCGAGGACACGGCGCTCTTCGCCCGCACGTCCGGCGCCGGCTCGGACGTCGTGCAGAAGGAGATGTACACCTTCACCGACCGCGCCGACCGCTCGCTGACGCTGCGTCCGGAGGGCACTGCGCCGATCTGCCGCGCGTACGTCGAGCACGGCATGCACCGCGAGCCCGCAGCCCGTGAAGCTCTTCACGATCGCCACGATGTACCGCTACGGCGCGCCCGGCAGCGGGGCCGCTACCGCGAGCACTGGCAGGCGTCCGTCGAGGCGCTCGGCACGGACGACCCGGCGATCGACGCCGAGCTGATCCAGCTCTACGACACGCTGCTCGCGCGGCTCGGCGTCACGCGCTACCACCTCGAGCTGAACTCGATCGGATGCCGCGAGTGCCGCCCCGCCTACCTCGAGACGCCTCCGCGCGTGGCTCGCCGAGAACGCCGGGCGCCTCGACGACGAGACGCGCGGCGAAGGCGCGACGTAAGCCCGCTGCGCGTGTTCGACAACTACCTCGCCAAGCCGCCGGCGGTCCGCGAGGCGCTCGACGAGGCGCCGAAGATCGGCGAGTCGCTGTGCGACGCGTGCGTCGAGCACTTCGCCGCCGTCCGTGCCGGGCTCGACGCGACGGGCGTCGCGCTACACGCTCGTCCCGACCCTCGTCCGCGGCCTCGACTACTACTCGCGCACGACGTTCGAGTTCATCGGCCCGACGGAGAACCAGAACTCGACCATCACGGGCGGCGGGCGCTACGACTACCTCGTCGAGGAGATCGGCGGGCCGCCGACACCCGGGATCGGCTTCGGCGCGGGCATCGAGCGGCTGCTGATCGCGATGGAGGAGGAGGGCGTCGAGGCGCCGCCGGCCCCGGGATCGACGTCTTCTTCGCGCTGGAGGACGGCGCGCCGCGCGAACGAGGTCGCGCGCTGGCTGGCCGAGCTCCGCGCGGGCGGGCGTCGCGGCCGAGACCGACTACGCGGGCCGCTCGCTCAAGGGACAGCTGACGCAGGCGCGGCGCCTCGGGCGCCGCGCGACACGGTCGTCGTCGGCGCCGACGGCGCGACGCTCCGCGCGGCCGGGGCGGCCGGACGAGGCGGTCGGCCACGCCGAGATCGTCTCTAGGCTCTCGGCGTGAGCTGGCGCGACCTCATGTGCGGCGAGCCGCGGCGCCGACCACGTCGGGCGCACGCTGACGCTCGCCGGCTGGGCCGCCCGGCGCCGCGACCACGGCGGCCTCGTGTTCGTCGACCTGCGCGACCGCACGGGCGTCACGCAGCTCGTGATCAACCCGGAGCGCTCGCCGCAGGCCGCCGCGGCTCGCGCGCGAGATCCGGAACGAGTTCGTCGCTCCAGGCGCGAGGGCGAGCTCGTCGCCCGCTCCGCCGGAGACGGTCAACCCGAGCGATGCCGACCGGCGAGGTCGAGCTCGCGGTCGACGAGCTGACGATCGTCTCGCGCTCGACGCCGCTGCCGTTCCAGCTCGACGAGGAGAACGTCGACGAGACGCTGCGGCTGCGCTACCGCTGGCTCGACCTGCGGCGCGAGAAGCTGCAGCGGAACCTGCGGCTGCGGGCGCAGATGGTCGGGATCATCCGCCGCCACATGGAGGAGGCCGGGTTCCTCGACATCCAGACGCCGATCCTCTACAAGTCGACGCCCGAGGGCGCGCGCGACTTCGTCGTCCCGAGCCGGCTCCACAAGGGCCGCTTCTTCGCGCTGCCGCAGAGCCCGCAGATCCTCAAGCAGCTGACGATGATCGCGGGCTTCGACCGCTACTACCAGATCGCGATCTGCTTCCGGGACGAGGACCTCCGCGCCGACCGCGTGCAGGAGCTCACGCAGCTCGACGTCGAGATGAGCTTTCCCGACCGCGAGGTGCTGTTCCGGCTGATGGAGGAGATGTTCGCCGCGATCTGGCGCGAGTGCCTCGGGGTCGAGATCGAGACGCCGTGGCCGCGCATGACCTTCGCGGAGGCCGACCGGCGGTTCGGCTCCGACAAGCCCGACACGCGCTTCGGGCTCGAGCTCGAGGACGCGACCGAGGCTCACCCGAGGCTCCGAGTTCGGCGTCTTCGCCGGCGCGGAGGCGGTGCGGTTCCTGCGCGTGCCCGCGCGTTCTCGCGGGCCGAGCTCGCGGCGCTCGAGGAGGTCGCGAAGGAGCGCGGGGCGAAGGGCCTCGCGTACCTCGTCCGCGACGAGGGGGGCGAGCTCCGCTCGCCGATCGCGAAGTTCCTCTCGCGAGGACGAGCTGTCGAGCGCTCGCGCCCGCGCGCCGGGCGAGACGCTGCTCTTCGCGGCGGACGACGTGGGAGACGACGTCGAGGGTGCTCGGCCACCTGCGGCTCGCACCTCGGGCGCGAGCTCGGCCTGATCGACGACGCCGCGTTCACCTTCCTCTGGGTGACCGACTTCCCGATGTTCGAGTGGGACGAGGACGAGGAGCGCTGGGCGGCGGTGCACCATCCGTTCACGCGCCCGACCGACGAGTGGCGCGAGCGGTTCGACGAGGACCCGCGCGACGCGCTCGCGAACGCGTACGACATCATCGTCAACGGCAACGAGCTCGGCGGCGGCTCGTTCAGGATCCACGAGCCCGACATCCAGGCGCGCGTCTTCGACCTGCTCGCGCTCACGCGAGGCGCAGCAGCGCTCGCAGTTCGGGTTCCTGCTCGACGCGCTCGCGATGGGCGCGCCGCCGCACGGCGGCATCGCGCTCGGGATCGACCGGATGACGATGGTGCTCGCCGGCGAGCCGAACCTGCGTGACGTGATCGCCTTCCCGAAGAACCAGGCCGGGCTCGACCCGATGTCCGGCGCGCCGACCGAGATCACGCAGGAGCAGCTCGACGAGCTCGGGCTCGCCGTCGTCGTCGAGGAGCCGCCGAGCTGAGCGCCCGCGTCGTGCAGCGGCTGCTGGCGCTCGCCGCGGTCGCGCTGCTCGCGGGGCTCGTCGCCATCGCCGTCGTCGAGCAGCGCGCCGACGAGCCGGTCTGCCGACCCCGACGGGGGCCGTCGCGGCCGGCGGCGGCTGGTACGAGGCGCTCGCCGCGCCCCGGCCGCCCGGCGAGGACGCCGAGCGCACGACCTGCGGCCTCGTGCTCACGGCCCGCTCGCTCGGCGTCACGCATCCGGTGCTGCCGTGCGGGGCGAAGCTCCTCATCCGCTACGGCGGCGAGACCGTGCTCACCGAGGTGATCGACAACGAGCTGGTGGCCACGGGTCGTCAGTTCGAGCTCACGCCCGCGCTCGCCGGCGCTCGTCGGGCTGGACGGCACGCAGGAGGTCGAGTGGCGCTACGCGAGCCGCCAGTGACCACGAGCGTGGCGCGCCGAGTACACTGAGGGCCAGCTCGACGTTGCGCGTGACCTCGGGCTCTCAACGTGAACCAACGATCACACGAAGGGAGCCCGGGTCCGGAGGACGGTTTCACCGGAGTCCGGCAGGGCACCCACCTGGAGAAGCGGGTTCGCTTTTCCGGCCCGGGGTCACGCGGAGCGTCGAGCCGCGCGCGATGACGAGCGCGGTCGTCGGGCTCGACCACGTCCAGGTCGCCGCTCCGGCCGGCTGCGAGGAGGACGCGCGGCGGTTCTACGGCGACCTCCTCGGGCTCGAGGAGCTCGAGAAGCCGCCGCCGCTCTCCGTTCGCGGCGGCGTCTGGTTCCGCGTCGGCGCGCACGAGCTGCACGTCGGTGTCGCGGACCGCTTCGCGCCGGCGACGAAGGCGCATCCGGCGCTCCGCGTCGCGTCGCACACCGAGCTCGAGCGGCTCGCGGCCCGGCTCGAGGAGCACGGAGTCGAGGTCCGCTGGGCCGACCCGGCGGAGATCCCGGGGGTCCCGCGGTTCTTCGTCGACGACCCGTGGGGGAACCGGATCGAGCTGCTCGCCTGACGGCCCGCCGCGACCTTCTTCATCGCCTCCGCACAGCCGTCGGGGCGAATCCCCGGGCCGTCAACGACTTTGGAGGCAGGATGTCCCAATTCGTGTCGTGAAGCGCATTCGACGCGGCGTGCTGCAAGGGATGCCGGTGATCGTCGGTGGGACGGTGTTTGCGGGGACGTCTGCTCGCGGGCCGAGCCGCGGGCACGAGCACGGCAATACCGCCCCCGGCCGGGCAGGTGTGCCGAGCGGGCTGGGCGCTAGCCTGGGTCGATGGCCGTCGAGGTGATCGGCGATTCCGCGCGGGGCGAGACGTACGCCGTCGCCCGACTCGTCGTGGACGGCGAGTGCATCGTCGAGGCGGACGCGCCGGGGATGGCAGCGGCCGCTCGCGGGCCTGACGCTGCTCGAGGCGGCCGCCGTCCCTGGCGAGACGCTCGCCGCCGACGCGGTGGCAGACGCGCTCGGCCACGGTGTTCCGCGCCTCGCCGCGACCGCGGCCGGGTCGCGGTCGCGATGAGCGGCGGGGTCGACAGCGCCGTCGCGCTGCATCGCGCGGGAGCCGAGGCCGTCGGCGTCACGCTGCGCCTCTGGCTCGACCCCTCCGGGCCGACGCGGAGCGCGCGTGCTGCTCGCCCGACGCGGTGATCCGCGCCCGCGAGGCGTGTCACGCGCTCGGTCGGCCGCACGTCACGCTCGACCTGCGCGAGGCGTTCCGCGCGACGCGTCGTGCAGGCGTTCGTCGACGGGATACGCCGCGGGCCTGACGCCGAACCCGTGCATGCGCTGCAACGGCGCCTTCCGGTTCGACGGCGCTCGTCGCGTTCGCCGAGCGCGCGGGCGCGGACGTGCTCTGGACGGGCCACTACGCCCGGCTCGTCGAGCGGGACGGGATGCGGCTCGTCGCGCGCGGCGTCGACCCGCGCGAAGGACCAGTCGTACATGCTCGCGACGGTCGACCCGGCGCTGCTCGACCGCGTCGGCTTCCCGCTCGGCGAGACAGACCAAGGCCGAGGTGCGTGCCGAGGCGGCCGCGGCGGGCCTCGCGGCCGCGCGCCGGCCAGAGAGCCAGGAGGCGTGCTTCCTCGCCGGCGGCGACTACCGCGGCTTCCTCGAGCGCAGCGGCCTCGCGGCCGGCGCCCGGGCGACGATCGTCGACGAGGCGGGCGACGGTGCTCGGGCGCCACGAGGGCCTCTGGCGGTTCACGCCCGGCCAGCGCCGCGGCCTCGGGGTCGCCGCGGGCGAGCCGCTCCACGTCGTCCGCTCCGACCGCGACGAACACCCTCGTCGTCGGGCCGCGGAGCGCGCTCGGCGCTCGCGGCGCGTGACGTGCGCGGGCGCACTGTACGTCGCCGGTCGCAGCGCGCCGAGGCGAAGCTCCGCTACCGCTCCCCGCCGGTCGGCGCGACGTCGGCCGGCCGACGGAGGGCTTCGCCCTCGAGCTCGACGAGCCGGTCGAGGCCGTCGCGCCGGGACAGGTCGCCGTGCTCTACGACGACGACGCCGTCGTCGGAGCCGGCGTGATCGCGAGCGCGACGGGGTAGGATCCCGCGCGATGACGCTCGCTTCACCGCCGGCGACGCCGCCTACTGGGGTCTCGCGATCTTCCTCGTCCTGCTCGGGCGTGGGCATCGCTCTTCGCGCTCGTTCAAGCTCGGCCAGCTGTTCGACAAGGTCTCGTCGCTCGTCAGCGGCACCGAGCGCGACGCGCTCCCCGTCGTCGTCAAGACCGGCGGGCACGGTCGACCGCGTCAACTACCAGCTCGACAAGCTCGACACCGTCACCGACAGCGCCGTCTCGATGGCCGACAGCGCCGACACCGCCGTGCGTGCGGTCTCGACCGCGATCACGAAGCCGGTCGAGAAGGTCTCGGGCTCGCCGCCGGGCATCGCGCACGGCTTCGCGTCGTTCCGCAAGAAGAGGAACATGTCGGACGCGATGGACGCCGCGAAGGAGGCCGCGCGGCGCCGCGAGCAGGACCTCGCCGAGGACCTGCGCGGCGCGGGCCGACGCCGCCGACGACCGAGCGCCCGACGCCGACGCCGACGCCGACGCCGACGCCGAAGCCCGACCCGTGGCCGCAGCCGGAGCCGACGCCGAAGCCGGACCCGGCGCCGATCCCACCCGACGAGCTTCCCTGAGCGCGCGCGCGAGGGCGCGCGCGCCCTCGCCGACCGGGAAGCTGAGCACCTCCGGGGCCGTGGCGCTTCCGGGGCACTCGGGCCAGCGCCCACGGCGCCTCATCGCGACGGCCACCGAGCCGCGTAGCGGCCGGGTTGCGACGTGATGGCATCGGACCTCGCGCACCCCTGTTAGGCCCTGCATCGGGTTTCGCCGACCTCGGCGCGCGAGCGGGAACGCTCGCGGCCGACCGGTCCAGGGGGCGGGAACGCGGCCAGACCCCCGCTACGATCGGCGGATGCGCACGACCGCCGAGCTTCGCGAGGGCTTCCTCTCGTTCTTCGAGTCGAAGGATCACCTGCGGTTCCCGTCGTTCCCGCTCGTCCCGCCGCCGGAGGACCCGTCGACGCTCTTCATCTCGGCGGGGATGCAGCCGCTCAAGCCGTACTTCTCGGGCGCGAAGCAGCCGCCCGCGCCGCGCTTCACGACCGTCCAGAAGTGCCTGCGCGCGGGCGGCAAGGACACCGACCTCGACGAGGTCGGCATGACCGCGCGGCACGCCTCGATGTTCGAGATGCTCGGGAACTTCTCGTTCGGCGACTACTTCAAGGACGGCGCGGTCGACTACGCCTGGGAGTTCGTCACCGAGCACCTGCGGCTTCGACCCGACGCGGCTGTGGGCCACGGTGTTCGCGGGCGACCCGGGCCTCGGGCTCGGGGAGGACGAGGTCGCCGTCGCCGGCGTGGCTGCGGAAGGGCATCCCGCGCGAGCGGATCGTCCCGTTCCCGCGCTCGGACAACTTCTGGGGGCCCGCCGGCGACACCGGCCCGTGCGGGCCCTGCTCGGAGCTCCACTACGACCGCGGCCCCGAGCACGGCTGCGGGCAGCCCGACTGCGGGCCGAACTGCGAGCGCTGCGACCGCTACATCGAGTTCTGGAACCTCGTCTTCATGGAGTTCGACCTCGCGCGCGGACGGCTCGCTGACCCCGCTGCCGAAGCAGAACATCGACACGGGCATGGGGCTCGAGCGCGGCGCGATGCTCCTCCAGGGCGTCGACTCGATCTTCGACACCGACGGCTTCCGGCTGATCATGGACTGGATCGCGAGCGAGTCCGGCGTCGCGTACGGGACGTCTCGCCGAGGCGACGAAGGCGCACCGCGTGCTCTGCGACCACGGCCGCGGCGTGACGTTCCTCGTCGCCGAGGGCATGACGCCGTCGAACGAGGGTCGCGGCTACGTCCTGCGCCGCCTCATCCGCCGCTCGGTCGTGCAGGCGCGGCGGATCGGCCTCCCGGCGGTCTACCCGCTGCCCGCGGATCGTCGTCGAGCAGGTCGGGCCGTGGTACCCGGAGGTCGTCGAGAACGCGGCCGAGATCGAGCGCGTCGTGCGCGCCGAGGAGGAGCGCTTCCGCGAGACGCTCGAGCGGGGCATGAAGGAGTTCGAGGAGCTCGCGGGAGGGGACATCGGCGCCGACGACGCGTTCCGCCTCGCGGCGACCTACGGCTTCCCGATCGAGCTGACCGTCGAGCTCGCCCGCGAGCGGGGCCACTCCGTCGACGTCGACGGGTACCGCGCGGAGATGGACGCGCCACCGCGAGATCTCGCGGGGGACGGGGGAGCGCGGGCTCGTCCAGCGGGCGGCCGACTTCGCCCGGGAGGCCGGGTTCGCGTCGGAGTTCGTCGGCTACACGAAGGTCGACGTGCTCACCCAGCTCGGCGCGCTCGAGGACCTCGGCGACGGCACCTTCCTGACGAAGCTGCGCGAGTCGCCCTTCTACCCGGCCGGCGGCGGCCAGGTCACCGACCACGGCTGGATCGAGCTCGACGAGACCCCGCGACGCGCGCCGAGCTCGTCGACGCGTACCGCTTCGACGACGACCAGGCGCTTCTCTTCCGCGGCGACGGATTCGCCGCGGGCGACCGCGTGCGGGCGGTCGTGCCGTGGAGCGTGCGCTTCCCGACGATGGCGAACCACACGGCGACGCACCTCCTGCAGGCCGCGCTCCGCGAGGTGCTCGGTGAGCACGTCACGCAGGCCGGCTCTGCGGTCCGGCCCGACAAGCTGCGCTTCGACTTCACCCACACCGCGCAGCTGACACCGGACGAGCGCGAGGCGATCGAGCAGCGGGTCAACCGCGCGGTCTTCGCGAACGTGCCCGTGCACACGTTCGAGACGACGCTCGAGGAGGCGCGCGCAGCTCGGCGCGATGGCGCTCTTCGGCGAGAAGTACGGCGACGTCGTGCGCGTCGTCGAGGTCCCCGGGACCTCGACCGAGCTCTGCGGCGGCACGCACGTGCGCTCGACCGCCGAGATCGGCGCCGTTCGCGATCCTCGGTGAGGGCTCCGTCGGCGGGGGCACCCGGCGGATCGAGGCGGTCACCTCCGGCGAGGCCTGGGCCGCTGCTCCACGCGCGTGCGGCAGACGCCGAGGCGCTTCGCGCCGAGCTGGAGGAGGTCCGCCGCGAGGTGAAGCGCAGGCCGCAGGCCGCAGCGCCGTCGGCCGACCCCGAGGCGGAGGTGACGGCCGTCGACGGCGTCAACGTCGTCGTCCAGGCGGTCGACGGGCCTCGAGGGCGACGCGCTGCTCGACCTCTCCGACCGCTTCAAGCAGCGTCATGCGCCGGCCGCGGTCGTGCTCGGCTCCGTCGGGGACGGGAAGGTCTCGCTCGTCGCGAACTTCGACCCGGCCGTCGCGGAGCGCATCAGCGCATCCGACGTGATCCGGGGTGCGGCTCCGCTCGTCGGCGGCGGCGGCGGCGGGCGGCCGACGATGGCCCGGGCCGGAGGGAAGGACGCCGAGAAGCTGCCCGCGGCCCTGGCGGAGGCCGAGCGGCTCATCCGCGCCGCGCTCTAGCCCATGCGAGCGCTCGCGCTCGACTTCGGCGCCGCGCGCACCGGCGTCGCGGTCTCGGACGCGACCGGCACGCTCGCGCGCCCCGTGTGCGTCGTCGAGCGGGCCGGGAGCGAGGCCGGGCTCGACCGGGTCGTCTGCGCTCGTCGCGGAGCACGAGGCCGAGGTCGTGGTCGTCGGGCTCCCGCTCACCCTTCGCGGCGAGCGCGGCGAGCAGGCGCGTGCGACCGAGGTGTTCGTGGACGCTCTCCGCAAGCGCCTCGACGTCCCCGTCGAGACGGAGGACGAGCGGTTCACGACGACCCTGGCCCAGCAGACCGGCGGCCGCGCGCCGGAGGACGCCCTCGCTGCGGCGCATCTCCTCCAGGGGTGGCTGGAGCGAGCCCGGTGAGCCGAGGCATCGCGATCGTCGGCGCCGCGGCGCTCGTGGCGATCGGCGCGTTCGGCGCGACGGCTTGGGTCTCGGACGGCGAGGACGAGGCCTCCCCGGTGACGACCACGGCGCCCGCTCCGCTCGCGCGCCTCAAGATCATCTTCCCCGAGGGGTTCTCGGTTCGAGAGATGGCCGACCGTGTCGCGGCCGTCCGGGAGATCGCGATCGAGAAGCGCGGCGTGACGCCGCGCTTGACGCGGGACGGGTACCTGCGCGCGGTCGACCGGGCGTTGGCGCCGCCCCGCTTCCGGAAGGACGTGAAGCGCGACTCGCTCGAGGGATTCCTCTTCCCGGCGTCGTACGAGTTCACCCGCCTGACGAGCGCGCAGCAGCTCGTCGCCGACCAGCTCCGGGCGTTCCGTCGCGTTTCCGAAGCGTCGACCTCACGTATGCGCGCTCCAAGAACCTCACGCCCTACGACGTCCTGATCATCGCCTCGATGATCGAGAAGGAGACCGCGGTGCCGAGCGAGCGGCGCCTCGTGGCGGCGGTGATCTACAACCGCCTGCGCAACCGGATGCCGCTCGGGATCGATGCCACGATCCGCTACGGGCTCGACGTCCCCGGAACCGAGTCGCTGACGAAGGAGGCGCTCAGGTCGACGTCTCCGTACAACACGCGGATCCACACCGGCCTGCCGCCGACGCCGATCGCGAACCCGGGGCTCGCGTCGATTCGCGCCGCGGCCAGCCCGATGCGTGGGGTCGACTACCTCTACTACGTCCGCAAGCCGAAGTCCCTCGCGCACTACTTCACGGCCAGCGAGAGCGACTTCCTGCGGAAGGTCTGCGAGTACGGCTACGCCTGCGACTGACGTCAGGGTGGGCCGCCGGCGGCGGGGTAGCCTCCGGAACGCGTGTACAAAATGGACAACTAGCGGTTGCTTTCGCAGGTCCGGCCCGCGGTGTCAGGGCTTCGGGACCAGGCGCATGACGGCTGCGTCGGGGGACGGTCGCCCAGCTCCGCGCCACGGCGCGCGCGAACGTGCTCGCGTGCCCGCTCGAGCACCTCGACGAACAGGTCTCCGAGATGCTCCGGGGGCTCCCGCTCCGCGTTGAGCCACTCGGGCGGAAGGAGCTCGCGTCGAGCGCGCTCGTGCTCGCGACTCGCCTCGAACCGGGCGAGGAGCGTCCGGTCGACGTTGTCGATGCCCATCCAGCTCGATGTCGGCCGGAACGTGGTCAGACATGAGCGTTGCCGAGACGCGACGGGCGGCGATACTCCCCCGGTGCCGAGCTTCTCGGAGCCCGACCTCATGAACCCTGGGCGCACGTTCGCCGCGTGACCGAGATCCGCGCCACGACGACGCTCGTCGGCCTGCTCGGCTGGCCGACGTCGCACTCGCTCTCCCCACCGATGCAGAACGCCGGCTTCGCCGCGCTCGGGCTCGACTGGGCGTACGTCCCGCTTCCGACCGCTCCCGAGGCGCTCGGCGACGCCGTCCGGGGGCTCGTCGCGACGGGCTTCGCCGGGGCGAACGTCACCATCCCCCACAAGGAAGCGGTGATCACCTGGTGCGACGAGCTCGACGAGGTCGCCGAGCGGGCGGGATCCGTGAACACGCTCGTGATCACAGAGGGACGCGTGGCGGGCTCCTCGACCGACGGGCTCGCGGTCGCGTCGCAGATCGAGGCGGAGGGCCGGCGCGTCCTCGTCCTCGGGACCGGTGGGGCTTCCAAGGCGGTCGCCGCGGCGTTGGAGGACGAGGGCGCCGAGGTCGTCGCGCGGGGGCGGCGCGACCCGGGCTGGCCGCCGTCGGACGAGGGATTCGACGTACTGGTCAACGCGACGCCCGTCAAGGACGAGCTGATCGTGACACCCCGCCCGGGGATGCAGGTGGTCGACCTGGCGTACCGGCCGAACGGGCGTCCAACGGCGCTGATCGCGGCCGCGCTGGAGCGCCACTGCCACCCGTGCGTCGACGGGCTCGATGTCCTGCTCGCGCAGGGCGCCGCGTCGTTCGAGCGCTGGACGGGTGAGTCGGCGCCCCTCGTGGCGATGCGCACCGCCCTGCGGGCCAGCCCCTAGCGAGCCGCTCGCCCTTTCGACTCCCCGTTCGCGTCCCTCCTGACGGCAGCGCGGGCGGACGTAGGATCGCGGCATGGCGCTCGGGCTCGTCACCGCGGGGGAATCGCACGGGCCGGCGCTCGTCGCGATCCTGACCGGGGTGCCGGCCGGCCTGCGGCTCGACAGAGAGGCGATCGACGCCGACCTCCGCAGGCGGCAGCAGGGGTACGGCCGCAGCCCGCGGCAGAAGCTGGAGACCGACCAGGTCGAGGTGCTGGCGGGCCTGCGTCACGGCACGACGCTCGGAACGCCGCTCGCGCTCGTCGTCCGCAACCGCGACCACGCCAACTGGGCCTGGGGCATGAGCCCGTGGCCGCCGGAGGGTGAGCCCTCGGGCAAGGGGAGCAAGCCCGTCACGTTGCCCCGTCCGGGGCACGCCGACCTCGCGGGCGTCCTCAAGTACGGCCACGAGGACGTCCGGAACGCCCTCGAGCGCGCCTCGGCCCGCCACACGGCCGTGCACGTCGCCGCGGGGGCAGTCGCGAGGGCCTTCCTGCGGGAGCTCGGGATCGAGGTCGTCGGGCGCCCGGTCGAGATCGGCGGCGAGACGACCGACGACGGGATGCGCGAGGCGACCGATGCGGCCAGGAAGGACAGGGACACGCTCGGAGGCATCGTCGAGGTGGTCGCGACCGGGGTGCCCCCGGGCTTCGGGTCCTACTCGGAGAAGCGGGAGCGCCTGGACGCGCGGATCGCCTTCGCCCTGATGGGCATCCAGGCCGTCAAGGGCGTCGAGGTCGGCGACGGGTTCGCGCTCGCGCGGCGCCGGGGGACGGAGGCCCACGACGAGATCGATCCCGGGCTGACGCGAAGGACGAACCGCGCGGGGGGTATCGAGGCGGGTATCTCGAACGGCGAGTGGATCGTCGTCCGCGCGGCCATGAAGCCGTTGCCGACGCTGATGCGTCCACTCGACTCCGTCGACCTCGAGACCGGAGACTCCGCGCAGGCGCTCGTGGAGCGCTCGGACGTGCAGGCGGTGGAGGCGCTCGCGGTCGTCGCCGAGGCGGCGGTCGCCTTCGAGCTGGCCGGGGCAGCTCTGGACAAGCTCGGCGGCGACGCGATGGTCGACGTCCTCGAGGCGCTGGCGGCGTACCTGGCGCGGATCGGCGACCGGTGGCACAGCCGGTAGTCGAGCGGGTCGGCACGGCCTTCGGCATCGCCACGGGCGCCTTCGTCACCGAGCGGGACGACTGGCCGGCGGCGATCGGGCGTGCCCGTCGCGAAGGGTGGCGCTGGCTCGAGCTGACCGCGCTCAGGGGACGACTCGGCAGCCTGCTCCTCTGGCTGGAGGCGCGGCCCGATGCGCTCGAGGGGTTCGAGCGGGTCTCGGTCCACGCTCCCGCGAAGACGAAGGACGCTCCGGCGGAGGTCGTCGAGATGGTCGAGTGCTCTGCCGTTCGACATCGTGCTCCACCCGGACGTCTACGGCGCCGAGCCGGCATGTGGGCGCCTGGGTGCCCGGGCCGTGTTCGAGAACATGGACGTCGCCAAGGGCTTCGGCCGCGACGTCGAGGACCTCCGAGACGTGCTCACCGCATTCCCGGAGGCGGGCTTCTGCCTCGACGTCGCCCACGTCTGGACGAACGACCGGACGCTACGACTCGGTCACGAGCTCATCGACGCGTTCGGTGGTCGGCTCCGTCAGCTCCACGTCTCCGGCATCGAGGGCGACGGCACCCACCGGCCGACGACGTCCGCGGATCTCGAGCTGTACGCGCCGCTGCTGGAGCGCTGTCGTCACGTGCCGTGGCTGCTGGAGTCAGAGATCGCCGAGGACGCTGCGTGAGGCCGCTCAACGCGCTCGGCCGCCACCTGGCGCTCGCCGGGTTCATGGGCTCCGGGAAGACGAGCGCCGGGAAAGCCGTCGCGGCGCGGCTCGGGCGACGCTTCGTCGATCTCGACGAGGAGGTCGAGGAGCGGGCGGGCGAGGCGATCGCGGAGCTGTTCGCGACCCGGGGCGAGGCGGGCTTCCGAGAGGTCGAGGAGGAGGTGGCCCGCGAGGTGCTTCGCGGCGGAGACCCGGCGGTGGTCGCTCTGGGAGGCGGCGCGGTGCTCTCCGAGCGGACGAGAGGCGACCTGGCTGCGCGCGCGTTCACGGTCTTCCTCGACGTCGACCCGGACGTGGCCTGGCAGCGGGTGGCCGGCACGGAGCGGCCGCTGGCGCGGTCGGCCGAGGAGTTCCACGCGCTCCACCGCGACCGGCAGCCGCTCTACGAGGAGGTCGCAGACGCCCACGCCGACGACGTCGACGGCATTCTGCTCGCCGCCGCGGGCGTCCACGTCGCGCTCGGCGCGATCGACGAGCTGGGGGAGCTCGTTCCCGGGGACGGCCCGGTCGAGCTCGTCGCCGACACGCACGTCTCGGGCATCCACGGCATCCGCGCGCAGGTGGCTCTCGGGGCACGGGACGTCGCGCAGCACGAGGTGCCCGGCAGGGGAGGCCGCGAAGACGCCGGCCGTCCTCGAGCGGCTGTGGTCGGCCCTCACGATCGGCCGGGACGGGTCGATCGTCGCCCTCGGCGGAGGCTCGACGACGGACGTCGTCGGGTTGACGGCTGCGACCCACATGCGCGGCGTCCCCTGGACGGCCGTGCCGACCACGCTCGTGGGCCAGGTCGATGCCGGGATCGGCGGCAAGACCGCTATCGACCTTCCGGGCGCGAAGAACGCGGTGGGCGCGTTCCACTGGCCGGCGCGCGTCGTCTGCGACCCGTCGCTCCTGTCGACGCTCCCCGAGGAGGAGCGGGTGAACGGGCTGGCGGAGGTGGTGAAGACCGGCCTGCTCGCGGGCCGGCCGCTGTGGGAGCTGGACGAGCCCGATCAGGTGCGCTCCTGCGCGGCGTACAAGTCGGGGCTGTGCCTCCAGGATCCCTTCGACCGCGGGCCGCGCACCCAGCTCAACCTCGGCCACACGTTCGCGCACGCGCTCGAGGCGGCGGCCGGATACGCGCTCCCGCACGGGCGGGCGGTCGCGCTCGGGCTGCTCGCCGCGCTCGAGCTCTCCGGCCTCGAGGACGAGGCGAGGACGGTGCGGGAAGTGCTCGCTCCGGAACGGGCACGTGTCGACCGGGAGGCGGCGTGGGCGGCGCTCGCGCGCGACAAGAAGGCGGAGCGCGGGACGCCGAGGCTCGTGCTGCTCGACGCGCCCGGCCGGCCGCGCTGGGGGGTCGAGCTCGAGGAGGCAGACGTCCGCCGAGCGCTCGACGGGCTCATCGGGTAGCGCACCCCTGCAGCAACCGGGTCCCGGCGAACCGGCGCCAGTAGCATCGGGCCGTGCGCATCGACGTGCTGAACGGCGTGAACCTCGACCTCCTCGGTCGGCGCGACAAGGACGTGTACGGGCACGACTCGCTCCAGGACCTCGAGACGAAGGTCTACGCCTGGGCGCGCGAGCTCGGCCTCCAGGTGCGGTGCCGGCAGACGAACCACGAGGGCGAGTACGTCGAGTTCCTCCACGCGGCACTCGACAACGCCGACGCGCTCGTCGTCAACCCGGCGGCCTGGACGCACTACAGCTGGGCGATCCGCGACGCGCTCGAGCCGTTCTCGGGCCCCGTCGTCGAAGTGCATCTCTCGGACGTGGATGCACGCGAGGACTGGCGGCGGTCGAGCGTCCTCGAGGGCCTGACGACCGAGCGCATCACCGGCGAGGGCATCACCGGCTACCAGCGAGCGCTCGCGCTGCTCGCGGAACGGAGGGACGCATGAACCGGATCGAGAGGCTGGCCTCACGTCTGGAGGAGCCGCTCCTGGTCACGGGGCTGGTCAACGTCCGGTACCTCACGGGCCTCGCGAGCTCGAACGCCGCGGTCCTCGTCGACCCGTCGGGCGACGCGACCCTCTACACGGACTTCCGCTACGCCGAGGCCGCCTCGGAGATCGACGGCGTGACGTTCCGGCAGACGCCGCGACTCGTGATCACCGCGCTCGGCGAGCTCCTCTCCGGCAGGCGGATCGGCGTGGAGGCGGCGCACCTCTCGCTCGCGTCCGCGGAGGCGCTTCGCGCCGGAGGCGTCGACCTCGTCTCCACGAGCGGCCAGGTCGAGGCTCTTCGCGCGGTCAAGGAGCCGGGCGAGCTCGACGCGATGCGACGTGCCGGGGCGATCTCCGACCAGCGTCTACGAGGAGCTCGCAGAGCAGCCGTTCGTCGGCCGCACCGAGGCGGAGCTCGCCTGGTGGCTCGAGCAGGCCTGGCACGACGCGGGGGCGGACGGACCCTCGTTCGCCGCGATCGTCGCCTTCGGCGAGAACGGAGCGAGACCGCACGCGAAGCTCCGCGACGTGCCCATCCCGGAAGGCACGCTCGTGGTGGTCGACGCGGGCTGCGCGGTCGACGGCTACTGCTCCGACTGCACGCGCACGTTCTTCACCGGCGAGCCCGACGGGCGCCTGCGCGAGCTGTACGACCTCTGCCTGCAGGCGCAGCTCGACGGTCTCGCCGCGGTTCGCCCGGGCGCGGCGGGCCGTGACGTGGACGCCGCCTCGCGCGTCGCGATCGAGGGGGCGAGCCTCGGGGAGAAGTACGGGCACGGCCTGGGCCACGGTGTCGGCCTCGACGTCCACGAGGAGCCGAGCCTGCGGCCGGAGTCGGACTCCGTGCTCGAGGTCGGCAACGTCGTCACGGTCGAGCCCGGGATCTACCTCGCCGGCGACGTCGGCGTCCGGATCGAGGACATGGTCGTCGTCACGGAGGACGGTTGCGAGCGTCTCACCGCCGTGACGAAGGAGCCTGTGGTCGTCGGCTAGCCGCTACCCTGGCGCACCGTCATGGCCGAGATCGTCAACACGAACCAGTTCCGGAACGGGATGCACATCGAGCACCGGGGCTCCGTGTGGCGCATCGTCGAGTTCCAGCACGTCAAGCCTGGGAAGGGCGGAGCGTTCGTCCGCACGAAGCTCAAGAACCTCGAGACCGGCTCGGTGGTCGACGACACGTTTCGCGCCGGCGAGAAGTTTCCGCGCGTCCACACCGAGGTGAAGAACGTCCAGTTCCTCTACGACGACGGCAGCGAGGCGCACTTCATGGACGAGGAGACCTACGAGCAGTTCGCGCTGCCCCGCGCCGAGATCGCGTCGGAGCTCGCGTACATGCAGCCCTCCTCCACCGTGCAGATCCTGCAGGTGAACGGGAAGCCGTCGGGGATCCAGCTTCCCGCCTCCGTCGAGCTCGCCGTCGCGGAGACGGAGCCCGGCGTGAGGGGCGACACCGTCTCGAACGTGACGAAGCCGGCGACGCTCGAGACCGGCGCCGTCGTCCAGGTGCCGCTCTTCGTGGACGTGGGGGAGCGGATCAAGGTCGATCCCCGCGAAGCCCGGTACATCTCCAGGGCCTGAGGCAGAGACGGTGTCCGACTGAAGTCGGACAGCGTGTGCGAGGTGCGATCACGAACGTCGGCGAGATCTCGCTCGCGCACAGGCGCACGAGTAAGCTCCCGCCGTGCCGCAGCTCTTCGACACCACCGTCCGGCTGCTCTCCCAGGAGCCGCTCGCCGGGCGCGTGCCGACGGGCGAGGTGCTCCGTATCGCCGAGATCCTCGACCGCGCCGGGTTCGCGTGCCTCGAGGTCTCGGGCGGCGGCGTCTTCGACGCGTCGGTGCGCCGGGGCGTCGAGAGCCCGTGGGAGCGGATCCGCGCGATCGACGCGCGCACGACGACGCCGCTCGGGCTCGCCCTGCGCGGGCGGTTCCTCGTCGGCTCGAAGCCCGTCTCGCCCGACATCGTGCGCAGGTTCATCGCGTGCGCGGCCGAGAACGGGATCGACGTCTTCCGGCTCCACGACCCGCTCAACGACGTCTCGAACCTCCGCGGGGCGGGCGAGGCGATCGTCGGCGCGGGACGGCAGCTCCACGTCGGGCCTCGTCTACAGCCCCGGCCGCACCGGCGAGGCCGACGCGCTCGTCGAGCAGGCGCGGCTGCTCGCGCGACCTCGGCGCCTCCCGCGTGCTGCTCAACGACCCGACGGGCGCGCTCCTGCCGCACGTGACGCAGGAGCTCGTCGAGCGGCTCGCCGAGGCGAGCGGGCTCCCGGTCGGGCTCTACATCCAGGCGGCCGGAGGAACGGCGCTCGCGAACGCGCTCGTCGCGACGCGCGTCGGCGCGGACGTCGTCGCCACCGCGGTCTATCCGCTCGCCCTCGCGCTGCACCGGATCGCGGGCGAGTCGCTCGTCGAGTCGCTCGAGGGGCTCGGGCGCTCGACCGGGGTCGACGTCGCGCGGCTGTGGGAGGCGTCGGACGTCGTCGACGAGCACATCGGCGACGAGCCGCTCGCCCCGCTGGCGCCGCGCATCGCGGTGCGCGCCGCGGAGTACGACCTGCCGGCGGGGCTCGTCGCCGCGCTCGACGTCCATCTCCGCGCGCACGCCGCCGGCGATCGGCTGCTCGACACGCTCTCCGAGGTCGTCCGCATCCGCGAGGAGGCGGGATGGCCGCCGCTCGCGGCGCCGATCGGGCAGATCCTCGGGTCGCAGGCGCTCCTCAACGTCCTCTCGGCCCGCCGCTACGGCACCGTGCTCGACGAGTTCCGCCAGCTCGTGACGGGCGGGTACGGGACGCCTCCCGCCGCGATCGAGGCGTCGGTCCGGCGCGCCGTCGAGCTGCTCGGCGGCGAAGCCCCGTCGCTCGAGGAGGACCCGCCGAGCGCCGCCGACGTTCGCGAGGCGGCGGAGGGGCTGGCCTCCTCCGAGGAGGATCTCGTCCTGCTCGCGATGTTCGGCGACGAGGCGGAGACGCTCCTGCAGACGATCCGGCAGCGGCATTCGCGCGAGTCGTCGCTCCTCGTCGGCGACGTCGACGCGCAGCGCGGCGAGCGGATCCGCGAGCTCGTCCGCATCGTGCAGGAGTCGGGGGTCGGCGAGATCGAGATCGAGGACGAGGGGATGCGCGTGTCGGTGCGGCGCGCCGACGAGCCGGGACGCAACCCGCCGACGGCCGCCACGGGCGTTGCGGTCGCCGAGAACAACGTTGCAGCCGAGGCCGCGCTCCCGGCCGCGGGACCGTCCGCGTCGAGTCGCCGATGGTCGGGATCTTCTACCGCGCGCCGCAGCCGGGGGCGATGCCGTTCGTCGAGGTGGGTGACGTGGTCGCCGCCGGCCAGACGCTGTGCGTGCTCGAGGCGATGAAGCTCTTCAACGAGCTGAAGGCCGACGTGGACGGTCGCGTGCAGGCGATCCACGCCGACAACGGGCAGGCGGTCGAGTTCGGGACGCTGCTCTTCGAGCTCGAGCCCGTCGTCGCGCCTCCCGTGGTCTGATGACCAGAGCGGCCGCCCACGCCCCGACACCGACGATCTCGTGGCATCGATCATCTGGCCGGCATGTTCTCCCGCGTCCTCGTCGCCAACCGAGGCGAGATCGCCGTCCGCGTGATCCGCGCGCTGCACGAGCTCGGCGTCGAGGCAGTCGGCGTGTACTCGACCGCCGACCGCGACGCGCTGCACGTCCGGCTCGCCGACCAGGCGGTCTGCATCGGCCCGCCGTCCGCGGCCGAGAGCTACCTGCGCATCCCGAACCTGATCGCGGCCGCCGAGACGACCGGATGCGAGGCGGTGCACCCGGGCTACGGGTTCCTCGTCCGAGAACCCCGCCTTCGCCCGCGCGTGCGCCGAGAACGACCTCGTGTTCGTCGGGCCCTCGCCCGACGTGATGGAGCGGCTCGGCGACAAGGCGTCCGCCAAGGCAGAGATGCGCGCCGCCGGGGTTCCGCTCGTCCCGGGAACGGCCGAGGCGGCGTCGCTCGAGGACGATCCGTGCCGTCGCCGACGAGATCGGCTACCCCGTGATGCTCAAGGCGACCGCAGGAGGCGGCGGGAAGGGGATGCGGCTGCGTCGACTACCCGTCCGGTCTCGACGACGCGTTCGCCGCCGCGTCGGCGGAGGCGGAGGCCGCCTTCGGCGACGGCTCGCTCTACCTCGAGAAGGTGGTCGCCCCGGCCCGGCACGTCGAGATCCAGGTGCTCTGCGACGCGCAGGGCGGCGTGCTCACGCTCGGCGAGCGCGAGTGCTCGATCCAGCGCCGTCACCAGAAGCTCGTGGAGGAGTCGCCCTCCCCGGCGCTCTCGCCGGAGACCCGCGAGGAGCTCGAGGCGTCCGTCGCGCGTGCCTGCGCTCTCGTCGGCTACCAGGGCGCGGGGACGTTCGAGTTCCTGCTCGGCCCCGAGGGCGAGCCGTACTTCATCGAGGTGAACTGCCGCCTCCAGGTCGAGCACCCGGTCACGGAGCTCGTCACGGGGATCGATCTCGTGCGCGAGCAGGTCCGCATCGCGGCAGGCGGGCCGCTCGCCCTCGTCGGTCGCGCCCCGCGGCACGGGCACGCGATCGAGGTGAGGATCAACGCGGAGGACCCCGCCCGCGGATTCGTGCCCGCGCCGGGCGTGGTCGAGCGGTTCCGGCCACCGCTCGGGCCGGGGGTGAGGGTCGACACGGCGGTCGAGGACGGGATCGGAGATCCCGCCCTACTACGACTCCCTGATCGCCAAGGTGATCGTTCGCGACGACGACCGGCCGGCCGCGCTCCGGCGCGCAGTGCGCGCGCTCGAGGAGCTCGTCGTGGAGGGGATCCCGACCACGCGCGGGCTCGCGCTCGACATCCTCCGCTCGGACGCCTTCGCCTCGGGCGCGTATTCGACCGGCTACCTTGACGAGATGGAAGAGCACCTGCCCTCCCTCCGCCCGGCATGAGCGGAGGGGCGACGAAGCCGCTCGGCCGCCGGAAGGCGCGGCGCCAGGCGCTGTTCCTGCTGTACCAGTGGGACCTCACCGGGCAGCCGCTCGCCTCGCTGTTCGAGGGCGAGCCGGACGAGTTCGCGACGCAGCTGGCCGCAGCGGTCGCCGCGGTGGCGCCCGCGCTCGACGAGCGGGTCACGGCAGCCTCCGAGGGGTGGCCCGCCGATCGGCTGGGTACGCTCGAGCGGAACATCCTGCGCATCGGGGCATACGAGCTCGAGGAGGAGACGGTGCCGGCGGAGGTCGCGATCAACGAGGCCGTCATGCTCGCGAAGCGCTACGCGACCGAGGACGCCGCAAGGCTCGTGAACGGGATCCTCGGGCCGATCCGGGGCGAGCGCGCATGAGCACGTCCGACGCGTCGCTGCAGCGGGCCGAGGAGCTCCTCGAGCGGCTCCGAGACGCGCGTCGACGCGCTGGAGGCCAGCGCCGACGGGGGCGGCGACGTCGACGAGGCGATCGACGGGCTCGCCGAGATCGCCGAGATCGCGAAGGAGATCGAGGCCGAGGTCCAGCGCGCCCGCCAGGCCGCCGATGCGGGGGCCTGACGAGCTCCGCGCAGCTGGTCGAGCAGGCACTCGGCGAGCTCGACCTTCCATCCCGCGCTGGCCGGGCTCGCGGGCCGATGCGCTACGCGCTCGGCGGCGGGGGCAAGCGGATCCGGCCGGTGCTCTGCCTCGCGACGGCGGAGGCGGCCGGCGGGCGGGTCGAGGACGCGGTTCCTGCCGGCGGTCGCGCTCGAGCTCGTGCACACCTTCTCGCTCGTGCACGACGACCTGCCGGCGCTCGACGACGACGACGAGCGGCGCGGCCGCCCGAGCGCGCACGTCGCCCACGGCGAGGGGGTGGCCCTGCTCGCCGGGGACGCGCTCCTCACCGAGGCGCTGCGGCTGGCGCTCTCCTACGAGCGCCGCGAGCCCGCGCGCGAGCTCGCGGAGGCGACGCTCGGGATGATCGGCGGGCAGTACCTCGACGTCGACGCGCGCCGACGTCGCGCTGGAGGACATGCACCGACTGAAGACGGGACGGCTCTTCGCCGCGGCGGTCGGGCTCGGGCTCTGGGCCGCGGACGTCCCCGCGAGCGAACAGGCGCCTGGCGGGCGTTCGGCGAGGAGCTCGGGCTGCTCTTCCAGGCGGTCGACGACGTGATCGACGGCGACGGCTACGCGCTCGAGCTCGGCGAGGACGGGGCGAGAGGTCGTCGCAGCGGAGGCCGCCAGGCGCGCGCACGAGCGGCTCGACGCGCTCGACGCCGACACGACGGTGCTCGGGAAGATCGTCGACGGCCTCGCCGTCAGGGCGGCCTAGCGCTGCGCTCGTGAAGAAGCGGCTCGACGTGCTGCTCGTGGAGCGCGGGCTCGCGGAGAGCCGCGAGCAGGCGAAGGCGCTCGTCATGGCAGGGCTCGTGGCCGGCTACGACAAGCCGGGCCACCAGGTCGCGGACGACGTCGAGCTGACGGTCGAGCGCCTGCCGCGATTCGTGTCGCGCGGCGGCGAGAAGCTCGCGCACGCCCTCGACGAGCTGGGTGTCGACCCGGCCGGGAAGGACTGCCTCGACGTCGGCGCCTCGACCGGAGGGTTCACGGACTGCCTGCTGCAGCGCGGCGCGGCGAGGGTGATCGCGCTCGACGTCGGCTACGGGCAGCTCCATCCGGGACTGCGGGCCGACGACCGCGTGACGGTGCTCGAGCGCGTGAACGCGCGGCATCTCGACGCGCTCCCGTTCCCGCCGGAGCTGATCACCTGCGACGTGTCGTTCATCTCCGCGACCCGCGTCATGCCGCCTGCGATCGCGCTCGCCTCCCCGGGCTGGGAGGCGCTCGTGCTCGTCAAGCCGCAGTTCGAGGCGGGGCGGGCCGATGCGCCGAAGGGCGTCGTTCGCGACCCGGAGGTGCACCGGCGCGTCCTGCGCGCGTTCTGCGCGGCCGCTGCAGGGTGGGGTGCGCGCGTCGCAGGCGTCGTAGACTCGGGCCACCCGGGGCCGAAGGGGAACCGGGAGTTCGTCGTCCACCTGATCGCGAGCGAGGAGCCCTCCGACCCCGATGAGCTCGAGCGCCGGATCGACGCTGCCGTCGGCTGATCGCAGGCCCGTCAAGCGGGTCGCGGTCGTCACCCACGGGAGGCCCGGCCAGGTGGGGGACGGCATGCGAGCGGCTCGTCGCAGCGGCCCGCGAGGCCGGGGTCGAGGTGCTGGTAGGCCCGGAAGAGGCCGCCCGCAACGGCCTGCCCCGCGCACGGGGACCCTGCCGACGCCGAGCTCGTCGTCGTGCTCGGCGGCGACGGGACGATGCTTCGGACGCTGCGCGCCTACCTCGGAAGCGGTGTGCCGGTGCTCGGCGTCAACTTCGGCCGCGTAGGGTTTCTCAGCTCGGTGCAGCCGGACGAGCTCGAGACGGGCCTCGCGCGCGCCTTCTCGGGCGATCTCGATGTCGTCGAGCTCGCCACGCTCGAGGTGGAGAACGGGACCGCGTCGCACGTCGCCGTGAACGACGTCGTCGTCACCTCGGGCGAGCTGGGACGGATGGTGGAGCTCGAGTGGGCGGTGGGCGGCGAGGACCTCGGCCGCGTGCCATGCGATGGGATCATCTGCTCGACGCCCTCCGGCTCCACGGCCTACAACCTCTCGAACGGCGGTCCGGTGCTGATGTGGGGGATCGACGCGATGGCGACGACGTTCGTCGCCCCGCACTCCCTGCACGCGCGGCCCGCTCGTCGTGCCGCGGGGCAAGGACGTCCTCGTGTGGAACCGGACGCCGGACGTCGCCGTCGTCGTGCTCGTCGACGGCCATCGCGTCTCGGAGGCGGCCCCGGGCGGCCGGGTCACGATCCGGCTCGGCGCCGCGTACACGCTCCTCGCGACGTTGCCGGACGCGACCTTCGTCAGCAGGTACCGGGAGAGCTTCTCGACCTGAACGGACAGGTGCCAGGCGGGAGGCACCGGTCTACGATCCCTCCGTGCTGCGCAGACTGCGGATCGAGAACCTCGTCCTGATCCGCGAGGCGGAGCTCGACCTCGCGCCGGGGCTCATCGCGCTGACGGGCGAGACCGGGGCGGGGAAGACGATCGTCACGCAGGCGATCGGGCTCCTGCTCGGCGCGAAGGGCGACGCGGCGTCGGTCGGCGCCGCCGGCACACGAGGCCTACGTGGAGGCGGAGCTCGACGTTCCGGACGGCTTCTTCGACGAGGACGGGCTCGAGCCGCTGCGCGATCTCCGGCCCGAGGACGAGCCGGGGCTGGTCGTCGCTCGCCGGGTGACCGCCGACGGGCGCTCCCGCGCGTATGCCTGGGGCCGGAGCGTGGCCCGCGACGACCTCGTCGCCGCCACCGATCGCCTCCTGGCGCTCTCGGGGCAGTTCGCCCAGCGGAGGCTCGCCCGTCCCTCTCATCAGCTCGACCTGCTGGACACGTTCGTCGGGCAGGAGCAGCGCCAGCGGCGCGCGGACGCGCGGGACGCGTGGCGGGCGCTCGCGGCAGCGACGCGGCGTCTCGACGAGCTGGAGCACGGCGCCGGCACGGAACGCGCCCGGCTGGACGAGCTGACGGCGCTCGTGGAGGACACCGAAGGCCTCGAGCCGGGCGAGGAGGAGGCGCTGCGCGCCGAGCGCGAGCGGATCCGCCACGTCGCCGAGCTCGGCGAGGGAGCTGCTGCCGCCGCGTCCGCGATCGAGCCGGACGACGGGGAGGGCGCCCGCGGCCTCGCGGCGGCCGCGGAGCGCGCGCTGGCGCCTCTCGAGCGGCTGGCGCCGGAGCTCCAGGCCGCCGCGGCCGAGCTGCGCGAGCTGGTGATCCGCCTCGGAGACGTCGGGAGTGACGTGCGGCGCTTCGCAGAGACGCTCGACGCCGATCCTGCGCGGGCGGCAGAGGTGGAGGAGCGCCTCGATCTGATCGCGGACGCTCGCAGGCGTCACCGGGCCGCGAGCCTCGAGGAGCTGCTCGACCGGCGCGCGGCGGCGGTCGAAGAGCTCGAGCGGGCAGGCGCGGGCGGCGACCCGCTCGAACGGGCGCTGGCCGACCGTGACGCGGCGAGGGAGCGCTTCGAGGCGGCAGCAAAGGCCCTCGCGGACGGCCGGCGCGTCGCGGCCGGGCCGTTCGCGGCCGCGGTGGCCTCCGAGCTGGCGGACCTCGGGATGGGGGAGGGGGAGTTCCACGTCGAGCTTCGCGAGCGTGAGGCGGGCCCGGCGGGGATCGACGAGGCTGTGTTCCTCGTGCGTCCGAACGCCGGGCTGCCGCTCGCACCCGTCTCCGAGACCGCCTCCGGCGGCGAGCTGTCGCGCATCGCGCTCGCCGTCGCGGCGGTCGCGGGCGGCGAGACGCTCGTCCTGGACGAGATCGACGCGGGCGTAGGCGGCGAGACCGCCCATCGTGTCGCGGGGGTGCTGCAGCGGCTGGCCGGGCGCGCGCAGGTCCTGACGATCACCCACCTGCCGCAGATCGCGAGCGTCGCCGACCAGCACCTCCGCGTCGAGAAGGTGCCCGGCGACCCGACCCACACGCGGATCGCACAGCTCGACGACGCGCAGCGACGAGACGAGCTCGAGCGCATGCTCGGCGGCGAGGAGTTCGTGAGCGCCGTCACCGCGGACGGCCGCCGGTGAACGGGGAGATCACGGGCCACGCGCGGCTCGGGCGCCGCACCAAGGACCTCGTCAAGCGCCTCGGCCCGGAGGACGTCGCGATCGTCGATCACGCAGACATCGACCGTGTCTCCGCGGAGGAGCTCGTCGAGTCGGGGGTCCGCGCGGTCGTCAACGTCTCGCGCTCGACGACCGGGCGATTTCCCAACCCCGGCCCCCTCGAGCTGGTACGGGCAGGAGTCCGTCTCGTGGACGCGCCCGGCGCTCCGCTCTTCGACCTCCTCTCGGACGGGGAGCTCGTGCGCGTCGAAGGGGGCTGCGTCTGGCGCAACGGGACACTCGTCGCGGAGGGGACGCTGCTCGACGCGGCAACGCTCGCGGAGTCGCTGACGGCGCAGCAGGGTCGCGTCTCGCACGCGCTCGAGGCGTTCGCCGAGAACACGCTGCGGCACCTCCAGGAGGAGGCAGGAACGCTCTCGGCCGGGATCGAGCTGCCCCCGCTGCGCACCCGGTTCCGCGACCACCACGTGCTCGTCGTCGCGCGTGGGCCCGGCTACAAGTCCGACCTGCGGATGGTGAGGCCGTACATCCGCGACTTCCGGCCGGTGCTCGTGGCCGTGGACGGCGGTGCGGACGCCCTCCGCGAGGTGGGTCTCGCGGCAGACATGATCGTCGGGGACTTCGACTCGGTCACGGACGGGGCGCTGCAGTCGGGAGCGGAGCTCGTGGTCCACGGCTATCCGGGGGGCGGGGCCCCCGGAGCGGAGCGGCTGCGCCGGCTCGGGCTCGGGTTCCACACCGTCTTCGCCCCCGGCATCAGCGAGGATCTCGCGCTCCAGCTGGCGTACGAGAAGGGCGCGACGCTGATCGTCGCCGTCGGGACGCACTTCAACCTCGTCGAGTTCCTCGAGCGGGATCGCGCCGGGATGGCGTCGACGTTCGTCACGCGGCTCAAGGTGGGGGAGTCGCTCGTAGACGCGAAGGGCGTCTCTCGCCTGGTCAGCCGGCGGGTGGGCATCTGGCCGCTCGCCGTGTTCGCCGCCACCGGCGTGGCCGCGATCGTGGGGGCCGTCCTCGCCTCGCCCGCGCTCCGGAACGTGCTCGAGTCGATGGGCCGCGCGATCGGCAACGGGCTGGGCCTGTAGCGCCCCGCAACACGCTGGTTGGCGTCAGTCTCGCTCTGCGAGACTGAGGCGGTGTTCGACCTGCGCTACCACGTCGCCTCGCTCGCCGCGGTCTTCGTGGCGCTGATCCTCGGCATCTTCGTGGGCGTCGGGCTGTCGGGAAAGGGCTTCGTCAGTGACGCCGAGCGGGAGAACCTCCAGGCCTCGATCGACGCGCTGCGGGCCGAGCGCGACGCCGCCGTCGCCAGGGTGCAGAACGCCGACCGGCGTGGGGAGGCGCTGGACGACTTCGCGGACACCACGTACCCGGACCTCGTCGCGGGGCTGCTCGAGGGCAAGACCGTTGGAGTCGTCTTCGTCGGCTCCGTCGACCAGGGCCTTGCGGGTGCGATCCGCCGCACGGTCGCGGACTCCGGCGGGAGAGTCGCCTTGACCCGCGCGCTGCGCGTGCCGCTGGACTCGGAGGCGGTCGACGCGGCCCTGCGCTCGGAGCCGGACACGCGCGAGCTGGTCGGCGTCGACAACCGCGAGCGGCTCGGTCGCGAGCTGGCGCGCGAGCTCGTCACCGGCGGGCCGAACCCCGTCTTCGACCAGGTCGCCCGGGTCGTCGTGGAGGAGCAGTCGGGCTCGTCGACCGTCCCCCTCGACGCGGTCGTCGTCGCTCGCCCGGCGTCACCGCAGCAGGGGGAGACCCAGGCGCTCCTCACCGGCCTCTACAGCGGGCTCGCGGCAGCCCCGTTACCCACCGTCGGCGTCGAGAAGAGCGAGGCGGCCGGGAGCGCGATCGCGGCGTTCCGCCGCAGGGGCCTTGCGACGGTGGACGGGATCGACGCGGCCCCTGGTCAGGTCGCTCTCGCGTTCCTCCTCGCCGGGGCGCGCCCCGGCAGCTACGGGATCGACGACGGCGCGACCGACGGCGTCCTCCCGGACCGCCCGCTCGTGACGACTGCGCCCGAGGAGTGACGGCACCGATGACGGTCCTCGTCGCCGCGCGCGACGAGGAGGAACGGATCGGGCACACGGTCGCCGCGCTGAGGGAGTCGTTTCCGGACGCGGAGATCGTCGTCGCAGACGACGGCTCGCGTGACCGCACGGCGGCTCTCGCGGCGGAGGCGGGCGCGAGGGTCATCCGGCTCCGCCGGCGGGGGAAGGGACAGGCGCTGACGCTCGCCGAGCGGCAATGCGCCGCGGGGGCGCTGCTCCTCTGCGACGCCGACCTCGACGGCGACCTCCGTCCCCTCGCTGCGACCGCCGCGGACGTCACGATCGCCGCCTTCGCCACGCGAGTCGGCGGCGGGCTCGGCGTGGCGAAAGGGGCTGCGCGCCGGCTGATCGAGCTTCGGGCGGGCCGCCGCCTGCGAGAGCCTCTCTCGGGCCAGAGGTCGCTGTCCCCGGCAGCGCGCGAGGCGCTCTTCCCGGTCGCGGCCGGGTTCGGCGTCGAGACACGGATGACGATCGACGCTCTGCAGGCCGGCCTCGACGTCAGGGAGGTCGAGCTCGACCTCGGGCACCGCTCGACCGGCCGGGACGCGGGCGGCTTCCTCCACCGCGGACGCCAGCTCCGCGACGTCCTACTCTCGACCTGCGTCCCGCAGGGGCGGAGCTTCCGCGGGCCTGCGGCTCCCGCTCGTCGGGGGCGTCGTCGGCCTCGTCGTGCCGTCGGTCGCCCCCGTCGCGGCGATCGGGCTCGCGGACGACCTCTGGAGCGGCCCGGAGCGCGGGTTCCGCGCGCACCTCCGCGCCGGCGCGACGACGGGCACGCTCAAGCTCGTCGGCATCCCGCTCTGGGCGCTCTGGCGCACGCGCTCGCTGTCCGGCGCGGTGCTCGTCGGCCTCTCCGCGAACGTCCTCAACCAGCTCGACACGCGTCCCGGGAGAGCGCTCAAGGCCTTCGTCGTCGGCTCCGCGATCCTGCGCGGACGGCCGCGGAGGGCGCTCGCGATGGCCGTCCTGCTCGCTCCCTACGATCTCCGCGAGATGACGATGCTCGGAGACGCCGGTTCGAACGCCCTCGGGGCCGTGCTAGGTTTGGAGTCCGTGAGGCGTTTGACGGGCCTGCGGAGGACGAGCGCGATCGGCGCGCTCGCGGCCCTCACCCTCCTCGGCGAGCGCCGCTCGCTCGGCGCCCTGATCGAGGCCACACCCGGTCTCCGCGCCCTGGACTCGTTCGGGCGGCACCCGTGAGCGACGGGCCGGCGACCCGCTACGTCTTCGTCACGGGCGGCGTCGTCTCGGCCCTCGGGAAGGGGATCGTCGCCGCCTCGCTCGGGCGGCTGCTCAAGGCGCGCGGCCTCCGCGTGCAGGCCCAGAAGTTCGATCCCTACCTGAACGTCGACCCGGGCACGATGAGCCCGTTCCAGCACGGCGAGGTGTTCGTCACCGAGGACGGCGCCGAGACCGACCTCGACCTCGGGCACTACGAGCGGTTCATCGACGAGAACCTCTCGCGCAACGCGAGCCACAGCGCCGGCTCCGATCTGGGACACGGTGCTCCGCAAGGAGCGCAAGGGCGAGTTCCTCGGCGCGACCGTCCAGGTGATCCCGCACATCACGAACGAGATCAAGAGCCGCATCCGCCGCGCGGCGAAGGCCGACCCCGCCGACGTGGTCATCTCGGAGATCGGCGGCACGGTGGGCGACATCGAGTCGCTGCCGTTCCTCGAGGCGATTCGCCAGTTCCGGCGCGAGGTCGGGCCCGAGAACGTCCTCTACCTGCACGTCACGCTCGTCCCGTTCATCGAGGCTGCGGGCGAGCTGAAGACGAAGCCGACGCAGCACTCGGTCAACGAGCTGCGCCGCATCGGGATCCACCCCGACGCCGTCGTCTGCCGCTCGCGCGACCTGCTCTCCGACGAGATCCGCGAGAAGATCGCCCTCTTCGCCGACGTCGACGCGCGGGCGGTCTTCTCCTCGCCCGACATGTCCGACGTCTACTTCGTGCCCGAGCACCTGATGGCGGAAGGGCTCGACGCGTTCGTCTGCGAGCGGCTCGGGCTCGAGACGCGGCCGGCCGATCTCGCCGAGTGGAAGGAGCTCACCGACCGGATCGCGGAGCAGCGCGAGGAGGTCGAGATCGCGCTCGTCGGCAAGTACGTGAAGCTCCACGACGCATACCTCTCGGTGCACGAGGCGCTCAAGCACGCCGGCGTGGCGAGCGGCGCGCACGTCCACGTGCGCTGGGTGGACGCCGAGGACATGTCGTACGAGGAGGCGCGTCGAGGAGCTCGAGCAGGTCGACGGCGTGCTCGTCCCCGGCGGCTTCGGCTCGCGCGGGTGGGAGGGGAAGATCCTCGCCTGCCGGGTCGCGCGCGAGCGCGGGATCCCGTACCTGGGCATCTGCCTCGGGATGCACGTCGCCGTCTCGGAGTTCGCCCGGCACGTCGTAGGCCTCGAGGGCGCCAACTCGACCGAGATGGACCCCGAGACGCCGTACCCGGTGATCGACCTCCTGCCGGAGCAGAAGGAGATCGAGGATCTCGGCGGCACGATGCGGCTCGGCGCGCAGGCGGTCGAGCTCGCCGAGGGGACGAGGGCGCGCGAGATCTACGACGAGGCGCGTCGTGCACGAGCGCCACCGGCACCGCTACGAGGTCAACAACCTGTACCGCGACCAGCTCGTCGAGCACGGGCTCGTGGTCTCGGGGACGTTCCAGCAGGGCAGGCTCGTCGAGATCGTCGAGCTCCCCGACCATCCGTGGTTCGTCGCCAGCCAGTTCCACCCGGAGTTCAAGTCGCGTCCCACCCGGCCGGCTCCGCTCTTCCGCGAGCTCGTCGCCGCCGCGCTGGAGCGGTCACGCGCACGATCGTCCGTCGGCGCCGGAGCCGCACGGTCGGCGTGAGCCGGGTCCTCGACCTCTTCATCGAGCTCTGCGCCATCCCGAGCCCGCCGGGGAGGAGCGGGCCGTCGCGGACCGGATCACGCGCGAGCTCGACGCGATGGGGCTCGAGTGGGACGAGGACGGCTCCGGCCCGACGATCGGCTCGACCGCGGGCAACGTCCTCTGCCGGCTGCCCGGGAGCACCGACGGGGGCGTGCCGATCTTCCTGTGCGCGCACTTCGACACCGTCCCCCTCGACGGCGAGCTCGAGCCGGTCGTGGGCGAGGACGGCGTCGTCCGCAACGCGGGCGGGACGATCCTCGGCGCCGACGACAAGTCGGCGCTGGCCGTGATGGTCGAGGCGACGCGGCGGATCGTGGAGGAGCGGCGGCCGCACGCGGGCGTCGAGCTCCTGTTCACGCCGATGGAGGAGATCGGGCTCGTCGGGCGCGGCCGCCTTCGACATCGACCGGCTCGACGCGCGGCTCGGCTACGTCTACGACCAGGCTGCCCCGATCGGCGACGTGATCACCGGCTCTCCGACGGCGCAGGAGCTCGAGCTGACCTTCGTGGGACGTGCCGCCCACGCAGGGATGTATCCCGAGGACGGCCGCTCAGCCATCGTCGCAGCGTCGCGCGCGATCGCGGACATGCCGCTCGGGCGCATCGACCCGCTGACGAGCGCGAACGTGGGGCTCGTGCGCGGCGGCACGGCCCGCAACGTCGTGGCCGAGCGCTGCACGCTCGAGGCGGAGGTGCGCTCGCACGACGATCGCCGTGTGACCGAGGTCGTCCAGCAGATCCTCGATGCCGCGGCGTTCGCCGCGAGCACGTCCGACTGCACGCTCGAGACGAGGATCGAAGCCAAGTACCGCGGCTACCGTTTCCGCGACGACGACCTCGCCGTCCGGCTCGCGGTCGAGGCGCTCGACCGCGCAGGCTTCCATGCCCGTCTGGGGCTCTCGGGCGGCGCCGCCGACGCGAACGTCTTCAACGCCGCAGGCCTGCAGTGCGTCAACCTCGCGAACGGGATGCTCGACATCCACACGGCGGACGAGCGGATCAGCGTCGACGACCTGGAGCGGATGGTGGACGTCACCCTCGCGCTGGTGGACGTCGCTCGCGAGGTGAGCTAGTGGCCATCGGGCTGCGGTGGGGGACGGTCACCGCCGTCCGCGAGCGCCTCGACGGGCTCATCCGCCTCGAGGTCGACGGCGCGCCGTGCGTGGCGTATCCACGCCTCACCGGGCACGTCGAGGAGGGGGACGTCGTGCTCGTCAACGTGCAGGCCGCGGAGCTCGAGCTCGGCTCGGGCGGGTTCGACGTCCTCTACGCGAACCTCACACGCGGCCTCAGGCTTCCGGCCGAGGAAGGCGCGCACGTGATGCTGCTCCCCTACACGCCGGGGCAGGTCGCGACGCGCTTCGCCGAGGAGGACGACGAGGCGGCGCCCGAGCGGATCGACGACGTGCCGGTGGTGTGCCTCGGGCTCCACAGCCAGCTGGCCCCGGCCGCCGCGGCGCTGGCGGGCAAGCACGTCGCGTACGTCCAGCTCGCAGGTGGAGCGCTCCCGCTGTCGCTCTCGGACACGGTTCGCACGCTCAGGGCGCGCAGGCTCGTGGAGGCGGCGTACGCGGTCTCTCCCTGCTTCGACGGTGACGTCCAGTGCGTGACGGTCGCTGCCGCGCTGACAGAGGCGGTGCGACGGGGCGCGGAGGTCGTCGTCTGCGGGATCGGGCCCGGGATCGTCGGGACCGGGTCGCGGTGGGGTCACGGCGGCCTCGCCGTGGCGGAGGCGGCGAACGTCGCATCCGCGCTCGGAGGGCTGCCGATCCTCGCTGCGCGCGTCTCGCTCGCGGACCCTCGACCCCGGCACCACGGCCTGTCGCACCACACGCGCTCGGCGCTCGCGCTGTGCCTCGGCAGCGTCCGGGTGGCCTGGCCGCTCGGGCTCGATCCGCCGGAGGGCGTGGAGGTGGTCGAGGTCGACCCGACCGGCTGGGAAGCTGCGTGCGCGCCGCTACCCCTCTCCCACATGGGGCGAGGTCCGGGCGAAGACCCCTGGTTCTTCGCGGCCGCGTTCGCCGCGGGACGACTCGCGGCCCGCTGACCCCGCATCGCGACGACCGTGCGGTATCGTCCCGCGCGCCGTGCGGATCGGGGTGGCGAAGGAGATCAAGCCGCGGGAGTACCGGGTCGCGCTGACCCCCGCCGGAGCGCTGGAGCTCGTCCAGCGAGGGCACGAGGTCGTCGTCGAGCAGGGCGCCGGCGTCGGCTCCGGGTTCGTCGACCAGGCGTACACCGCGGTGGGTGCGCGGGTCGTCGACGTCGAGGAGGTGTGGTCGACGGCCGAGCTCCTGCTCAAGGTGAAGGAGCCGATCGAGGCCGAGTACGCGCGGCTGCGCGACGGGCTGACGCTCTTCACGTACCTCCACATCGCAGCCGACGGCCCGCTGACGCACGCACTGCTCGACTCGGGGGTCACCGGTGTCGCGTACGAGACGGTCGAGACTCCCGACCGCCGCCTGCCCTTGCTCGCGCCGATGAGCGAGGTGGCCGGCCGCCTCGCTCCCCAGATGGGAGCGTGGGCGCTCGAGAAGGCGCACGGCGGCCGCGGCATCCTCCTCGGCGGCGTCCCCGGCGTGCCGCCGGCGAAGGTCGTCGTGCTCGGGGGCGGAGTCGTGGGCCTGAACGCCGCGATCATCGCGCTCGGGATGCAGGCGGACGTCTGGGTGCTCGACAAGTCGGTCGATCGGATGCGCGAGCTCGAGATCGCGCTCGACGGGCGCGTCACCCTCGCGATGTCGAACCGTCTCCAGATCGAGGAGGTGCTGCGCGACGCGGACATGGTCATCGGGGCGGTGCTCATCCCGGGCGCGGTGGCGCCCAAGCTCGTGACCCGCGAGATGCTGCCGCTGATGCGCCCCGGCTCGGTGCTCGTCGACGTCGCGATCGACCAGGGCGGCTGCTTCGAGACCTCGCACGCGACGACGCACGACGACCCGATCTTCGAGGTCGACGGGATCGTCCACTACTGCGTCGCGAACATGCCGGGCGCGGTGCCGATCACCTCGACGAAGGCGCTCACGAACGTGACCCTGCCGTACGTCGAGGCGATTGCGGACAAGGGTCTCTCCCGGGCGATCGCCGACGACCCCGCGCTCGCGAAGGGCGTCAACACGATCGCCGGGAAGCTGACCTACCGCGCGGTGGCCGAGGCGCACGGCATGACGCACACCCCGCTCGAGGACGCGCAGAGCGCCCTCGTGTGACCTCGCGCCAGGCGCGCCGGCCGGTGCCGGCGCCGCTGCCGCCCTTCGCGCTAGCTCTTGGCCTTGTCCGCGGCCTGCTGCTCCTTCGCGCTCTCGGAGGGCGAGACCTTGACGACGGCCCACGTGACTGCCATCGAGAGCGCGAGGATCGCGGCGATGTAGAGGACGAGCTCCAGCAGGGAGATGACGTTGTCCACCGGCGGACTAGGATAGCCGCCTATGCCGCGGGCCTGTGTGATCGTGCTGGACGCCGTCGGAGCGGGCGAGCTGCCCGACGCGGCCGACTGGGGTGACGAGGGGTCGGACACCCTCGGGAACGTCTCGCGCGCGGTCGGAGGGCTCGACCTCCCGAACCTCGAGGCGCTCGGTCTCGGGAACATCGAGCCGCTCGAGGGCTGCCCGCCGCAGCCCTACGCGCCCGCGGTCGCGGGACGGCTCGTCGAGCGGTCGAAGGGGAAGGACACGACCGCCGGCCACTGGGAGCTGATGGGCGTCGTGACGCCCACCGCCGTTCCCCACGTACCCGTACGGCTTCCCCGACGAGGTGATCGACCCGTTCATGAACCGCACGGGGCGGGGCGTGATCGGCAACAAGCCCGCGTCGGGCACCGAGATCATCCAGGAGCTCGGGGAGGAGCATCAGCGCACGGGCAAGTGGATCGTCTACACGTCGGCCGACTCGGTGTTCCAGATCGCGGCGCACGAGGAGACGATCCCGCTCGAGGAGCTCTACGCCGGGTGCCGGACCGCCCGGGAGATCCTCACGGGCAAGCACGCCGTCGGGCGGGTCATCGCCCGCCCCTTCGTCGGGGAGCCGGGGCACTACGAGCGCACGCCGAACCGGCACGACTTCTCGCTCGAGCCTCGTCGCCCCAACTACCTGACGGCGATCCGCGACGCGGGTCACACCGTGTACGGCGTGGGGAAGATCTCCGACATCTTCGCGGGCTGCGACATCGACGAGTCGTTTCCGACGAAGTCGAACGTCGAGGGGATCAACCGGACGATCGAGCTCCTCGAGAACATCGACTCGGGCCTCGTCTTCGTGAACCTCGTCGAGACCGACATGCTGTGGGGCCACCGCAACGACCCGGTCAACTTCCATCGCTGCCTGCAGGACTTCGACCGCCGGCTGCCGGACATCCTCGACGCGCTGCGCGACGGCGATCTCCTGATCCTCACGCTCCGATCACGGCTGCGACCCGACCACGCCGTCGACCGACCACTCGCGCGAGCACGCGCTGCTGCTCGCCTACGCCGCGGGCAAGAACGCGGCCGGGAGGATCCACGAGGACGGAGAGTTCGGCGACGTCGGCGCGACCGTCTCCGCCTGGCTCGGGGCGAAGCACCCGGGCAAGGGCGCCCCGGGCCGCCCGATCGTCGAGAAGTGAGGATCGACGACCCGGCACGGTCGCGCGCCAGTACGCGACCGAGGCGAAGCTGGAGGCGCGGCGTTCGCTCTACGCCGAGCCGAGGGCCCGATCCGCGCGAGATCGCATTCGACGCGCGCGGCGGAGGCGATCCGAAGCGGGTGCTCGAGGTCGGCTGGTGGCGCCCGGCGAGTCTCGCCGAGCGGATCGACGGGCGACGCGGGACGCAGGCTCGACATCCGCCGCGAGGTCGAGCTCGCGGCGAGCTGGCGTCGATCGCGGGTGCGGCACGTCGGGCGCAAGCATCCCGTTCGAGGACGCACTCGTTCGACTGCGTCGGTGGCGGCGTGGATGCTGTTCCACGTCCCGAACATCGACCGCGGCCTCGGCGAGCTCGCACGGGAGCTGTGCCGGGCGGACGCCTGGTGGCGACGACCAACGGGCGGCACCTGCGACGAGCTCGCGCGTCGATCGCCGGCAACGCCGCGTGGGGCGAACTTCGACGGACCGAGCGAGATCATCGACGGCACTTCGACCGGCGTCGAGCGTCGCGATGCCGACGGGTGGGTGACGATCGAGGATGCACGAGACCGTGCGAGGGTTCGTCGCCTCTCTCGACGTCGAGAGCCGCGACGACCTGCCGCCGTACGAGCTGCCGTTGCGGAGCCGCCGGTGCCTCGTCCGTCTTCGTCGCGACGACAGCCGCGGCCGAGCACGTCGCATGAGGCCGGCCGAGCTGATCGAGCAGAAGCGCAACGGGGGGGAGCACGACCCCGCCGAGCTGGCCGAGCTGATCCTCGCGTACGCGCGCGACGAGGTGCCCGACTACCAGATGGCCGCCTGGTGCATGGCGGTCTACTTCAGGGGGCTCACGGGCGCGGAGACGCACGCGCTGACCGACGCGATGATCCGCTCGGGCGAGACGCTCGACCTCGGCGCAGCACTCGGCCGCAAGGTGGTCGACAAGCACTCGACCGGCGGCGTCGGGGACAAGACCTCGATCGCGGTCGGCCCGATCGTCGCCGCGTGCGGCGTGCCGCTCGGGAAGATGTCGGGCCGCGGTCTCGGCCACACGGGTGGGACGCTCGACAAGCTCGAGTCGATCCCGGGCTTCCGCGTCGAGCTCGACGACCGAGGAGATGGTCGCCCAGCTGCGGGACGTCGGGATGGCGATCGTCGGCCAGACGGCCGACCTCGTCCCGGCCGACAAGAAGCTCTACGCGCTCCGGGACGTGACGGCCACGGTGGACATCATCCCTCTGATCGCGAGCTCGATCATGTCCAAGAAGCTCGCAGCCGGCGCCGACGCGATCGTCCTGGACGTCAAGGTCGGGGACGGGGCGTTCATGAAGACGCTCGACGACGCGCGGGAGCTGGCCGGGCAGATGCGCGAGATCGGCACGCGAGCGGGTCGCGAGGTGACGTGCCTCCTGACCGACATGGACCAGCCGCTCGGCCGCGCGGTCGGGAACGCCCTCGAGGTCGACGAGGCGCGCGACACGATCCGGGGCGACGGGCCTGCGGACTTCACGGAGCTCGTGCTGGACGCGCTGCGCGCGGCTCCTCGCGTACTCCGATCTGGGAGTGGACGTCGACGAGGGAAGGAGGCGCGCCGAGCAGGCAGTCGCCGACGGCAGCGCGCTCGAGCGCTACGAGCGCTGGGTCCGCGCGCAGGGCGGGGACCCCGACCCGGCGCTGCTCGAGCGCGCGCCCGTCCGTCGGCCGGTGCCCGCCCCTCGGGACGGGGTCGTCACGCGCCTCGCCGCCCTCGACGTCGGCAATCGCCGCGCTCGAGCTGGGCGCCGGCCGCCGCACGAAGGCGGACCCCGTCGACCACGCGGTCGGCGTCCTCTGCTTCGCGAAGCGCGGGGACACGGTGCTGGCGGGGGACGATCTCGCGGAGGTGCATGCGCGGGACGACGCCTCGGCCGGCGCGGGCGGTCGAGGCCGTGCTGGCGGCGTACGAGATCGGCGACGAGGCGCCGCCCGAGCACGGCATCCTCCTCGACGTCGTCGCGTAGCCGCCCCCGGAAGGCGCCTGACACCGGCCGGGCAGTTGGTTTGATTCCGGCGTGAATCGAGCCGCCGTCGACGGGATCGAGCTCGAGTACGAGGACGCCGGCACCGGTGAGCCCGTGGTCTTCCTCCACGGCGCCTTCATCGCCGACGCCTTCCGGCCGCTGCTCCGGGAAGACGTGCTGGCCGACCGGTACCGGCTGATCGCCTATCACCGCCGTGGCTACGCCGGCAGCAGCCGAACGAACGAGCCCGCGGACATCTCCGACCAGGCCGACGACTGTCGCCGGTTGCTGACGCAGCTGGGGGTTCGACGCGCGCACGTCGTCGGGCATTCGCTCGGAGCTGCGATCGGTCTCCAGGTCGCGCTCGCCGCGCCGGAGCTCGTGTGCACGTTGAGCCTGCTCGAGGCCGGCTTGTTCGTCGGCGATAGCGCCCATGCCTACAGACAGGGCCTCGTGGGGAGCATGGAGCGCTACGCCGAGGCCGGCCCCGACGTCGCCTCGACGAGTTCCTGGAGATACGGTGGCCCGGGTATCGGGAGCACCTCGACCGAGTGGTGCCCGGAGCGTACGAACAGGCCGTGTCGGATGCCGCGACGTTCTACGAGGCGGAGCTGCCCGCGCTGCTCGACTGGCGATTCGGGGAGGCGGACGCGCGGAGGATCACGCAGCCCGCGCTCGTCGTGCTCGGCGAGACGAGCGTCGCGCTTCACCCGCGTTTCGCGGAGACGTATCGGCTGTTGCTTGACTGGGTGCGGGACGCCGAGGGCGTGATCCTCCCCGGGGCGACGCACCTCCTGCAGATGCAGCATCCTGGCCCCACGGCCGATGCCCTGGCGCGTTTCCTCGCACGCCACCCCCTCGGGGGCTAGATGATTGATGCCACGATCTCGCGCGTTCGGCTGCGTGGTCTGGCGCGTCGTGGGTCGCTTCCGGGGCGGGAAGGCCCGCGTGACGAGCCTTCCCGCCCCGTGCGCTTCGTGTGCCGAGCGCCTCACCGATGCCACCAGCATCGCCGAGGCACTCGGCACACGCCCCGAGAGCGGCCAGCCCACGCCCCGACACCGACGATCTCATGGCATCAATCATCTAGACCCGCTGGAGATGGGTGTCCTTGAACCCGCTGCGGTACTTCAGGCCGTATCCGATCGCCCGGTCGACGCCGATGTGCGCGGTCCAGATGAGCCCGATCTGCACCGCGAGGTCGGCGTCGGCGAGCACGCCGATCGCGGCGAGCGCGACGGGGAGCGAGTACGTGTGCGCCACGTCGTACGCTGCCGCGCCCACGACCGGCCCGGCCGCGTATCCGACCATCGACAGGTCGGGCGCGAGCGCGAGCACCACGAGCAGCCACCACGGGTAGTCGAGGTGGAAGTACAACGCGATCGCCGCGACGGCGACGACGACCCCCTCTGCGTGCAAGAGCGTGCGTGGAAGCCGGTCGGTCATCGGGCAATCGTAAGGAGTTCGGGTACCCGCACCGCCCGAGTACGGGTGATGCCCCGTGTTCGCCCACGGCCCGCGGCGGTTGACTCTCACCACGGATCGGGAGGACGACATGTGCTCACAACACCACGAGGCGAGGGAGGGGGTCTGCCTTCCCGCAGGCATGGTGTTGGTCGTCCCGCCGCCGGCGCCGGAGGACGTCGGAGGGCCCCCGGCCCGCCACGGGCTGCTCCGAGGGGTCGGTCGAGCGCGCGACCGTCCCGCCGTTCTCGCACCGCGGGGCAGGCCGAGTGATGCCGGGCGTCGAGCCGGCCTGACTCGCCCGACCGGCACCCCTACGATTCGTCCGTGCCCGAGCTGCCCGAGGTCGAGACCGTGCGCCGTCGGCTCGCGCCGCTGCTCGAGGGCGCGACGATCGCGCATGCCGAGATCGTCGACCCGAGGCTGACGCGGCCCGTCGACCCCGGGCTCGTCGCCGACGCGCTCGTCGGCGAGCAGGTGGCCGCGGTCGAGCGTCGCGGCAAGTACCTCCTCTGGCGGCTCACCAGCGGTCGCACCCTCGTCGTCCACCTGCGCATGACGGGGTCGCTCAGGCATGCGCCGGCCGGCGAGCTCCCCGCCGACGCGCACCGGCGCGCCACCCTCGGCCTCGACACCGGCGCAGAGGTCGCGTACCGCGACGTCAGGCGCTTCGGCACGTGGGAGCTCCTGGACGAGGATCACCTGCGCCCGTACTTCGCATCCCGTCTCGGGCCCGAGCCGCTCGCGCCGTCGTTCACGGCAGCGCGTCTGGCCCGGATCGTCGAGGGTCGTCGAGCGCCCATCAAGGCGGTATTGCTCGACCAGCGACGCATCGCCGGGATCGGGAACATCTACGCGGACGAGGCGCTCTGGCGCGCGCGGATCCATCCGCGGCGGCCCGCCGGGGAGCTCGACGCGGGCGAGATCGCCCGGCTCCACCGCGCAGTTCGCGCGGCCCTCCGACGGGGCGTCGAGCTGCAGGGCTCGACGCTGCGGGACTACGTGACCCCGGACGGCGACGGGGGCGGGATGCAGCACGAGTTCCACGTCTACGGCCGTCTCGGGGAGCCGTGCGACCGCTGCGGCCGGCCGATCGAGCGGACCGTGGTCGCGGGCCGCGGGACGTGGCTCTGCCCGCGCTGCCAGCGGGCCTGAGCTCCGACTGCGTCCGGCGCCTACACTCGATCCATGGCGCCGCCCACCATCACCGAGGCGGTCGTGCTCCGGTCCTTCGCGTTCGGCGAGGCCGACCGGGTGCTCCACGTCTACACGCAGGCGAGCGGCCGGGTCGGGGTGGTGGCAAAGGGCGTCCGCAGGACGAAGAGCCGCTTCGGCGGCCGTCTCGAGCCGTTCTCGCACGTCGAGCTCTCCATCCACCGCGGGCGAGGCGAGCTCGGCACGGTGACCGGAGCCTCGCTCGTCCGGTCGCACGACGCGGTGCGCACGGATCCCTACCGGATTCAGGTCGGCCTCGTCGGCCTCGAGGCGATGCTCCGGCTCTTCACCGAGGAGGAGCGGAACGATCGAGCCTTCCTGGCGCTGACCCGGTTCCTGGACGCGCTGGACATCCGGGAGCCGCAGCCCGGCCGCCGACCTTCTCTCGAGCCGCTCGCGCTCTCGTTCCAGCTGAAGCTCCTCTGGCTGTCGGGCTTCCTGCCGCATCTCGGCAGCTGCGTCGAGTGCGGGGCGGAGGGAGGGCTGGTGGCGTTCTCGCCGTCGGCGGGAGGCGCGGTCTGCGCGGCCTGCGACCACGGTGGAATCGCGCTCTCACCCGAGGGCCTGCGCGGCCTGGCCGACCTGCTGGGCACGCCGATCGCTGACGCGCCCACGCTCGGGCTCGGCGACCGTGGCGCGCGCGACGTTCTCGCCGTGGTCACGTCGTCGTACGAGCACCACGGCGGCTTCCGCCTGCGCACGCTGTCCGCGTGAGCGGTTCGGTCTGCGCGCCGGACGATCAGAAGCGCTCGAGGACTCGCGCCAGGGCGCCCTCGGCGACGAGCTGGTCGGTCAGCTCGTTCCGTCCCGGCCGGACCTCGCGCCGCACGATGCCGTTGTCCCCGAGGCGGTACTGGCCCACCCAGTCGAGTCGCGGCGAATACACGTGGATCGTGACGGCGGGCTCGCCGAGCTCGTGCCGCACGCGGTGGATGTATCCCGGCCCGCCCTGGCGCGAGTCGCCCGGGCGCAGGTGGAGCTCGATGTCGGTGCCGCCGTAGACGAGCAGGTCCTCGCGGACGCCTGCCCGCCGCGCAGCACAGGCCGACACCGGAGATGTAGTGGTCGTGGAAGCCCGTCCCCTGCCCCGGCATCCAGGAGAGCACCCACGCGTCCAGGTGCTCGTCCTCGTAGATCAGCTCGTAGCGGCGCCGGTCCCGGTCGACGTGGACGAGCGGCTCCCAGATCTCCGGGCGCTCGACGATCTCGACGGCGAGCTGCTCGAGCTCGGCGGGGGAGAGGAGGCCGTCGTGGGGAACGAGGTCATCGAGCGACGCATAGGCGGGAGTGATGAGCGGCGCCATTGACATTTCACTTTCGATAGTAACGTCGAGCGCGGATTTCTTACCTCCGCCGCGAAGGGCCTCGCGCCGCTCAGGCCGCCCGGGGCGGCGGGCCCCAGGGCTCGCCGAGGCGGTCGAGGAGGTACTCGCGGGCCCGTGCGATCGAGATCCGCTCCTGCGCGAGCGAGTCCCGGTCACGCACGGTGATCGTGTCGTCGGCCAGCGACTGCTCGTCGACCGTGAGCGCCCACGGGGTGCCGATCTCGTCCTGGCGGCGGTACCGGCGGCCGATCTGGCCGCTCTCGTCGTACTCGACGCTCAGGTGCTGCCGGAGCTCGTCGCGGAGCGCCCGGGCCTTCGCGACCATCCCCGCGTCCTTCGTGATCAGCGGCAGCACCGCGACGGTCACCGGCGCGAGCCGTGGATGGAGGCGCAGGACGGTCCGCTCGCGCTCCGCGACGACCTCCTCGTCGTATGCGTCGATCAGGAACGTCAGCATCGACCGGTTGACGCCGAGCGACGGCTCGATCACGTGAGGGGTGAATCGCTCGCCGGTCCCGGCGTCGACCCACTCCAGCTTCGTCCCGGACTCGTTCGTGTGCTGCGTGAGGTCGAAGTCGCCGCGGTTCGCGATGCCCTCGAGCTCGGACCACCCGATCGGGTAGAGGTACTCGATGTCGCTCGTCCCGCTCGAGTAGTGGGAGAGCTCGTCGGCCTCGTGCGGCCGGACCCGCAGGTTCGCTTCGCGGACGCCGTAGCGGACATGCCAGGCGAGGCGCTCCGCGACCCAGTACTCGTACCACTGGTGCGCGTCCGAGGGCGGCACGAAGTACTCGAGCTCCATCATCTCGAACTCGAGTGTCCGGAAGATGAAGTTCCCCGGTGTGATCTCGTTCCGGAAGGCCTTGCCGACCTGGGCGATGCCGAACGGGGGCTTGCGGCGAGCGAGCTGGGCGACGTTCTTGAAGTTGATGAAGATCCCCTGTGCCGTCTCGGGGCGGAGGTACACGTCGACCCCGGTCTCCTCGACGGCCCCGACCCGCGTGCGGAACATGAGATTGAAGTGGCGCGGCTCGGTCAGGTCGCAGTCCGGGGTCTCCCCGGGCCGCTTGCTCGGCCGCTTGCCACAGCGAAGCTCCGTGTGCTCCGGGTCCGCGAGGTGGTCGGCGCGGAAGCGCTGCTTGCACGTGCGGCAGTCGACGAGGGGATCGGTGAAGCCGCCGACGTGCCCGGACGCCTCCCACACCCTGGGGTGGAGGATGATCGACGAGTCGAGCGCGAGGATGTCGTCTCGCTCGCGCACCATCGCCTCGAGCCAGCGCGCCTTGACGTTGTCCTTCAGCAGGACGCCGTAGTGGCCGTAGTCGTAGCTCGACCCGAGCCCACCGTAGATCTCGGACGACGGGAAGACGAAGCCTCGCCGACGGCACAACGAGACGATCTTGTCCATCGTGACCTCGGTCGCCATGGGCGCCAACGCTACCCTCGCGCCATCCGAGATGGCGGGGAAGGGGACACCGGCGATCGCAGCAGCGGAGCGCGCAGGCATCGCGTTCCAGGTGCACGAGTACGAGCACGATCCCCGGTCGGATTCCTATGGCCTCGAGGCGGTCGAGAAGCTCGGGCTCGATGCGGAGCGGGTCTTCAAGACCCTCGTTGCCGACGTCGACGGAGCGCTCACGGTCGCCGTCGTCCCGGTCGAGGCGCAGCTCGACCTGCGCGCGCTCGGAAAGCGCGCGCGCATGGCCGACGCGAGGGCCGCGGAGCGTGCGACCGGGTACGTCACGGGCGGGATCAGCCCGCTCGGGCAGCGGCGCGCGCTTCCCACGGTCGTCGACGAGTCCGCGCTCGCGTTCGACACGATCCACGTGAGCGCGGGCAGGCGAGGGCTCGAGCTCGAGCTGGCGCCGGCCGACCTGCTCGCGCTGACCGGCGGCCGAACCGCGGCGGTAGCCTCCCGCCGGTGACCGACCACGCCCCCGTCGAGCTGCACATCGTCTCCGACTCGACGGGGGAGACCGCGGCCCGCCTCGTGCTGGCGCTCGAGGCGCAGTTCCCCGACCTGGCGTTCGAGGAGGTGCGCCATCCCCGCGTGGAGTCGGTCGACGATCTCGCGCTCGCCGTCGCGCGCGCCCGAGGGAGGCCCGCGGTGATGGTCTACACGCTCGTCGAGCCGGGGCTGCGGGACGAGATGCGCCGGCTCTGCCGACGCTCGCGCGTGCACTACTGCGACCTCCTGGGTCACCCGATCGACTCGATCTCGCGCGTCGCCGGCGTCGCGGCGCGGATGGAGCCGGGCGCGCGAGCGCCGCTCGACCAGACGTACTTCAAGCGGATCGAGGCGATCGAGTTCGCCGTGCGCTACGACGACGGCATCGGCGGCGGGCTGGACGAGGCGGACATCGTCCTCGTCGGCGTGTCTCGTACGTCGAAGACGCCCCTCTCGATCTACCTCGGCTACCTCGGCCACAAGGCGGCCAACGTCCCGATCGTGCGGGGTGTCGAGCCGCCGCCGCACCTGTTCGAGATCGACCGCGCGAAGATCGTCGGGCTGACGATCGACCCGGAGCGGCTCGCGGAGATCCGGGAAGAGCGCGTGCGGTCGATGGGCGCGCCGCGCCGGCGCTACGCCGATCTCGAGGCCGTGTTCGAGGAGCTCGACGCCGCCGTCACGCGTGCACCGTCGGCTCCGCTGCCCGGTGATCGACGTCTCCGAGCTCTCGGTCGAGGAGACGGCGATGCGCATCATCCGGCTCGTCGCCGACCGTCACCGGCGGCGGGAGACGGCCCGGGCGTGACGTCCCGCAACGCCAAGTACGGGCCTCTCGCGCGCGGCATCCGCCGCGACCTCTCCGAGAAGGGATGGGTGCCCGTCCGCTACTGGGTGATCTGGTGGGCGTCCCTCGCCGTCGCGATGGTGGCCTTCTACGTCGTCCTCACGCCCGATCTGGCTCGGCCTGCGCGCGGCGGCGTGGGTCGCGGAGCTTCGCTCGCGGCTCGTGGCTCGGTGAGCTGCGCGCCGATCGGTGTCAGACACCGATCTGCGTCAAGTGTCCTTCGTGCCGAATGTGTGCCGAATCGTCCACAACGCTCCGTTTGCATGGCATTTCGCGGTGCGCTGCGGCCGGAGCCGCAGAGCGCCAGAGCGGCCGCGCGGGACACGGCCCTATCGGCCCGTCTTGACAGGATGGGTGTCTGACACCGGTCTGCGCCGCACCGTGAGTCGAGCGCCGAGCGGACCGAGGAACGCATCGACCTCGGCTCTGCGTGCGGAGGCGCGCGACGCGGAACCGCGCGAGCTCGTGCGGGTAGCGCTGCCGCCGGCGCGGCTCGGTGCGGAGCGCGTAGCGCACGAGCGAGTCCGAGCCGAGGAGGACGCTCCGCAGCGACTCGCTGTTCCCGTTCCACAGCTCCTCGCGAGCACGACAGCGCGCGATCGTCCGCCGTCACGAGCCGCGGCAGCCACACGCGACGCGGGAGGTCGAGCCAGACGACCGTGTCCGCCGATCGAGGACGAGGTCGCCGAGCTTCCCGCGGTAGACGCCGTCGACGACCCAGGCGTCGCCCTCGACGATCGGCTCGACCCGCCGCCGCAGCTCGGTCGCGTCGAGCTCGGTCCAGCCGGCCTGGTGGTGGATCGCGTCGAGCTCGACGAACGGCACGCCGAGCCGTTCGGCGAGCGCGCGGCCGACGGTCGTCTTCCCGCTTCCGCTGGCCGAGGAGATGACTGCGACGCGCTTCATCAGCGGGACGGAAGTGTCGCCTGTGCATAGGATCCGCGCCGTGCGCCTCGTCTACGCGTTCGACGAGCAGGCTCCCGGCGGCCGCGAGCTGCTCGGCGGCAAGGGGATCGGGCTCGCGGAGATGACCGCGCTCGGCATCCCGGTGCCCGCCGGCTTCACCGTCACGACGGACGCGTGCCGCGAGACGATGCGAACGGGCGAGGTGCCCGAAGCCTGTGGGCGAGGTCGACGAGCACGTCGACACGTCTCCAGGAGCGGGCGGGGAAGCGCTTCGGCGACCCCGACGACCCGCTGCTCGTCTCGGTCCGCTCCGGTGCCGCGATCTCGATGCCAGGGATGATGGACACGATCCTCAACCTGGGCCTGAACGACGTGGCGGTGGAGGGGCTCGCCTCCGCGACCGGAACCCGCGCTTCGCGTTCGACTCGTACCGCCGGCTGATCCAGATGTACGGCGAGGTCGTGGACGAGGTCGACGGCCACCTGTTCGAGGGGGAGCTGCAGGGCCTCAAGGAGCGACGCGGGGCCCGCCAGGACGTCGAGCTGACGGCGGACGACCTGCGGGAGCTGATCGCCAGGTTCCAGGAGATCTACGAGCAGGAGGTGGGCTCGCCGTTCCCGCAGGACGCGCCCGAGCAGCTCCGGCGGGCGATCCGGGCGGTGTTCGACTCGTGGGAGGCGCCGCGCGCCCGGGTCTACCGGCGCACGTACGACATCCCGGACGATCTCGGCACCGCGGTCAACGTCGTCCAGATGGTGTTCGGCAACAAGGGCGACACGTCGGGGACGGGCGTCTGCTTCACGCGCGACCCCTCGACGGGTGAGCGCCGCCTGTTCGGCGAGTTCCTCCTGAACGCCCAGGGCGAGGACGTCGTCGCCGGGATCCGCACGCCGGAGCCGATCGAGCAGATGCGCGAGATGATGCCGGACGCCTACGCGCAGCTCGCCGACACGCTCGATCAGCTCGAGGCCCACTACCGCGAGATGCAGGACATCGAGTTCACCGTCGAGGACGGCGTCCTGTACCTGCTCCAGACGCGTACCGGCAAGCGGACGGCGCAGGCGGCCCTGCGCATCGCCGCGGAGATGACCGAGCGAGGGGCTCATCTCCCGCGAGGAGGCGGTCGCGCGGATCGACGCGGGCCAGCTCGACCAGCTGCTGCACCCGATGATCGACCCGAGCGCCGACGTCGAGGTGGTCGCGACCGGCCTGAACGCGTCTCCCGGCGCCGCCTCGGGCGCGATCGTGCTCGACGCCGACCTCGCCGAGGCGCGGGGCCGCGCGGGGGAGGACGTGCTCCTCGTCCGCTGGGAGACGACCCCGGACGACATCCACGGGCTGATCCACTCGGTCGGGGTGCTGACCGCGCACGGCGGCATGACCTCGCACGCCGCGGTCGTCGCGCGGGGGATGGGCAAGCCGTGCGTCGCGGGCTGCGACGCGCTCGCGATCGACCTCGACGCGCGGACGATCCGGATCGGCGAGCTCGAGCTGCGCGAAGGCGACCAGCTGACGATCGACGGCGGCACCGGCCGCGTGATCGTCGGCGCCGTCCCGCTCGTCCCGCCCGCGATCGACGAGAACTTCGGGACGATCCTCGGCTGGGCGGACGATTTCCGCCGGCTGCGCGTGCGCGCGAACGCCGACACGCCCGAGGATGCCGCGAAGGCACGCGAGTTCGGCGCCGAGGGGATCGGCCTCTGCCGGACGGAGCACATGTTCATGGCGCCCGACCGGCTCCCCGTCGTGCAGGAGATGATCCTCGCCTCCGACGAGAAGGCGCGCCGCGCGGCGCTCGACCGGCTGCTGCCCGTCCAGCAGGGGGACTTCGAGGAGATCTTCGAGGCGATGGCGGGGCTTCCCCGTCACGATCCGCCTGCTCGACCCGCCGCTCCACGAGTTCCTCCCGTCGGTCGAGGAGGCGACGTCGGACGCGATGCGGCGCCGGATCGAGCAGCTCCGCGAGGCGAACCCGATGCTCGGCACGCGCGGCTGCCGGCTCGGCCTCCAGTGGCCGGAGATCTACGAGATGCAGGTCCGCGCGATCGTCCGGGCGGCCCGCGCCGTCGCCGACCGGACGGGCGAGCCGCCGCTCGTGGAGATCATGCACCCGCTCGTCGGCTTCGCCGAGGAGCTGCGCCGGCTCCGGGAGCTGACGGAGCGCGTTGCCGCCGAGGAGCCCGACGTCGAGTACCTCTGCGGGACGATGATCGAGCTGCCGCGAGCCTGCATGCGCGCGGACGAGATCGCCGAGAGCGCCGACTTCTACTCGTTCGGCACGAACGACCTCACGCAGACGGCGCTCGGCTTCTCGCGCGACGACGCCGAGGGGAAGTTCCTCACGTACTACCTCGAGCACGGCATGCTCGAGCGCAACCCGTTCGAGGTGCTCGACCGCGAAGGTGTCGGCGACCTGATGCGGATCGCCGTCGAGCGCGGTCGCGGCGTCAAGCCCGACCTCAAGCTGGGGATCTGCGGCGAGCACGGCGGCGAGCCGCGGTCGGTGGCGTTCTGCCACGAGATCGGGCTCGACTACGTCTCGTGCTCGCCGTACCGGGTGCCGCTCGCCCGCCTCGCTGCGGCCCAGGCTGCGCTCGCCGAGGCGGGCGTCACCTCGGTCGCGGTCGGCGGCTGAGACCGCCGCGGCTACACGTAGCTCTCGACGCGCACGTACGCGACGACGAGGCTCGCGAGCATGATCAGCGCCGACGAGGGCCGGGCCGAGCGAGCGCGGCCGGGCGTAGCGGAAGTGCGCGAGCGCGAACGTCGCGAGGATCCCTCCGACGAGCCCGCCGAGGTGCCCGCCGATCGAGATGTTCGGGATCGCGAACGTGAGCGCGAGGTTGAGCACGATCAGCCCGAGCGCCTGCCCGGCGAACGAGCCGGTCGCGCGATACTCGAGCACGAGCAGCGCGCCCATGATCCCGTAGATCGCGCCCGACGCGCCGACCGTGACCGCGAACGGGTCGCTCAGCGCGAGCGCGCCCGCCGAGCCGGCGATGCCCGAGACGAAGTAGAGGAGGAGGAAGCGCCACGTGCCCAGCGCCTGCTCGACGATCGTCCCGAGCCAGTAGAGGGCGAGCATGTTGAAGGCGAGGTGGAGGAGGCTCGCGTGCAGGAACATCGCCGTGACGAGCCGGTACCAGTCGCCGTCGACGCTGATCGCGGCGCCGATCAGGGCCCCTTCGTCGAACAGCTCGCCGCCGGGCTGGCTGACGCCGCCGCCCTGGTAGACGGTGAGCATGTAGACGAGGACGTTGAGGACGACGAGGCCGACCGTCGCCGGCGCCTCGAGCCCGGCGATCGTCCGCTGCGCCTGGCGGGCCGGCTGCGACCGCCGCACGCGTGCCGGAGCCGAGCGCGCCGCCCCGACGCCGGCGTGGTCGGGGCACTTGATCCCCACCGGCGCGAACGTCATGCACTCCTCGCAGATCGGCCGCCCGCACTCCGAGCACGAGACGAGCGTCTCGCGGCCCGGATGCCGGTAGCAGTGGGGCGTGTCGCTCACCTCGCGGCTAGCGTACCCGCGTGCGCGTTCACGTCGCGTTCACTCCCGACGAGGCGGCGGCGGCCCCGACGGGGGTCGTGATCGACGTCATCCGCGCCACCTCGACGATCTGCCAGGCGCTCGACTCGGGCTACGAGCGCGTGTGGTGCGCAGCCGAGGTCGAGGACGCCCGCGCGCTCGGCGGCCCCGAGGTCACGCTCGGCGGCGAGCGCCTCGGCGTCCGGATCGACGGCTTCGACCTCGGCAACTCGCCGCGCGAGTACCTGGAGCCGCGCACGCCGACGCTCGCGATGTCGACGACGAACGGCACGCGCGCGATCGTCACCGCCGCGGAGCGTTGCGACCGCGTGCTGATCGCGTCGCTCCTGAACCTGGGCGCGGTGACCGAGGCGGCCCGCTCGCACGGCGACGACGTGGCGGTGTTCTGCGCCGGCGTGAAGGGCGCGTTCGCGCTCGACGACGCGTACGTCGCCGGGCGCGTCGCCGAGGGCCTCGGCTTCGAGCGGAGCGACGCGGCCGAGGCGGCGGTTCGGCTCGCGCGGTCGTACGCGGAGCGCCGAGGAGGCGTTCCGCGCCTCGCGCTCCGGGCGGAACCTGATCGACCACGGCCCCGAGCTCGAGGCGGACATCCCGTGGTGCGCCCGCGAGAGCGTGCTCGACGTCGTGCCGCGGCTCGCGGGGATGCACGGCGTCGCCGCCGAGATCAGGCCGTAGTGTCCCGGTCGTGACCGCATCCGAGGAGCTAGGGCGCGGCGGACGGCTGCACGGCAGCGCGGCGTCCGAGCTCGTGGCAGCGGCGTACGCGGCCGAGAGCGCGCACGGCCCGCGTCTCGCCCGTGGCCTGTCGCTCGCGGACCTCGCGCACGCCGTCGCTCTCGTCGAAGGCGGTGACCTCGCGGGTGAGGACGGCACGTCCCTCCTCCGCGGGCTGCTCGAGCTTCACGCGATTCCCGGCGACGAGTTTCCGTGGGACCCGTCCCTCGGCGACGCGTTCAATGCACGCGAGGCCGAGCTCGAGCGGCGCGTCGGAAGGGCGGCCGCCGGCTGGCTGAGCGCGGGCCGTCCACGACGCGAGGCGTTTCGCGTCGCGCTCCGGCTCACCGCCCGGGCGGGCGTGCTCGAACTGCACGATGCGCTCGTCGAGCAGGCCTCGGCGCTCGTTCGGCAGGCACAAGGGACGCGCACCGCCCTCGCGACCGACTACACGTACCTCCAGCCGGCGCAGCCGACGACGATCGGTCACCTTCTTCTGGCGTACGCGTACCCTGCGCTCCGCGACGCCGAACGGACGCGCGCGTCGCATGCGGCTCTCGGCAAGAGCGTCGCGGGAGCCGGCGGCAGCGCCGGCTCGCGCTGGTCGATCGACCGCGCACGGCTCGCCGAGCTTCTCGGCGGCGACGGCGTCGTCGAGCACGCGAAGGACGCAGCCTGGCAGGCAGACGTGTACGTCGAGCTCCTTGCGACCCTCGCGATCGCCGCGACGCACCAGTCTCAGCTGGGCCAGGACTTCGAGATCTACGCCAGCCAGGAATTCGGTCTGATCGAGCTCTCGGACGCCCACAGCCGCGCGAGCGCGCTGATGCCGCAGAAGAAGAACCCGTACGCGCTCGCCGCGATCCGCACGCAGGCCGGCCAGGCCAGCGGCGACGTTGCGAGCGCGCTCGCGACGCTGCACACGGGGTCGGCGCGCACGGATCACTTTCACCTGCTCAACGGCACGGTTCCCCGAGCACTCGACGATGCCGTCGCGATCGCCCGGCTGACCGCCTCTGTGCTGGACGGCATGGAGCTCGACACGCGGCGGTTCGCGCTGATCGCACGCGAGAGCTTCGTCACCGCGGCCGATGTCGCCGACGTCCTCGCGCTCGCCGGCGACGTCGACTACCGCAGCGCCCACACGATCGTGGGGCGCGCGATCCGCGACCTCGTCGACGCCGGCGAGCCGTCAACGCTGCTGACGCCGGCCGGCATCGCCGCAGCGGCGATGGCCACGATCGGCAGGCCGGTCGAGGTCGAGGAGGCAGTGCTGCGGGACGCGCTCGATCCCGCGGCCTGCGCCGCCGCCCGCCGGCAGACGGGGTCGTCGTCGGAGTCGGCGATGGAGGAGATGCTCCTCGGGATTCGCGCGACGCTGACGGACCGCGAGAGGTGGAGCGCGGCCGCACACGAGCGCGAGGCTGCGGCGGAGCGCGCGCTTCTCGCGCGGGCGCGCGAGCTCTCGTGAGCAGGCGGGGCGGAACACACCCTTCGCCGTGACAGGCCGGCTAGCGGAGCCCGAGCTCGCCCGAAAGCCAGTCGAGCCGGTCGCTCCGCGCCCGGTCGTTCAGCGCGTGGTCTGTCGGATACCACTCGACCGTCGAGCCCTCCGGGGCGGCGTCGATGACGGCCTCGAGCGCGGCGCGGGGGACGATCGAGTCCTGTCGCCCGGCCTGGACGAGGATCGCGCCGCTCGCGTCGCCGACGTGCGAGAGCGGGTCGATCGGCTCGAGCGCCTCGCGGACGACGTCCTGGAGCTCCGCGGGGGCGCCCTCGACGTAGGCCTCCACCGGGGCGGCGCCGACGGACATGAGCACGGTCGCGCGGACCCGGTCGTCGACCCCTGCGACGATCGACGCCAGACGGCCGCCCATGCTCCA
>CAVROJ010000031.1:0-13166 GCA_963722755.1 uncultured Actinomycetes bacterium
GTTATTACCATCTACTGGTTCGAGTTCCATCTATGCTTGATCGAGCAGGCGAAGGAGGCCGGGCGCCGACGCGATCGTCACGCCGTGCCCGCTCTGCCACCTCTCACTCGACGCATGGCAGTCGAAGCTCAAGAAGCAGACCGGCAAGGACTTCCAGATGCCGATCCTCCACCTCTCACAGCTGATCGGCGTCGCCGCGGGCATCGAGGGACTCCGAGCTCCGCTTCAAGCGGCACGTCGTCTCGATGCAGCCCGTGCTCGAGAAGCTGGCCCTGTAGGTCGCACCGCGGGAGCGGCTCGGCCTGCGAGTCCGCTCGCGGGCCAGTCGTCGTTGCGCGCCGGCGGGGAGCGCCGTGCCGCCGCGGCGTCGGAGGGCCTCGTCCCAGAGCGCGAGCGCGACCAGCGACCAGCCGAGCAGCTCGAGACCCTCCTTCGCCACGATCTGGTACTCCTCGACGGGGTCGCCGCGCTGTCCGCTCGAACCAGCTGTCGAAATGGTCGAGGCCGGAGACGAGGAACGACGCCGGCGAGCAGCAACGCGCCGCCGCCAGGGTGATCCCGCGCCGCGTCGGCGACTCGACCGCCACGGCGACGAGCGAGACGCCCGTCGCCGCGACAAGGCCGACCACGAGCCGGCCGACATGCGAGGACGGGTGGGCTCCGTCGTGGAGTAGGTCGGCCACCGTCGAGCGCTCCGAGGAGCGAAGGAAGGCAGACCGGGCGATGCGGCCACGGCCCCGCGCCGTGCCGAGCGAGCGCCGCGGGCGCCGGCGCCGCGAGCGCGAGCGCAGCGTCGAGACGAGGTCGGGGACGCCGTTGCTGAGCGGTCGAGGTCGAGCGCTGTCTCCGGACGGTCGGCTCGCCGAGCGCGAGCGCGAGGTGCGCGATCGACTGGACCACGGCGAGGCTCGCGACGATCCCCGAACGCGCGCGAGGGCATCCCGCTGGCTGCCGCCTCCCATGGGCTCACAGTATCCGGCCGCGCTGCCCCGTCTCGCGGTGTCGGGGCCGGGTCCAGGTGGGCTCTGACGTCGGGCCGCGATTCGTGCCGTCTAGGGTGCCGGAGTGCTCTGGCTCGCCGCCTGCGCTCGTGCTCCTCGGCGCCGGCGTGCTGGTGTACGGCTGGCTCGAGGCCGGCTGGCTGCGGACGCGCGTCCTCGAGGTCCCGCGTCCGGGCCTCCCGCCGGCGCTCGACGGGCTCCGGATCGGCCATCTGTCGGACTTCCACCTCGGGGCTCCGCTCTCGCGCGGCAACCGGGCGAGCGCACGGGCCGCCGAGTGGGTCGCCGGCGATCGCCGGATCTCGTCTGCGTCACGGGCGACCTCGTCTCCCATCCGCGCGGCGAGGCGCGGCTGCGCGCGCTGCTCGCCCGGCTCGAGCGACCGTTCGTCGTGCTCGGCAACCACGACGTCGCGGTCACGCGAGATCCGTTCTCGCGCGCGGCCGAGCTCCGCGACCTCGAGCAGGCGCAGCCTGTTGCGCGACGATGCGCGAGACCGTCGACTCCGCGGGCGAGCGCGTGTCCGATCGTCGGCGTCGACCCGGAGACGTATCGGGCCGGAGCCGCACGCCCGCACGACGCTCGCAGACCCGCGACGCGAGCCTGCGGCTCCTGCTCTGCCACTTCCCGGGCGTCGTACGCACACTGCCCGCCGGGTCGTTCGACCTCATCCTCGCCGGTCATCTCCACGCGGGCCAGATCTGCCTGCCCTGGCCGGGCCGGCGGATCACGCTGGCGCATCCCGCGAGCGCCGGTTCGTCTCGGGCCTCTACGAGACGCGGGCCGGCATGATGCACGTGTCGCCGGGAACGGGCACGACCTTCGTCCCATTCAGGTTCTTCGCGCGGCCCGGAGGTCGACGGAGCTCGTGCTGCGGCGCCGGCGACTAGACTGGCCGGCGTGGAGGGCCACGCCGTCATCTCGCACGAGGTGCTGGCCTCCTACGCGGCGGACGCGGCCCGTCGAGGTCGAGGGCGTCCAGGAGCTCGTCGACGGCCCGCGCCGGCACGAGGGCGTCCGGGTGACCGAGGAGGACGGCGCGCTGGGCGTCGAGCTGCACGTCGCGCTCGAATGGGGCGCCCGAGCCCCGACGTCGGCAACCGCGGTGCAGCGGCGCGTCGCCGAGTACCTCGCCCGCACCGCGAGGCTTCCGTCTGTCGACCGTCGACGTCGTCGTCGCCGGCGTGGCCGCGTCCGGAGACTGATGCCCGGGGGCGATCTCGGGCCTCACCCGCGCGACGATCCGGCTCGGCGCCGTCCGTGTGCCGCGACTGCGTCTGGTGGCAGTCGCGCGGCAACAGGACTGCTCCAAGGAGCGGTGGATGGAGCGCGCCGAGGAGGACTGGGGCGAGTGGGGGACGATCTACCTCGACGAGGGCGGCCGCCTCCTGGGCTCGCTGCAGTACGGTCCCTCGCACCTCTTCCCGCGTGCAGCCGACCTCCCCGCCGGGCCCGCCATCGGAGGACGCCGTGCTCGTCACGTGCTCCTACCTCGTCCGGGACGGCGCCGAGTGGATCGAGAAGTCGCTGCTCCTCGCGGCGATCGGCGAGTCACGCGACCGAGGCGCGAAGGCGCTGGAGGCGTTCGCCTACCGCTATCCGGAGGGCGAGTCGGTCGAGGAGCGCTTCCTCGTCCACCGCACGGTGTTTCCCGCGCGACTTCCTCGACGAGTTCGGCTTCGTCACGGTCCGCGTCGCAGGGCCGCGTCGAGCTGTGCCGGCTCGAGCTCGGCGGCCTCGTGCCGGTCGAGGAGGGACGGCGCGCGAGGGTGCTGCGCGTCGTCCAGGAGGCGTTCACGCCGGCGCCCGCCGCCCGTGCCGCGTCCCTAGGGTTCAGCGGGTCGCCGCGACGCCCTCGAGGAGCAGCTCCGCGATCTGGATCGCGTTGAGGGCCGCGCCCTTGCGGAGGTTGTCGCTCGAGAGGTAGAGCGCGATGCCGTTCTCCGCCGCCGTGTCGCGCCTGATGCGGCCGACCAGCACCTCGTCCTCGCCCGCGGCGGCGGCAGGGCTCGGGAACGCGGGAAGGTCGAGGACGCGGACGCTCGGGGCGTCGCGGAGGATCTCTGCCGCCTCGTCGGGCGACAGCTGCCGATCGAGCTCCACCCATACGGCCTCCGAGTGGCCGACCATGACGGGCACGCGCACGCAGGTCGCCGAGATCGGGAGGTCTGGGAGCTCGAGGATCTTGCGCGTCTCCGCCCGGAGCTTCGCCTCCTCGTCCGACTCGTCGCCTTCCCACGTCCAGTCCATCACGAGGTCGTGCTCGGCCGGGGTTTCCTCGGCCAGCGCCGACATCCGTTGTGCGCCCGCTCCCGAGACCGACTGGTAGGTCGAGACCCGGACGCGCGCCAGGCCCGCCTCGTCGTGGAGCGGCTTGAGGACGCAGGTGAGCGGGATCGTGCAGCAGTTCGGGTTGGCGACGATCCGGTCGCGCTCGAGCGCTTCGAGCGCCCGGCCGCCGTTCACCTCCGGCACGACCAGCGGGTACCCGTCGACGAGCCGGTAGGCGGAGGACTTGTCGACGCAGACCGCTCCGGCCGCCGACGCAATCGGGACGAGCTCGCGGCTCGCCGACGGTGCCGACGGAGAAGAGGAACAGGTCGACGTCGCCGGCACCGAGCGCGTCGGGGGTCGCCTCCTCGACGACGAGCTCGTCGTCGCCGAACGGGAGCTCGCGACCCGGCAGAGCGCGCGGAGGCGAACGCGCGCACGCGCTCGTACCCTCGCTCTGCGAGCAGCTGGAGCGTCACCGTGCCGACCGCACCGGTCGCGCCGACGACGCCGATCGTCGGTTGCGCAGGCATCAGACCTCTTGTTCTAGCCGAAGCCCGCGACTCCCTGCGGCTGACCTAAGCGGGCCGGCGGCCGGCCAGTGCCCGGCCGAGCGTGACCTCGTCGGCGTACTCGAGGTCGCCGCCGACCGGGAGGCCGCTCGCCAGGCGCGTCACGGTGACGCGGTCGCGCAGGCGGTCGGCGAGGTAGGCGGCGGTCGCCTCGCCCGTCATCGTCGGGTTCGTCGCCAGCACCACCTCCTCGACCCCGTCGGCACCGACGCGCTCCATCAGGCGCTGGATCCGCAGGTCGCCGGGCTCGACGCCGTCGAGCGGCGAGAGCGCGCCTCCGAGGACGTGGTAGAGGCCGCGGTACTCGTGCGTCCGCTCCAGCGAGAGGACGTCCACCGGCTGCTCGACGACGCAGATCACGGTGCGGTCCCTGCGAGGGTCGGCGCAGACGCCGCAGAGCTCCTCCTCCGTCAGGTTCCCGCACTCGGGGCAGGGACGCACCCGCGCCTTGACGTCCGCGATCGCGAGCCCGATCGCGTTCGCCTCGTCGGTCGGCGCGGCCAGGATGTGGAATGCGAGCCGTTGGGCCGTGCGGGTGCCGATTCCCGGTAGGCGCGTGAGCTGCGCGACGAGGTTGTCCACCGCGGGGCTCAGCACGCCGTCACGTTAGCCGTCCACGGCGGACGTGGCAGGCCTGGCCGGTCGCCGAGCGGTCGGGTCAGCGCGCGCCTTCGTGGATGGAGCGGACGAGGTCGATCGTATCGGCGTCCTCGGCCGACTTGTCGGGGCGATAGCCCTTGACGCGGGCGAACCGCAGCGCGAGCTCCGCCCGGATACCGGGAGCTCCGCTGCACGCCGTCGAAGGCGATCTCGACGACGAGCTCCGGGCGGACGTGGACGACGTGGCCTTCGCGTTCGGTTGCGAGCTCGAGCAGCCGCTCGGTCTGCCATTCGAGCATCGCGTCGGTCATGCCCTTGAACGTCTTGCCGAGCATGACGAACCCTCCGCTCTCGGGGTCACGCGCGCCGAGATGGAGGTTGCTCAGCCGGCCGCGGCGCCTTCCGTGGCCCCATTCGGCTGCGAGCACCACCAGGTCGAGCGTGTGCGCGCGCTTCACCTTCAACCAGGCGGCTCCTCGCCTGCCCGCCTCGTACGGCGCGCCGAGCGCCTTCACCATGACGCCCTCGTGGCCGTGTGCGAGCGCGTCCTCGAGGAAGCGCTCTGCAGTGGCCGAATCGTCGGTCTCGATCCTCGGCACACGCAGGTGCTCGGGCACGCGAGCTGCGAGGAGCGCGAACCGCTCCTGGCAGGAACGGTCGAGGAGGTCGTCTCCGTCGAGATGGAGGCAGTCGAAGAGAGAGACGGTGAGCGGGACCGATTCGGGTGACGCGGCTCCGTCTCCGCCGGAGCCGAACCGGCTCATCGTCGCCTGGAACGCGTGCGGACGTCCGTCGGCCCGCATGGCGATCACCTCGCCGTCGAAGACCGCGGCCTCGAGCGGCAGCCGCCCGATCGCCTGGACGACCTCGGGCACGCGCTCGGTGACGTCCGCGAGGCTGCGCGTGTAGGCGCGCACCTCGTCGCCGAGCCGGTGCACCTGGAGCCGCGCGCCGTCGAGCTTCCATTCGACGGCGGCCGGGCCGGTGCGGCCGATCGCGTCGGCGACGGTCTCGGCTGTCTGCGCGAGCATCGGCTTCATCGGTCGAAGAAGCTGGAGCCCGAAGCTCGAGAGACCGCTACGGCCGTCGGTGAGCGCTGCGGCGGCCACGGTGGGCAGCTCGCCGGCCAGCATGAGCGCCCGGCGCACCTCGCCCGCCGGGACGCCGCCGCCCGGGCGACCGCCTCGACCATGACGCCCTCGAGCGCGCCTTGCCGAAGCTCGCCGTGCAGGAGGTCGACCAGGAAGCGCTGCTCGACCTCCGTGGCGCTCGCGAACAGCTGGGTCAGCTCGGTCTTGCGCCTGGCCTGCGATCCGGGGCCGTCGGTGGCGGCGATGCGTCGAAGGGCCGCGTCCACGTCGAGCAGCTCGAGTGTCGGCGGCGGCTCCGCGGGATCAGGAAGCTCCTGGAGGGATGCCCAGCCGACGCCGATCCGCCCTAGCGTGCCGGAGAGGTAGGTGACCCCCACGGGAACCTCCTCCGGCCGCAGGTTCCTCAGGCAGTCGGCGAGTGCTTCGACCTTCGCCGAGCGAGCGCTCGTTCCGGCGACCGCGAGGGAGACGCGCGCGATCTCTTCGAGGAGCACGGGCGTACGCCGGTCTGCGTGCGCTCGGCGAGCGGCCTACATGCCCGGCAGGCCGAGCGACCCCAGGTCGGGCATCTGGCCGCGAAGCTTGCTCTCGACCGACTGCGCCGCTGCTCGAAGCGCCTCGTTCGACGCGGCGAGCACCATGTCGGCGAGCAGCTCGGGGTCGTCGGGGTCGATCGCGCGCGGGTCGATCCGGATCTCGACGAGCTCACCCGCCCCGCTCGCCTTGACCGTCACCATGCCGCCCCCGGCGGAGGCCTCCTGGATCTCGCTCTTCGCCTCTTCCTGGGCGCGCAGCATCTGCTCCTGCATCTCCTGGGCCTGCTTCATCAGTGCGTTCATGTCGAGCTTCACGGCATCTCCTCCACTTCGGTTGCGTTGAGATCGGTGACGAGCAGGGAGATGAGGTTCTCCTCGCCCAGAGGCTCCGACTCGGGCCCTACGGCTTCGTCGGCCTGCTCGGAGAGCGCGGTGACGACCGTGAGTCGCCGCCCGGTGACCTCGTACAGAGCGTCGCGCAGGACCGTGAGGTTCTTGGGGTCGTCCACCTGCTTGCGGTGGAACTCGGCGCTCGGCTGGAAGGAGAGGGTGAGGGAGTTGCCTTCGAGCGCCGTCGGGTTCGCCTCCGACAGCAGCGAGGCGACGGGGATCGAGCGCTCCTTGACCGCCGGAATGACGCTTCTCGTCCAGGCCTCGTGCACCTGCTCGACGGTGATCTCGTCACCGCCCGGCTCGCTCGGAGGCGGCGCCGCGTCCGCAGGTGCCGGGCCCGCCGCGGGCGCGGGAACGGGGGAGGGGCCCCACGACTCCGCGGCGGGAACACCGGCATGCACCCGGGATTCCAGCACTTCGACACGATGGACAAGCGATTCACGCGCCAGATCTGACTGGGGCCGGGTCACCTTGACGAGCGCGAGCTCGAGCGGCAGGCGGGGGTCTCCGCCCTGCCGCTCGTCCTCAACGACCACCGCCAGAAGGTCGACCAGCCGCAGCACCGTCGGCTCGGGGAGCTGGTTCGCCTGCTCGCGCAGACGGTCTCGCGACTCCTCGGTCAGCGGGAGCGACTCGGGCACGTGCCCGAGGTGCTGGACGAGGAGCAGGTGGCGAAGATGCTCGAGGAGCTCCTTCGTCAGCTGCCCGAGATCCTGGCCTCGCTCTGCGAGCTCCTCGACGAGCACGAGCGCGCCGGCGACGTCCCGGTCGACGATCGTGTCGCAGAGACGGAAGAGCACGTCCTCCTCGACCGCTGTCCCGAGCTGCAGCACGTCCTGCACGGAGATCTTCTTCCCCGTTGCGGCGGCGAGCTGGTCGAGCGTCGAGATCGCGTCGCGGAACGACCCCCCGGCGCCGCGAGCGACGAGCGAGAGCGCGGAGTCCGGCGCGTCGATGCCCTCGCCGTCGCAGACCCGGCGCAGGACGGTGACGATCTCCTGCAGGCGCGGGCGCTGGAAGACGAAGGTCTGGCAGCGAGACCGAACGGTCGGGATCACCTTGGAGAGCTCGGTCGTGCAGAAGACGAAGACGAGGTGGGGCGGGGGCTCCTCGATCAGCTTGAGGAGCGCGTTCCAGGCAGCCGTCGTGAGCTGGTGCGCCTCGTCGACGATGTAGACCTTGTAGCGGCCCTCGGCGGGCTGGAGCATCGCCCGCTCCCGGATCTCGCGAACCTCGTCGATCCCTCGCTGCGAGGCAGCGTCCATCTCGACCACGTCGAGCGCCGTTCCGTCGGCGATCGCCCGTGCGATGCGGGTGGTCGGGTCGAAATCGGCGGTCGGGCCTCCCTCGGCATTCAGCGCCTTGGCGAGAATGCGCGCCATCGACGTCTTGCCCGTGCCGCGCGGGCCTGCAAAGAGGTACGCCTGCCGCACCTGGTCGTGCTCGATCGCATTGCGCAGCGTGCGGACGATCGCCTCCTGCCCGACGACCTGTGTGAAGTCGAGTGAGCGGTAGGTGCGATACAGCGCGGTCATGGATGCATTCTCGCAGACCCTCTGGCTGCGGCCGCCGGCTGAAATGCCCGGCCGCGCGCTCCGACGTCGAACAGGCGACCCCGGGCGGTGCCGCCGCCGCCTGCTCGGGTCGGGCGGTGCCGCGGCACCTGGGAGGGAGTCCTTAGCGCTGCTTCCTTCCGGATCTGACGCGGTTCGAACGCTCCCAGTGCGCGGGACCCGACCGTCAACGCCGCGTATCGGTGACCCGTGCCCGTGACCGCCGCCCTCGGACGGCGTTCGGCCCCGCTGGAGCGGATTTCGGGTTCAGGGAACCGCTGACTCCCCACCTAGCGCGACCGGGCAACCCGAGCGTAGCACCCGTGCGTTGCGCACTCCGGCAGGCCCATCACCGAAGGCGGGTAGCATGGGCCGTTCGATCAAGCGGAATGCTGTCGACGCCGATGATGAATCGATGAGGCCCGTCGCGGATATTCCCGGCGATGCGGACGAGGGTGTCGATCTCTCCGAGATCAGCCCCGAGCTCGTCCTCGTCGATCCGGAGCTGGCGCGCATGGTGCGCGAACGTGCCGCCCTGCCCGCGCCGTCGCGCCCCCTCCTCGGGCCTGGGCTGCGGCTCGTGCCTCCCGCCGAGTCGAACGGGAGCTCGGGGCCGGCGCTCGAGCCTCCACGTGCCGTGCCGCAGGCTGGCGCGGCGCCTGCCTCGCCGGCGGTCGAGCCCGACGAGCCGATCGTCCCTCGGCCGACCCCCCCTGCTGAGCCGACCCTCCTGCAGCCCACCGAATCGGAGACCGTCGTGGACGCGACGGTCGTCGAGCCGTTTCGGCCGACATACGAGAGCGAGAGACCCACCTCTGGGCCCGAGGCTCTCGCCCCCGCTCCGCAGCGGGTGGTCGAAGCGGAGCCGGCAAGGGTCGTCGAGCCGGAACGTCGCCCTGAGCCTTTGCCGCAGGTCGAGCCTGCTCCAGCGGAACCGGAACGCCGGACGCTTGCCGCGATCGCCCCTGCGATGCCCCATCCGGTCACGCGGCCGGCCGCCTCCACTCGGCCGAAGCACTCCTCACGCCCTCCCCGCCGCGGCCGCGGGACGCTGCTCTTCCTCGCGAGCGTGGCTGTGGCCTCGGTGGCCGTTCTCGGGATCCTGAATCTGACCGGCGGATCGTCGTCCGGCTCGCCCGAGGCTACGGCCACGCCCGCTTCCGGCAAGCCGATCCAGTCCGAGGCCCCGTCGTCGAATGGACAGGCGTCGCCTGCTCCCAAGCCCAAGGCCGCCGCCAAGCCGAAGGTGCAGGCCAAGCCGGTGCGGGTCCAAGCCGAAGGCGACGACCAAGCCCAACGCGACCGCCTCCAAGCCGAAAGCGACTACCAAGCCCGAAGGCCGCCGTCAAGCCAAACGCGACGACCAAGCCGAAGGCGACGACGCCCCGGAATGCCACGACCAAGCCGAAGGCGACGACCACGCCGAAGGCCGCCGCCAAGCGCCAAGGCGAGTGCCACGAGCGGCGCCAAGGCTGCCTCGAAGCCGAAGGCGCCCGTCGCGCCGGCGCCGGAGCCGCGGCGGTTCGCGTGGGCGCCCGTCGAGGGAGCGGTCGGCTACCACGTCGAGCTGTTCAGGGGGGCCGACCGAGTGCTCGCCGAGGAGACCAAGGAACCGGTTCTCGAGCTCGGCCAGACGTGGCGCCACGAGGGTCGCGTCGTCCGGCTGACGGCCGGCTCCTACCGCTGGTACGTCTGGCCGGTCACGAAGAGCGGCCGCGCCACGCAGGCCGTCGTCCAGGCGAAGCTGTCGATCCCCTAGAGACGCAAGCCGCCTTCCGTGTCTCGACGCGGTCCGCGTCGGGCCCGTTTCGTCGTCTCGTCGGGACGCAGCCACGTTATCGAGGACTGCCCGGCTGCAGCGACGGGGGCTGGACGTGACCGTCTTGGAGGCGCAACCCGAGCTATGGTGAGTCGATTGTCCGAAAGCCCTATCCCCATGTTCGCTGGCGGCAGGCCGTACCGGATGCGCGCCGCCCCCGTGCTCGAGCATGCCATCCCAGCGAGGGACGGGCGGCTTAGCGGGACGCCCGCCGGTACGAGGCCTACGAGCAGGACAAGCGTCGAACGCGCCGACTCGGCTGCGCGAGCGCGACCGGATTTCGAGGTCTGGCAGATCAGTGCTGTACGGAGACCAGTTGACCGCAGACGTCGTAGGGTGGTGCACGGGAGGCGATCCCGCATCACGAGAGACCGGCGGCCGGGCTGAATAGAGCCTGCGTGAGCGCTCGCACCTTCAGCGCGCACGTCGAGTGAGTTCGTATGCGGCGCTATTGGAGGCACGGAGCGCTATGCGCATTGAGGCACGTCTGGACGATGAACTGAGCCTTGAACGTTGCCGCCAGCTTCGGCACGACGTGACGAGCGACCGCGTCGCCGGAAGCCGCGGTCGCTGCCGGCCCCAACGCAAGCGCGACACTGGAGTCAGCAGCGCGAGCTCTGCCGTCGGCTGTCGCTCTCGCAGGATCGGGCGTCGTGATAGGTCGCGCAGCGGAACTGTGTTTCGACCGGGGCGACGACCGCCCAGGCGGAGCCAAACAAGCTTACGAGCCGCAGATAGTCGCGTAGCAACTCTCCCCAGCCCGCTGAGTTGGCGACTTTACTCCTCCGACGGCTCTTTGTGCAGGGGTTTTCTCTGGAGGCGATGAATCTGCTTCAGCTCGCGGAGCGGGCTTGACAAAAAGCTTCAGGCGACAGCCGCTGATCGAAGTCGGGGATCCGTCACTCCGGCCTCTGGTCGTCTCACAGGAGGCCCACGCGCACTGAACTTCGTTCGACGAGTCAGGGCGCGGGAGAACGGCACTCGCGCTACGCCTGGCCCGCTCATCCCTGCCTGTGCCGCTTCTACCGCCCAAACGGCGGGCGCACCTGGGATCGAACCAGGGACCTCTCGCGTGTGAAGCGAGCGCTCTCCCGCTGAGCTATGCGCCCGGAGAGGCCTCTAGGCTAGCGGAGCACCCACGCGTCGTCCTCGATGATCGGCACCTCCGTGCCCCCCTTCTCCACACCGAGCGCCTCGACCTCCGGGCCGCCGACCATGAAGTCGGTGTGCACGACCGAGTCGTTGTAGCCGAGCGCGGCGAGCTCCCCGTCCGGCATCTCCTCACCGCCCTCGAGCGCCCCCTGGATCCCCTGGCCCCACGCGATGTGGCAGGCGGCGTTCTCGTCGAACAGCGTGTCGAAGAAGACGACGCCGGTCTTGCGCACACGGGAGTCGCCGTCGACGAGCGCCACCTCGCCCAGGTAGCTCGCGCCCTCGTCGGTCGCCATCTCCTGCCGTACGGCCTCGGCGCCCGCCTCCGCGCGCACCTCGACGACCTTGCCGCGCTCGAAGCGCACCTCGAGGCCTCTCACGATCGTGCCGCCGAGCGAGAGCGGGAACGTCGATCGCACCGTCCCCTCCGTGAGCCTGCGGTCGGGTGTCGTGAAGACTTCCTCGGTCGGGACGTTGACGAGATGCGGCACGCCGTCGACCGTCTCCTCGGCTCCCGTAAGCCAGCGATGCGACTCGGGCAGGCCCACCACCAGGTCCGTGCCGGGCCCCTTGAAGCGGATCGCGCGGAAGCGGCGCTCGTCGAGCGCCCTCGCGCGCTCGCGGAGGCGTGCGATGTGCTCCTGCCAGGCCGTTACCGGGTCGGGCTCGTCGAGGCGCGTCGCCGTGATGACCGCCTCCCAGAGCCGCTCGACGTCGGGCTCGCCGAAGACCGTCCGGGCCCACCCTTCGTTCGGGTAGCCCACGATCGTCCACTGGATGAGTCGGCGGTTCTCCGCGTCGAGGAGCTTCTCGACGGCCAGCCGCGGCCGCGCCCGCTGGGCGCGGCGCTGATCGAGGTCGGCGAGCAGCTCCGGCTCTGCCTCCCCCGTGATCGTGATCGTCGCTCCGCGGGTTTCCACCATGTGGTCGATCAGCGCCACGGTCCAGGGAGGGCTCCAGTCGAGCGAGTCCTCGGGCGCGTGCTCGACCCTCGCGCGCTTCAGGTGCGCGTCGCGGTAGATGGACCTCGACGAAGCGGGCGCCGCGCTCGTAGGCGACCCTGCCGACCGCGCGGACCAGCGGCAAGTGCTCCGGGTCGGCCGAGATCCGGAGGAACTGCCCGGGCTGGAGGTTGACTGCGACCTCGACCGCAAGGCGTGCGTACCTGTCGAGCCGCTCCGCAGGCGTCACAAACCGAAACCCTATTCACTTCACGTGACTTTGGTAGAGCGCGGATCGCCGCGCAGGGCAGCGTGGTAGCTTCCGCGCGATGCTCCTCTCGGGGATCACCAGCCTCGGCAAGACGGTCCTGCTCGTGGTCGCGATCACGTTCATCGCGTGGGCGATCGTCACCGCGATCTTCGTGCCGAAGCGGAGCCCCAGGTTCCCGCGGCGGCTCGACGCGTACATCCTCGTCTCCGTCCTGCTGTTCGTCGCCCAGATGACCGCCGTGGTCTGGGTGACCGGGACGCAGGAGGTCGAGGAAGCTCATGCGTCGGAGGCGGAGGGAGAGCCCGGAGCGACGACGGAGGAGCCGGCCGCGGGCTCGACGGCGGTGGGGAAGGAAGTGTTCGAGAGCGCCGGCTGCGCGACGTGTCACACGCTTGCCGACGCGGGCGCGAGCGGCTCCGTGGGGCCGAACCTCGACGAGGCGAAGCCGGCCCAGGCGCTCGTCGTCGAGCGGGTCACGAACGGGATGGGCGCCATGCCCGCGTTCAAGGATCAGCTCTCCGAGGAGCAGATCCAAGAGGTTGCCGCGTACGTCTCGGCGGCCGCCGGCGCGTCGTAAGGATTCCGTTCGGGACCGTCTCGCGGCGGCCGGGGTGGGAAGGCTCCTGGCGTACCACCGGGCCACGCGCTTGCGTGACCCTGACGAGAGGGGTTTTCCATGAGACGATCAATCGCGATGAGTCGCTGGGATCGTGCTGGCGGCCGTCTTCGCACCAGCGGCACTTTCCGCGACCGCGACGCCGTTCGGCGGCGCGACCACCAGCGGGGGGATCCTGACGCTCGTGTCGAACACCGGCGACGCTGGGGCTGCGAACGACTCCTCGGGTGCGTCGTTCTCCGACACGGGTGTGACGACGTTCGCGAGCCTCACGACGCTGTCGACCGAGTTCGACGTGACCGACGACGACTGCATCGCCGGTTCGCCCCGGTTCCAGGTTCGTGTGCAGA
>CAVROJ010000032.1:0-28935 GCA_963722755.1 uncultured Actinomycetes bacterium
TCCGGGCGGAACCTGATCAACCACGGCCCCGAGCTCGAGGCGGACATCGCGTGGTGTGCCCGCGAGAGCCTGCTCGAGGTCGTGCCGCGTCTCGCGGGGATGCACGGCATCGCCGCAGAGATCACGCTCTGAGGCTACGGGCGTCCGACGTCGAGCTCGCGCGCGAGCCAGTCGAGCCGGTCGCTCTCGCGCCCGCTCGTCCAGCGCGTGGTCGGTCGGGTACCACTCGACCTTCGTGCCGGCGGGCGCGGCGGCGATCACGGCCTCAGCGCGCGCCTGCGGAACGATCGAGTCGCGCCGGCCGGCCTGGAGGAGCATTGCCCCGCGTGCGTCGAGCCGACGTGCGTGAGCGGGTCGATGGGCTCGAGCACCTCGCGCACGACGTCCTGGAGCTCCGCGGCGGCGCCGCTCGACGTACTCGTCCACCGGCGCGGCGCCGACGGACATCAGCACGGTCGCCCGGACGCGGTCGTCGACCCCGGCGACGATCGCCGCCAGACGGCCGCCCATGCTCCAGCCGACGAGCCCGAGCCGGTCGGCGTCGACCCGGTCGTCGGCGGCGAGGAGGTCGAGGCGCCCGTCTCGCCGCGACGAGGTCCTCGGCGATCGTGCCGCCCTGCCAGCGGACGAGCTCCTCGCCGGTCGCGCCCGCAGGCGCAGTCTTGCCGCGCGACGGGCGCGGTGACGTGAGCGCGATCGCGCCGCGCTCGGCGAGCGCGACGCGCGCTGTCGAGCTGCTCGCTCCGGTCGCCGCCGGCGCCGTGGAGGAACACGACGGCCGGCAGCCGCTCGCCGGCGTCGAGCGGAGAGACGAGGTAGCCTCGACCCGGTCGTCGCCGCTCGCGTAGGTGACCTCCTGGACGACGCACCCCGTCGCGCGCGGAGCGCGTTCCGCGCTCGACGGCGAGCGGCGCATCCGCGTCGTACGACGAGCGGATCGCCGGCACTCCGCGCCGCCGCAGCCCGCGACGAGCGAGTGCGGCGAGGGCGCCGAGGGCGACGAGGGCGCGGCGCACGGGTCGAGGATACGCTCGGCCCGATGGCACCCGAGCCGCGACGAACGGCTCAGCGTGCCGCGTCGTTCGGAGGGGTCGCGGCGCCTACGAGCGCGCACGGCCCGGGTACCCGGACGACGCCGTGCGGTGGCTCGCGGGCGAGACCCCGCGTGACGTCGTCGACCTCGGTGCCGGCACGGGCAAGCTGACCCGCTCGCTCGTCGCGCTCGGGCATCGCGTGACGGCCGTCGAGCCGCTCGAGGAGATGCTCGACGAGCTCCGGCGCGCCGTCCCGGATGCCGTCGGGCTGTCGGGAAGCGCGGAGGCGATCCCGCTCGCCCGACGGCTCGGCGGACGTCGTCACGTGCGCGCAGGCGTTCCACTGGTTCGACCAGCGGCCCGGCCCTCGTCGAGATCGCGCGCGTGCTTCGGCCCGGCGGGCGGCTCGCCTCGTCTGGAACACGCGGGACGACGCGCGAGGCATGGGTCGCGGAGCTCAGCGACGACGGTGATCGGGCGGAGCGAGTTCCGGACGGGCGTGTCGCCGCGTCCCGCGGGCGATCGACGACAAGCGGTCGCTACGGGCCCGTCGAGCGGCGGCGTTCGCGCACGTGCAGCTGCTCGGACGCGAAGCGAGCTGCGTCGAGCTCGTCCGCTCCCGCAGCCAGTGCGCGGTGCTCACCGAGGAGGAGCGCGACCCGATCCTCGTGCACGTCGGCGCGCTCTTCGACCGCGCATGCCGCGGACGGCAGTCCTTGCGATGCCGTACGTGACCGAGTGCTTTCGCGCCGTCAGGCGCTGGCGACACGGGAGCCGCGGTGCCGCTGTGGACCGTGTCTCCGAGCGGCGCCTTGACATGCGAACACGTGTTCGATAGAACATCTGTTCCCCATGATCGCCTGCCTCCTCATCCCGGGATTCGAGCTCCGCGCGGCGCTCCGGTCCCGGCCGAGGCTCGCGGTCGTCCCCGCCGCGCTGGCGCCCGAGCCGGGCAGGGAGCAGCTCGTCGGGCCCGTGACCGCTGCAGCCGAGGCTGCCGGGGTGGTCGCGGGCATGCGCCTCGGAGAGGCCCTCGCGACGTGCCCCGAGCTCGTGCTCGTGGAGCAGGACCCGGCGGGAGCCGAGCGCGAGTGGGAGGGGGTGCTCCGGCGCCTCGAGGATGCAGGGTTCGGAGTGGAGCCTGTCGAGCCGGGGGTGGTCGTGTTCGAGACCCGCGGCGTCGAGCGGCTCTACGGAGGGGTGGAGGCGGCGCTCTCGAAGGCGCTCGCCTCCGTCGGGCCTGCCTGGGACCCGCGCGCAGGCGCGGGGCAGCGGCGCTTCGTCGCCCTTGCGGCGGCGAGCGTGGCGCGCCCGGGACAGGCGGTGATCGTCGAGGGGGAGGAGGAGCAGTCGTTTCTCGAGCCGCTCCCGCTCTCGCTCCTGCCGCTCGACGAGGGGCGGTACGCCGAGCTCGAGGGTCTCGGCGTCCGCACCCTCGGCTCGCTTGCTGCCCTTCCGGGCGGCGCGGTGGCCGAGCGGCTGGGTCAGGAGGGGAAGCGGGCGTGGAGCCTTGCCCGCGGCGGGGAGCGCCGCCGCGTGCGCGGGCGATCGCCCGCGGCAGAGCTGATCGAGGCGCTCTCCTTCCCCGAGGCGGTCGCGAACGAGCTCACCCTGCGCCGTGCGTTCGGCGCGCTGCTCGACCGGCTGCTCGCCCGCCCCGAGCGGGCGGGGCGGCCGTTCCGGAAGCTCGCGCTCGCCGCGAGGCTCGTCGGCGGGGGCTCGTGGCGTCGCACGGTGACGCTGCGCGAGGCAACCGGGGAGCGGGGGCGCGTCCGCTCGGCGCTCGGCCCGAAGCTCGTCGAGATCCCGGCCCCCGTCCTCGAGCTGCGGCTCGAGGCCGTCGAGCTCGCGGAGCACTCCGGGCAGCAGCTCGCGCTCGTCGCGCCAGAGGGAGAGGAGGCAGGCTCTCGCCTGAGGGAAGGGCTCCGCCAGGTGCGTGCGAGCGCGGGCGGAGGCGCGGTCGGGGGGGTCGTCGAGGTGGCGCCATGGTCGCGGATCCCCGAGGCGAGGGCACTCGTCGTTCCGCGCGATTGACACGGCAAGCGCATGACCAACCCACCGTCGGGCGATGAGAGCCGGTGATTCGCGGGCCGCCGGTATCGACGCAGTCAGGCGCGGAGTGGCGGGCAGGCTCAATGCGCCCCGACCGGCCATCGTCGAGACGGCCCCCGCCGGCGAGCCGCGGGTCGTCGACCGCGAGCTGGTGATGGTCGTGCGGGAGGAATGGCGCGTCGTCGACCGCTGGTGGACGGACGAGCCGGTCGACCGACGCTACTTCGAGGTCGTGCTCGAGTCCGGCCGCAACGTGTGCGTCTACCGGGACGGGGAGCAGCGGTGCTGGTTCACCCAGCGGGCATAGGCCGACCGTGAGCGCTCGTGTATGGGCGGGACGGAGTGGTCCTGCGCCACCGCGTCGGCCGCGAGCGGCTCCCACTCGTCCGCGTGCTCGGGCGGCACGACGACCCACTGGCGGAAGGGCTTCCCCTCGCCGGACGGGTCGAACAGGTGCGCGCCGGGGACGGCGAGCGCCCGCGCGTGTGCGTCGGGGTCGGTGAGCTTGAAGACCATCCCGGTGCGCGAGAGGCCGAAGACCACCCGGCCGGAGCGCTTCACGCACGGCATCCCGAACACCCTGGAGGCACGGCAGTCGGGGTTCCAGGCCGTGAGCGCGTCGACGATGTCGTCGTACGCCTGCTGTCCCGATCGTGCCGTGCTTGTCACGCTGCGTCAGGCGGGCACCTGGTCGAACGCCGCCCCGACCGCGGCCAGCTCCTCCTCCGAGCGCGCCTCGTGCAGGCCTCGCAGGAAGGCGCCGTAGCCGCAGCTCGGCGTGTGCAGGTTCAGGAAGCGCACCTCGTCCGGCCCGGTGCAGGCGAACGTGTGCGGCGTGCCCGGCGGCACCTGCACCCAGGTACCGGCCGTCGCCCGGAGCTCCCGCCCTCCGGCCGTGATCGTCAGCTCGCCTTCCAGGACGTAGAACGACTCGACGTGACGGTGGTGCAGGTGCGGCGGCGGAGAGGGCCCGCCGGGCTCGCTCACCGCTTCCGAGATGCCGATCTCCTCGACGTCGGCGAGCAGCTCCACCCGCAACCCCGGGCGGTCGGCGACGAGCCCGGCACCACCGACGACCGCCTCGCTCGTCGGCCGGCCGCCGTCCTCGGGCGGGTCGTGCTGGTCGTACGAGAAGGAGCGACCGTCACGCGTCGCGCGGAGGTAATCGGCGAACTGGCGACCCGGCGCGTGGAAGTTGAGGTAGCGCACCTCGGCGTCGCTCCCGTTCCGGAAGCCGTGCACGACGAGCGGCGGCACGCGGACGAGTGTCCCCGCCCGGACGACGACCGGCTCGTCCTTCACGCCGAGCCGGACGGTCAGCTCGCCCTCGAGGACGTAGAAGAGGTCGCTGTGGTGGCGGTGGACGTGCAGGTCGGCGCCCACGCGGTGCGACCCCCACCGCGACCACGTGGCGCTGAGCGACTCGTCGTCGGAGAGGATCTCGACACGCCGGTGAGGCGCATCGCCGATCACCTCGCCTCCGCCGGGCGGGATGAGGATGGGCTCGCTCACGAGGGCGCAGTATGACCCCGGGCCCAAGTGCGCCGCATGGTCGCACAGCAGGTTGCTTGGCTCCATCCACGCGCGATGCGTTGCGGCCGGAGGCCGGCTTTGCCGGCCGGGAGGCCAGTCATGGAAAGCCGGTGCGCAACGCAGAAGGAGGGGGATCGTGGGGGAACCATGGATTCCCCCACGTCTGAGCCATGGGTTCCCCCACGTATGTGGAGCTGCACTGCCACTCGGCCTTCAGCTTCTTGGACGGCGCGTCGCACCCCGAGGAGCTCGCCGCCCGGGCCGCGGAGCTCGGCTACGAGGCGCTCGCGCTCACCGACCACGACGGCGTTTACGGCTCGCTCGAGTTCGCGCATGCGGCGAAGTTCACCGGCATCCGCCCGATCACCGGCGCGGAGGTGACGCTCGAAGGAGGCGCCCACGTCACGCTGCTCTGCGAGGACGGCACGGGGTACGCGAACCTCTGCCGCATCCTCACCGCGGCGCATGCGGGCACGCGTCCCGAGGGCAAGGAGCACCGTGTGCTGCTCGAGCCCGCAGTCCCGCTCGAGACCGTCGCGGAGCTGAACGAGGGGCTCGTCTGCCTCTCGGGCTGCGCGCGGGACGGGCTCGCGCTCCGCCACCCGGTCGGCGCGACGCGGCTCGCGTCCGCGTTCGGGCGCGAGCGGTTCTTCGTCGAGCTCCAGCGCCCGTACGAGCGTGGCGACGCGAGGCGCCATGCCGCGCTCCGCGACCTCGCCGGGCATCTCGGGGTCGAGACGGTCGCGACGGGGAACGTCCACGCGCACGCGCCTCGGAGGACGCTGCTGCAGGACGCGCTCGTCGCGATCCGCTGCCGTACGTCGCTCGACGGGTGCGAGCTCGAGCGGCGCGGGAACCGCGAGGCGGTGCTCCGCCCGCCGGCCGAGATGGTCGAGCGCTTCGCGGGGATCGACCGCGCCGCGGCAGAGCGCACCGGAGCCCTCGCGGAGCGCCTGGCGTTCGACCTCACCGAGGAGCTCGGCTACCGCTATCCCGATTTCTCCGACCGCACCGATCCGGCGATCCGCCAGCTGGCCGCGATCTGCGACCCGGCGTTCGACGAGCGGTACCCCACCACGACACGCTCGTCCCTGCGACGTGAGGCACGCTCCCGCCTCGACAGCGAGCTCGCACTGATCGGAAGGCTCGGGCTCGCGGGCTTCTTCCTCCTCCACCACGAGGTGCTCGAGCTCGCACGCGAGTGCGCGCTCGAGGTGCGCGGCCGCGACTCGCCGCGCATGTTCCTGCCGCCGGGGCGGGGGCGGGGGAGCTCCGTCGGCTCGATCGTCTGCTACCTGACCGGGCTCTCGCACGTCGACCCGGTCGAGAACGGCCTCTCGCTCGGCCGCTTCATCAACCAGGAGCTCACGTCGGTGCCGGACATCGACCTCGACTTCCCGCGCGACATCCGCGAGAAGCTGATCGTCCGCGTCACCGAGCGCTACGGGCACGAGCACGCCGCCCTCGTCGCGAGCTTCGCGACGTATCGCTCGCGCGGGGCGATCCGGGACGTCGGCAAGGCGCTCGGGCTGCCGCACGCGGAGCTCGAGCGGCTCGCCCGCGTGACCGACGGCTGGCACGCGGAACGGGTCGCGGACGAGGTGGCCGCGCTGCCGGACGCCGACCGGAAGCTCCTCTCGAAGCGGTGGCGCGCGTTCCAGTTCCTCACCTCCGAGATCGCGGGGCTCCCGCGCCACGTCTCGCAGCACCCGGGCGGGATGGTGATCTCGTCGCGGCCGCTCGTCGAGCTCGTCCCCGTGCAGCCCGCGGCGATGGCGGGACGCCAGCTCTGCCAGTGGGACAAGGACTCGTGCTCGGACGCGGGCTTCCTCAAGATCGACCTGCTCGGGCTCGGGATGCTCTCGTGCATCGAGGAGTGCGTCGACCGGATCGCCCGCCTGCACGGCGCGCCGATCGACCTCTCGCGGATCCCTCTCGACGACCCCGAGGTGTTCGCCGAGATCCAGGCGGCGGACACGGTGGGGGTGTTCCAGATCGAGAGCCGCGCGCAGATGCAGAGCCTCCTCCGCACGAAGCCCGAGTCGATCGACGACCTCACCATCCAGGTCGCGCTCGTCCGGCCGGGGCCGATCCAGGGGAAGGCCGTGCACCCGTACATCGAGCACCGCCGCCGGCTGCGCGAGGATCCGACGTTCGTCTTCCCCGTCCCGCACGAGTCGCTGCGAGAGCCGCTCACCTCGACGCTCGGCGTCGTCGTCTTCCAGGACCAGGTGCTCGACGTCGCGATCGCGCTCGCGGGGTTCACGATCGGCGAGGCCGAGTCGCTCCGCCGCGCGATGAGCCGCAAGCGGAGCCACGAGGCGCTCGAGGCGCACCGGGTGCGCTTCGTCGAGGGTGCGATCGCGAACGGCGTCGCCGAGGAGGTCGCGGACGCGGTCTACGACACGCTCGTCGGCTTCTCGGGATTCGGGTTCCCGAAGGCGCACGCCGCCGCGTTCGGCCTCCTCGCCTACCAGTCCGCGTGGCTGCGGCACCACTATCCCGCCGAGTTCCTCTGCGGCCTCCTCAACGAGCAGCCGATGGGCTTCTATCCACCGGCGAGCCTCGTCCGCGACGCGCAGCGGCGCGGGGTGGAGGTGCGCCCGCCCGACGTCAACCTGAGCGACGCGCGCTGCTCGCTGGAGCCTTGTGCTTCAGGCGTACGGGGGGTGGCGTCTCAGGGCGTGGCTTCAGCCTCGCCCTCCTTGGTCGATCCGGGTGAAGAGAGGGGCGAGGCTGAAGCCACGCCCCGGGCGTTGTCACATGCCGTCCGGGTGGGGCTCGCGTACGTCTCGTCCGTGGGGAAGGACGACGCGGAGTCGTTGCAGGCGGAGCGCAAGGCGAACGGGCGCTACCGCGACGTCGGCGACCTCGCCCGCCGCGCGACCGTCTCCGGCGACGCGCTCGAGGCGCTCGTCCGGGGTGGTGCGTGCGACGGCCTCGGGCCGAGGCGCCGCGACCTCCTCTGGGAGCTCGGGCTCGCGAACCGTCCACGGTCTGTCGAGGGCACGCGCGGTGCCGCGAAGCAGCTGGCGCTCCCGATCGAGCCGACCGCCGAGACTCCGGTCCTGCCCGACCTCACGCGCTGGGAGCGGATGCTCGCCGACTACCGCGAGACCGGCCTCTCGGTGGGGACGCACCCGCTGGCGCTCCTCCGACCGCACCTGCCGCCGGGGACGCTGTCGAGCCCCGAGCTGCACGACGCGCGGCACGGGTCGTCGGTCGCGTTCGCGGGCATGGCGATCGCGCGGCAGCGGCCCGCGACCGCGAAGGGGATCGTGTTCATGCTGCTCGAGGACGAGCACGGCCAGGTGAACCTGATCGTCCCGAAGGACGTGTACGAACGGCACAGGGGGATCGTGCGCGGCGAGCCGATCGTGCTCGTACACGGCCGTTACGAGCGCGTGGAGCGGAACCGGAACGTGCTCGTCAGGGAGCTCGAGAGCCTGTCTGCGCTCGCCCGCCGAGTGGCCGCGACCCCGGACCTCGTCACGGCCCTTCCGCGCGCGCACCACTTCGGTCACCGCTGAGCGAGTCGCAGCCCCGCGTCGACGAGCGCGACCCTCTCGAGGCCGCCGACTTCGGCAATCGGGATCCACTCCGCCCGGTCCGTCGTGCCGCCGACCTCCGGCGTCAGCTCGCCGCCGGCGATCCGCGCCTCGAACACGACGCGGATCGACCTCATCGGCCGTGCCGAGCCGTCGAGCCTCTCGTGGGCCTGCACGGTGAACGCGTCCTCGCCGAGCAGCCGAACGAGCTCCACGTCGTACCCGGTCTCCTCACGGACCTCGCGCACCGCGGCCTGCTCCGCCGTCTCGCCCTCCTCGACGCCACCGCCGGGGAGCGTCCACGCCGGCGTCTCGCCCTCGTTCCAGAGCGCCAGCAGAATCCGCTCCCGCTCGTCGACGAGCACCGCGTAGGCTCCGACCCGCGTGTCGTGGTCGCCGGGCTCCACGACGGCGACGCTAGCCCACGTGAGCGATCAACGCCGTTTCAGCGGCACCTCGACGTAGTCGGCCGCGTGGCCGAAGCCGAGCGTCTCGTAGGCGCGGATCGCCGCCGCGTTGTCGGCGCGGACGTTCAGCGAGATCACGTCGACCCCGTCCTCGAGCAAGATCCCGCACAGCCGGGCGCACGCCGCCTTCGCCAGTCCCGCTCCGCGCAGCGACGGCAGGGTGGCCACGTTCCCGAGCGTTGCGACGCCCCACGTCGGCGACCACACGTGCACACCGGCGACGCACACGAGCTCGCCGTCCCGATGGATGCCGACGTAGCGGCCGGTCTCCAGCATCCGAGGCTGGAACCAGGTTCCCGGGTACGCCCTGGCGTAGAACGCCTGAACGTCGTGGAGGTCCGAGGAGGAGAGAAGCTCCGCCTGGCCCGTGTCGTGGGCGTCGAGGCGCGACGGCTCGACGAGGCCCAGCTTGCGGTGGGCGACGGGCTCGCTCGCCGGCACGAGCCGCAGGCTCGAGCGCGCCGAGCAGCCCGGGGGAGAGGTGGGCGTACAGCTGCGGAGGGAGCCCGGTCGCGATCGAGCGCAGCAGGTCGGCCATGCCCTGCTCGGGGCGCTCCGCGAGCGCCAGGAGCACGGGCGGGTCCGGCTCGCCGTAGAGGAGCGCGAGCTGCTCGACCCGACCGTCCGTCTCCCAGCCGAGCCAGCGCGTGTGCGGCCAGAAGAAGTCGTCGAGGTCGCCGAGCTCGTAGGCGTGCACGGTGGGGCGCCTCCGGCAGAACTCCGCGATCACCTCGCGGTCGCGGATCTCGACGACCGTCACGACTCGAGCGCCCCTGCGCGGAGCCTCACCGCGGCACTTCGACGGAGCCCGAGCGGCTGTCGTCCATTCCCGGGAGCGAGGCCCGTCGGCACCATCCCTCGTCGAGCGTGATGGCGGCGTCGACGAGGGCGAGGTGCGTGAACGCCTGGGGGAAGTTCCCGACGAGACGCCCCGTCACTGTGTCGTACTCCTCGGACAGGAGGCCGACGTCGTTGCGAAGCGCCAGCAGCCTGTCGAACAGGGCCCCCGCCTCGGCAAGACGACCCTGGAGAGCGAGAACCTGGACGAGCCAGAAGGAGCACGGGAGAAAGGCCCCCTCGCCGGGCGGCAGCCCGTCGACTTCGACGTTCTCCGGGTCTGCCCGGTAGCGCTGCACGAAACCGTCCTGCAGCAGCTCGCGCTCGATCGCCGCGACGGTCCCGACCACGCGTGGGTCGTCTGCCGGCAGGAAGCCGACGAGCGGGATCATCAGCAGGCTCGCGTCGAGACGCTGCGATCCGTACGACTGCGTGAACGCGCCGAGCTCGGGATCGAACCCCTCGCGGCAGACCTCTGCGTGCACCTCGTCGCGGAGCGCGCGCCAGCGATCGACCGAGCCGTCGAAACCCTCTTCCTCGACGGTGCGGACGGCACGGTCGAACGCGACCCACGCCATCACCTTCGAGTGCGTGAAGTGGCGACGCGGCCCGCGGACCTCCCAGATCCCCTCGTCGGGCTCGCGCCATCCGTCCTCGAGCCACTCGAGGAGCTTGCGGGTGAGCGTCCAGGCGTCCTCCGACGGCTCGAGACCCGATCGGCGGGCGTGGTACAGGGCGTCGATCACCTCGCCGTAGACGTCCAGCTGGTGCTGCGTGCAGGCCGCGTTGCCGATCCGCACCGGCCGCGACCCTTCGTAGCCGGGGAGCCAGTCGAGCTCGAGCTCGGTCAGACGCCTCTCGCCGGCGATCCCGTACATGATCTGAAGCTCGCCCGGGAGGCCGGCGATCGCCCGCAGCAGCCAGTCGCGCCAGGTGCGCGCCTCGTCGTCGTACCCGGCCCTGACCAGTGAAAGGAGCGTGAGCGTGGCGTCCCGCAGCCAGCAATAGCGGTAGTCCCAGTTCCGCACCCCACCGAGCAGCTCGGGGAGCGACGTCGTGGGGGCTGCGACGATGCCACCGGTGGGCGCGTACGTCAGCGCCTTGAGCGTGACGAGCGACCGGACGAGAGGCTCGCGGAAACGCCCCGTGTGCGCGCAGGACGTGACCCAGTCTCGCCAGAACGACTCGGTGTCCAGCAGCGCCTGCTCGGCATCCACCCGCTCGGGCGGAGGGCGGTTCGAGGGGTACCACGTCAGCACGAACGGCACGCGGTCGCCCGGGCCGACGTCGAACTCGGCCACGGTGTGGAAGTTCCGGCCTTCGAGCTCGACCGGCGTCGCGAGGAAGAGGGCGTCCGGGCCTGCGATTGCGAGCAGCCCGTCCTCGCGCCTGCGGACCCAGGGGACGATCGAGCCGTAGTCGAACCGGATGGTCAGGCCCATCCGCATCGACACGCGTCCGGCGACGCCCTCGACGATGCGGACGACGTCGGGCGCCTCGCCCCGCGGGGGCATGAAGTCGATCAGGCGGACCGTGCCGTCCTCGGTGTCGAGCTCCGTCTCGAGGACGAGCGTGTCGTCCCGGTAGGCCCGGCGCGCCGCCGTGATCGGGGCTGCGGGGGCGAGCGACCACCGACCGTTCTCCTCGTCGCCGAGGAGCGCCGCGAAGCAGGCGCCGGAGTCGAAGCGCGGGAGGCAGAGCCAGTCGACGCAGCCGTGACGCGAGACGAGCGCCGCCGTCTGGAGGTCGCCGATGAGGCCGTAGTCCTCGATCCGCTCGTGCATGACGGCACGCTATCGCGTGCCGTCGAGGACAATCCACGCGTGCGAGCCCTCGTCCAACGCGTCTCGCGTGCCGCGGTCCGGGTCGACGGCCAGACCGCAGGTGCGTGCGGGCGCGGCCTGCTCGTCTTCCTCGGGGTCGGTCACGAGGACACGGCCGAGACCGCCGGGCGGCTCGCCGCCAAGGTCGCGCGACTGCGCATCTTCGAGAACGACGAGGGCCGCTTCGACCGCTCGCTCCTCGACACCGCCGGCGGGGCGCTCGTCGTGAGCCAGTTCACCCTGCTCGCCGATCGCAAACGTCAGAAGGGGACCCGACCCAGCTTCACGGACGCCGCACCATCAGAGCAGGCGGAGCCCATCGTCCGGGCGTTCGTGGAAGCCCTGCGCGGCGAGGGAGTCCACGTCGAGACGGGCGTCTTCGGAGCGCGGATGGAAGTCGAGCTCGTGAACGACGGCCCGGTGACGCTGATCCTCGAGATGTAGACCGCGGTCCGACCGGGAAACGGGCCGGCCATCCGGCCAGACCCCGCCCGATTGGGTCATCTCGGTCTCGTCGCGATCCCTTGTTGGTCGATCGCCGAGCCGAGCGCGCGCCATTCCGCATCGGTCATCCGGGTCTCGGCGAGGTAGACCGAGAAGCCGACCGTCCCGGCGCGTGCGAGAAGGTCGACATAGGTCGCGACGTCCACGGTTCCCCGGAGACCGATGTGCATGCCGATCGTCGGGTGGATGTCGTCCCGCGCGAAGACACCGCGCGATGCGGCGACGCACGCAGGCGGTGAGCCCTCCGCGCCGATGTCGTTCAAGTACGCCTGGGGCAGGAAGGCTGCGCCGGCACGGCGCCAGGATGCCCAGTCGATGTCGTGGTGGTCTGGCCGGCAATAGGAGGAGAGACCGAGCGGGAACGGGGACGGCCGCAGCGTGCGGAAGGTCGCGACGAAGCGGCTCGACCGTCCGCTTCGCTCATGGCTGGGTTCGTCGGCGCCACTGAACTCGTACTCGACCTCCGGATTGGCCACGTAGAAGTCGAGCCCGTAGCGCGCCACGAGCCCGCTCCCGAGCCTGGCCTCCGCCTCGGGTTCGGTGCGGAGAACCCCCCAGCCGCCGACCGGCAGGCCGCTCGCGAGCCGGAAACGGTAGACCCAATCGGCCTCCACAGGATCCTCGACGGTCCCGTCCTGCAGCCGCACCGCGACCCAGCCGAACCCCGCCTCGCGCAGGATGCGGCCGAGCAGGGACGGCTCGATGTCGGTCTCGTGCCACACGAGCGCACCCGCCGACCTCCACGAGAACGCAACCGACGCGGGTGGTGGAGGCGTGGGCGCGGGCGGCGGCGCCGTCTCCGGAGGAGGCGGCGGGGGCGGCGCGGGCGTTGTCGGCGTGGGCGCCGTCGGGGCAGGAGTGGGCGGGGGAGGCGCGGCCTGCTCACCGCCTCGCAGGAGAAGCTCTGCGGTGAGGAGCAGCGCGCCGATCGCCACGAGCACGGCGCCGACACGGGCGGCGCGGGACGCTGCGAGCCGCGAGAGCCGGTGCATCGGCGCAGGCTAGCCACGCCCAGCGGACCATCGGAGCCCCGCCCGGCCACTCGCGACCCCCGCTTGTCTGACCGGCAGTGAGACGACGAAGCCCGATGTATGGACGTACCGCGAGGGCGTCCCCCTGGATGCCTCGCCGGGTCACGTCGTCGGGTACGGCGTCGAGGCCGAGGACGGGTCGATCGGCAAGGTCGATGACGCCACGTACGAGGTCGGAGCCTCATACGTCGTGGTCGATACCGGCCCATGGATCTTCGGCAAGAAGGTGATTCTTGTAGTGCGCGTCGTCCCGCCAGCACGGTTGCAGGCAGCGCCGTCAGCGCGTCGCTCCTTCGTTTGGGCCGGTCCCTGGGCAGTGTGTTTCGGGCGAAGGGTGATAGGGCAGACAGCCCGTCCACGATCGGAATCGGAGGAGAGGAAATGGCAACAGATGCGGTGAGGCAGAACACGCGGACGGAGCGTCCACGGGTCGAGCGGTTCGGCATGGACGAGACGAAGGCGTCGTTCAAGACGACCGAGTTCTGGGCGATGGTCGGCGTGATCACGGCAATCCTCGTCGCCTCGGCTGTCTCGGACAGCCTTGGCGACGTGCGGGCGTGGACGCTCGTCGCGGCTGTGGCGATCGGTTACATGATCAGCCGCGGGCTCGCCAAGTCGGGCACGAAATACACCGGGGGCGAGGACCTGCTCGGCGGCGGCAATCCCGTGCGCGGCACGGACCGCTGACCAACGACTGACCAGGCGGGGCCGGGCCACTCGGGTCCGGCCCCGGGCAGCCAGCCCCGAGAGCCGGCGAAACCGCCAAGAGAGGAACCGAATGCCGATACAAGAGCCTCTGCCGGAGCAGCTCCAGGAAGAGGACCTGCTGGAGAGTCCACAACCAGATGACACGCAGACCCACGAGGACGCCGCGCCCAACACGGAGCCTCGCTCAGGTTGCAAGGAGCACGGAGGGGCTTACGGTCGGCGGTACCCCGAAGAAGCCGCCCACGACCCCCGAGGATGCCTCGGAGCCCGATCAGCAGAATCACGAGAACCGACAACGCGACTGAGGCGTCGCGCCATTCGCTCGGCCCGCGCCCCGGTCGCCAGGTCGAGAAGACCCCCTCGGCATCCACGTGGGACGGGTGTCTTCGGCGCGCGGATGGAGGGTGAGCACGGGCCGGTGACCATCGTCCTCGACATCGATCCCGCCCGAGTTGCTCGAGGGTGAACTGACGGCGGCGCGCACCGGCGATCGTGCGCCAGTACCTCGGCGACCACGCGGGGTATCGCCGGAAAACGGGGCGGACGGTGCTATCCTCCAGGCACCACATTTCACCGGCTTGGCGAAATGGGCGCGGTACGCGCCCATTTGTCTTGAAGGGACGAATTCCATGGCGACGAGCACATACGACAGGGAGCGCGAGCTGACGGAGGCGATCACGCCGGCCGTCGAGTCGACGCTGCCCGGAGTCGAGGTGCTCGCCGTGGAGCTGCTCTCGCCGGCGCGGTTCTGCGTGTACGTCGATCATCCCGACGGAGTCGACCTGGCTCTCTGCGAGCGCGTCACGCGCCTGCTCGACTCCTATCGCACGGACTGGACGGTCGACGTCTCGTCGCCCGGGCCCGAGCGGCCCGTGCGGCGACCCGAGCACTTCCGCCGAGCGATCGGCGGCACCGTGAAGCTGAAGACGGCCGGCGCCGAGGCGCGTCCGAGGGACGCTGGTGGCGGCCGACGACCACGCCGTGACCGTCTCGGTCGACGGGACGGCACACGAGATCCCGGTCGACGAGATCGTCCGGGGCAACCTGATCGACGAGGGACGGTAGGCATGAGCCAGGAGATCATCGAGGGGATCCGCACGATCGAGAAGGAGAAGGGCATCGAGTCGGGCACGCTCGTGGCCGCGCTCGAGGACGCCCTCCTCGCCGCGTACAAGAAGACACCGGGCGCGGCGCGACATGCGACGGTCGAGCTCGACGACGAGGGCGAGTTCCGCGTCTTCGCGCTCGACATCCCGAGCGACCTCGAGGAGCGGCTGCTCGAGGAGGCGCGCGAGCGCGCGATCGACGAGCTCGAGCGGATCGAGGAGGAGACGGGCGAGAAGCAGCACACGCTGATCGTCGACGACGAGCTCGACCTCGACTGGGAGAAGGTCCCCGACAGCCTGGTCGACCGGACCGATGCCACGCCGGACGACTTCGGCCGCATCGCCGCGATGACGGCGAAGCAGGTGATCCAGCAGCGCATCCGCGAGGCGGAGCGCGCGATCATGTACGAGGAGTACGTCGACCGTCAGGGCGAGGTCGTGACCGGCATCGTCCAGCAGGCAGGCGACCGCAACAACGTGCTCGTCGACCTCGGCAAGGTCGAGTCGCTCCTGCCGCGCTCCGAGCAGGTCGACGGCGAGCGCTACGAGCAGGGCTCGCGCATCAAGGCCGTGATCATCGAGGTGCGCTCCGGGACGAAGGGTCCCCAGGTGATCCTGTCGCGGCGCGCGCCGCAGCTGATCGAGGCGCTGTTCGAGCTCGAGGTGCCCGAGATCGCCGACGGCCTCGTCGAGATCCGCGGTGTCGCCCGGGAGCCGGGCTACCGCTCGAAGATCGCGGTCGAGTCGCACGTCCAGGGCGTGCGACCCGGTCGGCGCGTGCGTCGGGCCGCGCGGCTCGCGCGTCCGCATGGTCGTCTCCGAGCTCCGCGGCGAGAAGATCGACATCATCCCGTGGAACACGGAGCCGGCGCGCTTCGTCGCGAAGGCGCTCTCGCCGGCGCGCGTCCGCGAGGTCTACATCGACGACGAGAGCCGCGAGGCCACCGTGGTCGTGCCCGACGACCAGCTCGCGCTGGCGATCGGCAAGGAAGGGCTCAACGCCCGCCTGGCCGCGCGCCTGACCGGCTGGAAGGTCGACATCAAGTCCGACAGCGAGTTCGCGCAGGAGGAGGCGGACGCCGCCTTCGCCGGCGAGGACGACGGGGACGGCGACTTCTCGGGCCGCTGCGCCGCGCTCCTCTCGAACGGGAAGCGGTGCCCGAACGCCGCGCTCCCCGGCTCGAAGTACTGCGGCGTCCCGGCGCACCAGGCGCTCGTCGACAGCCCGGTGCCGGCCGTCGCCGTCGAGGTCGAGGATGAGGCCGAGCCGCTGTCGCGGAGCCGCACCAGGAGCTCGCTGCCGAGGACGCGATCGCGGACGTCGAGGAGGCGCTCGCCTCGGGCGAGCTCACCGCCGAGGAGGCGGAGGCGGCCGAGGCGGCGGTGGTCGAGACCGCCCAGGTCGCGGTCGCCACGGAGGTCGAGCCGGAGGGCGCCGGAGAAGACGAGGCCGCCCCCGAGGAGGAGCGCGACGAATCGTGACCGCCCGCCCGTCAGGACGTGCGTCGGCTGCGGCCGCCGGGCACCGCAGCACGAGCTCGTCCGCTTCGCGGCGGTGGAGGGCGTGCTGACCGCGGGTCGCACGCTGCCCGGGCGCGGGGCGTACACGTGCCCCGACGTCGAGTGCTTCGAGCGCGCCTGCTCCCGCAGGGCGTTCAGGAGGGCGTTGCGGGCGGATGCCACCGTCCTGCCTGCGCTCGCGCACCTCTACACTGAGGGGCTGAATGGCTGACGGACCGAACAGGCCGAATCGCCCCATCCGCCCGCGCGGAGGTGGCCAGGGGGGCCGTCGCCGCCGCGTCGTGATCGAGGGGGGCGCCGCACGCGGACGCGACGCGCGCGCCGCTCGCGACCGCTCGGCCCAGGCTCCCGCACGCGCGCCCGCTCCGCCGCAGCCGACCGGTCCGGTCACGGTCGAGTCCGGGGTCACCGTCAAGGACCTCTCGGCGGCCCTCGGGGTCACGATGGCGCAGATCATCAAGATCCTGATGGGGCTCGGCCAGATGCGGACGGCGACCCAGTCGCTCTCCGACGAGGAGGTCGAGCTGATCGCGACCGAGGTCGAGCGCGAGGTCACGATCAAGCACGCGGCCGACGACGAGGAGCCGGAGATCGTCGAGGACGCGGAGGCGGACCTCACAGCGCGGCCGCCCGTCGTGACGATCATGGGCCACGTCGACCACGGCAAGACGACGCTGCTCGACGCGATCCGCTCCACGGCCGTCGTCGACACCGAGGCCGGCGGGATCACGCAGCACATCGGCGCGTACCAGACCGACGTCGACGGCCGCAAGCTGACCTTCCTCGACACCCCGGGTCACGAGGCGTTCACGGCCATGCGCGCCCGCGGCGCGAAGATCACCGACATCGCGGTCCTCGTGGTCGCCGCCGACGACGGCGTGATGCCGCAGACGAAGGAGTCGATCAGCCACGCGCGCGCCGCCGAGGTCCCCATCGTCGTCGCGATCAACAAGATCGACGTCCCCGACTCGAACCCGGATCGCGTCAAGACGGAGCTCGCCGCCGAGGGCCTGCAGCCGGAGGACTGGGGTGGCGAGACGCAGTTCGCGCTGGTGTCGGCGAAGCAGCAGACGAACCTGGACGAGCTGCTCGAGAAGATCCTGCTCGTCGCCGATGCGGAGCTCGACCTCCGGGCGAACGCGAAGGCCGAGGCGTCCGGGCCGATCATCGAGTCCCGGCTCGACGTGGGCCGCGGCCCGGTGGCGACGATGCTCGTCCAGCGCGGCACGCTCCACGTCGGTGACGCGATCGTCGCCGGCGACGCCGCCGGAAAGGTGCGGGCGCTCTACGACTACCGCGGCGAGAAGGTCAAGGAGGCCAGGCCCGGCGAGCCCGTCGAGATCCTCGGCTTCGACCGCCCGCCGCCCGCCGGCGAGCTCTCGCGCGTCGTCGAGCACGAGCGGCAGGCGAAGGACATCGCCGAGAAGCGCGCCGAGCGGCTCCGCCGTGAGCAGCTCGCGCAGCGCTCGAAGGCGGCCGGCCTCTCGCTGGAGACGCTCTTCGAGCGGATGCAGGAGGGCGCCGTCCAGGATCTCAACGTCGTCCTCAAGGGAGACGTGCAGGGGTCGGTCGAGGCGCTCATGGGCGAGCTGGGGAAGATCCAGCACCCGGAGGTGCGCGTCAACGTGATCCACACCGGGGTCGGCGGGATCACGGAGAACGACGTCAACCTCGCGTCGGCCTCACACGCGCTCGTGGTCGGGTTCAACGTCAGGCCGAGCGCGCGAGGCGAGGCAGCTCGCGGAGCGCGAGGGCGTCGACATCCGCACGTACCGCGTGATCTACAAGCTGACGCAGGACATCGAGCAGGCGCTCGTCGGGATGCTCTCGCCCGTGACGACCGAGGAGATCCTCGGCGAGGCCGAGGTGCGCGCGCTCTTCAAGGTCTCGCGTCTCGGCACGATCGCCGGGTGCATGGTCACGAGCGGGGTCGTGCGGCGAGGCGCCAGCGTCCGCATCGTCCGCGACGGCACCGTGATCTACGAGACCTCGATCGCGCAGCTGAAGCGGTTCAAGGAGGACGCCCGCGAGGTCGCCGAGGGGTTCGAGTGCGGCATCCTGCTCGACGGCTTCAACGACGTGAAGGAAGGCGACGTCCTCGAGGCCTTCGAGACGCGCGAGGTCGAGCGCACCGACCTCGACACGCCTGCGCCGGCAGGCTCCGCCGCCGAAGCCTCCTGAGCGGCGGCCCTACGCGCCGCGTAGGCCCGACGCGGCCACTACGCGGCCGCAGCTCTGGACGAGCCTCGCCGTCGCGGCCGCGCGGGCGCGATAGCCGGCCATCGACGGATGGACGCCGTCCTTGCCGAACCAGCCGGGGTGCGTCCGCGCCATCGCCGCCCAGTCCAGCACCCGGAGGCTCGCGTGGCGGTGGGCGGCGGTCCTCGAGCACCTGGTTGTAGCCCGCGTAGGAGACGCCCTGGTACGGGGGCCGCACGATCGTCGACCAGACGACGCAGCGCGTCGGTCCCGCGACCGCGAGGGTCTCGCGAACGACACGGGCGAAGCGGGAGACGGCGCCCGGGTCGTCGTTCGTGCCCGCGCTGACGACGATCACGCGCGGGAGGGAGGGCCCCAGGCCGCGCAGCGCGCGCGGGACGTCGGCGGCGTGCCTGCTGATCTCCGTCTCGGAGCGCACGCTCCAGCCTCGGAGGTACGCGTCGAGGTAGAGGTCGGTGCCGATCGCGAGCGAGTCGCCGTAGTTGAGCACGCGTGCGGCTCCCCGCGGCGTGGAGCCGGCGGCACGGCGAGCAGCGCGCCGGCGAGGACGCACGCGACGAGGGCAGGACGGGCGAGGCGCGGCACGGGTTCGTCTACGGTAGGCACGCAGCCCTTCCTGCCCCGTGCCTCCGCACGGGATCCGAACATGTCCACCGGGTTCGTCGGCATCCTCTCGTTCGAGCTCCACTTCCCCGGGAGCCACTCCCTCAAGGAGAAGCGCATGCATCTGCGGTCGGTCAAGCAGCAGCTCACGAACCGCACGGGCTGCTCGATCGCGGAGGTCGACCACCACGACACCTGGCAACGTGCGCAGCTGACGCTCGCGTGCGTCGCGCGGGAGGCCGGGGAGGCGCGCCGGCTGCTCGACGAGGCCGAGCGGTGGCTCAACGGGCAGGCGTTCGAGCTCGGCCCGTCGGAGCGCGAGCTGGTGCGCCTCGAGGACGGGTGGGGCTCGTGAGCCGGCCCGAGCGGATGCGGCGGATCGACGGGGCGATGAAGAAGGTCCTCTCCGAGGCGATCCCGACGCTCAAGGACCCCCGGATCGGGTTCGTGACGGTCACGACGGTCGAGACGTCGAGGGACCTCGACCACGCCAAGGTCTGGCTCAGCGTGTTCGGCACGGAGAAGCAGCGCGAGCGGACGCTGGCCGCGCTCGAGGGGGCCGCCGGCGTCCTGCAGGCGAGGGTGAACCGCGAGCTCAAGCTGCGCCGGACCCCTCAGCTGGAGTTCGTCTACGATCGCGCGGTCGAGCACGGGGTGCGCCTGACGCATCTGATCGACGAGCTCGCGCCCGCGGACGGAGACGACGATGCACCCGGATGAGATGAGCGCGGTCGTGTCGGCGCTGCGCGCGCACGACCGGTTCGTCGTCACGTCGCACGACAACCCGGACGGCGACGCGCTCGGCTCGCTGGTCGCGATGCAGCTCGCGCTCGAGGCGCTGGGCAAGGACTCGGTGATGGTGCTCGGGGGGCCGACGCCGCTTCCCGGCGAGTACCGCTTCCTCCGCCTCGAGGAGCGCGGCCTGCTGCGCGAGGCGCCTCCCGACGTCGCCGAGCGCGTGCTCGTGGCGGTCGACTGCGCCCAGGAGAGCCGGATCGTCGAGCAACGGCTGCTGGACGCCCGGCTCACGATCGACATCGACCACCACCACGACAACTCGCGCTTCGGCGACGTCAACCTGATCGTCGAGGAGGCGTCGTCGACCGGCGAGGTCCTCGCGGACCTCTTCGCCGAGCTCGGCGTCCCGTTGACACCGGAGATCGCGGAGGCGCTCTACACGGCGGTCGTCACGGACACCGGGCGGTTCCAGTACTCGAACACGACGCCGAAGGCGCTCAGGCTCGCGGCCGAGCTCGTGGAGGCCGGTGCGGACGTGAGCAAGGTCTTCGTGGAGGTGTACGAGTCGACGCCGTTCCCGAAGCTGAAGCTGCTCGCACGGGCGCTCGAGCGGGCGACGCCGCTGGTCGACGGACGGGTGCTCGTCTCCGAGCTCGTGCGCGACGACTTCGAGGCCGCCGGCGCGGACGAGCCGTACTCGGAGGGGATCATCGACCACCTCCGCTCGGTCGAGGGGGCGGAGCTCGTCGCGCTCGTCCGGGAGCTGCCGAACGGCGCGTCCGCGGCGCGGAAGGGGTCGCTGCGCTCGCGGCCCGACGGGGTCGACGTGTCCGCGATCGCGCGCGCCTTCGGCGGCGGAGGCCACAAGCGGGCCGCGGGCTTCTCGACCGATCTCCCCATGGACGAGATCACGCGCAGGATCGTCGACGCGTTCGTCGCGGCCGACGGCGATCGCGCCGCGCTAGCGATGCCCGTCCCGAAGGCGCTCGAGCCGACCGGCGTGATCCTCGCCGACAAGCCGGCCGGGCCCTCGTCGTTCGCCGTCGTCGCGCGGGTACGGGCGCGCACCGGCGCGAAGACGGGTCACGCGGGGACGCTCGACCCGTTCGCGACCGGCCTGCTCGTCCTTCTCTCGGGGCGGGCGACGAGCCTGCAGGATCGCTTCATGAAGCTCGACAAGCGCTACGTGACCGAGGTCGACCTCCGCGCGCGCACGACGACCGGCGATCCGGAGGGGGAGCGGCTCGACGAGCACGACGCGCCCGAGCGCGACGAGCTCGAGCGCCGCGCTCGCGGGGCTGCGGGGGGAGGTCGAGCTCCCGATCCCGGCGGCGTCCGCCGTGAAGATCCGGCGGTGAGCGCGCCTACCGCCTGCACCGGCAGGGCGTCGCCGTCGAGATGCCCACGCGCGTGATGCGCGTCGCACGAGCTCGAGCTGCTCTCGTACGCGGGCGGGATCGCGCGGCTCGACCTGCTCGTCGGCTCGGGGACCTACGTCCGCTCGATCGCCGATGCGCTCGGCGGCCACTGCACGACCCTGCGGCGCACGGAGGTCGGCCCGTTCCGGGTGGAGGAGGCCGACGAGAGCCGCGTCGTGCCGCTCGAGGACGCGCTCTCACGGCTCGCGAGCGTCTCGATGAGGATCGTCCACGCACCGTCCCAGCTCGAGCCGCCGGCCGCGCGCGGTCGCGATCGGGACGTTCGACGGCGTCCACCGAGGGCACCTGTCGGTGCTCCGCGCGGCGGTCGACTCGGGGCTCGATCCGACGGTGATCACGCTCGATCCGCACCCGCGGATCGTCCTCGGCAACCGCGTCGAGCTGATCACGACGCTCGAGCGGCGGCTGGAGCTGCTCGAGGCGGCCGGGATCGCCGACACGCTCGTCGCGGCGTTCACGCCCGAGTTCATGCGCCTCTCGCCCGAGGAGTTCGTGGCCACGTACCTGACGTCGATCGGGGCGGAGGCGGTCGCGGTCGGGCGGCGACTTCCGCTTCGGCAGCAAGCGCTCCGGGAGCGTCGAGACGCTCGCCGAGCTCGGCCTGACCGTGCTGGAGGTGCCGGAGGTGGAGGGCGTCTCGTCGACCGCGATCCGCGACGCGGTGCGGGCGGGCGACCTCGCCGAGGCAGCCGGGATGCTCGGGCGTCCGTTCGAGCTCGACGGCACCGTCGTCGCCGGCGACCAGCGCGGCGGGACGCTCGGCTACCCGACGGCGAACATCGCGATGGACCCGCAGCTCGTGTGCCCGCGCTACGGGATCTACGCCGGGGAGGCCCTCGGGCACCGCGCCGCCGTCTCGATCGGGACGAACCCGCACTACGGGGGCACGGAGCGGCGGATCGAGCCGTACCTGCTCGACTTCGAGGGCGACCTCTACGGCCGGCGGCTCGTCGTCGAGCTCTGGGAGCGGCTGCGCGACGAGGCGGTGTTCGACTCGGAGGAGGAGCTGGTCGCGCAGATCGCGCGTGACGTGGAGAGGACGCGGGCCGCGGTCGGCCCGTGTAGACGGACGGAGTCGTCACCTGCCGGCAGGCCGGCGCGCGAGGAACATCGGCTGCGGGGCATCCTCGTCGTCCGGCTGCGCCGGGACGGCCGTCGCCTCGAACCCCGCCTCCTCGAGCAGGTGGAGCCAGGTGTGCTCGGGGAAGACCCCGAGGACGTGGTGGTCGTGGACGATCCGCGTGTCGCGTCCGGCCTCGCGCATCACGACGACGTACTCGACGTCGTAGGCCGTGTCGCCGGGGTCGGGGTCGGTCGTCCACTCGAGGTAGCGGAGCGCACGCCCGTCGTCGCCGTCGTGGCCGCCGTGCTCGGTGCCCGGCTCGAACGTCTCGCGCGTGCAGTCGGGGACGAACAGGGCGACGCCTCCGGGGCGTGTGTGCGCGTACGCCGTGCCCAGGCAGGCCCGGAGATCGTCCTCGGTCGTGAGGTACGCGACGGCATCGTGGACGAACACGACGTCGAACGTCCGTCCCGAGCCGGAGCAGCCGCATGTCGCCGAGGACGTGCTCGCACTCCGGGTTGAGCTCGCGGCTGAGCGTCAGCATCTGCGGCGAGAGGTCGGACAGCGTGCACGTGAAGCTCCGCTTCAGGTGAGACGCGTTGTTGCCTCCGCCCGAGCCGAGCTCGAGGAGCGTCGTCGCGTCGGGGAGCGCGCCGACGATCGCCTCGCGGTACCGCTCGGCCTCGTGCGCGTAGTCCGCCGGCGCCGTCAGCAGGTGGAACCACGGTGCGAGGTCGCCGTAGAGGCGCACGCCTGGAGTATCGCCCGTCGCCGGGAACACGGAGGAGCCGGGCGCAGACGAACTGCTCTAAGCGTGCGGCTCGAAGGCGACGACGGCCGCCGGGACCGCGTCGAGCTGGCTGTCCGTCGGCGCGCCGCGCGCACGCAGCGGCGCCGCCGTGCGGGGGCGCGCCGCAAGGTAGGCACGTAGTGCCGCACGACGCTCTGCGCCGGCGAGGAGCCGGCCCTGCACCGCCCGCCGCTCGCCCTTGACGACGAGCGTCGCGGGCGCGGCCTCGCGGAACGTGCGCCACCATTGCTTGCGCTCGGGATATGCCGCGAGAGCGACGACCCGCCCGCCGTCCTTCGCGAAGACGACCGGGATCGCGTAACGCGTCCCCGTGCTGCGACCCTCGTACTCGAGCACGGCGAGCGACCCGCTCAGCACACGGTGCGCCGGAGACCGGAGCACCGCCCGCACGACGGGGTTGGCGACCCGGAGCAGACGAAGGGGAGGCATGACCGAAGCGAGATATATCTCGTCCTTTGGCGTGCGATGGCGGCAGCTACGATTCCGCCTGACCGCGATCTCGGCCGGCCGTGTTCTTCCTTCACGCCGAGCGGGGACCGCGGAGACGATTCGACGAGAGGAGAACGGTGGCTCTCACCAAGGAAGCCAAGCAGGAGTTGATCTCGAAGCACGGGGCGAACGACCAGGACACCGGGTCGACCGAGGTCCAGATCGCGATGCTCACGCGGCGCATCAACGAGCTGACGGAGCACCTCCGGACGCATCCGAAGGACCACTACTCGCGGCGCGGGCTGCTCAAGCTCGTCGGCCGCCGGCGGCGGTTCCTCGACTACCTGCAGCGCAAGGACCTCGAGGGCTATCGCGCCCTCATCAAGGAGCTCGGTCTCCGCCGCTAGGGGATCGACCCGAGACGGGGACGGGAGGTGGGCGTTTGATCGAGCTTCGCGCAGGTGCTGCGGAGCTGGCTCAAACCTCCACCTTCCGCCACAACGGAAGAGTGAATGGAAGGACAGGGAATGAGCACCATCCAAGCCGGGCATCAGGCCACGGTGTCCGTCGACGTGGGCGCGGCGGAGCTGCGCTTCGAGACGGGCAAGCTCGCAAAGCAGGCGGACGGCGCGGTCGTCGTCCGCAGCGGGGACACGATGATCCTCGCGACGGCGGTCGGGCGCCAGGACGCGCGCCCCGACGCGGACTTCTTCCCGCTGACGGTCGACGTCGAGGAGCGGATGTACGCCGCCGGGAAGATCCCCGGCGGCTTCTTCAAGCGCGAGGGGCGCGCCACCGAGCGCGCGACGCTCACCGCGCGGATGATCGACCGCCCGATCCGGCCGCTCTGGCCGAAGGGCTTCAAGAACGAGGTGCAGGTGATCTGCACCGTGCTCTCGGCCGACATGGTCGTGCCGCACGACATCCTCGCGATCAACGGCGCCTCGGCCGCGCTGGCGGTCTCGCCGCTGCCGTTCCTCGGGCCCGGTCGGCGCCGTCCGGATCGGCCGGATCGAGGGCGAGCTGGTCGTCAACCCGACGTACCAGCAGCTGGACGAGTCCTCGCTCGACCTCGTCGTCGTCGGCACCCGCGAGGCGCTGACGATGATCGAGGCCGGCGGCGAGCAGGTGCCCGGAGGACACGATGCTCGAGGCGTTCGCGCTCGCGCACGCGCGAGATCATCCGCATCTGCGACGCGATCGACGAGCTCGCCCGCGAGGTCGGCAAGCCGAAGTGGATCGACGTCGAGCTGAACGCGGAGCTCGAAGCGCGCCACGGCGAGGCCGTCGCCCGCCGGGTCGCCGAGGTGGGGCTCCGCGAGGCCGGCGGCGATCGTCGACGAGCTGCTCGCGACGGATGCCCCGGCGATCACGATGGACTCGGGCGAGGAGGACATCGTCCGGGAGATGCAGGTCCGCAACGGCGCTGCAGATGCTGCTCGAGACGAAGCGGCTCGCCGCGGTCGAGAGCGCCGTGCGCGCGCAGTTCGAGAACGAGCTCCGCGCGCTCACCGACGCCGAGCAGGACTCCAAGGAGCTCAAGTCGCGCAAGCGCGACATCCTCCTCGCACCGCATCCAGGACGAGATGCAGCTGCCGTTCCCGGTCGGCGAGGGCGACGAGCCCGTGAAGGACTCGATCACGCGGAGCTACGTCAAGAAGGCCGCCGACGCGATCTACAAGGACCTCGTCCGGAAGAAGATCGCGATCGAGAAGCGGCGGCCCGACGGCCGCGGCACCGAGGAGATCCGGCCGATCACGACCGAGGTCGGCGTCTCGCCGCGGACGCACGGCTCCGCGCTCTTCACGCGCGGCCAGACGCAGATCCTCACGCTCTGCACGCTCGGCACCGCAAAGGAGCAGCAGCGGATCGACGACCTCTCGATCGAGCAGGAGCGCCGCTACATGCACCACTACAACTTCCCGCCCTACTCGGTCGGGGAGACGGGCTTCATGCGGGGCCCGAAGCGGCGCGACATCGGCCACGGGGCGCTCGCGCAGCGCGCGCTCGAGTCGGTCATCCCGGCCGCTCGAGGAGTTCCCGTACACGATCCGCCTCGTCTCCGAGACGCTCGAGTCGAACGGCTCGTCGTCGATGGGCTCGGTGTGCGGGTCGACGATGTCCCTGATGCACGCCGGCGTGCCGATCGCGGCGCCGGTCTCCGGCATCGCCATGGGCCTCGTCAAGGAGGGCGACGACTACGTCATCCTCACCGACATCCAGGGCGCGGAGGACCACCTCGGTGACATGGACTTCAAGGTCGCCGGGACGACGGAGGGCATCACCGCCCTGCAGATGGACATCAAGATCACCGGCGTCACGCAGGAGATCATGCGCTCGGCGCTCGAGCAGGCGAAGCGCGCGCGGGCGTTCATCCTCGACAAGATGCTCGAGACGATCTCCGAGCCGCGCTCGGAGCTCGCCGACCACGCGCCGCGGATCTCGTCGATCCAGATCAACCCCGACTTCATCGGGATGGTGATCGGCAAGGGCGGCGAGACGATCCGCTCGCTCGAGGCCGACTACGAGGTCCAGATCGACATCGAGGAGGACGGGACGATCCTCGTCTACGCGACGGAGGGCACGAACGCCGACGCGGCGATCTCGGCCATCGCAGGCGATGACGAAGGAGCCCGAGGTGGGGGACACCTACACGGGCCGCGTCGTCAAGACGACCGACTTCGGCGCGTTCGTCGAGCTGAAGAAGGGCACCGACGGCCTGCTCCACGTCTCGAACGTCGGCCCGGGCAGGGTCGCGCACATCGAGGACGTGATCGCCCGCGGCGACACGCTCGACGTGGTCGTCCAGGAGGTCGACAAGGAGCGCGGCCGGATCGGCCTCAAGCTCGTCGCCAAGCACGAGGACGGCCAGCTGGTCTCGCCCGAGACGCTCGTCGAGCGGGCGAAGGACGCGCCGCCGCGCGAGCCGCGTCCTCCGCGCGACGATCGCGGCGGCCGGCGGCGGCCGCGACCGCGGCCGGCGCGAGCGCAGCTAGGGAGCTGGTGGAGGGGCGGCGGGAGCCGCCCCTCCGTCGTTCAAGGCCTGACGCGAGCGCTGGCGCGTGTTGTTGCGTCGTGTTGCTGTCCGGAGTCGAGCTCGACACCTGCGCGGTGTTCGTGATCCAACCGTTGCCCTTGCCGGTGAAGCCCGTCGTGAACGCCGAACGACAGCGTTGGCTCCGCTCGGCGAGCGAGCTTGCCGTGCAGCGGATGGTGCGCGTTGCGACCTCGTAGGCGCACCCCGGCGTCGTGAAGGTCGGACTCGTCAACCGCGATGGCAGGACATCCGTGACGACGATGCCCGTCGCATCCAGCGGACCGTTGTTGCGTCACGCTGAGCGTCCAGGTCACGATCGAGCCCGGCGGCGAGACGGTCTTCGTGAGGCTGAGATCGGCCGCCGCCGTCCGGTACGTCGCCGTGTAGGTCGCGGAGGCGTTCGCGAAGATGTCGTGCGCGATCGCGCCTCCGTCCGACCACGAGGCGAACTCGTACTGCCCCTGCGGCGAGGGCGCGCTGATCGAGTTCCTCGATCCCTGGATCACCGTCCGGTTGAACGGCGTCGTCTGACTCGTTCCGCCAACGGTCAGCTGCAGCCCGCTCGGCGAGGTCGCGAAGCTGAGGGTCCACGTCCTCGGGTCGAGCCGCAGGATCTTCGTATCCGTCAGGCCGCCTGCGTCCGTCGCCGTGAGACGAAGCTCGATGTGCGACGGGTACTCGTGGTCGAACGTGGTGAACGAGCCGCCGGCGCCGTCGACCGACGTGATCGGATGGGGATGGCAGGTCGAGGGACAGTGCTGCATGACGATGTCCCAGTGGAGGGCCGAGGCGGGCAACGTCCCCTGCTGCGGGTCCGTCGCCGTGCCGGCAGAAGGTGATCAGTGTCGTCGACGTCCCACGTCGTCCCGGCCGCCGGCGCCGTGATCGTCGCCGTCGGCGGCGTGTTGTTTGCCGTGATCGTGATCGGCGAGCTGATCGTCGACGCACCTTGCGTATCGGTGACGCGAAGCCTGGCCGTGTACGTGCCGGGCTGCGTGTAGGTGAAGCTGGGCTGGGAGGCGGTCGAGTCGTCGAACTGGCCGTCGCCGTCGAGGTCCCAGGCGTAGCGTGAGCGGCTGGCCCTCGGGGTCGCTCGAGCCGGTGCCGTTGAACGTGACCTGAAGCGGGGCAGGCCCGTTCGTCGGCGTCGCGGTCGCGGACGGCGATCGGCGGCTGGTTGCGAGAAGTACGCGATCCGCCGGATCGTGCCGCCGTCGAAGTCGGCGTAGTAGAGCGCGCCGTCCGGGCCGACCTGGAGTCGACAGGGTTGGCCGCCGGGGCGAGGAACGGACGCGCCGTCGTGCTCGGGTCGGGGAGCCCGCCCGCACCCGGCGAACATGACCCAGATGCAGTCGCGCGAGTAGTCCGCAAAGAACAGCGCGCCGTCGTACGCCGGCGGGAAGGAGCCGCCGTCGCTCGGGTAGAAGGCCAGCCCCGCGATCGACGAGCTCCCCGTCGGGCAGGTCTCGGTCGGACTCGTGACGACCTTGGCGGCGTGGTTGTACGCGTAGTACGGGGGCACGTGGCGCCGGCTCCCGCGGCGTAGAGCGTCTCGCAGATGTTCAGGTTCGCGCCGTCGTACCCGCGACTGCCGACCGACCGCCCTCGTAGCAGGGCCAGCCGAAGTTCTTCACGGCTCGTCGCGATCGGCGACGCGGTTGATCTCCTCCCAGGTGTTCCAGCCGACGTCGCCTGCCCAGACCTCGTTCGTCCCCGGACGAACGGTGATGCGGAACGGGTTCCGGAGGCCGTAGGCGATGATCCGGCTCGCGTTCGCGTCCGTGCCCGCCGGAGGCGGGTTGCCCGGCGAGTGCGTCGCCCGTCGCGGGGTCGACGCGGAGGATCGCGCCGTCGAGCGTCGTTGCGTCGGCGGGCGCCGTCCGGACGTCCTGACTCCTGAGCGCACCCCCCTCCGCGGTCGGGGGGCTCATACGTCCCGCCCGGCGGGTCGCCGCAGGGATTGACCGGTGCTCCCGTCCTGCCCGTAGTCGGCGAAGTTGAAGCTCGCCCCGTCGCCGCCCGAGACGATAGAGCGCGCCGTCGAGCTGCCGAAGGCGAGCGAGCCGATCGAGTGGCTCGGGTACTGCTGGCACCAGTCCGTGAGCAGCACCTGTTCCGGCCCGTCATGACGTTGCCGGGCGGCCTCGAGGCGCGAGAGGCGACCCATCACGACGCACCCGTCGGCCGTGGCTCCCGGAGGCGTCGGGCACGGATCCGCATAGACGCCCGGCGTGCCCCACCGCGGGGCGTGCATCCCCCTGGGGGATCGGGTCGAACGGGTTGAAGTCGTACGTGTACAGCACGTAGACGTACGGGCTCGCCGGGAAGTTCGGGTCGAGCGCGAGCCCGAGCAGACCGCGATCCCAGAAGTTGTAGACATTCGCATTGAGGAGCTGTTCGACACGTTATCGTTGAAGAACGACGAGAACAT
>CAVROJ010000033.1:0-6872 GCA_963722755.1 uncultured Actinomycetes bacterium
ACGCCGGGGGCGGCCCGTTCCCGCAGCTCGTCCAAGACGCGCAAGCCGTCCAAGACGCGCAAGCGGAAGCCGGCGACCAGCCGTCGCTAGCCACGTCCTGCTTTCCTACGGAGATGGCGCTCTCCGACGACATCGACGCGCTCTACGGGCTGCCGCTCGACGAGTTCACGCGGGCACGCAACGACCTCGCCCGGCGACTCCGCGGGGAGCGAAAGGCCGAGGACGCGGCAGAGGTCGCCGGGCTCCGCAAGCCGACGGCTGCCGCATGGGTCGTCAACCAGCTCGTGCGCGAGCGCCCCGACGAGGTCCGTGCACTCCTCGCAGCGGCGAACGAGATCCGCGCAGGGTCGGAAGACGGTGATGCGCTGTTCCGCGAGACGGTCGACCGGCTCGCGCGCAGTGCACGGGAGATCCTCGCTTCGTCGGGGCGAACGGCGTCGGACCACATCGTGCAGGAGGTGGTCACGACGCTCCGGACCGCCGCGGCGACGGAACCGGAGGCACTCGAGACGGGGCGCCTCACAGAGGGCCGCGAGGCGAGTGGGTTCGACGCGCTCGCCGGAGCGGCGCCGAAGCGCGCCCCGCGCCCCGCGAGACGAAGCCGCCCGCGAAGAGCAAGGCGTCGCGGCCGTCGATCGACCGCGCCGCGGTCGATGCGGCGCGGAAGGCGCTCTCCGACGCCCGCACCGAGGCACGCGAGCTCCAGCGGGCTGCGGTCGCCGCGGAGCGCGAGGCCGAGCGCGCCCGGGTTGCGCACGAGCGCGCGGAGATGCGCGTCGCAGCGGCGCAGGCAGATCTCGACGCGGCTCGCGGAACCGGGACGCTAGCCCGGTGGCGAGCGTCGCGACGTGACGAAGGTGTGCGCCGCGCGTACCCGGGGTAGGCCGTCCTCGACGTGGTCGATCGAGTGGAACAGGAGGAGAGCCGGCAGATGATGCGCCCGGCCGGAGGAGTCGGTCGAGGATGCCGTGCGCCGCGGCAAGTGGTCGGGCACGCCGTTCGTCCTCCTCGGCAGCGTCGCGCTGACGATCTGGCTCGTCGTCGCCGTCGTCGCCGGGATCGTCCTGCTCGTCTGGTGGCTCGCCTGACCCGTCGCCCGGTCGGCTAGGCGGGCTCCGTCTCGATCGCCACCCGAGCGGCGTCGCCTTCCTTCTCGACGACCTGAAACCGCTCCGTCGTGTCGACGACCGACTCGACGTCGGGAATCGCGTGCCCGGGTGAGATGACGAACGTCGTCGCGCTCGAACGCACGGCCTCGTACTCGGCGACCGTCATGGCGACGCGCTCGCGACATTCGAGCCGCCCGCACTCGCAGAACATGAGATTGAGCATTCCCGGCTCGGGGGGCGAGAGCTCGTTCACCTGGCGCCAGTAGGCCTCGTTCTCCCCGATGCGTCGCTCCCGCTCGTCCACGGACGGAAGACTAGTATGGACCGCTTACGTGGAAGGCGCTGATCGTTTCTCCGCACAGCCGACCGGGTAAGCAAGTCGGCACGTTGCCCGTTGCCAAAACGAAGGAGAAACAACGTGTACATCGGTGCTGGAACGCTCGTGGTCATCATCGTCATCGTCCTCCTGATCTGGCTTCTCTGAGCTCCGTCGAGGGGCGGATTCCCGGAGCCGGGCGGCGCGGTCTGCGCCGTCCGGCTGTGGTGAGGGCACGCATCGAAGCGCGCGTGCGAGCGGCCGCGCCGCATGACCGCGAGCTGCCCTCGCGCGCTAGCGCGAGGTCTTTGCGGCGACGTGCGGCCGGATCAGGCGCTCGATCTGCCTGCCGGTCGCGCGGCCCTCGAGCCTTCCGAGCTCGTCGCGGCCGCGGACGAGGACGAGCGCGGGGATCGCATTCACACCGAGCGCGCGCATGAGCCGCTCGTCCCGGTCAGTGTCGACCGTCAGCACACGGAGGCGGGCCTTCTCCGTCACCCGGATCCAGGCGACCAGGCTCGACATGCGCCGTGCGGGTCCCGACCGGGTACTCGAGAAGAACAGCAGCGTCGGCCGCTCGTCCGGGTGCAGCCACGCATTTCGGCTCATCTGGAGGGGGTACCGCGAACGCCCGAACGCAAAACGCAGGCGAGCAGACGCCCCGTCCTCCTTGTGGGGGTTTCATATCCGCGGAAGCGGTCGAGACCGGAGCCATGACCATTCAGCTCACACGCCAGATGCCCTTCGTCCGTCGTCGCACGCCCCGGCGCCGGCAGATGCAGATCGCCGGGGCCTTCACCGCGGGCGCCGCCACCGGCGGGGCGACGCTGTTCTTCCTCGACTCCGTGAGCGGCCGACGCCGCCGGAGGCACTCGACCGACCGTACCGCCGGCTCCATGCGACGCACGTGGCGCAGGACCGCGCGAGCGGGGAAACGTGCCCGGGCGGCGACGCTCGGGACCGCAAAGCGCGTGCGTCACCGCAACGAGACCCCTCGTGAGTTCGACGACGCCACCCTTGCCCGCAAGGTCGAGAGCGAGCTCTTCCGCGATCCGTCGGTGCCGAAGGGTCAGATCTCGATCAACGCCCAGCGCGGCGTCGTGCAGCTCCGCGGCGAGGTGCCGACCGTCGGCATGCTGACCGAGCTCATCCAGCGGACGCGGCGCATCCAGGGCGTCCGAGACGTCGAGAGCCTGCTCCACCTGCACGGCGTCGACGCGCCGATGCACCAGTAGCGCGCCTGTTCTCAGTTGGCGACGAGGCGGCGCTCGCGAGATCCGACTCGGAGGCGATGCGCAGCCGCTCGACGAGCGTCATGAACGCGGCGCCGAACGGCGACTCGTCCACGCGCGAGCGGACGTGCTGCCAGTCGACCTGCTCCCGCAGCGCGCGGGCGATCTCGAGCACGGACCGGAAGTTCGGGTCCTGCTCGTTCAGGGCCAGCACCTTCGTCGCGAGCACGTCGTCGATGGACGCGACCCGCAGCGTCTGGGCCATCACCTCGATCTCGGTGGCCCGCGCGAACATCGCGTCGTCGACCGCTCCGCCCGACGGCCGGAAGATGAGGTCGACGAGCGTGTCGCCGTCCCACGCCTTGTAGAGCCACCCCTCCGGAGGGCGGTCGACGAGCATCCCCGCATCCGCGAGCGCCTCGAGGGCGCGCTCGGCGTCCTCCTCGCGAAGCAGGAAGTCCACGTCGTGGTCGGTCGTCGGCCCGCCGCGCGCCCATGCCGCGAGCCCGCCCCCGAGCAGCACCGGGACGCCCGCCGCGTCGAGCGCGGCGGCCGCCTTCTTCATCGTCTCGATCAGCGCCGGGAAGGTCTCGGTGGGCGTCTGGCTCATGTCCCCCGGGATACCCGGGGCCGCGGCTCCCGGAACCTGGGCGGCGTCGTTCCGACGTTACGCCAACGGGTGACGCGGGTACTGCAGCGCCGGACAAGCGACAGGAAGGAACGGTGATGTCCGAGATCACAACCCCCCGCGAGCTCTTCCTCCACGAGCTCGGCGACATCCTCTACGTCGAGCGCACGCTCGCGGACGAGGCTCTCCCGATGCTCATCGGCGAGGTCCGCGACGAGGAGCTTCGGAGCGCGCTCGAGACGCACCTCGAGGAGACGCGTGGGCACGTGCGGAACGTCGAGCAGGTCTTCGAGCTCCTCGGCGAGACGGCCAAGGCGGAGCCGTGCCTCGGCTTCGAGGGCCTGAAGAACGAGCACGCGAAGCTGGTCGAGGAGGCGTCCGACGACCTCATCGACATGGTCGACCTCGGCGCCGCGGCGCGGACGGAGAACTACGAGATCGCCGCGTACGAGGGCCTTCGCCGGATGGCGAAGGCGATGGGCGAGGACGACGCCGTGGAGCTCCTCGACACGAACCTCGCCGAGGAGAAGAACGCGCTGCGCGAGGTCGAGAAGATCTCGACGCGGGTCAGCAACGACTCCGCGAAGCAGGCCGCGTAGCCGACGACCCTGACGGCGTACCGGAGCCCTCTCGTCGTCCGCCGGGCGGCGAGAGGGCCAGCGCCGTGCTTCGCCCCCGCCCCGGCCGGGTAGGCACGTTCCGTGGTACCGGTGATCCGTGTCGCGGCGGCGGGCGACCTCCACGCGTCCGAGGAGCATCGCGAGCGCATCACCCATTCGTTCGCGGACCTCGCCGAGCGCGCGGATCTCGTGCTGCTCGCCGGGGACCTGACGACGCACGGCATGCCGGAGCAGGCAGCCGTGCTCGCCGATGCCTGCCGGGTCGTCGCCCCGCTGCCGGTCGTGGCGGTGCTCGGCAACCACGATCACCACGCCGGCCGCCACGACGACGTGATCGCGACGCTCCGGGAGGCCGGCGTCGTCGTCCTCGAGCGCGACCACCTCGTGCTCGAGCTCGGCGGGCTCGAGGTCGGGGTCGCCGGGACGAAGGGCTTCGTCGGCGGCTTCCCCGGCGCCGAGATCGCCGACTTCGGCGAGGCGCTGCTCCGCGAGGTGTACGCGGAGACCTCGCGGGAGGTCGACGCCCTCGAGAAGGGGCTCGAGGCGATCTCCGGCTGCCACCGGCGCCTCGTCCTCCTCCACTACGCCCCTGTCAGCGACACCCTGACGGGCGAGCCGGAGGGGATCTGGGCGTTCCTCGGGTCCGGACGCCTCGCCGGCCCCATCGGCGCCCACCGGCCGGACGCGGTGTTCCACGGCCACGCGCACCACGGCAGGCCGCGCGGCGCGATCGGCGAGGTACCGGTCTGGAACGTCGCCCGCCACGTGACGGGCGAGGACTTCGCGATCGTCGAGGTCTAGCTCGGCTGCGACCCGCCTGAGGCTCAGGCAGCCGCCCGCGAGCGCCGGATGCGCCAGGAGCGGAGGAGGCTCAGCAGTGCGGCTTCCTCCTCCCCGAGACCACGCGCCGACACGACGCGGAGCCGGCGGTCGCGGAAGTGCTCGAGCGTGCGGCCGTCCCGCCACTGCTCGATCACGGCCGGGCTGACGTAGGACGTGCGGGCGACGGCCGCGGTGTTCCCGAGCTCGCTGCCGACCCGGCGCATCACCGCGGCGAGGATGCGGCGCTCGTCGGCGGCCGACTCGGGAGGGCCGTGCTCGGCGAGCCCGAGGGCCGCCTCGAGCGTCCCGCCCCACGTGCGGAAGTCCTTCGCCGTGTACCCCTCGGCAGGTGCGTGCCGATGTACTCGTTCAGCATCGCCCCGGTCAGGCTCGCGGTCTCTCCCTCGCGCTCGAAGCGGAACAGGCGAGCACCGCCGGGCAGCGCGAGCAGCTGGCGCACGGCGTCGGCCAGCTGGTCGTCGACGATCGTCCGCCGCACCATGAGCTGCTGCTTCGAGCGGAACCGGAACTCGAGTCGGCGCCCACGGACACTCGACGTGCCGCTTCGTGAGCGTCGTGACGCCGTACGTCCGGCTCTGCCGGGCGTACCGCTCCGAGCCGACCCGGAACCACCCGCGGTTGACGAGCGTGACGGCGAGGGCGCAGGCCCAGTCGCGCTCGTACGGCCCGAGCTCGACGTGCTCCGCGATCGTCTCCCGCAGCGCGGGCAGGCGCTCCCCGAAGTGGACGAGACGGTCGTACTTCCGCTCCTCCTGCGCCGCGCGGTACGCGGGGTGGTAGAGGTACTGGCGCCGCCCGGCCCGGTCGACGCCCGTCGCCTGGAGCTTCGCCCTGGGGTTCGGCGAGATCCACACGTCCTTCCACGCAGGCGGGATCACGAGGCTCTCGACCCGCGCGAGCGCCTCCGCGTCGGTGATCGGACGGTCGTGCGCGTCCACGTACCGGAAGCGCCTCCCGCCTCGCCGCCGCCACCCCCCGCGTCGCGCCACCGCTACCCGCGTTTGCCGGTCGAGCGGAGAGTCAAGACCCGCGCACGGGGACCGACCTCGAGTATCTCGCCAGGCGCTGCTCGCTGCCCGAGCTCGAGCGCCCACCGACCGACTCCTGGCGGGCGGTCAGGCGAGAGCTGCGGCCTTCGCGTACCGGGGAAGGATCTCGCGCTCGTAGAAGCGGAGGAAGCCCTCCTGGTCGGGCCCGACCTGGTGGACGTAGACGTGGTCGTAGCCGGCGTCGGCGTAACTCGTCGATCGCCGCCGCGTGTGCGCTCCGGGTCGGGACCGCAGACGACGCTTCGGCGACGTCGTCCTCGGTGACCATGCTCCGCGGCCGCCTCGAAGTGCGACGGGCAGCGGCAGCTCCTGGCCGAGCGGGCCCTGGAGCGCCGCGTTCGGCCAGCACTCGTAGCGCCGTCTCGCCGCGCCTCCTCCTCCGCTCCGCCCAGCAGACGGTCAGCTGCCCGTAGCGGGGCTTGCCGTCGCCTCCCGCGTCGCTCGAACGCACTCGAGCAGCTCCGCTCGGGGGCGGTCCCGATCAGGCCGTCGCCGACGCGGCCGGCGAGCTCCGCGGCCCGGCTCGCCGGCCGCGACCATCACCTCGATCGGCTCGTCGGGCAGCGTGTAGAGCCGCGCGTTCTCGACCGTGTAGTGGCGGCCGCGGTGGCTCGTCAGCTCGCCGCTGCCAGAGCGCGCGCATGACCTCGATCGCCTCCTCGAGCATCTCGCGGCGGACGCTCGGCGGCGGGCCAGCGGTCGCCGAGGACGTGCTCGTTGAGGTTCTCGCCCGTGCCCACGCCGAGGAAGAACCGCCCGGGCAGCATCGCCGCGGCGGTCGCCGCGGCCTGCGCGACGATCGCGGGGTGGATCCGCATGGTCGGGCAGGTGACGCCCGTGCCGACGCGAGCCGCTCGGTCGCGTGCGCGATCGCCGCCGAGCACGCTCCAGACGAACGGGCTCTGTCCCTGCCGGTCGATCCAGGGGTGGAAGTGGTCGGAGATCGAGCGCGAAGGCGAAGCCCGCCTCCTCGGCGCGGCGCTGCGTTGCGGACGAGGTCGAGCGGCGGGTGCTCCTCGCTCGAGATGGCGTAGCCGAGCTCCACGTGTCTCTCCTCGGTCGTCTCTCGTGGACG
>CAVROJ010000034.1:0-61331 GCA_963722755.1 uncultured Actinomycetes bacterium
CGGCGACGAGGTGGCGCTGATCCCGCCCGTCTCCGGCGGCGGGTTCCGCCTCTCGGAGGACCCTGCTCTCGATCGAGAGCGTCGCCGCCGAGGTTGCCTCCGACCAGGCTGGGGCGATCGCGACGTTCGTGGGCACGACCCGCGCCCGGTCTCGCGACCGCGACGTGATCCGGCTCGAGTACGAGGCCTACGAGGGGATGGCCGAGGCCGAGATGGAGCGCATCGCGCGGGAGGTGTGCGAGCGCCACGAGGTGCTGGAGATGGCGATCCACCACCGGGTCGGCCCGGTCGAGATCGGAGAGACGAGCGTCGTGATCGCGGTGTCTGCGCCTCACCGGGCCGCCGCGTTCGACGCCTGCCGCGAGGCGATCGACACCCTCAAGCGGACCGTGCCCCTCTGGAAGAAGGAGCCTACGTGGGCGGCGAGGAATGGATCGGGCAGGGCTCTTGACCCGGTCCCGCGTCTCGAGAGGCACGTCGCGGTGAGCGATCCGCGCTACAGAGACCTCGACCCCGTGACCGCACCGGAGCCGCAGACGCTTCCCTCGGAGCACGACCGCTCGCGGCGTTCGCTTCTCGGCAAGTTGCTCGCGCCGCTCGTGGTCGCGATCGGGCTGATCGTCAAGTTCGGCGCTTTCACCCTGAAGTTCTTCGGGATCTTCCTCGCCGTCGGCGGCTACGCGCTCATCTGGGGCTGGTCGTTCGCGGTCGGCGTCGTCCTGCTGATCCTCGTCCACGAGCTCGGGCACTACGTGGAGGCCCGTCGGCTGGGGCTCGACCCGCAGCTTCCGGTCTTCATCCCGTTCCTCGGCGCGTACGTCGCGCTCCGCAACATGCGCTTCGACCCCTGGGTGAACGCGCGGGTCTCGCTCGCCGGGCCCATCGCCGGCGGCATCGGCGCCGCTGCGTGCCTGGCGGCGGCCGAGTCGCTCGACTCCGACCTGCTACGTGCGCTTGCCTACGCCGGGTTCCTGCTGAACCTCATCAACCTCGTGCCCATCGGGATCCTGGACGGAGGTCACGTCCTCCGCTCCTGGCGCGTCCTGCGCGCGGGCGGCGGCGCGGCGAGCCCGACGCGGGCGCGGCGGCTCGCCGGCGTGGTCGTCCTGGTCTCGGTCATCACGGTGGCCGCACTCGTCCTCGGGATGCTCGCCGCCCACGTCCCGCAGGACCGCCTGTGAGCCAGCCGAGCGGGCTCGACCGCCGCGTGCTGCGGCGCTCCAGGAGACGTTCGCCGGCGACGTCTCGCTGATCGCGTCCGAGTTTCTCGCCGGCTTCCAGGCGGTGCAGCAGATCGACCGCCCGGCAGTCTCGATCTTCGGCTCCGCCGCGTCCCGGACGGGTCAGCGACCTACCAGGCCGCACGCGACACCGCTCGGCTCTTCGCGGAGACCGGCCTTGCGGTCGTCACCGGCGGTGGCCCGGGCGTGATGGAGGCTGCGAACCGTGGGGCGAAGGACGGCGGCGGGCTGTCGGTCGGCTTCAACATCGTCCTCCCGCACGAGCAGGGGCTGAATCCGTACTGCGACATCGCGCTCACCTTCAAGCACTTCTACGCCCGGAAGGTCATGTTCGTGAAGGCGGCCGAGGGGTTCGTGATCTTCCCGGGCGGCTTCGGCACCATGGACGAGCTGTACGAGTCCCTGACCCTGATCCAGACGGGGAAGATCGGCACCTTCCCGGTCGTCCTGTTCGACTCGGACTACTGGGAGGAGATGGTCGAGTGGCTGCGCGAGGAGATGCTCGCGGACGGGTACGTCTCGCCCGGTGACCTCGACCTGCTGTATCTGACCGACGAGCCGGCCGAGGCGGTCGAGCGGATCGTCGCGGTGATCGGCTCGCGCCGCGAGGAGGGCTCGACCTGAGCGACGACCTCGGGGAGGCCCTCGCAGCGATCCGGGCGCGGACCGACGTGCAGCCGGCCGTCGGGGTCGTGCTCGGGAGCGGGCTCGGGGGCTTCGCGGACGCCGTCGAGGAAGCGGTCGAGATCCCGTACGGCGAGATCCCGGGCTGGCCGCGGTCGACGGCGGTCGGTCACAGCGGCACGCTCGTCCTCGGTCGCTTCGGCGGCGCCCCGGTGGCGGTGATGAAGGGCCGCGCGCACCTGTACGAGGGGGTTCCGCCGGCGAAGGTCGTCTTCGGCGTGCGCGTCCTCGGCAGGCTCGGGATCGGCAGCCTCGTGCTCACGAACGCCTGCGGCGCGATCGATCGCTCGCTCCAGCCGGGGCGACTCGTCGCGATCTCCGACCACCTCAACCTCCAGGGCGCCTCGCCGCTGATCGGGCCGAACGACGACACGCTCGGGCCTCGCTTCCCGGACATGTCCGATGCCTACGACCCCGAGTACCGCGCGCTCGCGCGCGAAGCAGCCGGAAAGCTCGGGCTCGAGCTCGGCGAGGGTGTCTACGCAGCGTGGCTCGGGCCGGCGTTCGAGACGCCCGCCGAGATCAGGATGATCCGGGCGCTCGGCGGGGACCTGGTGGGGATGTCGACCGTGCCCGAGGTGCTCGCCGCACGGCACATGGGGATCCGCTGCCTCGCGCTCTCGTGCGTGACGAACGCGGCCGCGGGCGTCCTGCCCGAGCCGATCGACCACGAGCAGGTGCTCGAAGTCGGCGCCCGGGCGGCCGGCGACCTCGTCGCCCTCCTGCGCGAGGTGATTCCCCGGCTCGGCAGTTCCTAGACTGGGATCGTGCACCTGCGCGACCTTCCCTCGGTCGACCGGCTGCTCGCCGACGAGGCCCTCGCGGCCGGGCCGCGGCCGCTCGCGACCGAGGCTGCACGGCGTGCCCTCGACCGGGCGCGGGAGGCGATCCAGGCCGGCGACGACCCCGGCGACGTCGACGGCCTCGGCCCGCGCGGAGCTCGAGCGCCTTCGCGCTCCTTCCCTGCGGCGGGTCCTGAACGCGACCGGGGTGATCGTCCACACGAACCTCGGCCGGGCGCCGCTCGCACGCCTCGGCGCTCGCGCGGGTGGGCGAGGTCGGCGGGGCGTACTCGAACCTCGAGCTCGACCTCGACACGGGCGCCCGAGGGTCGCGACAGGAGCATGTCGCCGATGCGCTGCGCCGCCTGACCGGGGCCGAGGCCGCGCTCGTCGTCAACAACAACGCGGCGGCGGTCCTGCTCGCCGCTCGCCGCGCTCGCCGAGGGCCGCGAGGTCGTCGTCTCGCGGGGCGAGCTCGTCGAGATCGGCGACGGCTTCCGGATCCCGGACGTCCTCGCGCGCTCCGGCGCGCGGATGGTCGAGGTCGGCACGACGAACCGGACACGCGCCGGCGGACTACGAGAGCGCGATCGGCCCCGAGACGGCAGCGCTCCTGCGCGTCCACCAGTCGAACTACCGGATCGTCGGCTTCACGGAGCGCCGTCACCATGGCGCGAGCTGGCGCGGATCGCGAAGCGAGCCGGGCTGCCGCTCGTCGACGACCTCGGCTCGGGGTCGCTCCTCGATGTCGGCGACGAGCCGACCGCCGCCGGCGAGCGTCGCCGCCGGTGCCGACCTCGTCTGCTTCTCGGGCGACAAGCTGCTCGGCGGCCCGCAGGCGGGCATCGTCGTCGGACGCGCCGGGCCTCGTCGAACGGCTGCGTCGTCACCCGCTGCAGCGCGCGCTCCGCGCGGACAAGCTCACCCTGGCGGCGCTCGAGGGGACGCTCGAGCTGTTCTCGGACCCCGAGCGGCCCGGCGTGAGATCCCCGTGCTGCGGATGCTCGACGAGCCGCTCGAGCACGGTGCGTGCGCGTGCCGAGCGCCTCGCGGGGCTCGTCGGAGGCGAGGTCGAGGAGACGGTCGCCCGGGTCGGCGGTGGCGCGCTTCCACTCGCGGAGCTGCCGAGCGCCGCATGCGCCGTCGAGGAGGCGCTCGCCGCGCAGCTCCGTCTGGGGGAGCCGCCGGTGATCGGGATCGTCCGCGACGGTCGCCTGCTCCTGGATGCGCGCACCCTGCGCCGCGAGGAGGTCGACGAGGTGGCGCGGGCGGTCCTGCGGGCGCGCCGGGCCTTGTGTTGATTCGACTCAAGCGCATCTGGAGCCCGAGTGCGCTGGGTGATCGAGCTCGTGTTGATTCAACACCGGCTCCGAGGTCGCGCGGGCCATGGCGCTGACGGTCGGTACCGCTGGTCACGTCGACCACGGCAAGACGACGCTCGTCCGGGCGCTCACCGGCAAGGACACCGACCGCCTCCCGGAGGAGCACGCACGCGGGATCTCGATCGACCTCGGCTACGCGCCGCTCGCGCTGCCCGACGGGCGGACGCTCTCGCTGGTCGACGTCCCCGGCCACGAGCGGTTCGTCCGGACGATGGTCGCGGGCGCGACGGGGATCGACCTCTTCCTTCTCGTCGTCGACGCCGCCGAGGGCGCCCGGCCGCAGACGCACGAGCACCTCGCGATCCTGCGTCTGCTCGGCGTCGAGCACGGCGTCGTCGCGGTCACGAAGGCGGATGCCGTGGACTCCGAGACGCTCGAGCTCGCAGTCGAGGAGGCGCAGGAGCTCGTTCCCGAGGCGCAGGTCGTCGCGGTCAGCGGCGTCACCGGTGCCGGGCTCGACGAGCTGAGGACAGCCCTCGGCGCGGTTGCGAGCGAGACGACCCAGCGCAGCGCGGACTTCCCGGCCCGCCTCTACGTCGACCGCGTGTTCACGCTCGCAGGGCATCGGCACGATCGTCACCGGCACCCTCTGGTCGGGGACGATCGGCGAGGGCGACCGGCTGAGGCTCGAGCCGGCCGGCCGGGACGTCCGCGTCCGGTCGGTTCAGGTGCACGACACCGCCGTCGCCCGCGCCGAGGCGGGGCAGCGCGTGGCGCGTCAGCCTGCCGGGAGTCGAGCGTCGGGACGTCCGTCGTGGAGACGCGCTCGTCGCGGCCGGGCGTCGTTCCCTCGCTCGTACCGGCTCGAGGTCGCGCTCGAGGAGCTGGAGCCGATCCCGACGGCGCCCGGCTCTCCGTCCACCACGGGACGAGCAGGATCCCGGCGCGCGTCGTGCGCGTCGGTGACCGGCATGCACAGCTTCGCCTCGCCGCCCCGGTCGTCGCGGCGCGGGGAGACCGTGTCGTCCTCCGCGGCGGGACGACCGTCGGCGGCGGCCGTCGTGCTCGACCCCGCACCGCCGCGCCGCGTCGGACGCCGAGCGCGACCGGCTGCTCGGCGAGGCCGATCCCGCCTCGATCGTCCGGGCGCTCGTCCACGGTCCGGTGAGCGTCGAGCAGCTCGCTGCGCGGGCCCTGCTGAGCGGAGCGGAGCTCGAGGAAGGCCTCGACGCCGTCCGCGTCGTCGACGGGTGGGCGTTCTCCGACGCGTGGCTGGAGGAGACGGCTGCGGGGGTCGAGGGTCGCCTGCGCGCACGTGCCGAGCGATCGCCGCTCGATCCGGGTCTGTGCTCGCCGAGGTCCTGCCGGCCGAGCCGTGGGCCTCGGCCGTGCTCGAGCTGCTTCCCGTCGAGCGCCGTGGGGCGAAGGTGGTGCTCCCGGGGACGGCCGCATCGCTCGGTGCGCGCAGCGACGCTGCCGAGGCGCTCGAGCGCGACGCTCGCCGCCGGCGGCTTGGCGGCGACGAAGGTCGACGACGCCGATCTCGCCCGGTTCCTCGAGTCGGCTGGCCGGCTGGTGCGGCTCGGCGACGGCTTCGCGGTCGGCGCCGGGGGTTACGAGGTCGCGCGCGATCTCGTCGTGACCGAATGCGCGGCCGCGGCGAGATCACGCTGGCGCGGTTCCGCGACCTCGCGGGCGTGGGCCGCCGCGACGCGCAGCTCCTGCTCGAGCGGATGGATGTCGACGGGATCACGCGCCGCATCGGAGATCGGCGGGTGCTGCGACGCTCGGCGCGCGCGGGCGCGTGAGCCCGCACGCCCGGTGGCACGGGCGAGCTGCGAGGATGTGCACGTCGTCGTCTGGAGAGGAGGCCGACATGGCCGGAAAGTCCGACTTCACGGAGCAGGAGTGGGAGCAGCTACGGAAGGGTGCGACGGGCGCCGGTCTGCTCGTCGCGGTCAGCGACCGGAGCTTCTTCGACACGTTCAAGGAGGCGTCGTCGCTGGCGAAGCACGTCGCCGGGGCGCGTGCCGACGCAAGCCAGCTCGTCCGCGACCTCGCGTCGGAGCGTCCCGGGGGTTACGGCCTGACCGACTCTCCTTCCGAGGTCGAGGCCGAGACGGTCGCCGCCCTGGGGGCGGCTGTGGAAACCCTCCGCAGCAAGGCGCCCGACGAGCTCGAGCCTACCGGGTCTTCGTGTTGCAGCTCGCCGAGGCGGTCGGCAAGGCGGCCGGCGGCGGCGATCAGGCCGAGGCCGGAGCGACCGCGAAGATCAAGGCCGCTCTCGACTAGCGGCCCGCGCGGGGTCGTACGAGCGCGGCTCCCACTCGGGCTCCGGATCCGTCCCCACGCCCTCCGCGACCCGGTTGATGTAGTTGAAGTACGCGACCACCTGGATCGCGTCGTGGATCGTCGCGTCGTCGATGCCCTGCGCGCGGAGCGCCTCCGCGTCGTCGGCCCCGATCGCGGCCGGTGTCAGCGTCAGCTTCCGCGCGTAGTCGCAGAGCGCACGGGTGCGTGGGTCGAGCGCCGCCTCGCGGTAGTCGTGCTCGGCATGTGATGCCAGCTCGTCTGGTGCGCCCTCGTCACGGAGGTCGTCGGCGTGGGATCGGCGTCAGTAGTAGCACTCGTTCGTCGCCGAGACGACCGTGGCGAGGAGCTCCCGCTCCTGCCGCGTCAGCCCCGACGGCCCGAGCATGATCGCCTTGTAGAGCTCCATGGAGGCGTGGAGCACCTCCGGGCGGAGGCTCATCGAGCGGACGATGTTGAACACCTTTCCGGCCCGCCCGACCGCGGCGTCGTACTCCTCGGCGAGCGGTCCCTCGGCGTCGTCAGGGTCGACCAGGCGCAGGTGGGCCACGAGGCGATCGTACGGACAGATCGAGCCGCCAACCAAGCGGTGGTAGTCCGACGACGACAGGCCCTCGTAGACTCGGGCCGCCCGCTGCACATGAACCCAGGGCCCGACCTCGACGTCATGGTTCGTCTCACACTCCTCGCACTCGCCCTGGTCGTGCTCCTGCTTGCACAGTCGGGCGCCCGTGCGACGCCCGGCGGGACAGCGGAGGCTCCCGTTCCCGGCGCCCTGACGCACGGGTACGCCTACGCCGACACGTGGCGCGGGTGGCCGGTCACCCCGCTCCACCGCCAGCACCCGATCCGCGGCTCCCTCGACGACCCGCGACCGAGCGGCTACCACATCGGCCTCGACATCAGCGTGCGAGACGACCTCCCCGAGGCGGGCGCGCCCCCGGGCCGGACGCATCGCGTCCATGCGGTCGAGGGCGGAACGGTGTCCCTGGCACCGAACGTCGCCTCGGTCGGCTGCGTGAACAGGATCGTGCGGGTAGGTCACTTCGCCTACTGGCACGTCGACCCGGTCGGCACCGTGATGCCCGGGCAGGTCGTCGCCCCGGGCCAGCCGATCGGCTGGACCTGCAAGGACCTGTGGCACGTCCATCTCTCGGAGTGGGTCGAAGTCGGAGGTGTGCGCACGTGGGTCGACCCGCTTCATCCCGGCGGCAAGCTCGCCCCCTTCGTCGACACGGCCAGGCCGGCCATCCGCTCGATCCGATTCTTCGGGCCGGCGGCCACGACGTGGCAGCAGGACGGCGCCGTGGTCGTGGCCCCGGCGCGCGGGGTCGAGCTCTCCGGGACGGCGCTCCACGGCCTCGTCGACGTCCGCGCGGAGATCGACGACCCGCAGTCCTTCCGGGGCTGGTTCGCCGGCGCGCGTGCCGGGCTCTACGCGCCCCACCACCCGTACCGCGTGCGCGTAGCGCTCCGCCGGGCGGGCCGTCCCGCCGCGCTCGTCGACCGCGACGTGTTCCGCGGCGATCGGGTGCTGGGGAAGGGCGAGGAGGTGACGATCATCGAGCCGAGCGTGGCGTTCGGCGGGCACTTCGCCCCCCGGACGCGCCAGAACCTGGGCGCGAAGCGCTGCGTCCAGCAGACACCGGCCCCCTGCGCCGGGAGGACGGTGCTGCGGCTCTTCGCCGGCCCGGGCGGTCGCCGCTTCTGGAACACCCGTCTGCTCGCCAACGGCGGCTACCGGCTGACCGTCACCGCGTGGGACCGCAGAGGCAACCGAGCCGCCCGGTCGGTCACCGTCGTCGTCTCGAACTGAGCGGCGATCCGAGCTGCGGGTCTTCCCGCCGGTAGCCTCGGCGGCGGAGCGGCATGGGCCCGGTGGCCCAGCAGGTCTTCAAAACCTGTGCGGTGTGGCAGCCCCACGCTCGGTCGGTTCGACTCCGGCGCCGCTCCGTTACAGGGGTTGCCGGCATCCATGCGGGAAACGCGCGACCTGCCGAACATAGCCGAGCGACAAGCGGCCCTGGGCTGGTGCGTTCCTCGTCCGGCCTGCCCCCTGCAGCCAAGCGACTCTCCAGGCCGATCAGACTGCTGGCGCTTCTACGAGGCCACGAACGTGAGTTCCAAGGTTCTGCTCGTGTCGTGCCGCCACAGCGTATCGGGGAGATCCAGCGAGTCCCCCGCCCCGTCGCCCGATGCCCGGACTGCGGCGAGGCTCTCCACCCGCAGCCGCTCGGCGGCTGGGTCTGCAAACACGGATGGACGGACGCGCCGGGGATCTCGTCAAAGCGCCGATCGGGGAAGCCGTGTCCTCTACGATGCGTCTGTGCGCACCATCGCCACCGGACGTATCAACCAGGCAGCGGCCAAGTACGGCGAGCACGCACCCATGGCAGCCGTCTGCTGCAACGCATGCCGGGCGTGCGTCCAAACCAACGCAATCGCCGCCGGACTCGGACTGGTGATCGCGTCGGGCGCCGCGGTGTCGCGCCTCGGCCGTGAGGTTCTCCGCCGCGCGCAACGACCCGTCGCAAGCTAGAGGCTCGCCCAGACAGGTCGAGACACGGCTGAACGGCCACTCGGCAACCGTCGCACGACGGTATGGTCGACGTGTGTTCCTGCTCTATCTCGGCGGAGTCGGAGTAACGAGAGACGCCGTGCGCGGGCTCGCCGGGTTGCTCGACGAGCCCAACCGCGAGCTTGCGGCCAAGCTGCGGCAAACCCTCGAGCAGGGGAGGCGCATCGTGGCACTCGACGAGGAGGAGCGCGCCGCAATCCTGGCCGTACTCCACGAGCCGCCCGACGAGCTCGCCGAGCTCCGCGGCACTCTTCTGCGCGAGTGGCACGCCGCGTAGCCTGATGCGGCAGCACGCTCCTCGGGCTCGGGGGCGAATAGCCCGGACGCGAGCCGCTCGTCCCTTGGGTTGGTAGCGGCCAGCGTTTGGCACCGCGGGCCGAGGGGAACAAGCTGCCCGGCGGCTCCGAGCCTTCGGATTCCTTGCGAGGGGGACCCGGCTTTGTGGGGAAACCGGTCTCTGGAACTGACGGCGCGAGGCAACCCGAGATTCTGAGCCGCCAATGCCTTCCGCTGACGAGAGCCTAGGACTCGGTCGAGAGCGCGCACGCGAGGGGCGGCAGGAACACGCCCCTTGGCGGTGTGGCCCTCGGCGTGCTGACAGGCTCGGTACTCCGGCCGGCCGGGCCGGCTGGGGTTCGATACCGCTCGACCCCGTTTCTCGGGGCCGCCTCGCCCTCTGTCGGACTGTGGCACACGTGTGGCAGGGTCCCGGTCGGGTTCGTCGGATGAGTACGTCAAGCGACACCTCGCTCGCGCAGGTGACGATTCGGTCCCCCGGCTCCGGTTGGGCTTCAACGTTCTACGATCGGTCGCGTGGCCGAGTTCGTCCCGCCCGACTTCGACGTCCCGCTCGGTCTCGAGACTTCCGAGTTCGTGCTCGAACCGCTCGGACCCGAGCACAACGAGCAGGACTACGATGCCTGGACGTCGTCGATGGAGCACATCGCGGCGACGCCCGGGTACCCCGACGGGTCGTGGCCGCGAGAGATGACGCCGGACGCGAACCGCGCCGACCTGCAGCGCCACGCCGACGACTTCCGCAACCGGAGAGGATTCACGTACACGGTGCTCGACCCGTCCAGCCGCGACGTGATCGGGTGCGTCTACCTCTATCCGCTGCCCGACAGCGACCACGACGCCTGTGCTCTCTCGTGGGTGCGGGAGAGCCACGCTCGCCTCGACACCCCGCTCTGGCGCGCTGTAAGTGCGTGGCTTGAATCCGACTGGCCTTTCGCCAGCGTCCAGTACGCGCCGCGCGCCTAGCCCCAGGCAGCGCGCGGTTCGATTCGCTCAGGCGTCATTCCGGAACACTGGCGCAAGCGAGCGTCACGTGGCTGGCAGCTGGCGGTCCCCGTGGAAGACCGCTTCGACGTTGTTCCCGTCCGGGTCAATGACGAACGCTGCGTAATACCCGGCGTGGTAATGCGGGCGAAGACCCGGCGCGCCGTTGTCGCGGCCGCCGGCTTCGACGGCGGCGCGGTGGAACTTGTCAACGGTGGCTCGGTCGGCTGCGGCGAAGGCCACATGAACGGGAGCGGCCGGGGGTTCCCCTTCCCCGATCCAGAAGTCTCCACCGCCCTCGATGGCGAACCCAGGCCCCTGCGAGCTCTCCACTACCTTCACTCCGAACGGCTCGAGGGCCTGCTCGTAGAAGGTGCGGCTGCGTCTCAAGTCACGTACTCGCAGGGCCAAGTGGTCGATGAGGGGAAGCGTCACGGGCAGCGACACGCGCTCCATCCTAGAGCGCGACCTCCAGGGAACATTGCTGAACACTGGGGCACGACAGCGGGAGAGGAACGAACAGCGAAGCCATCGTGCCGAGGGCGCAACCGTCAGCCGGTGTTGCGCTCGTCCGGCGGGCGTGTCGAAGCGACAACGGGACTAGAGTGGGCTGCGTGACGCTTCAACGGATGGACAACGTCGGCATCGTCGTGGAATCCCTCGATGCCGCTATCTCTTTTTTCGCCGAGCTCGGCCTCGAGCTCGAAGGGCGAGCCACGATCGAAGGAGACTGGGCAGAGCGCGTGACTGGGCTGCGCGACATGCGCGTCGAGACCGCGATGATGCGCACGCCGGACGGCCACAGCCGACTCGAGATCTCGCGATTCCTCACGCCGCCTGCGGTCGCCGATCACCGGAACGCCCCGGTGAACGCACTCGGCTACCTACGCGTCATGTTCGCCGTGGAGGACATCGACGATACGCTCGCCCGGCTCCGCCCGCACGGAGCCGAGTTGGTTGGTGAACTGGCGCAGTACGAGGATAAGTATCGGCTCTGTTACATCCGAGGCCCTGAGGGGATCCTCATCGGACTGGCCGAGCAGATCGGCTAGCGGGTTGAGCTTTCGCGACGGGAGAGCTCCTCAGGCGTCATTCCCAACGCTGGCCCACGCCGGTGCTTCGTACGATCCGCCGGTACCCCGCGCAGGGCTACTCCACGCGGTGGGCAGCCGCCGCCGCTGCGGTGTCGAGATTGACCTGAAATCGGGCGAGCTTCCCAAGGTGGCAAAGCCGATATCTGCGTCACGCCTCCGCGACGGCGAACCCCAGCCGCTCGTTGTACAGGCGGAGACGGCACACTCTCTTCGTGCTCGAACTCGCCACTATTGATCGTGTGGCGTTCCTTCGGAGCGCGCTCGCCGCGATTGCGGGCGTCGTGGCAGGCGTCGCGCCGACCGGTTCCGGGGGCTTGTCGTCTGATTCGGTCGCCGCCGCTGCTACCCAGGGGACGCCAACGGCGTCACGGCGTCGGGTACTGCTTGCGTACTTCTCCCGCCCCGGCGAGAACTACTACTACGGAGGCCGTACGAATCTGAAGGTCGGGAACACCGAGGTCGTCGCGCGGACGATCAGCGAGTTGATCCGGTGCGACGTTCACCGGATCAGGGCCGCCGATGCGTACCCGTACAACTACGAGGAAACGGTCGCGCGGAACGTCCGGGAGCAGCAGGCGGACGCCCGCCCGCGGATCGCAAACCCCTTGGCCTCGATCGAGCGCTACGACGTGTTGCTGCTTGCGAGTCCGATCTGGAACGTGAGGGCGCCAATGATCATGTCGACCTTTGCCGAGCGTTACGACTTCACAGGCAAGACGATCTTCCCGGTGACGACGCACGCGATGAGTGGGCTTGGGACGACGCGCGAGGACTACGCCGCATCGTGCCCAGGGGCAACGGTCAGACGCGGCCTCGCGGTGCGAGGCGAGAGGGCGCGCACTGCCGAGCCCGCAGTCGAAGCGTGGCTGCGGCGCGTCCGACTCCTATCGAGCTGACGTGCGAGAAGGACCATCAATGGGTAGGTGTCTTTCGCATCCGACTTCCTGATCGGAGGGGCCTGCATTGCGTGCAGCGCTGATGTACGGAGCCGGTGACGTCCGGGTAGAGGACGTCCCGGACGCCGGGCTGGTCGATCCGACAGACGCGCTCGTTCGGGTGACGCGCGCGGCCATCTGCGGCAGTGATCTGTGGCCGTACAAGTCGATGCCACACGACGACGCGGGGAGGCGGATGGGTCACGAGTTCATCGGCGTCGTCGAAGCGGTCGGTGCGGAGGTCGAGACGGTCGGGGTCGGCGAGCTGGTCGTTTCGCCCTTTCTCTGGTCAGACGGATCGTGTGTCTTCTGCCGGGAAGGTCTGCACAGCGCGTGTCTGCACGGAGGCAGGTACGGCTCGGATGACGTCGACGGCGGGCAGGGTGAAGCGGTGCGGGTCCCTCAGGCGGATGGGACGCTGGTCGTCCTGCCGGTCAGCGCGGACGACGCGCTCCTGCCTTCCCTGCTCACGCTCGCCGACGTGATGGGAACCGGCCACCATGCCGCCGTCACGGCGAAGGTTGGCCCTGGCAAGACGGTCGCCGTGGTCGGTGACGGCGCCGTGGGGCTGTGCGGTGTGATCGCCTCGAAGCGTCTCGGCGCCGAGCGGATCATCCTGCTCGGGAGCAACCCTGAACGGATCGCGCTCGGTCAAGGGTTCGGCGCGACGGACGTCGTGCGCGAACGCGGCGAGGAAGGGATCGAGCGGGTTCGCGAGCTGACGGAGCACGGCGCGCATTCAGTGCTCGAGTGTGTCGGTCTCGAGCAGGCGGTCGAGACGGCGCTCGCGATCGCCCGACCAGGTGGCGCGATCGGTTGCGTCGGCGTCCCCGAGCAGGGCACGACCGACACCGGAGTTGCGTTCTGGAAGAACGCCTCGATCGCCGGCGGGCCTGCACCCGCGCGCGCGTACATCGAGGAGCTGCTGCCGGACGTGCTCGAAGGACGGATCGAGCCTGGTCGTGTCTTCGACCGCACCGGCTCGATCGAGGACGTGCCGGACGGCTACCGCGCGATGAACGATCGCGAGGTCCTGAAGTTCGAGATCAGACCGTAGCGGGACAACCCTGCCGCAACAGCACCGCGCAGACTCGGCCAGGCTGCGACACGCGGGCTGAGCCGACACCCGGCCTCGGGCGACATCTCCCAACACCGACCCAGCCGACGGTCGCCGCTTCCGGCGGTCGGCGGGTGACGGAGCTGTCTCGCCGGCGAGAGCGGGCATCGCAGGACCGGCCCTGCAAGCTCGGAGGCTGTCGACCGCGACTGGCGTGTTACCCCCGCATCTCCGAGCTTCAGGCGATGGAGGCACGGTCGCGCCGAGAAACGCGTCGCGTCAGGGGGATCCGAACCACGTCGTCAGCGCGACGCGCAAGCCGGCATCCGTGCCGTCAGCCACCCAGGCGACGTAGCCATCCGGTCTGATCAGCACGGCAGCGGGGGCTGCAACCTGCCCCAGGACCGGAAGGTCCCAGGCGCCGTCGAAGCTGGCGTTGATCGCCGACACTCGGTGTGCCCATGGTGAGATGTCGAAGCCCGCCGGGCTGCTTGCCCAGGCTCAGAAGGACGGGGCGGGCGTCGTGGAGCAGCGTGAATACCCGCACCGTCCCACCACGGGTGACCAGGTCGAGGTCGGGCATGCGCCGCCCGAGCAGCGGGTGCCCCTCACCCAGGTCGTACTGGATGTCGAGACCGGACAGCATCGCGGCGAACCGTTTGCGCGGCTCATCCATGCTGAGCAGCTCGGCCATGGTGTTGCGCAAGGCGCTCGTCCGTTCGTCCGGGCGGCGAAGCGCGACTTGCGCCATCGTGGTCTGCAGCACGCGGGCAGCGACCGGGTGGCGCTCGGCGTGGTACGTGTCCAGGAGGCTTTCCGGCGATGTCCGCTTGACCACCTGCGCCAGCTTCCAGCCCAGGTTCACCGCGTCCTGCACACCCGTGTTGAGGCCCTGTCCACCGTCGGGGGCATGCACGTGTGCGGCGTCGCCCGCCAGCAGGACCTGTCCGTCGCGGTAGGCCGCGGCCTGCCGGGTCATATCGGTGAACCGGGAGATGAAGGTGGGGCTGTGGATCCCGTAGTCGGTCCCGTACACCACGATGAGCGCCTCGCTGAGATCGCGCAGGGTGGGCTCGGTCGTCCGCCCGACGCGCGGTTCGGTCACCATGACCCCCACCGGGCCTCGGTCCGCGTACACCACCTCGCCGTCGCGGATCTCGTACTCCGCCCTGCCGAGGGCATGGACGCCGATGGCATCGCGGCGGATGCCCAGTTCCGGCTCCTCGGCCATCTCGACCTCGGCGATCAGGCTGCTGGTTGTCGGCTCCCACCCGGGGAACTCGATGCCGGCTGCCTTACGGATCAGGCTGCGACCTCCGTCGCACCCGACGAGATACTCCGCCCGCCACGACTGGCCGTCGGCCAGTTCGACGTCGACGCCGGCGTCGTCCTGAACGAAACCAGTGACCTCGCTGCCGTAGTTGATCGGCACCCCGAGCTCGCCGACCCAGCCGGCCAGGATGCGCTCGATGTGCTTCTGCCACAGCCCGAGCCCGTACGGGTGACGGGTGGGGAAGTCGCCGATGTCCAGCGTGGTGCCGGCGAACCCCGCGACCTGGGCCACCTGTCCCTCCGAGAGGAACCGATCGGCGATTCCGCGCTGATCGAGGACCTCGATGGTGCGTGAGTGCAGACCGCCGGCGCGCGAGCCGGGGAGGTCCTGGCTGGCGCGGCGCTCGACAATGGCAACGTCGACCCCCGCCAAAGCCAACTCGCCCGCCAGCATCAGCCCCGTCGGGCCGCCTCCGGCTATCACCACCGCATGTTCGGCCATACGCCATCCCCTCAGGTGCTGGTCCCGGCCGGGAGATTCTGCAGCACGACCCGGGTCTTGCCGCAAGCGCCTGGTGCGCCACACGAGGGCGCGCGGCGGCGGTTACAGATCAGCGATCACCACGTCCGGTCTTCGGCGACGCTCCGCCCGCATCGCCGGCGGACGTTCCGCTCGTGGCTACGGTGCGGGCGCCTACGGTGGTGTCCAGCCGGGAAAGACAGCCCGCAGGCCCGCCTCGACACAGGCGCGGTCGTCGTCACCGCTCGCGCCGCTCGCTCCGGCTGCGCCCAGCACGCCCTCGGCGGTCCGGATCAACACCGAGCCCGGGCCTGGAATGAGTGGCAGCCGCACGAGGCTGCTGACCGCGTCGAAAAATCCCTGATGGGACTCGCGGCTGGCGGCAAGCCCCTCGCCGTCGCGGTGCCAGAGCGCTGTTCCGGCTGCCTTCGCTTCGGCGATCTGCGCCGAGAGCGGGAACGCGCCGTCCATGCGGCCGAGCGCGACGAGGAGCCCGCCCTCGTCGACGACCGCGACCGCGATCTTCCAGCCGTTGCGAGTGCGTGGTCGTTCGCGGCCGCGATCAGGATGTGGGCCTGTGCGAGGCTCAGCGGCATCCTCGCAACGTATCAGCGGTGGTGCTCGGCGTGACAACGCGCGGAACGCCCCTCCCCGCAGCCACGCTGGCATGGCCGGGTACCGCGGGGTGGGTTCGCGAGCGGTTTGATGAACGAGGGCAACCCACGGAATCCTCGGCAACGCCGACTTCGCTTCTGAAACAAGCCCGTTGGGCGCCGAGTCGCCCCCTGAGACCTAGACCCATGCGGGGGACGAAACCCCTCGTTCAAGGGGCAGCGCTCCCCCGTAAAGGGCATAACCTGAGATGCATAAGGAGTGCCTACAGAACTCGTCTCTGAGCAACGAGAGACGAGACCGAGGGGGAGAAATTGCGACTCATCAATGATGGACGGCTGCGCCGTCTCGTGCTCACGACGAGCCTCGTCGTGGTTGCAGCGCTTGCGATAGCGGGCGCAACGTCCGCGCGTGTCGACGTCGGCTCGTCCGGGCCGGCTCCGGCCTTCACGGCCGCGGCACGAACGACAAGGTCATCGTCTGCAAGTCACGTCAGTCACAACCGGGCGGCGGCGAAGTCCTAGCAGACGGGCAACAATCCGATCTCTGTGAGCGTGAACCCGCTCGGAGGATTCACCGCGAACATTCGGCCAGTACGAACTTCGCCGCGGGCAGGGGAACAGTCAAAGCTGTGCGGTACGCGGTCGGGAACGAGCAGGGATACGCCTCAGCGACTGTCCGAGCACACGCTGACCGCCGCCGCCGACCCAGGTGACAGCCAGCGTTTCGTTCACCGACGCGACCTGTGAAACCACGGGGGGTTACGTGGCGTCCACCACGGGCGTCACATACACGCTCACATCGGGCACGGTCGGCCCCGGAAACACGATCACGGTGACCGCGACCGCCAACACCGGGTTCGTGCTCTCAGGACAGTCGGTGTTCACGCACACGTTCGCTGCCGCACCAACGGGCTGCGACGAGGAAGAGGACATTCCTCTAGCGACCGGTGTGACGTTCAACGAGGCGACGTGCACCACGGGGCCGTCGTTCCAATTCGTGAAGACGGCAACCGAGTTCGGCCCGCGTCCGTTCTACAGCGTGGAAGGCCCGCTCGTTGACGGCAAGCCCGTCGCCGGTGCGTCTTACACGATCACGGCGCTACCGGTCGAAGGCTACGTGTTCGAAGGCCAGACGGTGTGGGAGCACACGTTCGCGGTGGCACCCACGAACTGCGGCACGCCTCCGCCGCCGCCTCCGCCTCCGACGGTGAAGTCGGACGAGTTCATGGATGTGCAGGTGGTGAAGGATGCGACACCGCAGGTGCAGCTGGTGAACGGGCAGGCGGAGATCGGCTACACGGTGCGGGTGCGGAACAGCGGCCCGAACCAGGCGCACAACGTCGTCCTGACGGATGCGGCGCCGAGCGGGGTCACGTTCCTCGCGGTGACGCAGCAGCCTGCCGGTGGCAGCTGCACGGTCTCGGCCGCGCTGCTGAGCTGCACGCTGGGCACGCTCGGCCCGGGGGTCGAGCGGACGATCGGGCTCTCGGCCCGGGTCGCGCAGACCGGGACATACGTCAACTCGGCGACCGGCACGGGTGACGGCAAGGACACGAACGGGGCGAACAACACCGATGACGCGTCGACGCTCGTCACCGCTCCGGTGACGCCGCCGACGACGAAGCCGACGGCGCCGAAGCCTCCGGTGTCGAAGCCGAAGCCGAAGCCGGTTGTGAACATCTGCCGCGTGCTGAAGGTGACGCCAGGGATGGTGAAGGCGAACGGCAAGCGGTACGTCGTGCTGGCGAAGGTGACCCGCTCCAAGACGCCGGTCAAGGGTGTCCAGGTGCGGTTCACGGGCACGGGTCTGAGCAAGGCCGTGAGGACGGACAAGCAGGGTGTTGCCCGTCTGAGTGTGAGGCCGAGCAGGGCGGGGATCATGCTGGTGAAGATCACGAGCGCGAAGGCGTGCAACAGCGCCCGGATCGGCGTGGTGGGCGTGTTCGAGCCGCCGGTGACGGGCTAGGGATTCCCCGAGCCGGCACTCGGTCGTGTGTCCCCCGGGCTCCAGGCGCGGGGGACACCGATGCCTCGGGGAGGGGCTGGCGGGGCCGCAAGGCCCCGTCGACCTTTGCAGGGTGCGTCCCCGTGGCACGCGTGGGCCGCAGACGCGTTGCTCGAGCGGTCGCTGGAGCGCCGCATCAGGCGCGCGAGAGAATCTTCAGTGGAGCCCGTCGAGGCTTTCAACCTCGTGCGGCGTGAGCTGGAAGTCGAAGATCGCCGCGTTCTCGGAGATGCGCTCGGCGTTCGTCGACTTCGGGATCGCGACGACTCCGGTGCTCGACGTGCCAGCGGAGGACGACCTGCGCCGGGGTCACGCCGTGCTTCTCCGCGATCGGCACGAGTCGGGGGTCGCGAAGGCTCATCGTCCTGAGTGGGCTGTATCCCTCGAGCTGCACCGCTCGTCGGCGATGCCCCTCCAGCACGTCCCGGTCGAAGAGCGCGGGGCTCCACTCGATCTGGTTGACAGCCGGCAGGCGGGCCGTCGCCCTCTCGAGCTCATCGATCTGGCGGAGGCTGTAGTTGCTGACGCCGACTTCACGCGCGAGGCCCTCCCCCTGGAGCTCGAGCAGCCGCTCCCAGACGTCTGGCCGGGCACGCCCGCCTGGCGGCCAGTGGATCAGCCACAGGTCGACGTACGCGAATCCGAGCGCGGCGAGGCTCTCCTCCAGCGTCTCCCGTTCTCGCCCCGCGTGACTCTGGGGCAACTTCGTCGTCACGAAGATCTCCGCCCGAGGCACGCCGCTCTCCGCCACCGCCTGACCCACCTGTCGTTCGTTCCCGTACATCGTCGCCGTGTCGATGTGCCGATACCCGACTTCGAGCGCGTAGCGGACCGCCTCCACGGCGCCGCGGCCGCGGGCCTGCCACGTCCCGAGCCCGAGCAGCGGCATCCTCGCGCCGGACGGGAGCCCGACGCTGTGCTCTGCGATCGATCTGTTGCCCATGGCGCCATTCTCGCGCGGGCTCGCCGAGCTGGACGCTCAGGACGAGACGCGTCGTCGAGCGCGTGCCCCTCGGCGATCGCGCTATCGCGCTCCGAGTAGGGTCCGATGCTCGTGTGCGGGTCGACCGCGGCCTCGACGATCCGCTGCGGCGTCTGTGCCCGAGCCTGGGTCGAGATGATTGCTTCGCTGCCGGTGATGCTCTTCGTCACCTCCTGCGGATTTCCGCCCTACATGGAGCCCGGCACTGACGCGTAGAGGCTGTTCGTCGCCGTGAGGACGATCCGGCCCGAACCGCTCACCACTGCAAGAACGTCGCCCGCGATGAGCTGGTCGAGTTGCGCGTCGCCGGAGCGTTCCGAGGATGACAGCGGGGGTGACCGTGCGTCGAATCGAGCTGAACCGGCGAGGCCGGCGCCGTCGTAGGCATACCTCTGACGTGACCTGGGTACATCGCGACAACCGACAGGATGCCACTGGGCACCGAACACGACAGTCACGAGGAGCGCGATCCCCTGGGCGACGAGCCGTCTCAGGCACCGCCCGCGGAGCAGCTCGAGGAGGAGAACCCGGTCGACAGCCCTGCACGACCGGCGGACGGAGAGAGCCAGGCCGACCGGGATGCGGCGCGGGAACGAGCCTCTACCAGCATGGGCTCGGATGGCCAATCGGCCAGGAGCACCGAGGGGCTCACCGTCGGCGGCACCGAGAAGTCACTCTCCGAATGAGCCGCGAATGAAGCGCTCCTATCTAGGAAGGCGGCCGGCGTGCTTAGCGGTGGAAGAGGAAGACGGCGTCGCCCGACGTTCACAGCCTGGCTCTGGCTCGCCGCAGCTGGCATCGCCTGCTTCGTCGCCGCCGCAGCGGTGATCGCCCGAATCTGAGGCTGCCGGCCGAGATCCCCGTGCCCGAGTTCGCGGGAACCGGGTCGCGTCATGAGCGGGTCAGCGCCCCCGGCCGCGCTCGACGAACTGGTAGGGCGGATTGCGCCTCGGCCCACGTCCCTGATCTACGCCGGGCACGGCGGCGGCGGCGAGGAGCTGAACGTCGAGTACTTCCGTGCCGCCTCTGCCCCGAAAGCTCTGTGGAAGATCGCCGAGGCCGGGCACGTGGGCGGGCTCGATGCAGGCCCGGACGAGTACGAGCGGCGGGTCACCGGCTTCTTCGACCGGACGCTGCTCGGAGAATGAACGACCGCTCAGCGCCTCCCCGCGCAGCGGCCCGGCTCGATGACGCGGCGGTATCGTCGGTGCGTGCTGCCCGTCGCGATCCTCGACCTCGCGCCGATCGTCGAGGGCGGAACGCCCGGGCAGGCGCTGCGCAACTCGCTGGATCTCGCGCAGCACGCCGAGCGACTCGGCTACAGCCGCTACTGGGTCGCCGAGCACCACAACATGAGCGGGATCGCGAGCGCGGCGACGTCGGTCGTCATCGCGCACATCGCCGGCGGCACGCGAACGATCCGCGTCGGCGCGGGCGGCATCATGCTGCCGAACCATCCGCCGCTCGTGATCGCCGAGCAGTTCGGGACGCTGGAGTCGCTGCATCCCCGGCCGCATCGACCTCGGGCTGGGCCGCGCGCCCGGCACCGACCAGCTGACGCTGCGGGCGCTGCGCCGCAGGATCCGGGCGCGGACGCGTTCCCGCACGACGTGCTGGAGCTGCAGGCGCTGCTCGGCGATCCGCAGCCGGGCCAGCGCGTGCGTGCGGTCCCGGGCGTGGGATCGCACGTGCCGATCTGGATGCTCGGCTCGAGCTTCTACGGCGCGCAGCTCGCGGCGGCGCTGGGACTGCCGTACGCGTTCGCGTCGCACTTCGCGCCCGACGCGCTGCTGCCTGCGCTCGACGCTCTACCGCGACCGCTTCCAGCCCTCCGAGCAGCTCGAAGAGCCGTACGCGATGGTCGCCGTGAACGTCGTCGCCGCGGATGACGACGCGAGGCGCGCCGGCTCTTCACCTCGGTGCAGCAGTCGTTCACGAACGTGTTCCGCGGCGCGCGCGGCCAGCTGCCGCCGCCCGATGGACGACATCGAGGAGTACTGGTCGCCGGACGAGAAGGCCCGCGTCTCGCAGATGCTCAGCCGCTCGTACGTCGGATCGGCGGCAGACGGTTCGAGAGGGCCTCGAAGCGGTTCATTGCGGAGACCGACGCGGACGAGCTCATCGTTGCCGCTGCGATCCATGACCACCCGGCCCGGGTGCGCTCATACGAGATTCTCGCGAGCGTCCGGCAGGCACTCCGACTTCCGCTCTCCGCCGAGCAACTGACGCGTCGAAATGCGCGCGAGCATTTCTTCGGCTCGTGACCTGAGCTGGGCGGTGTCAGGTCGCGCTGACGGTCGGGACTCGCGAGCCGTCGGTCACGACGTCGAGCCACGCATCGATCAGCGACGACATCGTCTGGAGCGCCGCGAGGCCGATCAGCTGCTCATGTTCCTGTTCGAGGGGCAGCGAGTCGAGGACGCGGTGCAGCTCCTCGGCATGGTGGGCATCGAGCTTCGCGTGCAGGAGGAGCTGCCTGAAGCCGTCCCGCGGGAGGCCCGTCTGCTCGACGAGCCGCTCGACCGTCGGGCCCATGCGGGTGGAACCCCTCGAGCGCGAGTAACCCGAGGATCGCCACGGGATGCCGGTGCCAGATCCAGAAGGCGAGGGTGCCGACGAGCGCCGCCATCCTCGGCGGGGGCGGCTCGCTGCGCAACGCGACGGTGTCGATCCCGAGCGCCTCGAGATCGTCGAGCGCCGCGCGTCCGGGCGCCCCGCCGTGCAGCTCCTCGGGAATGTGACGCTCCAGGTAGCCCACGAGCCCCATGGCCACGGGATCCTCTGCTGCCAGCTCCCGCGCACGCTGCAGCGCCACCTCCATCAGCGGCACCATCGTGAGGGTCACGTAGGAGCCCGCGGCAAGAAAGCGCGGCGTGAGCTCGCGCGCGTCGGCATCGTCGAGCAGCAACTGTCCCGGCGCCGCGAATGCCGGCGCGGCCAGATCGAGCTTGCGCCGAAGACGGGCACTGGCCGTCGGCATGATCGGCTCAGAAGACCATGAACGTCGTCCAGGGAGGCAACTCGCCGGTGGTCCCCTCCCCGAGGCCGTGCCACGCGCCGGCCGCGTCGAGGCGCTTCTTCATCGCCACGAGGGTCTCGACCTCGTGCTCGGTCATGCCCTCCACGAGACGAGCGAACGGGTCCGGCAGGTCCTGCAGGACCAGGCCGTGCTGCGTGAGCTTGTCGAGGTTCGAGCCTCCGTTGGTGGGCATGACACAGCCTCCCTTTCCGTCGCGTCTTCGACCGCGCCGGCGCCGACACAGCGAGCTCCGCGGCGGCCACTCCCGCGCGTCGATCCTATGCCCCGCCTGCGCATCCGACAACCACGCCGTCCCGAACCGACACGACCGCGATTGTCATGCGCGCACGAGGGGTCTACGCTCGGGACGTGCCGACCTGCACGCGTTGCGGCCGCGACAGTGGGGGCGATTTCGCCTTCTGCCCGCACTGCGGCGCGCAGCTCGCCGGCCGGACGCCGGCGCGTGAGCTTCGCAAGACCGTGACAGTCCTCTTCTGCGACGTCGCCGGCTCGACGTCGCTCGGGGAGTCCGTCGACCCCGAGGCGTTGCGCGAGATCCTCGTCCGCTACTACGAGCGGATCAAGGGCATCGTCGAGCGGCACGGCGGAACAGTCGAGAAGTTCGTCGGCGATGCCGTGATGGCGGTGTTCGGGGTGCCCGTGCTGCACGAGGACGATGCCTTGCGCGCGGTGCGGGCGGCCTCCGACATCCTGGAGGCGCTCCCCGAGCTCGGCGTCCAGGCGCGGATCGGCGTCAACACCGGCGAGGTGGTGACCGGCACGGAGGAGCGGCTCGCCACGGGCGACGCCGTGAACGTCGCCGCTCGATTGGAGAACGCGGCCGAGCCCGGCACGGCGCTGCTCGGCGCCGAGACGGCCCGGCTCCTGCGTGGTGTGGTGGACGTCGAGCCGATGCCGCCCCTCGAGCTCAAGGGGAAGTCGAAGCCGGTCGCGGCCTACCGCCTGCTCGAGGTCGGCGAGGAGGCGCCCCGGCGTCTCGACATGCCCATGGTGGGCCGGGAGCGCGAGCTGCGAGCGCTGCGCGACGCGTTCGGCCGGACGGTGGCGGACCGGTCGTGTCAGCTGTTCACGGTTCTCGGCGCTGCGGGAGTCGGCAAGTCGCGCCTGGCGATGGAGTTCTTCACGCGGGTCGGTGCGCGTGTCGTCCGCGGCCGGTGTCTCTCGTACGGGGAGGGAATCACCTATGGCCCCGTGGTCGAGATCGTCAATCAGCTGGGGCCGCTGCCTTCCAACGGCGCGGTCGGCGCACCGCTCCGCTCGCTCCTGGGCGAGTCGGACGAGCCGGCGTCGTCGGACGAGATCGCGTGGGCGTTCCGCAAGCTGCTCGAGGAGCGGGCGCAGGAGCACCCCGTGGTGTGCGTGCTCGACGACGTCCACTGGGCCGAGGAGAAGCTGCTCGACCTCGTCGAGCACGTCGCAGACCTCAGTCGAGGCGCGCCGATCCTTGTGCTCTGCCTGGCGCGGCCGGAGCTCCTCGACCGCCGACCGGGCTGGAGCGGCGGCAAGTGGAATGCGGCGACGGTCCTCCTCGAGCCCCTCGACGCCGACGAGACCGACCGGTTGCTCGACGCGCTCGGCGGCGGCAAGGGCGAGCAGCGGGACCGGATCGCCCGGGCTGCGGAGGGAAACCCGCTCTTCCTCGAGGAGATGGTGGCGCTCGTGCGCGAGGCCGGGGACGCGGACGTGGCCGTCCCGCCGACGATCCAGGCGCTCCTGGCCGCACGCCTTGATCAGCTCGACCCGGGCGAACGCAGCGTGCTCGAGCGGGGCGCGGTGGAGGGACGCGTGTTTCACGTCAGCGCCTTGCGGGAACTCGACGGAAGTGAGCCGCAGCTGCCGGCCCGCCTGATCTCGCTCGTTCGCAAGGAGCTCATCCGGTCCGAGCCCTCTCAGGTCCCCGGGGACGAGGCGTATCGCTTCCGCCACGTCCTCATCTGCGACGCCGCCTACGATGCGCTCCCCAAGGCGGTGCGCGCCGAGTTCCACGAGCAGATCGCAGCCTGGCTCGACGGGCGCGGCTCGGAGCCCGGCGACGCCGACGACATCGTCGGCCACCACCTCGAGCAGGCGGCTCGATACAAGCAGGAGCTGGGTCGCCCGGACGCCGCGCTCGCGGTTCGCGCGGGTGAACGGGTCGCGGCCGCCGGACGTCGCGCCCTCTGGCGGGGCGACGATCGTGCCGCCGCGGCTCTCCTCGAGCGCGCCCTCCAGCTTCTGCGGCCGACGCGCCTCGACGTCGCACTCGAGCTCGACCTCGCAAGCGCGCAGGAAACCCCTCAGCAGGCCGCGGCGCTCGCAGAGGCCGCGGCCGAGCGGGCCCACGCCGCCGGCGACGTACCCGGGCAGGCCGGTGCGCGCGTCATTGCGGCCTTCCAGAGGCTGCTCTCGGGCGAGGGATCTCCGGATGAGGTGGACGCCTGCGCGAACGAGGCGTTGCCGCTGCTCGACCAGGCGGGGGATCACGCCTGCCTGAGCCACGTGTGGGCAGCCTTCGGGTGGGGCGTGGCCAACGTACGCGGCCAGTACGCCGAATGGACGCGCGCCGCCGGCGAGGCGCTCCGTCATGCCCGGCTCGCCGGTCAGCGCCCGACGCATCTCTTCTTCCTCGAGGTCGCCCTCGTCGTCGGTCCGATGCCGGCAGACGAGGCGCTGGAGACGCTGGACGCGGCACTGCAGGACGTGCCACACGCGTCGGCGCTGGTCGTTCGATCCGACCTCCTGGCGATGCTCGGCCGCTTCGAGGAGGCATGGCCGAGCGCGCGCGACGCGAGCGATCGGCTCCGGGAGCTCGCCGCAGGCCCGCAGGGAGCCGGGGAGTACACCCTTGCGGAGATCGCGGGGCTCGAGGGGAACTACGCCCTGGCGGCGCAGTACATGCAGGACTACTGCGACTTCCTGTCCGAGCACGGCCAGCACGCGCTGCTCTCGACCTTCGCCCCCTGGCTCGGGCGCTTCCTGTGCGCCCTTGGACGCTTCGACGATGCGGAGCCGCGCGCAGAGATGGGACGCGAGCTCGGAGACGAGCACGATGTGCTCTCACAGTCACTGTGGCGCCAGGTGCAGGCACGCGTCGACTCACACCGGGGGCGCCGCGAGAACGCGGAGGCTCTCGCGCGCGAGGCCGTTGCGATGATCGAGCAGACCGACGCCCTCAACTTCCAGGGCGCGGCGCTCTCCGACCTCGCCGAGGTGCTGGTCGACGCAGGTCGCCTGGACGAGGCCGTCGCCACGCTCGGAGAGGCCCTCGAGCGGTACGAGCGGAAGCGAAACGCCTCCGCCGCCGGCCAGGTCCGCGCGCGCCTCGAGGCGTTGACCGGCAAGAGCCTGCCGGTCTGACGTGGCCGGCCGCCACCTCGGAGCGAGCTGAGCTCCGAGGTGGCTCCGGGCCCCTCGCCTGCGCGCTCAGCTCACATCGTCCCGTCGCGGTGCGGGCCCTCGGACCAGACCCCCGACGGCGGGCCGCCGAACCGGCGTAGCCCGTGCTCGCGCATCTCACCGTTCACCATGTCGGTGAGCCGCTGCTCCGCGTTCTCGAGGATCTCGTCCGCCTGCGCCCGCGTGAGGCGCCCGGACGAGACCGCCTCGTCGAGCTTCTTCCTCTCGTCGGCGACGAGCGCCGCCACCAGGCCGTCGACCGTCTTGCCTTCCGCCCTGGCGACGTCGGCGAGCGTCTTTCCATCGGACAGCTGGGTCCGCAGCTCCGCCTCGGTGAGGCCGAGATACGTCGCCGCCGCATCCAGGTGACCGAAGCCGTGCCCACCCGGGCCGCCGTGGTGACCGAAGCGGAAGCCGCCGAGCAGGGGATAGTCCTGCGACTCGATCCGAGCCTTCAGGGCCTCGCCCTGCTCCTTCGTGAGCGACCCGGCTGCGACCGCCGCGTCGACACGGTTCTCGAGCGCCTTCTTCAGCGCGTTGCTCAGCTTGTCCGCGTCGACGCCGAGCTGCTCGGCGGCATCCTCGACGACTGCCTTGCTCTCTTCCTCCGGCGTGCCGAGGCCGTTTGCCGCGAGGGCGGCCCCGCCTCCGGCGACGGCCAGTGCCGCCGCGCCTACCGAGATCATCCTGCGCTTCACGCGTTCTCCCTTCGGTTGGGCTGCCTACCTGCCAACCATTCAGCCCCACACCTCTGGGAACCCGCTGAGACACGACTGGGAATCTTCTGGATGCTCGTCCACGACAAAGCGGGAGCCGCTTCGCGAATCAGTAGTGATCCACAGGCAGTCCGCGCGATCTCCCGATGGCGTCGGCCCCGGCCCGCGGCATGCTCGGTTCGAGGATCGCAGCAGTACCGGGTGAGCGATCCGAGGAGCGGGTAACCGTGCTTTCGGTGACGCACACTGCGGACGGACGTGCCCCAGGAGGGCGGCTCGCGGCCGAGGCAGGCGGCAGAGCGCCTGCGGCGCGCGCGGACGTTGGCGGCCTCGAGCTGATCGACCTCCGGAAGGGCTTCGACGAGGTCGTCGCGCTCGACGGGCTGAGCCTCACGGTGAAGCCCGGCCGCATGGTCGGGTTCCTGGGCCCGAACGGAGCGGGCAAGACCACGGCGATGCGCAGCGTCTTCGAGCTCGTGGAGCTGGACGCCGGGCAGGTGCTCTGGGACGGGCGGCCGATAGGCCTGGCCGAGCGGCTCGAGTTCGGCTACATGCCGGAGGAGCGCGGCCTCTACCCGCGGATGCAGGTCGGGGAGCAGATCGAGTACTTCGGACGCCTGCATGGGCTGGACGCGGGCCGGGCGCGCGCCGCGGCAGCGCGCTGGCTCGAGCGGCTCGGCCTGGAGGATCGGGCCCGCGCCAAGGTCGAGGAGCTCTCGCACGGCAACCAGCAGCGCGCGCAGCTCGCGGCAGCGCTGGTGCACGAGCCGAAGCTCCTCGTGCTCGACGAGCCGTTCGCGGGCCTCGACCCGGTGGCGGTGCTCACGCTCGCAGAGGTGCTCCGCAGCGAGGCGGAGCGCGGCGCCGCCGTCCTCTTCTCCAGTCATCAGCTCGAGCTCGTGGAGGACATCTGCGAGGAGGTCGCGATCGTCGACCACGGGCGCATCGTCGCCACGGGGGACGTCGACGGCTTGCGACGTGCCTCGCAGCATCGGCGGATCGAGTTGCAGCTCGACGACGCGCCGCCGGAGTGGCTGCCGGACGTCTCGGGCGTCGAGCTCGTCGAGCGCCGCAACGGGAGCGTGCGGCTGCTGGCCGGTCGCGACGTCGACCCGGAGCAGCTGCTCGCGGCAGCGGAGCGCGCGGGACGGGTGGTCGCCTTCAGCTACGGCCCGCCGTCGCTCGCGGAGCTGTTCATGGAGCTGGTGGCGCCATGAGCGGGAGCGGTGCGATCGCGCTCATCGCCTGGCGGGAGATCCGCGAGCGCACGCGCAGCAAGGCGTTCCTCGCCTCGACGCTCGTCCTGCTCGCGCTCGTGGGTGGATCGGCGGTGCTCGGGCGGATGTTCGACCCCACGACGACCTATCGGGTCGCGGTGACCGAACCGGCCCCCGCCGGCCTCGGCCCCGCTCTCCGGCGCGCGGCCGAGCCGTTCGACGATGCAAACGTGCAACTGCGGGTCGTGGCGTCACCGGCAGCCGGGCGGCAGGCGCTCGAAGCCGAGGAGGTCGACGCGCTGCTTCTCCTCTCCGAGGACCGGCTCGTCTTCCGCGCCGACGTCGATGCGAGGGCGGCGGCCGTCGCCGACTCGGCGGTGCGGGCGCTCAGGCGCCACCTGCCGCCGGCTCCGGAGCTGACGACCACGACGCTTCACCCTCCCGACGAGGAGGCCACCGACGCGGCGATCCTGGTGGCGTACGTCGGGTCCCTGCTACTCCTCACGTCGCTCGCGTTCTACGGCCAGTGGGTGGTCACCGGCGTCGTCGAGGAGAAGAACAACCGCGTCGTCGAGCTGATCCTGTCGACGGTGCGCGCGCGCCACCTGCTCGCCGGGAAGGTGATCGGGATCGGGCTGCTGGGATTCGCTCAACTCGCGCTCGTGGCCGGGCTGGCGGCGGCGCTGGTCGTCTCGGGGGTCTTCGACGCGCCGGCCGAGCTCGGCGGCGACATCGCGCTCGTCATCCCCTGGTTCGCGCTCGGGTTCGCGCTCTACGCGGTGGCCTATGCGGCCGCGGGCGCGCTGGCCTCGCGACAGCAGAACGCCGACACCGCAGGGCAGCCCGTCACGTACACGCTCCTCGGCGTGTACTTCGCCGGCTACGTCGCCCTCTCGAGCGCCCCGGACGGCCTTCTCGCGCACGCGCTGACGGTCTTCCCGGTGAGCGCGCCCCTCGTCCTTCCCGCCCGCAGCGCGCTCGTCGGCGTGCCCCTCTGGGAGCATGCGCTCGCACTGGTACTCGTCCTCGCTTCGATCTACGTGCTCGTCCGCTTCGCCGGGCGCGTCTACGCGCAGGGCCTCCTCCACGGTGGCTCTCGCCTCGGCATCCGCGCGGCCTGGCGCCTCACGCAGCAGCGGTGACCCGAGGTTTCGAAGGTCGCTCGTCCGCTCGTCAGGACGTGCTCTGCGTCCGCCAGCTCGTGAGGTCGAACCTGCGGTTCAGCTCTCTCAGCACCACGCGGGCGATCATGTCTCCGCCCTCCCGCTCGAAGTGGACGCCGTCGTCCGCGCGCACCTCGACGAGCCCGCCGCTGCCGTTCGGGAGGAACTGCGTGTAGCCGCCGTCGTCGCCCGCGAACATGGTGTACGTGTCGATGAAGGCGGCGCGGCCCTCGCGCTTGCGCGCCTCCTTCTGCACGACCGCGTTGACGACGTCGAAGCGCTGCGTCTGCTCGGGCGATCGCGTCTGGGGGAGCCCGATCCAGACCACGAACCCTCCCGCACGGTTGATCGCGTCCATCAGCCCACCCACGCGGCGCCCGTACTCCCGCCGCCACACCGAACCACCGAACGCGTCGATCGAGACGCCCTCGGGCAGCCCGGTCATGTACGCCTTGTCGTCGTTCGCGCCGAACCCGAGCACGACCGCTCTCGGTCGCAGCTCCTTCATCCTCTTCCTGACCTCCTCGAACCAGTTCACGACGTCCGGGCGCGTGAGGCCGGTTGCCACCCTGCCGTCGACGCCGCCGACGGACTCGATCGCCGGGCTCGCGCCGGCGGCGCGGACGATCGCGTAGCCGGGGGTGATGATCAGGGAGTCGCCGGCGACCCACAGGCGGAGCTTCTTCTTCGGGGAGAAAGCGACCTTCGCCGGTGCCCCGGGTGTCGAGGGATTCTCCGGGCTGCTGGGCGGCGGAGCCGGCGGCGTGGCCGGAGCGGGGGCTGCGGGGAGGCCGATGTCCGTGTCGATCTCGTCGGCCCCCGAGCGGCCGATGACCGCCTGGACGCCCTTCCGCGGCCGGTCGAGGAGAAGGGCGTGGCTGACGTCGGCGAGCGGCCCGGTGACGGCGAGCGCGACGTCTCGCTGCCAGCCGTCGGGCTTGTTGTAGGCCGACTTGTGGACGCCCGGAGCGTTGAGCAGCAGGCCGATCGCGAGCGCGAGGACGCAGACGATCAGGGCGTGGCCCGCGCTCCACTGCCGACGCCGCGGCCGCTCCCCGTCGGTGCCTGCCCGCCTGCGCTCCTGACGCGACGGAGGCGGCGGAGGCGCGGCCGGCGCGCGCTCGAGCGTCCGCCTCTCGTCGTCCGGGAGCGGGGGCAGGGGTGGCAGCGGTGGAAGGTCGGGCGGCGGTTCGGCCATCAGAACTGGAAGTAGATGAAGGGTGCCACGCCTTCCGGGCCCATCACGCTCGTGAGCATGAGGGACAGCGCGAGCACGGTCGCCTGGCCGAGCACGGGCAAGCGCGAGAAACGCGCCATCACGAGCCGCGGGAGCCGCGCCGGGAGGTACTGCGAGCCGATCCCCACGAGGATCGCGAGCAGGACGCCGCTCGTCACGAGCGGTGAGGCCTCACCCCAGCCGGTGAACAGCCCCTCGATCATGTCCCAGGCGGCGCCGAACGAGTCGGCGCGGAAGAAGATCCACGCGAGGCAGACGAAGTGGAAGGTGATCACCCGCGCCCGCCAGCGCGTCCAGCCGCTCGGCGCCCTCACGGGCGGGCCGCGGCGGTCGGCCCACCAGCGTTCGCCCACGAGAGCGATTCCATGCAGGCCGCCCCACACGACGAACGTCCAGGCGGCGCCGTGCCAGAGACCCCCGATCAGCATCGTCAGGAGCAGGTTGCGGTACGTCAGGATCGTCCCGCCGCGGTTGCCGCCGAGAGGGATGTAGACGTAGTCGCGCAGCCAGCGCGAGAGAGTCATGTGCCAGCGCCGCCAGAAGTCCTGCACCGACACGGCCGCATACGGCGAGTCGAAGTTCTGGGGGAACGTGAAGCCGAGGAGAAGCGCGATGCCGATCGCGATGTCCGTGTAGCCGGAGAAGTCCGCGTAGATCTGGATTGCGTACGCGTAGACGGCGATCAGGATCTCGAGCGACGAGTGCTGGCCGGGAGCGGCGAACACCTCGTCGACGATCGAGGAGGCGAGGTAGTTGGCGATCACGACCTTCTTGAAGAGGCCGGTGGCGATCAGGTAGAACGCGCGGCTCGTGTCCACCCGCCGCGGGTTGCGCGGCGTGTCGATCTGGGGGATCAGCTCGGAGGGGCGCACGATCGGCCCGGCCACCAGGTGCGGGAAGAAGGAGAGGTACACGGCGAACTTCTCCAGCGTCGTCGGCTCGAAGTCGCCGCGGTAGGCGTCGACCACGTAGCTGATCGCCATGAACGTGAAGAACGAGATCCCGACGGGGAGGACGATCGACTTCAGCCCGAGTGGCATGTCGACCCCGACGGTCGACGCGAGGTTGTCCGTCGAGGAGACGAAGAAGTCGTAGTACTTGAAGTAGCCCAGGACGCCGAGGTTCCCCGCGAGCGCCAGGACGAGCAGGGCCTTCCGCTGCGACGCGACGCGCGTGCGCCAGATGCGCACGGCCAGGATCTGGTTCCAGAGCGTGCAGCCCGCGAGCAGCAGCACGAAGCGCCAGTCCCACCAGCTGTAGAAGACGTAGCTCGCGACGATGATGAACGGCCGCCAGCGGTGCGGCCAGGGCATCGTCAGCCACGAGAGCGGCAGGACGATCAGGAAGAAGATCGCGAAGGTTGCGGTCGGGAAGAGCACCCGGGGCGGAAGCCTACGGGGGGCCTCCGTCTGCCAGAGCGGTATCCGCCAAGGCGGGTCGCGCCGCTCGAATCCCCCGGGGGCGGCTACCCGTGGGCTAGACGGCGGGGCGGTGCTCGATCGTCTCTTCCGCCTCGTCGACCGGCGGTGGCAGCCGAGTCACTTCGGTCACGGAGTCCGTCGCCCCGGGCTCGAGCATCGTGTGCTCGACCGGAGGGCTGAACCAGGCGGGATCCGCACCGGCCGGTGCAGCGGGTGCCGGGGCGTAGGCGTGGTACTCCTGCCGGAGATCGGCGCGGGACGCGGCCCACTCGATCAGCGCCACCAGCACCCAGGCGCCCACCATGACGCCCGCGATCGCGACGGGATCGAGATCGGCGATCGCCGCGGCCGCTGCGGCCGCCGCCAGGAACAGCGCTTCGAGCACGAGGCGCGGCAGCTGCGGCCGGCGTCGCACGGGAGCGTCGACAGCGCCCACCCATGCGTAGCTGGCGGCTGACGGCGGAAGGTCGCCGGACGCAGGCGGGAGGCCGCTCGTGGCGCCGAGCCGCTTCACCTCGTCGTGGAGCGACGTGACCTGCTCCTCGAGCCGAGTCAGGGCATCCGCGACGTCGTCGGGCTGCGGCTGCTCGGTCACGGGCGAGGCTCCTGCGCCTCCGTTGCCTCCGCCTCCGCCGGGGCCAACGACTCCATCGCGCCCATCGCCTCCTGGGCCTTGGCGTGCACACGCGCGCGCCGCTCCTCGAGCGTCCCGGTCGGCGCCTCGGCGGGCGCCGCCGTCGTGACCTCTGGCACGTCGCGCGACTCCGAGAGCTTGCGGCGCAACTCCTCCGCCGGGTCGGGCGCGGGCAGAGCCGCCGCCCCCCGCCGAGCCGCCCGCTCCCGCCGTGCGAGCAGGCGCGCGAGCGCTGCGATGCCCACGAGCCCTGCCATCCAGCCGAAGAGCCTTCGCACGGCGGCATCGTACCGCCAGGGCGCTGCTACCCTTCCGCGGCTTCCTGCCACGCCGCGCGCCGCCGATCCCGGGCGTCGCACGACCCGGCGCGGCCGATTCAGACCGAAGGAAGGAGAAGGGAACGCGTGACCGAGTACGAGATCCTGTTGCTGCTGGACCCCGAGCTGGCCGAGGAGAAGCAGGCCGAGATCGTGGGGCGGCTGCGCACGCTCGTCGAGCAGGGTGGCGGGACGTTCGAGCGCCACGATGCGTGGGGCCGGCGCAAGCTCGCCTATCCGATCGACAAGAAGGAAGAGGGCACGTACCACCTGCTGAGCATCTCCGCGGCACCCGAGACCCTGGACGAGCTCTCCCGCGTGCTGAAGATCGACGACGACGTGCTGCGCCACATGGCGACACGTCGCTTCGAGGGGGGTCCGTCCGAGCCAATAGCGGTGGGCGCACCGATCGGCGACCATGCGGAGGCAGAGCCCGTGGACGCCCCGGAGGAGGAGTAGCGATGGCAGCCATCAACCGTGTCGTGCTCGTCGGCAACCTGACCAAGGACCCCGAGCTGCGCCACACGCCGTCCGGGACCCCCGTCTGCAACCTGCGCCTCGCCGTCAACACACGGCGCAAGGACGAGACGGGTCAGTGGGTCGACAAGCCGAACTACTTCGATATCACCGTCTGGGGCAACCAGGGGGAGCGCTGCGCCCAGTACCTGGCGAAGGGGCGGCCCGTGGGCGTCGACGGCCGTCTCGAGTGGCGTGAGTGGGAGACCCCGGAAGGGAACAAGCGCCAGGCCGTGGAGGTCGTCGCGGACACGGTGCAGTTCCTCGGGAGCCGCGGGGACGGCGAGGGCGGCGGTGGCGGGTACATCCCCGCGGACGCGACGTCGACCCCCGCAGGCGACTTCCCCACGTCCCCGACCGACGACGACATCCCCTTCTAGGAGGCCATCGATGGCTACGAAGACCCAACCGCGCAAGCGGCCGGGCACCGGGGCCACCGGCGGCCGGCGCAAGAGCTGCCACTTCTGCAAGGACAAGGTCGCAGACGTTGACTACAAGAACGTCAACCAACTCCGACGGTATGTCTCGGAGAAGGGCAAGATCCGCAACCGCCGTATCACCGGCGCGTGCCGTGGCCACCAGCGGCAGGTCGCGGTGGCCGTCAAGCGGGCCCGCGAGATGGCGCTGCTCCCGTACGTCCAGGGGTCGTGATGGAGGTCATCCTCAAGCACGACGTCGAGAAGCTCGGCCTGAAGGGCGAGGTCGTCGACGTGAAGCGCGGGTACGCACGCAACTTCCTGCTGCCGAGGCAGCTGGCCGAGGTCGCGACCCCAGGCCGCGTCGCCGAGCTCGAGCGCATCGAGGCGGAGCGCGCCCGGCACGAGGCGCGGTCGGCCGAGCAGGCCGCCGACATCGCGGCGACCCTGACGAAGACCGTCCTGCGCTTCGAGGTCAAGGCGGGGCCGACCGGGGCGCTCTTCGGCTCCGTGACCCCGACGGACGTCGCGGAGGAGCTGTGGCGCACGCGGAAGATCCGTGTCGACCGCCGCAAGATCGACATCGACGTGATCAAGCGGATCGGCCGCTTCACGATCCCCATCCACGTCTTCGAGGGCGTGACCGCCGAGGTGAAGACCATCGTCGTGCCCGAGGGCGGGGATCTCCCGCCGGAGGAGGAGCTGGCCGCGCTCGAGGCCGCCGAGCGCGGCGGAGGCCGAGGCCGCCGAGCGCGCACACCAGGAAGCCGTTGCGGGCAACCGAGGCTGCGCTCGCCGAAGAGGAGGCAGCGCTGGAGGCCGCCCGCGAGGCGGAGGCCGAGACCGAGCCCGGGCCCGAGCCGGCCGACGAGGCCGAGACGGAGTGACAGGAGGGCCCTGCGGGGCCCTCTTTCGTTCCACAGGATCGTCCACACCGTCCACAGCGCTCCGCCGGCGGCTGTGGAAGGGCACGCGAAAATCTCCGCACGTAGCGACGTTCGCTCGGCGCCTGCGCCGGCGCCTTCCGGGGAGAACGTGTCCGGCGCTGGGGATAGAATGGGAACATGTGTTCCGTTCTTCCTGCTCCCGGCGGGAGCCGGTTCGGGCGCGCGGCTCTTCTAGGCGTGTCCGCTCTCGACGGCTTTGATGCACCGAGATGAGCACCGTGCAGGCACCGCCGTCGGCTCTCGTGCCGCCGCAGAACCTCGAGGCCGAGGAGGCCGTGCTCGGCGCGATGCTCCTCTCGGAGACGGCGATCGGCTCGGTCACCGAGATCCTCGATGCATCCCACTTCTACCGCGGCTCGCACGGGACGATCTACCGCGCGTGCCTCGGGCTGTGGGGCAAGGGTGAGCCGGTCGACGCGATCACGCTCGCGAACGAGCTCGAGGAACGCGGGGAGCTCGAGTCCGATCGGCGGCAGCGCCCGCGTCGCGGAGCTCGCGGCGCTCGTCTCCGCCACGGCGAACGTCGAGCACTACGCCCGGATCGTCAAGGAGAACGCCACGCTCCGTGGGCTCATCCAGGCGGGACAGGAGATCACCCGGCTCGGCCACGAGCGCCTCGGTGAGACCGCCCAGCTGGTCGACCGGGCCGAGCAGATCGTGTTCGACCTCGCCCAGCAACGCCTCACCGGGGACTTCGCGCACATCGGGCCGCTCCTCACGGAGAGCTTCGAGCGCATCACGAAGCTGTACGAGGCCGGCGCAGACGTCACCGGCATCCCGTCCGGCTTCCGCGACCTCGACCGGCTGACCTCGGGGTTCCAGCCGGGGAACCTGGTCATCCTCGCCGCGCGCCCGTCGATGGGCAAGTCGGCGCTCGCGCTCTGCATCGGCGCGAACCTCGGAGTCCGGAGCTCGACGCCCGTCGCGCTGTTCACCCTCGAGATGTCGAAGTCCGAGGTCACCCAGCGCCTCATGTGCAGCGAGGCGAAGGTGGAGTCGGACCGGGTGCGGTCGGGGAAGCTCACGCAGGAGGACTGGCCGCGTCTCACGGCCGCGTGCGACAAGCTCATGAAGGCGCCGATCTACGTCGACGACACGGGCTCGATCACGATGATGGAGCTCCGCTCGAAGGCCCGCCGGCTGAAGGCCCGCGAGCCCGACCTGGGGCTGATCATCGTCGACTACCTGCAGCTGATGACCTCCGGCGGGACCGCCGAGAACCGGGTCCAGGAGGTCTCGCAGATCTCCCGGAACCTCAAGGTGCTGGCGCGCGACCTCGACGTGCCGATCCTCGCTCTCTCGCAGCTCTCGCGCGCGGTCGAGCAGCGCCACGACAAGCGGCCGATCCTCTCCGACCTGCGCGAGTCGGGATCGATCGAGCAGGACGCGGACCTCGTCTTCTTCGTCTACCGCGACGACTACTACAACGGCGAGGAGTCGGACCAGCAGGGCCTCGCCGAGCTGATCCTCGCGAAGCACCGAAACGGCCCGACCGACGCGATCAAGCTGAGCTTCCTGCGACGCTACGCGAAGTTCGCCGACCTCGCGGGCGCGGCCGCCTAGCTCCGGAGCAAGCTTCGCGCTCTCAGTCCGACGCGCGGGTCGGAGCACGCGCGAACGCCGCCTCGATCGACGCCACGGTCCCCGCCACGAGGTCGGCGGCCTCGAAGACATGGCCGGTGCCGCTGCCGAGCGGCCCGTCCCGACCGGCGCCGCGCTCCAGGGCCTGCCGTGCGAAGTGCTCGACGTAGTCGACCTCGCCTGCGATCCGCTCGTACGGCAGCGCCCCCGCGCCGGTGTCGATGTCGTGCAGCGTTCGCCACTCGCGCCGTGCCGTCGACGAGCACCGGGCAGCGCCATTCGACGCGCCGCTTGCCGTCCACGCGGGCGACCGCCTCGGCGTGGTGCACGAGCGTGACCGTGTCCAGCGGTGCTCCGAGGAGCACCACCTGCCCGGAGCGCTCCACCACCCGTGCGTATGGCGTCTCCTCCCCGTACGCGTCGTCGAGCGCGTGCGGCAGCGCGATCTCGCGCCCGTCCGGCCCGACGGCGGCGATCCCCGCCTCGGGATGACCGGAGTGAGCCGCGCCGGGCCACGTCCGCAGTGCCTCGGCCACGCGTCCGTGGTCGCGCCTGGCCCTGGCGACCGCGGGGTCGTACGCGGGCTGCTCGGCGAGGATCAGCTCCCTGTCGGCTCGCGGCAGCGCGCCGAGGTCGTCCGGCGGCGCGTCCTCCCACCCGATGTACGCCACGAGCGTGCCCGCCGGGCCGACGACGTCGAGCAGCGCCCGGATCACGGTCTCGGCGCCGCCCACCACGGTCCCGAGCGCCGACATGCGGCAGTGGACGAACGCGACGGCTCCGGGGCGGACGCCGAGCGCTCTCAGGTCGCGCGCGAGCTGCGTCCGTCCGACGAGCACGCCACGAGGGTAGTTGGTCGATGCCACGATCCCGCCGCGCCGGGGACTTGGGCGCCGCGGCGCATGCGAGAATGACGCACGTGCCCGCGACCGTGATCGTCGGGGCGCAGTGGGGCGACGAGGGGAAGGGGAAGATCGTCGACCTGCTCGCCCAGGAGTCCGACCTCGTCTGCCGCTACCAGGGCGGCCCGAACGCCGGGCACACGATCGTGGTCGAGGGCGAGACGTACAAGATCCGCGCGATCCCGTCGGGGATCGTGGCCGGCGTGGCGAGCGCCATCGGGGCGGGCTGCGTGGTCGACCCTGCGGTGCTGATCCAGGAGCTCGACGATCTCGAGGCGCGTGGGCATCGCACGGATGGGCTCGTCTTCGTGTCGGGGAACGCGCACCTGATCATGCCCTGGCATGTCGCCCTGGACGGCGCCCGCGAGCGGCGCCTCGGCAAGCTGCAGATCGGGACGACCCGGCGAGGGATCGGCCCCGCGTACGCCGACAAGGCAACGCGCATCGGGATCCGCGTGCAGGACCTGCTCGATCCGAAGATCCTGCGCGAGAAGGTCGAGCTGGCGGCGGGAGAGAAGAACGTGTGGCTCGAGCGTGTCTACGGCATCGACCCGTTCGACGTCGAGGAGGTCGTGACGCAGACGCTGGCCCACGCCGAGCGCCTCGCGCCCTACGTCGCCGACACGTCGTTGCTCGTCGATCGCGCGCTGCGCGACGACCGGCGCGTGCTCTTCGAGGGGGCGCAGGGGACGCTGCTCGACCTCGACCACGGCACGTACCCGTTCGTCACGTCGTCGAGCCCGATCGCGGCCGGGGCGGCCGTGAGCTTCGGCATCGGCCCCCAGCGGATCGACGAGGTCGTGGGCGTCTCGAAGGCGTACGTCACGCGCGTGGGCGAGGGGCCGTTCCCGAGCGAGATCGACGGTCCTGCGCAGGACCGGGTGCGCGAGATCGGCGGTGAGTTCGGCACCGTGACCGGCCGGGAGCGGCGCTGCGGCTGGCTCGACCTCGTCGCGCTCCGCTTTGCGGTGCGTGTCAACGGGATCACTTCCCTGGCGCTGACGAAGCTCGACGTCCTCTCGGAGTTCGACGAGATCCCGCTCTGCGTGCGGTACCGGCTGCCCGACGGGTCCGAGACCGAGGACTTCCCGGCCCACCAGTCCGACTTCCACCACTGCGCACCGGTGTTCGAGACCCTGCCCGGGTGGCGCGAGAAGCTCGAGGGCCCGACGCTGCCTGCGGCGGCAGCCGACTACGTCGCGTTCGTCGCGGAGGCGCTGGCGGTCCCCGTGACGATCGTCGGCACCGGCGCGGCGCGGGACGCGGTGCTCGCGCTGCAACCCTGACGACGACGCCGCTGCGGCACGGCCGACCTACAGCGGACGTACCGGGCGCGCTTCGGGGGTGAACGTCCCCCGCGGCCGCGGGCCACTGGCCTGCTGCTCCACGCGCTCGACCGCAGGTCCGGCTCGTAGACTCGCGTGCGTGCGCGTCCTTCTCGTCGGCTCGGGCGGTCGTGAGCACGCGCTCGCCTGGCGACTCGCGTCCTCACCGGCTCTCACGGATCTGCACGCGGCGCCCGGGAACCCGGGGATCGCCACGCTCGCGACCTGCCATCCCGATCGCCGCGGACGATGGTGACGGCCTGCTCGGGCTTGCGCGGTCGCTCGCGATCGACCTGGTCGTCGTCGGCCCGGAGGCTCCCCTCGTCGCGGGTGTGGCCGACGCGCTCCGGCACGCGGGGATCTCCGTCTTCGGCCCGTCGTCGGCCGCGGCCCGGATCGAGGGCTCGAAGAGGTTCGCGAAGGAGGTGATGGCAGCCGCGGGCGTGCCGACGGCTGCGCTGCTCGACGTGCCGCGTGCGCCGTGCGTGGTCAAGGCCGACGGTCTCGCGGCGGGCAAGGGCGTCCTCGTCTGCCGCACGAACGTGGAGCTCGAGGCCGGCCTCGACGCGGCCCGTGACTTCCAGGGCCCGGTGCTCGTCGAGGAGCTGCTCGAGGGCTCGGAGCTCTCGATCCTCGCCGTCTGCGACGGCGCGCGTGCCTTGCCGCTCGCCCCCGCGCGTGACTTCAAGCGGGCCTACGACGGCGACGAGGGGCCGAACACGGGCGGCATGGGCTCGTTCGCGCCCGTCCCGGGCATCGACGGCCACGCGCTCTCCGGCCTGCTCGAGACGTGCATCCAGCCGGTGCTGGACGAGCTCGCACTGCGTGGCACGCCGTTCGTCGGCACCCTCTTCGCCGGCCTCATGCTCACGGCCGACGGGCCGCGCGTGCTCGAGTACAACTGCCGTTTCGGCGATCCGGAGACGCAGTCGGTCCTGCCGCTCGTCGAGGGCGACCTGCTGGGCGCGCTCGCGGCGGCCGCGAGCGGATTCGCTGGACGGCGTCTCCCTCGGTCGCGTCGACGGGGCTGCTGTCACCGTCGTGCTCGCCGCGGGCGACTACCCCGAGGCATCAGACCGCGGGACGCCGATCGACGGCGTCGCCGACGCCGAAGCCACGGGCGCGCTCGTCTTCCAGGCCGGCACCGCCCTCCACGAGGGGCGGCTCGTCACGAACGGCGGTCGCCTGCTGGGCGTCACGGCGACGGGACCGACGGTCGCCGCGGCACGCGGTCGCGCATACGCCGCTGCCGACCTGATCCGCATCCCGGGCGCACGACGGCGGGAGGACATCGCGCTGGCGGCCGCCGAGGCGGCGTGAGGATTCGCAAAGAGCGCTCTTCCTCTGGGGCACCCCATCCCACCACCCACTTTCGATTCTATCGTCCAAACAGGCAACAATGGTGGCGAGACAGAGACAGCTTCGTGCCGACTTCGTCACGGGGTACGGCCGGAGGCCACATCTAGAATGACCCCGTGATCGCTCGCTACGCCCGTCCCGCCATGACACGGATCTGGTCGGACGAGGCGCGACTCGCGCGGATGCTCGAGGTGGAGCTCGCTGCGCTCGACGGTTGGAGCGTGCTCGGCGTCGTGCCGTCCGACGCGGTCGAGCGGATGCGGTCGACGGCCCGGGCGCCGACGCCGGAGCACGTCGCCGAGCTCGAGCGGGAGACGAATCACGACGTGGCGGCGTTCGTGGACGCGGTTGCGGAGACGCTCGGCGACGACGGGCGGTGGTTCCACTTCGGGCTCACGTCGTCGGACGTGCTCGACACCGCGCTCTCACTCGCCGTCCAGGAGGCCGGCGCGCTTCTCCTGGAGGGGTTGGAGCGGGCGTTCCGCGTGGTCGTCGCGCGCGCCGAGGAGCACCGCGACACGCTCTGCATGGGCCGCACCCACGGCGTCCACGCCGAGCCGACCACCTTCGGGCTGAAGCTTGCCGGATGGGCGTTCGGGCTGGAGCGCGACAGAGGGAGGGTCGAGCGCGCGCTCGCCGGGCTGCGGGTCGGGAAGCTGTCGGGCGCCGTCGGGCAGTACGCCGCGATCGACCCGGAGGTCGAGCGAATCGCGTGCGAGCGGCTCGGGCTGGAGCCGGCGCCGAGCTCGACACAGATCCTGCAGCGCGACCGTCACGCCGAGCTCCTCACGTCTCTGGCCGTCCTGGCGTCGTCGCTGGACCGGTTCGCGACGGAGATCCGGCACCTCGCCCGGACCGAGGTCCGCGAGGTCGAGGAGCCGTTCGGGCGGGCGCAGAAGGGCTCGTCCGCGATGCCGCACAAGCGCAACCCCATCACCGCGGAGCGGATCTGCGGGCTGGCGCGGGTCGTCAGAGCCAACGCGCTCGTGGGGCTGGAGAACGTCGCGCTCTGGCACGAGCGGGACATCTCCCACTCGTCGGCGGAGCGGGTGGTGCTTCCCGACTCGTTCCTCGCGATCGACTACATGCTCGACCGGTTCGCGTGGCTCGTCGAGGGCCTTGTCGTCCGGCCGGAGCGGATGCGCGCGAACGTCGAGTCGAGCCACGGGCTCTTCTTCAGCCAGCGGCTGCTGTCGGCGCTGGTGGCGAGCGGGCTGCCCCGCGACGCGGCCTACCGGCTCGTCCAGCGCCACGCGATGCGCGCCTGGGACGAGGAGCTCGACTTCCGCGAGCTCGCCCGATCGGACACCGAGATCGCAGGCCGCGTCGACCTCGACGGGGTCTTCGCCCTGGACGCCTATACCGCGCACGTCGACACCGTGCTCGACCGGCTGCGGACGCTCGTCGCCGCGCGCGAGGCCGCCGTCCATGCCTGAGCTCCTGCACGTCGGAAGCGGCAAGGTGCGTGAGCTCTATGCGCTCGGGGAGGACCGTCTGCTCCTCGTCGCGACGGATCGCATCTCGACCTACGACGTCGTGCTCCCGACCGAGATCCCCGACAAAGGTCGCGTGCTGACGGGCCTTTCCGCCTTCTGGTTCGCACGGACCCGGCACATCGTCTCGAACCACTTCCTGTCGCTCAGGGCGGACGGGCGCTCGCTCGAGTGTCGGCGGCTCGAGATGCTGCCGGTCGAGTTCGTCGTCCGCGGGTATCTCGCGGGCTCGGGCTGGACGGACTACTGCGAGACGGGAGCGATCTCGGGCCAGCCGCTGCCTCGCGGCCTCCGGGAATCCGAGCGTCTACCGGAGCCCATCGTCACGCCGGCGACGAAGGCGACCGAGGGGCACGACCTGAACATCACCGAGCCCGAGGCGGAGCAGCTCTGCGGCGCGGAGCGGTACACGGCGGCGCGTGAGGCGGCGCTCTCCCTGTATCGCTTCGCCGCCGTCCACGCCGAGGAGCGGGGGATTCTGCTCGCCGACACGAAGCTCGAGTTCGGGGTCGACCGCCACGGCGTGGTCACGCTCGGCGACGAGGCGCTGACACCCGACTCGTCTCGGTTCTGGCCGGCGAGTGACTACGCGGCGGGAAGGCCCCAGCAGTCGTTCGACAAGCAGTACGTCCGCGACTGGTGCGCTGCGCACCGGCTGGAACCGCACCACTCCCGGGCCCGAGCTGCCGCCGGAGGTCGTCGCGGAACACGAGGGCCCGCTACGTCGAGGCGTTCGAGCTCCTGACCGGCGAGGCCTTCGACAGGTACCTCGAGAGCCCCGAGGTCGTGCTCTGAGGCTCACGGTGCTGATCCGGCCGAAGGCGGGGATCCTCGATCCCCAGGGCGAGGCCGTCCAGGCATCGCTCGCGACCCTGGGCTTCTCGGTGACGAGCGCAAGGATCGGCAGGCTCGTCGACCTGGAGGTCGCTGCAGCAGACGTCGAGACCGCGCGCGCGGAGGTCGAGCGGATGTGCGCCGAGCTCCTCGCCAACCCGCTGATCGAGAGCTTCGAGATCGTCGCGGAGGAGCCGTGAGCGAGCCGCGCGCCCGGATCGCCGTGGTCACCTTCCCCGGCTCGAACGACGACGGCGACGCGCGCCTGGCGCTCGAGCGCCTCGGCGCAGAGGCCGTCCCGGTCTGGCATGCGGCGAACAGGCTCCCGGAAGACGTCGGTGGCGTCGTCCTCCCCGGCGGCTTCTCGTACGGCGACTACCTGCGCTGCGGCGCCCTCGCCCGTCTCGCCCCCGTGATGGGCGCCGTCCGCGCGTTCGCCGCGAACGGTGGGCCGGTGCTCGGGATCTGCAACGGCTTCCAGATCCTGTGCGAGGCCGGGCTGCTCCCGGGCGTGCTCCGCGCGAACAGGCAGCTCGAGTTCCTCTGCGCCGACGTGACCGTCACGGTCGAGTCCGACGCGACGCCGTTCACCTCCGCCTGTGTCCCCGGGGAGGAGCTCGTGATCCCGATCAAGCACGGCGAGGGCAACTGGGCGGCCGACGACCGGCTCTACGCCGACGTCGTGAGGCGTGGCCAGGTCGTTCTTCGCTACACGGAGGACGTCAACGGCTCGCGCGACCGGGTCGCGGGCATCGCGAACGAGGACGGCAACGTCCTCGGCCTCATGCCGCATCCCGAGCACGCGGTCGACCCGCTCCTCGGCCCGACCGGCGGGGCTCCCCTTCTCGAGGGGTTGATCGCGGCGGCGCGGGAACGCGTTGCCGACTACGCCGTCGGCGGCCGCTGACGACGCCGTCGATCCGGGTCACCTGGACATACCGACCTCCTGCAGCGCCCTCCGGAGCTCGGGAGCCCGCTCGAGCACGACGCCCAGCTTCGCCAGGTCGCGCACGCGCAGCGTGACCGGCCCACGCCTCACCGCTCCCCCGCTGCCGTACGAGAACCGCACGAGCCGCTCCCCGCCGCTGGACTCGAGCAGCTCGACCCGGGTGGTGAATCGCTTCTCCCCGGCGCGTTGCGGGATCGACACCTCCTCCACGCTGGTGGCCTTCCCCCAGGGTGTCGTCACCGTCGCCATGAAAGACAACGTAGCGGCCGATGTGTGACGTGTCCGTGCCGGGACCGTGCCGGCTCTGCGACGATTCGCTCGTGCTCGAGCTCTGGCAGGCGGAGTGGTGCCCGTACTCGCACCGTGTGCGCCTCCGGTTGACGGAGCTCCGGGTCGACTGGCTCGCGCGCACGATCCCGCTCGACCGCGACGAGCGCGACGCGATGGAGGCTGCCACCGGGATCCGCTCGATTCCGACGCTCGTCGACGGCGACGAGGTGGTGCACGGCGCCGACGAGATCATCGCGTACCTCGACGCACACCACGCCGAGCCGCGCGACGCCGGTCGTCACCGCGCCCAGATGCGCGCCGAGTGGCCTCACTGGCTCGAGCTCGAAGGGTCCCGCTAGGCCTGCCCACGACCGCGGCGCGGGTTGGCGGGCGACCTCCGAGGTGAGACCATCATTCGCGATGGACCACCTCCCGGCCGGCACGGTCACCTTCCTGTTCACCGACGTCGAGGGATCGACTGGCGTGCTCCGGCGTCTCGGCCCCGCCTACGGCGACGTCCTCGTCCGTCATCGCGAGCTGATCCGCGGAGCGGTCGATGCGCACGGCGGTCACGAGGTCGACACCCAGGGCGAGGGGTTCTTCGTCGCTTTCGAGCGAGCGAAGGACGCGGTGGCGGCCGCCGTCACGGCGCAGCAGTCCCACGAGGCCGAGCCGTGGCCCGACGGCGGCTGTCTGGCGGTGCGGATGGGGATGCACACCGCCGAGCCCGAGCTCGGAACGAGCGGCTACTTCGGGATGGGCGTCCATCGCGCCGCCCGGATCTGCTCCGTCGGGCACGGAGGCCAGGTCCTGCTCTCCCGTTCCACCGCCGGGCTCGTCGACGAGGACGAGGCTCCCGGCCTCGAGCTCCGTGACCTCGGCGAGCACATGCTCAAGGATCTCGTGCGGCGCGAGCGCATCTACCAGCTGGTCTCACCGGGACTGCGCGAGCAGTTCCCGCCGCTGCGCTCCATGAGCGAGCTCGCGCGAAACGCCGAACGCCTGCCGACCGGGACAGTGACCTTCTTCGTCACCGACATCGTCGGATCGCGCGCGCTGATGCGTTCGCTCGGGCTGGCGCGCTACAGCATCATGCTCGAGCGTTACGAGGACATCGTGCGCTCGGTGGTGGCGGCACACGACGGGCGCCTGTTCGAGTTCGTCGGGGACTCGTTCATCGGCGCGTTCTCGGGAGCTCGTGACGCGGTTCTCGCCGCGGTCGCGGCGATGGCGGCGCTCGGAGCATCCGATTGGCCGGAGGGTGGGCGACCGACGGTCCAGCTCGGGCTCCACACCGGTGAGGCCGAGCGTTGGCGCTCGGGTTACGTCGGCTTCGGCCTCATCCGCGCGCTCCGTGTCTGCGACGCGGCGCGTGGGGGACAGATCCTCGTCTCGCCGACGACGGAAAGCGTTGTCGAGGGGCTCGACCTGTACGGAGTGGATCTTCGAGCGCTCCCGGAACGCCGGCTCGAGGACTTCGACCGCCCGGTCGTGCTCTACGAGGCCGCCGGCCGGTCATAGGGGCGGCGCCCGTCGCCGCCGTCACAGTCGCTCGACGACGCGGAAGCGGCTGCAGACCACGAGCGTGTCGTCGTCGATCACGACCGGGGGCTCTCCGAGCGCGGCGGCCATCTCCGGGCCCGCGAAGAAGCGGACGTGGGCGTCTCTCCACTGCTCGAGCGTCTCGAACCCCTCACCCTCGTCGATCGCGAATACGAGGTCGACGTCGGCCATCCGCTTCACGTCGACCTCCGTCGTCTCGATGACGGCGACACCGCGACCCGCCGAGTCGACGACGAGCTCCCGTCTGCCCTACGGCTTCCACCGGCGTCCCCTCCCGGAGGTACTCCTCGTAGAGCCCGGTCGTGGACACCTTCTCGCCCCGCAGGACCGCGGCGACGAGGCGGTCGCGCAGCGGCCCGGGAAAGCCGAACTCCGCCAGGGGGAGATCGTCGACCGCCACGCCTCGATCGTATGCTGGCCACGTGCACGACGTCGTGATCGTCGGGGCCGGGTCGGCGGGGTGCGTGCTCGCCGCCCGCCTCAGCGAAGATCCGCAGACGAGCGTGCTCTTGCTCGAGGCGGGGCCGACCGACCGACGCCTCCACATCCGGATTCCCGCGGCGTTCTCGAAGCTCTATCGCTCTCCCGTCGACTGGGGCTACGACACGGTGCCGCAGTCGGAGCTCGACGGGCGACGCGTCGTCTTCCCCCGGGGCAAGGTGCTCGGTGGCTCCTCCTCGATCAACGCCATGATGGCGATCCGCGGCCACAGCTCCGACCACGACTCCTGGCCGACGGGATGGAGCTGGCGGGAGGTCGCGACGAGCTACCGGCGCAGCGATCCTCACTTCCCCCGCGCGATCCAGCGGAGCCCCAGCCGCCTGACGCTCGACTTCGTCGAGTCGGCCGTCGCCACCGGAATCCCGCGAGCCGCCGATCTGAACGCGTCGGAGAACGCGGGGGTGGGGCTCACGCCGGTCTCGATCCTCCGCGGGCGTCGTCACAGCGTGGCCGACGGGTACCTGCGGCCTGCACTGCGCCGCCCCAACCTGACGGTCGTGACCGGGGCGCACGCCACGCGCCTGATCGTCGAGCGGGGCCGGGCTCGAGGGGTCGCCTACCTGCTGGGCGCGGCCGGGCACGAGGTGGAGGCCCAGGCAGGTCGCGAGGTCGTGCTCGCGGCCGGAGCGATCGACTCGCCGAAGCTGCTCCTGCTCTCCGGGATCGGGCCGCACGAGGAGCTCGAGCGCCACGGGATCACGACCCTCCTCCCACTCTCCGGCGTGGGAAGCAACCTCCGCGACCATCTCGCGAACGGCGTGCTCGCGACCGTCCACGCGGAGACGCTGTTCAGCGCCGAGCAGCCGCGCCACCTCGTCGCCTGGCTCGCCCGCGGGCGCGGCCCGCTGACCTCCAACGTGGCGGAGGCGGCTGCCTTCGTCCGCGTCGACTCGGCCGCGTCCGGGCCCGACCTCGAGTTGCTGTTCGCGCCCGTGCTGTTCGAGGAGGAAGGAATTGCCCCGCCCTCGGAGGACGGTGTCACCCTCGCGACGGTGCTCCTGCAGCCCGCCAGCGTCGGGGAGGTGCGCCTCGCGTCTGCGGACCCGCTCGATCCGCCCGAGATCGACCCGCGCTACCTCACCGACCGCGACGGCCACGATGCGCGGATGCTGCTCCACGGGATCCGGCTCGCACGCCGGATCCTCGCGGAGCGGCCGCTCGCCCGGCACGTCACCGGTGAGCTCCTGCCGGGCGCCGACGCGACGGACGACGATGCCCTCCAGGCCCATCTGCGCTCCCGCTCGCAGACGCTGTACCACCCCGTGGGCACCTGCCGCATGGGCTGGGACGACCGGGCCGTGGTCACTCCGGATCTCCGCGTCCGCGGCCTCGAGGGCGTGCGGGTCGTCGACGCCTCCGTGATCCCCGCGCTCCCGCGCGGTCACACCAACTGGCCGACCGTGATGGTCGCCGAGCGGGCTGCCGAGCTGATGCGCTCGTCGTGACGGGCGACGCGCCCGTCCTCTGCTGCCCGGACAAGTTTCGCGGCAGCATCACCGCGCAGGAGGCGGCTGGGGCCTTCGCGCTCGGCGTGGAGCGCGCCGGCCGGACAGCTGTCAGGCTGCCGCTCGCCGACGGCGGGGAGGGGACGCTGGACGTGCTGTGCCCCGCGGCCTCCGACCGCCACTGCGGCCCGCGTCACGGGCCCGCTCGGCGCGCGCACCGACGCGGAATGGGGCGTGCGCGGCGACACCGCCGTCGTCGAGATGGCCCGTGCGAGCGGCCTCACGCTCGTGGACGGAGCCAACGACCCGTTGCGCGCGACGACGTTCGGCACGGGCGAGCTGATCCGTGTCGCGCTCGATTCCGGCGTGCGGCGCGTGATCGTCGCGGTCGGCGGCTCCGCCACGGTCGACGGTGGGCTGGGCGCGCTCGAGGCCCTCGAGTTCGACCTCCGTGGGGCCGAGATCGTCGTCGCCTGCGACGTCTCGACGACCTTCGTCGACGCCGCGCGTGTCTTCGGCCCGCAGAAGGGAGCGGACGACGATGCGGTTGCGGAGCTCGAACGGCGGCTCGAGCAGCTCGCCGAGCGGTACCGCGCGGCGCACGGGATCGACGTCAGCACGCTCCCCGGCTCCGGCGCCGCGGGCGGCCTCGCGGGCGGGCTCGCGGCGATCGGCGCGAAGCTCGTCCCGGGGGCGGAGCTCGTCGCGGACGCGGTCGGGCTCGGGCCGGCGCTCGCGTCCGCGGCGCTCGCCATGACCGGTGAGGGCCGCCTCGACGCCACGTCGCTCGCGGGGAAGGTGGTGGGGCACGTGCTGGGTGCGGCGCGAGCCGTGGCGATACCCGTCGCGCTCGTCGTGGGCGACGCCGAGCCGTCCGCCGTGCCCGACGGAGTGCGATGCCTCACCCTGGTCGAGCTGGCCGGCTCGGCGGAGGCGGCGCAGCGCGACGCGGCGCGCTTCGCAGCCGAGGCCGCCGAGACGCTCGCCCGCGGCTGAGGCAAGAGGGGGGTTGACGCTTGCCCGCGGTGCGGGGAACCGCACCGCTCCCGGGCGTGCGCGTCGCGAGCCTGGGAGTACGACACCGAGCCGACCCAGGGAGACCAGCCACATGTCACAGCTCATCAGCGGACGCGCCACACGCACGGCCGCCGCACCCGAGATCCTCGTCTTCCCCGGAGACCCTTCGTGGGATCAGGCACGGACCGCGTGGAACCTCGCCGTCGACCAGCGCCCGGCGGCCGTCGCGCTGCCCGAGACCGTCGACGACGTCGTCGCCGCGGTCGACTACGCGCGCGAGCTCGGCCTGCGTGTCGCCGTCCAGGGAACCGGGCACGGCGCCGGCGCTCCCCTCGACGGGGCACTGCTCGTGAACACCGCGCGCATGACCGGGGTCGAGATCGACGCCGGAGCGCGCGTCGCCCGCGTCGCTTCGGGAACGATCTGGATCGACGTGGTCGACGCGGCGGTCGAGCACGGCCTCACCGCGCTCCACGGCTCGTCCCACGACGTGGGCGTCGTCGGGTACTCGCTCGGCGGGGGAATCGGCTGGCTGGCCCGAAAGCACGGGCTCTCCTCGTCCAGCGTGCTCGCTGCGGAGGTCGTGACCGCCCACGGCGAGGTTGTCCGCGCGGACGCGGACACGAACCCCGACCTCTTCTGGGCCCTCCGGGGCGGTGGTGGCGGCGTGGGCGTGGTGACCGAGATCGAGATCGCCCTGTACCCGGTCACCGAGGCGTTCGCGGGGTGGCTCGTCTGGCCGATGGAGCGCGCGGGCGAGGTGCTCGGCGCCTGGGCCGAGTGGACCGGGGCTGCGCCCGACGAGGTGACATCGGTCGGCCGCCTGCTCCAGGTGCCGCCCGCTGCCCCACGTGCCCGAGCCGCTCCGTGGCCGTCAGCTGGCCGTCGTCGAGGCGGCCTACCTCGGCGACGAGCGCTCCGGCCGCGAGCTGCTCCGTCCCTTGCTCGAGCTCGGCCCCGAGCTGGACACGTTCGCCACGGTGCCCGCCCGGGGCCTGACCGAGCTCCACCGTGATCCTCCCGGCCCGGCTCCGGGACGCGGAGCGGGGTGGATGCTGGATGCGCTCGACCCCGCGGCGGCGAGGGCGATCGTCGAGGCCGCCGCGATGGACGGCACCGCGCCGCTCGTCTCGCTCGAGATCAGGCACCTCGGCGGCGCGCTCGGCCGTCCCGACCCGAACGGGGGCGCGCTGACACATCTCGAGCCGCCGTACGTGATGCAGTCCGTCGGCATCCCGACGGATGCGGAGGCCGTGGCGGCGATCGACGAGCGGGTCGCCGTCGTCCGCGAGGCGACGGAGCCGTGGCGGTCGCGCCGGGCATTCCTGAACTTCGCGGAGCGCGGCGTCGACCCCGACGCGTTCTACGCGCCGGGCGTCCACCGGCGCCTGGAGGCGCTACGCGCGGCGCTCGACCCGGACGGCATGTTCCGTCCGAAGCACGCGACCGGCTGAGCTCGGGGAGCGGGGAAGCGTGCTCCCCCGCTCCTCACTCGTCTTCCTGCGGCTACGTCGTCCTCGGCGAGCAGCCGGTAGAGGCTGCGACGCGCGTCCCGCAGGACGGCCTGCGCCGCCTCGAGCTGGGCCGCGGAGCCGGCCTGGGCGACCTGGCGGGTCGCGGCGAGCACCTGGTGCACGAGGTCGCGGAGCGCGACGAGCGCCTCGTCGTTCTCGCCTGCGGCGGCCGTCCACGGCGCCGTCGTCGCCGAGGCCTGCTCACGGCCGGCGTCCGTCAGCTCGTAGACCCGCTTGCCCGACTCGGACGCTGTCTCGCGGACGAGCTCCTCGTCCTCGAGCTGCTGGAGTGTCGGGTACACCGAACCGGGGCTCGGCCGCCAGGCGCCGCCAGTCCGCTCGGTGAGCTCCTGGATGATCTGGTAGCCGTGCATCGGCTGCTCGGCGAGCAGGGCGAGGATCGCCGCGCGGATGTCTCCGCGCCCGGCGCGCCTGCCGAAGGCATACGCCCGGCCCGAAGGAGCGGTGGCGCCGCCTGCGGTGGTGGCCGCCGCTCATGAAGCGGGCGCGCTCGTCCCGGCCACAACGTGCCGAGGTGATTGCGAATGTCGACATGGTTCCTCCATGTAGTAGCTGTATCGCGATATATCGTAACACATCGTTCAGACGCGTGTGGTACACCATCCGGGTGGACGAGCCAACGCCTCTCGACGAGAGCGGGGTCACGCGGCGCGGCTCGCTGCTGCGGCTCGGCGGCCTTGCGGCAGGCCTTCTCGGCGCCGCCGGCTGGGCACGAGAGAGCGCGGAGGCGTCGGGCAGCACCGGCTCCGGCCCCGCCGCGGTCGCAGCCGGGCTCGTCACGTGCGTCCTCTCCCCCGAGCAGACCGAGGGGCCGTTCTTCACGGAGAACGACAGGATCCGGCGCGACGTGCGCGACGGCCGACCCGGGAGTGCCGCTTGTCGCTGCGCGCCGGCGTGCTCGACGTCTCCACGTGCAAGCCGATCCGCGGCGCGCTGGTGGACATCTGGCACTGCGACGCCGGGGGCACGTACTCCGGGTTCGCGCAGGAGGGGACAGCGGGAGACGCGGTTCCTGCGGGGCATCCAGCGCACGGACCGCAACGGCGCTCGCGATCTTCCGGACGATCTACCCGGGGTGGTACCCGGGCCGCACCGTCCACATCCACGTCCGCGTCTACGTCGGCGGGGACGTCGTGCACACCGGCCAGCTGTACTTTCCCGACGCGCTCACCGACGCCGTCTTCCGTCGCGTGCCGTACAGCCGCCGCCCTGCCCGCACGACGCGGAACCCGAGCGATGCGCTCTACCGGAACGGCGGCAGCCGCTCGATGCTGAAGCTCACCCGCAGTGGGACGGGCTACGTGGCCCGGATCACGATGGGCGTCCAGCTGCGCTGAGCGCGGCGCCGGCGGGCACCGATCCTTCGCCGCGAATGCTCGCGGAGCCGCCGCCGGCTCGAGATCAGGCGGTGAAGCGCGCCTCCGTCTCCACCGCGACCACGTCCGGGAGGCCGGCACCTGCACACGGGCTGGGGACGCCGCCCCGCTGGCCGACGATCCGGTCGGCGTCGCCGCCGAGCGCCCGGACACGCGCGATCAGCGGTAGCGCCAGCCCGGTGACGAGCCCGCCGGCGACGAAGGCAGCCCCGATCGAGCGGGACTCCCCGAGCGCGCCGAGCCCGACCTGGCCGCCGATCCCGCCGGCGTTCGAGACCATCGAGTCGAACGAGACGACGGTGGCGCGCTGCTCGCTCGGGACGACCTGGTGGAGGTAGGCCTGCCGCACGGGGCTCGTCACGCCGGTCGCCGCCGTGATCAGGAGGAGGGCAGGGAGCGCGGCCCAGAACGACGAGGCGAGCCCGAGGGCGACCGCCGCGCACGTCTCCACCGCGGCGGCCCCGAGCAGGAGCGTCGTCCGGCGTCCGCAACGCCTCGAGAAGACGTCGACGAGCTGGTTCCCCGCGATCGTCGAGAGGGCGATACCCGCCGTGACCAGCCCCGAGACCCAGACCGCGTCGCTCTCCAGCAGGTCGAGCATGTACGGCTGCGACGCGTAGAACGCCCAGGTGATGAACCCCATCTGCACGAGCGCCGCGAGCATCAGCAGTCGCAGCGGCGGCTGCGCCCAGCCGAACGCGACGCCCGCCTTCGCGTTGCGCGCGATCTCGCCGGGGAGCTCTCCCGCCGTCACGCGCCTCGGGGTGAAGCCGAGGTCGTGCATCACGACGTACGCGACGGCGAACACCGCCACGAGGAGCACCGTGCGGACGAGGTACGGGATCGAGAGGTCGACCTGCCCGAGCAGCCCGCCACCCACCGTTCCGACGAGCATCGCGACGCCCGTGACCTGCTGCCCCCGGGCGAACACGTTGTCGAGCATGCCCCGGTACCCCGTCACAGCCAGCGCATCGACGAGCCAGGCCTCCATCGCGCCCGAGTAGAACGTGAACCCGAGACCCATCGCGACCGAGACGACTGCGAACGGGACGACGCCGGCATTCACCTCGGCCAGCGCGACGTAGAGCAGCGTCGTGACGGCGAGGACGCTCACCGAGAAGAGGAACGACGCACGCCGGCCGAGCGTGTCGGCGACGACGCCGGTCGGCACCTCGAACAGGACCATGCCCGCCGAGAACGCCGCGTTCGCCACGAACACCTCGAAGAAACTGAGGCCCGCATCGAGCAGGAAGAGGGTGTTGACGCCCCAGATCGCCGCGGCGGAGAGCGTGTAGAGGCCCGCGAGCGTGAAGTAGCCGGCGAGGACGCGCCGGTGCGACGGCGGGTGGTGGGCCACGGCCTCGCTCACGCGAGGAGCCTATGTCGCGTGACACCCTCGAACCGGGGTCAGCGCCGGGACGATCGGTCACGTCGAGGGCGCAACGCTGGCGCTCGACCACGTCGCCTGCGCGCCGACAGCTGAGACACGGCTGAGCCGCTCCGGAGGGGCGCGTAGAGTCGGCGCATGGAGGCGTACCGCACGCCCGACGAGCGCTTCGAGGACCTGCCCGACTGGCCCTACGCGCCGCGCTATGTGGCGCAGGACGGCCTGCGGATGCACTACGTCGAAGAGGGATCAGGCGACCCGCTGCTCCTCCTGCACGGTGAGCCGACCTGGGGGTTCCTCTACCGCAGGATGATCCCGCCGCTCGCGGTCGCCGGTCGGGTGGTCGTGCCCGACCTCTTCGGCTTCGGTCGTTCCGACAAGCCGCTCCGCCAGGCGGACTACTCGTACGACTCGCACTACCGCTCGATCGAGCGGCTCGCGCTGGCGCTCGACCTCGTGAGGCTGACGCTCGTCGTCCACGACTGGGGCGGTCCGATCGGGCTCCGGCTCGCCGTGACGCACCCCGATCGCGTCGAGCGGCTCGTGATCCTCAACACCGGCGTCGGCGCCGGGCGGGCCCCATCGCCGGACTGGCTCCGCTTCCGCGAGCTCGTCCGCCAGGTCGGCGCGGACTTCACCGCGAGCCGACTGGTGCAGGTCGCGTGTGTCTCGCAGGCTCGACGGGGACACGATCCGCGGCTACGACGCGCCGTTCCCGGTGGCCGAGGCGAAGGCGGGTGCGCGCGCCTTTCCCGAGCTCGTCCCGACCGAGCTCGACCACCCCTCCGCGCCGGCGATGCTCGAGGTGCGTGACGCGCTCTCGCGCTGGGAGAAGCCCACGCTCGTGCTCTTCTCCGACTCCGACCGCGTCTTCTCTCCCGCGCACGCCGAGCGCCTGGCCTCGCACATCCCGGGCGCGCTGCCTGCAGAGATCGTCGCGGGCGCGGGGCATTTCCTGCAGGAGGACAGAGGCGAGGAGATCGCGGAGCGGGTCGTCCGCTTCGTGCGCGGCCTAGCCGCGTCCCGAGCTACTCGATCGTCGGCAGGAACGTCGCCTCGCCGCGCTCGGGCGGGGCGCCGTAGACGAACAGTCGGAGCTCGTCGTCGTGGCGGTTCGAGAGCTGGAGGGCCGTCCCCGGCTGGACGATCAGCACGCTGCCTCGCCCGAGCTCGTGCTGCTCGGGCGCGTCGCCCTCGCCCATGTGGATCGTGAGCGTCCCGTCGAGGACGACGAAGACCTCTTCCTGGATCGGGTCGATGTGCCGGCGGCCGATCGCGCCGGGCGGGTAGCGGAAGAGGTTCGCCCGCGACCTGGTCATGGCGTCCGACAGCTCGGAGACGAGACGCGGGTCGCCCTCGCGCCGCGGGTGCCACTCGAGGTCGCCGGCGTGGAAGATCGTGTAGCCCACGCCGACGATTCTTCCACGATCGGTCTAGGCGCGCGTGCGCTGCGCCTCGGCCGCTTCCGTCCCGAACGCGGGTCGGCGGCCGCGCGCGCCAGCACCTCGGAGTAGAGATCGCGCACTCGGCCGGGATCGAGGTCGAGGGTCACGTCGCCGACCATCACCTCGTGGCGCTGCCAGCTCGGCGAGGTCGTCGAGCCCGGCTCGGCGAACAGGAACACCTTGCGCTCCTCGGCGACCGACAGCGCGGCATCGGCGAGCCGCTCGGCGTCTCCTCGGAGGAGAACGTGGAAGAGGGGCGTCTGCGGCGGGTCCGGCACGACCTCGATGCCGTCGACACCGGCGAGCGCCTCCGCGAGCGCGCGGGCGTGCTCGACGTACACCGGCATCCGCTCGAGGCGCTCGTCGAGCGCCGACTCCGCCGCGGCCACGAACGGGTGCAGGGTCACCAGCGTGCCGCCGTGGCGCCGTTGCCAGACCCGCGCCTCGGCGATCGTCGCGGCGTCGCCTGCGAGCGCCGCGCCCGCCATCCCGCCGAGGCCCTTGTAGAAGGACACGTAGACGCTGTCGAAGAGACCTGCGATCTCCGCGTGCGGCCTGTCGTAGAACGGCTGGGCCTCCCAGAGCCGGGCGCCGTCGAGATGAAGCGCCACGTCGCGCTCCCGCGCCCACGCCGTCTGCGCGACGAGGTCGTCCCACCCGGGGAGCACGCCCGCCGATCTCTCGCTGAGGCAGCTCGAGCAGCAGCATCGCCACGGGCTCGCGGATCGCCTCGAGGTCGGCGAGCGTGAGCAGCCGGTTCGGATCGCCCACGAGCTTCCCGTGCAGCCCGTGCAGCCGCTGGTACCCCTTCTCCTCGTGGAGCTCGAGGTGACAGGTCGGATGGAACGCAACCGTCCGGATCCCGCGCCGGTCGCTCCAGATCCGGGCTGCGATCTGCTGCGCCATCGTGCCACTCGGCATGAAGACGGCCGCCTCCTTGCCGAGCAGCTCCGCGATCCGGCCCTCGAGCCGCTCGATGCGCTCGCCGGTGCCGTACCGGTCGGCGCGCTCGTCCTCGCCGGTGACGTCGGCGATCGCCCGGAGCCTGTCGCGAAGCGTCGGCCCGCCGTGCCAGGCGTTCAGGAAGCGGTCGGCGCCACGGACTGCAGCCCGAAATCGTTCCTCGTCAGGCACCGCCCGAGCTTGTCACGAATGACCGAACGTCACGTCGGGCAGCACGCGGTCGAGCCAGCGCGGCAGCGCCCACGCGTGACGGCCCATCACGCGGAGCAGCACGGGCATCAGCACGAGCCGGATCAGCATCGCGTCGAGGAGGACGGCGACGCCGAGGATCACGCCCATCTCCTTCGGCGGGATCGGCCCGGAGAGCGCGAAGGTCAGGAAGACGGCAACCATCACTGCCGCTGCGGCGAAGATGGTTCGCCCGGAGTGCGCGACACCTCCGACCATCGCCTCCCGCGGGTCGTGGGAGCGGTCCCAGTGCTCCTTCGCCGCCGAGAGCAGGAAGACGGTGTAGTCCATCGAGATCGCGAAGATCATCGCGAAGAAGAACACCGGCCCCCACGCGTTGAGAAAGCCCTGCGACTCGAAGCCGAGGAGAGCCTGCAGGTTCCCGTCCTGGAAGATCAACACGCCCACCCCGAACGCCGCCGCCGTGGCGAGCAGGTTGGTGACGACACCCACGAGGGCGATCAGCGGCGCCTGCAGCGCGACGAGCAGGAGGAGGAATCCGAGCCCGAGCACGACGAGGAAGACGGGAAGTGTCTTCGCAGCCAGCGCTTCCTCGAGATCGTGGTTCTCGGCGGCGGCGCCGCCGACGAGTGCGCCGGCGGGTAGCGCGGCGCGGAGCCGCTCGATGGTCGCCCCGACCGCCGGGTCGGATGGATCCGCCGCAGGGACGGCGAGCACGAGTGCGCGGTCGCCCGAGCGCTGCGCGGGTGTCGCCGCCACGATGCCGCGGTCGCCCTCGAGCACGGACGCCATGCGGGCGGCCTCCGGGGCCGGGGCCACGACCTGCAGAGTGCCGGGCGCGCCGGGGCCGAAGCCTCCTGCACCTGCATGTAGCCGACCCTCGACCCGTCGCTCTCGGGGACGACCTTGATGGACGGCATGCCCGTGTCGAGGCGCAGCACCGGCACGGCGAGCAAGACCAGGAGCGCGAGGGCGGGGATCCCGTAGAGGGCCGGGCCTGCGCCACAGCCGCTCGCCCCACCGCGCGAAGCGCGGCGAGCGGTGCTCACCGGCATGAACCCAGGGCAGTGCGAGCTTGTCGACCCGATCGCCGAGCCACGCCAGGACCGCGGGTAGCAGCGTGAGAGTCGCGAGCAGGATGAAGGCCACCGAGAGCATGATCCCGAGCGCCATCGAGCGGAACGCGGGGCTGGGCACGAGCATCACGGCCGAGAGCGAGATGAGCACGGTGACGCCCGAGAAGAGCACGGCTTTGCCGGCCGTGTCCATCGTGACGGCCACTGCGTCGCGCGTCGTCAGCGCCGAGCCGAAATGCGCCCCACGGAACCGGGCGACGATGAAGAGCGCGTAGTCGATGCCCAGCGCGAGCGCGAACATGAGCGCGAAGTTCATCGACCAGATCGACACGTCGAACAGGTGGGTGATCAGGAAGAGGCTCCCCGCCGAGGCCATCAGCCCGAGGATCGTCAGGAGCAGCGGCAGGCCCGCGGCCACGAGCGAGCCGAACGCGAGGAGCAGGATCGTCAGCGTGACGGGCCAGGAGATGATCTCCGACTTCAGCATCGCGCTCTTGTTCGCCTCGTTGAAGTCCGACCACATGCCGGGTGCGCCGGTGAGGCTGACGGTGGTCGTGCTCGCTCGACAGTTCGGCGAGCTTCCCCTTCAGGTCGTCCGCGGCGCGCACCATCTCGGTGGGCCTCGCGGCCGCGCCGCCGCTCAGCATCACCGTGCGGCCGTCCTCGCGAGACCTGGGGCGCGCGCGACGCTCGACACGCGGCTGTCCGACTCGAGGATGCGTGTGGCCTCGGCGACGGTGGTGTCGAGGTCGCCTTCGCCGTGGACGACGACCATGAGCGCGTAGCCGCCCTGGCCCTCGAACGAGGCGTCGATCGCCTCGCGGGCGGCGACGGACTCGGACCCCGACGCCTCCCAGCCGGCGCCGGACAGCGCATGCTCGGCCCGTGGCGCGAGCGCGCCGAGGCCGACTGCGACCACCGCCCAGACGAGGACGACGAGCCGCACGTGCCCCGCCGCCCAGCGGCCGAGGCGCCCGATCGGGCCGACCGCTCGTCATCGGGTCACCTCGCGGGAGAAGCACGGCGTGCGTCCGAGGATGACGGACGCGGGGCACGCGCCCACCAGCGCGAAGAGCCACTGGTTGAGGGCGACGAAGACGCCGAGGAGCAGGAACCAGGGGCTCACCGTGACGGCGAGGACGACCGCGAGCAGGGTCATCGTGCCGGCGAGTGCGAACAGGACGCGGGTGAGCGAGAGCCGTGCGCAGCTCATCGCACCGACCCTCCGACGAGCTCGGCGAGGTCCGCGAACTGACGCTGCAGCCCGCCGCAGACCTGCTCGCAGAGGCCGAGGACGGTCTCGTCCGCGATCGCGTAGAGGGTGTGCGTCCCCTGCTTGCGGCGGCCGAGGATCCCGGCCTCGTGGAGCACGCCGAGGTGCTTGGAGACGTTCTGCTGTGACGTGCCGAGGCCGCTCGGTGAGCTCGGCCACGGTCGCCTCGCCGTCGCGCAGGCGGTCGAGGATCCGGATCCGCATCGGCTCGCCGATCACGCGAAAGCGGCGCGCGATCAGCTCGACGACCGGCTCGGGAAGAGGGTGTGGCAACGACATCGAGAGGCTCCGTCCGTCGAGGTGAGAAGTAAACTACTATACAACTACGTAGTTGTCAAGAGAGCGTCAGCGATCAGGCGCACGCGGAGCCGGCGCGCGTCCGATGGCCGGGTCAGTAGTCGGAGCGCTCGATCAGCTCGATGCGGTAGCCGTCCGGGTCCCGGACGAAGCAGAGGAGCGAGCCGCCCTCGCGCACCGAGTAGGGTGGCCGCTCGGGCTCGATGCCCTTCTCGGCGAGGGCCGCGAGCGTCTCGTCCATCGAGTCGACGGTGAGCGCGATGTGCCCGTAGGCGGTGCCGAGCTCGTAGGAGTCGACACCGAAGTTGAAGGTCAGCTCGAGCTCGGGCTGCGGCTTGCCGGGAACGCCGAGGAAGTAGTTGACCGCCTCGTCGCGGATCGGCAGCTCGCGCCGCTTCTCGAGCCCGAGCGCCTCGTAGAAGGCAATCGACCGCTCCGGGTCGGTGATGCGGTAGCAGGTATGTATGAGATCCATGCGCGTGAGCCTACCCGGCACCCCGAGCGCTCCGGCCGCAGGGAGATCGGACCGGCGATCGGCCGATCGACCGAGGAGGTGAGCTCAGTGGAGCGCGCCGACGAGACGGGCCTCCCCGCCGACCCGGAGTTCCGCGCCGCGTTCGTCTAGCCAACGCGTGTGGTTGCGGAGCCCAAAAGGGATTTCGGCGCCCTCGCTCAGATCTGGCTTGAACACAGGGATTGCGGGCTGTTCAGGGGGCTCCGCTAGGGCTCCATTACGGAGCCCCCTCGACGCAGTTTGGCTTGAGCACAGGGATTGCGGGCGGCCGGGGGCGCCGATAGGGCTCCGGTAGGCGGAGCCTACGGTCCGCCACCGCGTCTTCTTGCTGATCACAAGCTAGGTCCCACCCGTGAGTCTGGGCGTTAATCGGGCCCCGGATTGCCCGTGCCTTCCGTGACCAAAAGGGAAACCTGCGGCTCCAGCCCGGATCTGGCTTGAATACACGGATTGCGGCCACTTTGAGGGTCACGGATAGGCCACGGTCACCGTGACCTCCCGTCAGGAACGGCTTGAACACTGGGATTGCGGGTGGGGAGGGCACGGAAGGGTCACGGTTAGCCGGGTCGACGGCGCGCCGCCGGCGAGGCTGGCCACCCGCCTGCTCTCGTGCTCGGCCGTGGGGTGTTATGGCCCCGGTCGGCCCCCCGAGGGGTGGCGAGTTACTGAACGGCGAATCGTGCCCGAGCTGCAAACCCCGTAGACATGCGGGTTTGCTCATGGATATATAGGGATCGCCGCCTGTTTGGGTTGTTGTCAGACGTGACGCGCATGTTCGCGAGAGAGCGTCCGGTGCCTCCCCGGTGCCTACCCGGGAATATCGCCAGTCCTGGCAACAGCGGGGGCATGTCTTGAAGGCCACCTACCCCCGAGCCGTGCCTCCTCGCGCGGCCGGCGACCTCGATCGGCTTACGTCACTGCTGGAGCGCCCAAGGCTGGCGCCGTTCTTTGACGTTCACGGAGAACTCCGGCGAGGAAGAGCGCGGCAAATCCAATCGCGGCCGGGGCGGAGTGCGCAGCTACGACAACCGACAGGCAGGTTGCCGCTACAACGGCCTTCCCGGCGCCGGCCTGGTGCAGGGCTACGGCTGCCGCGATCGCGACGGTCAGCCACGAGGCGCCGGCCACGAGTCCAATCGCGGAAATGTTCCCGGCGAGCTGGCTGTCCTCGACGACGAACTCGATTGCCCGCGCAACGGCGGCCTGCTCCTCGGCTGCGCGGTCGTTGGCCCAGCGTGTGAGGATGCCGGTCGCGACCCCTTGAATAGAGTCATACGCGCTGAAGAACACCGTCCAGACAACTAGGGCGGCCCGGCTGATCCTCGCCGCCGCCGAGGTGAGGCCGTCGAGGAGCCTCCAGACAGCCAGGAACAGGAACGGTGTCAGTATCAGCTGCCCGACGTGGACGAACAGCCAGCGGTCGACAACGTCCGTGATTCCCTCGTAGGGGCTGTCGCCGCCGGGGTTCGGGTGGAAGACGATCAGGACTGCCCAGACAAGTGGGCCGGCGTAAACGAGATAGCGGCCGATGCTTGTCTCCGAGAATGCTCTTGGGGCAGCCATGTGGCCTCCTTTCGAGTCGGAGTCGCTTCGGCTAAACGACCCGCTCGACGGCCCAGGCGACAAGCACCCACCAGGCGAGGCAGCCGGCGATGCACCACAGCCACGCGACACCCACCGTGACCTCGTTTCCCTCTGCCTCGTATCTCACATGGGGCTCCGTTCTCGAAACTTCGAGACTCCGCCTCTGCGGCCAAAACGGAGGGCCCCCTCGCCGGCATCTGTGGTACCCGAGGGAGGCTCGGGCGAAACCCGCATTGGACGCCCGTCGTCGTGTCGAACCGCGCATTTCACTGGCCCCCGCTGACCGCACCGAGAGCGTCGCGAGGTTGACGCGCAGGTCGTGCTCGAGCGGATTCTCCCTCGCGGGGAGAGAGATGAGGGCGCGCCGGCGTGACGGGGTTCAGGTCGGGGCCGGGTGCCACCGGGTGAGAGTCACGTACGGGGCGTTCAGCTAGCCGCTCGGCGTCCCCTCCGGAAGTTCGGCGAACAAGGAGTCGACTTCGTTCTCCGGGATGGTGCCTACGACCCCTCGTCGGTCGGAAGATGTCAACCGAGCCGTCGTCGAGCATCCCCGAGCGGCTCACATCGCGAGAGCCCGGCCGCGGGCGACTCGTTAACCGTCGGTTGATGGCAGAGTGTCAGAACTCATGCCAGCGGAGACACCGCTACCACCGTCGCCACAGCCGCCGATCCCAGGCCCCGATCCACTCCCTCCACCCGATCCCCAACCACCCGACGAACCGGACCCGATCCCACCGCCGGTCATCTGAGGGGTCGTCGAAGGTGGTCATTCACGGCGTAGAAGTGACAGCCGACAACGTCGAATGGCTGCGGGTCAACCTCGATGATCCAGCGGCCCAAACTCTTCGCGGCGCTAGCGACGACGACTCGGTAATGCTTCGCTTCGCAGACGAGGAGGCCGACCAGGTCCTCACCGCACTCAACGACCCACCTCCGGGACTCGAGGAGCTCCGCGCCGCGTTGCTCCACGAGCGCGAACGCCGGCCGATCTAGTCGCGCCGGCCTCCCCCCGCAAACCCGTCCTCCACTCCGGGGAGAGAAATAGCGAGGGCGCGGTCACCCCTGCCGGCGCGCTAAAAACGTTCCGTGCACGTGTCGTTCGTCCGTCCAGGCTGAGAGGCGGCCGCGGACGCGACCGCCTCCCTCGTTTTAGGCGTGCAGCTTCGCGTACGTGGCAGCTGCGCCCCAGCCGTACTGCGCCAGGAGAGCCATTTCAACGCTGGCCGCTAGAGATGCGCGCGTCTGCTCCTTCGCCAAGGTCGCCGCAGCACCCCAGCCGTACTGCGCCAGGAGAGCCTTTTCCGCGCTGGCCGCTAGAGATGCGCGCGTCTGCTCCTTCGCCAAGGTCGCCGCAGCACCCCAGCCGTACTGTGCGCTGTCGCCTTCGTCGACGGGCAACACGCGCGCGCCGGCCGGCGCGGCGACAACGAGCGCAGCCGCGCCCGCCAGACAGATGCGGAGGATCCTGCTTGGAGACAGCGGGTTCATGACGTGCTCCTTCTTAGTCGCTCCATTGCGTGCCAGGCTAGGCGGGCGCGGCCCCGGCGTCGTTCACGGCCGACACGTTCGGAGTGTCAACACCGCTACAGAAGGGGCCTCAGACCTCGGCGGGCGAAGTCGTCATCGCGACATAGAACGGTGATCGGCCCCCTTCACCCCGGGCAGGGCCTACTCTTGCCCAAACGTCTGGTGATCGTGCCCAAAAGGGAACTGGCGTTCCGGCCCAGATCTGGCTTGAACACAAGAGATCGAGGGCACTTTAGGGGGCGCCAAGGGGGCGCCATCGTGGTGACCCCTCCGCACGGATCGGCTTGAACACAGGCTTCGCCGGCAACCGTCGGTCACCGCTAGGGCACCGTTCAGGGCTCGAAGTGTCTGCGAGGCTGGAGCGGCCCACTGGGGCCGACGCGGGCGCAGCCGAGATGGGCAACCCGGTCGGCCCGGCTCGGGTCGGCCCCCGACCGGGAGGCCGGCAAGCAGCACGTGCCCGATTGTGTCAGGTTCGGAGCGGCGACATGAGGGGCCGCCGGCTGTCAGCGACGGCCGGGCCGACATCGCTGACCGAGGGCGCGCGGCTCCACTCGCTGCGACGCCGGTCATCGCTTCGACCGCGACGGCGTGACTGGGGACACGCTTTACTTTTCATAGCGGGTTCCTATAGGTTTGAAGGGCACGAAGGTCGGGTTCCCTCCTTCCTCCCCTTCGTGTTGCGATCGAGGCGGACACGACTAAGCCGCAGTGCGTGTCCGCGGCGAGAGCCTTCCGCGGTGGCGGCCCTGTCCTGGTGGTGGGGGCCGCTGCCTGAGCGTCTCGCCTATATGTCGTGTCCCGCCTTCGTGTCCCGGAAGCGAGTTCTTCGACCGTGCGCTGAGCTCGGCCTGGGGCGGTCGAGGCGCGGTGCGGCGGGGGTCGCGCGCAACAAGTGGCTCACGGTCGAGCAGGCGGTTGGAGAGCTGCGGATGAGGCTCAGGAAGTGACCACCTGGCGCCCGAACGGCAAAACGGGTACCGAGGGTGTTCCCGCGCCTTGCAGGTTCATCCGTGTTGTCTGAGGCCCCGACCGGCCCCATCGCCATCGGCACGCCGACGGGGGTGGGTACCCGGTTTCGCGTGTGCCCTTTGCCCCTCTCCCTGTCCTTCTGCGGCTTCGGGGGTCGGCGGTCAGGGGCTGGGCCAGGACGCGCCTCACGGGAGCGGCCCGCGCGGGGGTGAGCGCGGCGAATACTGGTTCGAGCCGGCCGAATCCTGCCGTTGCCAACCTCTGGTGCAGGTGCAACT
>CAVROJ010000035.1:0-20863 GCA_963722755.1 uncultured Actinomycetes bacterium
GAGGCTGCCGAGGGGGTGGGGATGCCGGCCCTGAACGGGCATCGGTGTGCGCGCTCGTGGCCTCCCGAGCGACGGGAATATCCGGCCCGGGGATGAGACGGGTTGTCCTGGCACTCGTCGTTGTTCTCGCTGGGGTCGGAATCAGCGCAGATGCGGTCTGGTCCAAGCTCCCGCAGGAAAGGCCGCCGGAGGCTGAGCTCAGAAACTGCGGCTCCCGGGCGGAGGGGAGCGCGCCGATCCAGATGGGGGTGCGTCCGAACGACTTCGCGTTGGCCCATTGGTCCTCGGCAACGTCCGCAGCAGAGCCGGGGACGGCCCCACCGGCGATCCAGAGCGGCCGATCGGACGGAAGACCCGGTGTTGCTCCCGGCACGGTCACGGGTCGTGCTCGCGATCGCGCCCGAGGCACGAGAAGTGCCGAGCTTCAGCACCGAAACACGTTCGTCAGGCGGTTCGCTTCACCTCCTGCTTCGAGCGGGTCCCCGCCTTGGCGTACCGCGGAACTGTTGGCAGGACGACGTCTTCCCGTCCGGGATCCGGTCGCGGGTCCGTCGCCTTGCTTGCCGATGGAGCTGTGGATAGAGGGCCGCACGCTTCCTGTTCGGAGGCTGGTTCCGATCAATGCGGCCAGCACGCGGCAGATGTAACGGGTTCACAAAGCGATGACGTGCCCGCATGCGGGCTGGGCCATCCCGGGGAATACGTCGGTGCGCGCTAGGCGCGCCGTGACCTACCGCGACCCTGGCCGCGGGGAGGGGGGCACTCGCCCTCCCCCTCGGCCGATCCTTGCTGACTACTCGCCAGAGCAGATGAGCAGCTGAAGCTCGTGAATCGAGTCGACACCGGGGAACTGGGTCGGTGCGAACTCCGTGAGCCACAGCTAAAGACGCCAGGCGGCGGAGGCGAGAACCTCAGGTTTGCCTTCGTGCGCCCACGGCCAGGTTGACGCTATGAAGCTTGCGACGGCGTGGCCGTTGTCCGCCTTGGACTCAGCCGATGCAGCCCCGGCGAACACGGCGAACACCACCACCAACGCCGCGACGGCGACCGCGGTGGACCGGCATTACTACGCATCCCTCCCCTTTCCTCCGCCGATAGGCGGCGCAGTCTACGCCGGTGGCGGCTCTGCGCTTCCAACCCTCGAATTTGGAACCGCTCAGCCAGTTGCGGCGGTTGAACTCGACCCGATGGCCGAATTCCCGCTCGGCACACTCAGGACAAAATGGAACGAGGGTTCCACACCAGTCTGACCACCACGTCCAGCGTTCGATGATCGTCCACCGCTCGTCAGCCCCCAGCCCCCATTCAGCGCAACGCACGACAAGGTCGGAGCCCTCACCGCTGGCCGCAGAGCGAGGCACAGCCACAGGTTACGCCTCGTAGACTCGCCGCGCGAAGAAAGCCGGTGGGCTGCACTCACGAGCCGGAAGAACGACTAAGGGTTGGCTCTATGGCCAACTGCGGCGGGCATGGGCGAGCTTCGTCGATGCCCCCAGCGGGTGATCGCTCGAATCTAGGCTGGCTACCCGGGCCTGTCCGCTGGATCGCTGCCGTAGGAGTTGCGCTCGCCGATCGTGCCGTCCTCGTGGTGGATCACGTGCTCGGTTGCGGCGTCATCGCCTCTGCACGGCCCGCTGCGACGGCTGCCTCTTTCGTCTCGTGGGTGGCCGAAGGGGACTCGTCCTCGCCCTCGATCGTGTTCGCCCAGGCTCCGTCCTTGTGAACAGTGTGTACGAATCCCTCGGCCAAAACAGCCTCCCTTTCATCCGATGGCAGCGAAGTTGCGGATTATCCGTCAGGGAGGTTTCGTGCCGTGAGGGCAAGGTAAACGGCAGAGAAGGAAACGGCCTGGGGATGCGTCTCCAGGCCGTTTCGTCGAGTAGTCGCTTCCCGACGGTTAGCGGGCGGTCAGGAGACCCGTCACCTCGAAGTGGGCTCCGTCGCCGATCGTGAACGAGCACGTGACCTCAGTGCCCGCGTTGTTCGCTTGACCAGCCTCCGCTCGGCTCAACACCACATTGCCGTTCACCGAGAGACGGAAAACCGTGAGCACGCCTCCCTCCTCAAAGATGAGGACGTGGTCTGGAGCCGGCGACTGGAAGCCGCCGCTGTTATCGGCGGCGCGGAGCGTGAACGTGTCCCCGTTGTCGCACGTTGCGACGGCACCCGCGTGACTCGCATACGCGCTCCCGGCGAAAAGCGCGAACGATGCAACTGCAGCAGCGAAAATCCCTGCTCGACGGGCCGACATCACTTCCCTCCCTCCCTGTATTGCCGAAAAGTGTCCCGCTCGCGACCCGGGCGTCAAGCGGATTACTTCAAGAACTTGCCCGTGAGACGTCGCGGAGCTAGAAACGCGGTGGATGCCTATGCAGTCCGGCGAGGCAGCCGGGGCACGGTCGCCAACCTCGTTGTCCGAAGTTCGGCCACCGCTCCCGGGACCCATAGGGACGCGAGGCGTTGCCATTGTGTTGCCAACTACTCCGGCGTGCTCTCTCCTGAGACGACAAGAGCCCCGCGCTAGCAGGGCTTTCGTGAGAAGCGGATGAAGGGACTCGAACCCTTGACCTTCTGCATGGCAAGCCGTCCCGACGGCGGCCACTAGCGGCGACGGTCGACTGCGACTTCCCGGCCGTCAGCGGACGAACCTCGGGCCGGGAATCTTGGCCTCGGAGGAACCGTCTGTTGCATCCTGCCCAGGATGATCTGCGATCACACTGGACAATCTGCAAGCGCCGGCGTAGGCTCGGGCGGTGCCGCAACCGCTCCCGAGGTTCGCCCGCGCACTCGAACGCTTCGAGGACGAGCGGCGCCTCGTGCGGTTGCCGTCGAGTGCGGCGAGGAGGCGCGGTCGGTGCGGTGTATCCGCTGTATCAGCTCTATTGAGGAGACTTGGAGAAGCTCGCTCCTCTAGGTCTCGAGTCGTCGGGTTGCGGGCGGTGGCTTGAGGCGAGCAGGAAACCGGCGGCCATCCACAGCGGTCGGCGTCTGCCGCTGGCGCGAATCTCGCGTGCGAGCCGCTCCACGTCTGCCTCGCGGATGCGCCGCTCAGTGCCATTCTCGAGTGAACAGGCCAAACGCATCGGCGTCACGGTGGTTCATGGCTTCTCCCGTTGCGATCGGTTTGAGGCAGGATCGGCATCGCGGATCACGCGGCCGAGCTTGCACCTCGCCCCCTTGAGCGTTTATCGGGGTCGGGGGTGCGTTTTGCGGCATCCGGGTGTGGTTGTGTGATGCAGCTTCGCGTCGCGGACGGACTGCCAGGTCTTCCAGCAGCGTGTCGGGCTCACCGTGCTGCGCGAGCTGCCGGGGTGGTTCGTCTCGGCAAGCGAGCCGTTGCCAGCGTCGTGACCGCCGGTGTTCCGCTGGTCACCGTCGCGTGCGCGGTTCCGGCGATGCTGCCTGCCGCTACGAGCGCGGCAAGGAAGGGTGCGGACTTACGCATGTGTGCCTCCTGGTTAGGGTGGCGAGCGGCAACTTGCTGCCGCCTGAGGGAGCTGATGTGGCTGCTGCACGCAGCCGGTGTTGCTCTCTCAAGCTTCCTCTGTCGGCGGTTGCAGCGCTATGGGCCGAATGACGTATGTACGTCCACGTATCAGAGGGCCCAAATGGAGTCACGATCGCGAGGGAACTAACCGAACGGGACGTTCATGGGGCGCTATCGGTGGTCGCGGAGGCCGCCGCGCCCGACGCCGTGGGCCCGTTCGGGCTACCGGTGCTCGAGCGACTCACCGAGCTGATCGGCGTCGACCACGCGTTGGCGTACATCGAGTACGACCTGGACACGCAAGCGTGCGGCACGCGCGCGTGGAGCCCCTCGTCTGTCGAGTACCCGGTCGTCGAGTACCCGTGGGACTGCGACGCCAGGTGTCCACTTCAACCCGCTGTGCGAAGAGTCCGTCGGCGATTCGGAGATACCGCTCACGCTCAGCGACTTCCTCACGCCGCGGGCGCGCCTCCGCAACCCTTACGTCCAAGAGGTGCTGCGGCCCGTAGGGGTTGAACACGAGCTGAAGGTCTTCTTCCCAGCACCTCCCGGCATAATCTGCCAGTTCGATTTCACACGCGGCCCCGGCAGTGATTTCGACGAGCGCGACCGCGCGATACTTCTGCTGCTCCGGCCGCACCTCGCACGACTCCGCCACCGCTGGGCAGCAAAGCATCCACTCGGACTACCTCACCGCTCGCGAACACGAAATCATCCGACACGTCGCCAGAGGTCTCACAAACCGCGAGATCGCCGAACAACTCGTCGTCTCGACCAACACGGTTCGGAGCCACCTGGACCACATCTACGAGAAACTCGGCGTCCACACCCGCACCGCAGCAGTCGCCGCCGCAACACATAACCAACCAACCGCAGGTTCGACCAACACCGCTTCGGTCAACGCGTGACGAGCCGAGCACGACGGGCAGGTAAGGCGCGATGGGCTCCTTTCTCGGCGCGAGCGTTGCCAAAGTGTTGCCAAACGCTCTAGCGCGTTCTCTGCTAAGACGACGAAAGCCCCGCGCTAGCAGGGCTTTCGTGAGAGCGGATGAAGGGACTCGAACCCTCGACCTTCTGCATGGCAAGCAGACGCTCTAGCCAACTGAGCTACATCCGCGTGGAGGGGAACTATAGCGGCGACCCGGCGGCGTTCCTGCGCCGAGTCGCCGCCCGTGCGTGCCTCTAGCGCTCGACCGTCTCGCGCTCGGGGCTCGACCAGCTGCTCGAAGACGGAGCGGAAGTCGACCATCGCCTTGCGAAGGTTCTCGGTCCGCTCGGAGCCGCTCGCGCCGTTGCCATGGATCATCTCGTGCCCGTGGCGATAGCGCGACACGACCTGGGGATGGTCGACGGAGACCGCCGCGGCCTGCGTGTCGAAGTCGTCATCCGGGTAGCCGCGCTCGGTCAAGACGCCCCGAACGATGCTGTCGGCTTCGCGGGCCGCCAGCTCAGGGTCGTCGACGAACCGTTGCTCGGCACGCTGCCAGTCTTCCATGTACCGGCTCCGTGCAGCCTCCGAGAGCGGCCGGATCTCGAGCTCCTCGTGAGCCTTCTCGCGCTCGGCGAGCTCGCGTTCCGCCTTGCGCCTCGACCCGGCCGAATCGACCGTGCGGTCGTATTCGGGGCCGAACTGATCCTGCAGGGCCGAGCGTCGCCTCGACTGCGTGTAGGCCCATGCCGCCAGCGCGACGAGGACGATGGCCGCGGCGACTGCGATCACGATCCACCACGTCGTATCCATGCCGATGCTCCTCCTTTGTCGTGCCGGAGGGGCGTTACCCGACGCGCCGGATCGGCAAACGACGGCTCAGTCGTCGAAGGCGGCGACGGCCTTCTCTCGAGCAGCCCGCGACGCGTGGGCGCGGTTCACCGCGTTGACCACCGCCCGCAGCGACGCCGTGACGATCGAAGGATGGATCCCGACTCCCCAGAAAGCCTCGTCGTCCACGTCGGACTCGACGTAGGCGGCCGCGGTGGCGTCCTCTCCCCTCGACATGGCGTGCTCGTGGTAGTCGCGCACGTCCACCTCGATGCCGAACCGCTGCTCGATCCCGTGCACGAGCGCGGCGATCGGCCCGTTTCCCTCCCCTGAGACGACGACGCCCTCGCCCTCGTGGCGCATCCGTGCGACGAGCCGGTCGCCGTCCTCCCCGCTCTCGTGCGCGTACGAGACCAGCACGAACGGCTCCTCCACGCCGATGTAGTGCTGCGTGAATGCCTCCATCAGCTCGTCGCCCGTCAGCTCGCCGCCGCGGACGTCGGTGATCGCCTGGATCTTCTGGGCGAAGTCGATCTGCAGGCCGCGGGGCAGGTCGAGGTGGTGCTCCGTCTTCATCAGGTAGGCGACGCCGCCCTTCCCGGACTGCGAGTTGACCCGGATGATCGCCTCGTAATCCCTGCCGACGTCCTTGGGGTCGAGCGGGAGGTACGGCACGTCCCAGGCGCTCGAGCCGGAGCGCTCCTGCGCATCCATCCCCTTCTTGATCGCGTCCTGGTGCGAGCCCGAGAACGCGGTGTAGACCAGCTCACCGACGTACGGGTGCCGCGGATGCACCGGCAGCTCGTTGCACTCCTCGACGGTCCGACGCGCCTCGTCGAGCTCGCTCAGGTCGAGGCCCGGGTCGACCCCCTGCGTCAGGAGGTTCAGCGCGAGGGTGATCAGGTCGACGTTCCCCGTGCGCTCGCCGTTCCCGAACAGGCAGCCCTCCACCCGCTCGGCGCCGGCCATCAACCCCAGCTCGGCCGTGGCGACGGCCGTGCCCCGGTCGTTGTGGGGGTGGACGGAGAGGATCGCGCTCTCCCTGTGCGAGAAGTGCCGGATGAACCACTCCATCCGGTCGGCGTAGACGTTGGGCGGGAACGCCTCGACCGTCGTCGGAAGGTTGACGATCATCTTGGCCGCCGGCGTGGGGCCCCACTCGTCCGCGACCGCCTCGCAGATCTCCAGCGCGTACTCGAGCTCGGTGTGGTGGAAGCTCTCGGGGGAGTACTGGAAGACGATCTCGGTCCCGGTCTGCGCGGCGAGCTCCTTGCAGAGCTCCGTGCCGCGCACCGCGAGGCGCGTGATCCCGTCCTGACCCGAGGTGGAACACCACGCGGCGCTGCGTCTCGGAGGTCGAGTTGTAGAGGTGGACGATCGCCCGCTCTGCCCCCTCGATCGCCTCGTACGTGCGCTCGATCAGCTCTGGACGGGCCTGCGTCAGCACGGCGATCGTCGTGTCGTCGGGGATCAGTCCTTCCTCGACCAGCACGCGGCAGAAGTCGAAGTCGGCCTTCGACGCGGCCGGGAAGCCGACCTCGATCTCCTTCACGCCGAGGCTCGACGAGCAGTGTCGAAGAAGCGCCGCTTGCGCGCTGCGTCCATGGGGTTGACGAGCGCCTGGTTCCCGTCGCGCAGGTCGGTCGAGCACCAGATCGGCGCCTGCTGGAGGACGACGTCGGGCCACGTGCGGTCGGGCAGGTCGACGGTGACGTAGGGACGGTAGTGCTGGAACGGCATCGGCATGGCTCTTCTCCTCGGCGGGCGTACCTCTCCCGGCGATGTGCGGGAGCACGGCGTGGATATGTGCGTCGCTCGCTTCCCCTACCGGGGAAGGAGGAGCAGGCCGAGCGCGAGGTCGAGGCCGGTCGATGAGAGCTCGAGCCGTTCGCGCATGCCGCCACCCTAACGGAGCGGAGCCACGGCGGCAACGCGCGAGGCCGGATCGGCCGGAGTAGGGTCGGCCGATGCGCGTCGAGTACCGCCTGTTGGGCCCGCTAGAGGCCGACGTCGACGGGCGCCAGGCCCGCCTCGGCGGCCCCAAGCAACGCGCTGTGCTCGCGCTGCTCCTCTGCCAGCCGAACACCGTGGTTCCGGCGTCGCGCCTGATCGACGGTCTCTGGGGCGACGACCCGCCCGGCTCCGCGGCGAACCTCGTGCAGGGGTACGTCTCGGGGCTCCGCAAGGCGCTCGGCAAGGAGGCGATCGAGACTCGCGGGCGCGGCGTACGTGCTGCGAGTGTCGAGCGGCGCGCTCGACCTCCAGCGATTCGAGCGGCTCGCGTACGAAGGTAGCCAGGCACTCGAGCGGGACGATCCGTCGAGCGCAGCCGCGGCGCTGCGGGAGGCGCTCGCGCTCTGGAGGGGACCGGCGCTCGCGGACATCGCGGACGAGCCGTCGCTCGAGCCGCCGATCGCGCGGCTCGACGAGCTGCGCCTGCTCGCTGCTGGAGCGCCGGATCGAGGCCGATCTCGCTCTCGGCCGCCACGCGGACGTCGTCGGTGAGCTCGAGCGGCTGGTCCGCGAGCATCCACTTCGCGAGCGAACCCGGGCGCTGCTGATGACCGCTCTCTACCGGTCCGGGCGACAGGCCGAGGCGCTCGAGACGTATCGCGACGCTCGGTCGATCCTCGTCGACGAGCTCGGGATCGAGCCGAGCGCGCTGGCTGACCGAGCTTGCACGCCGCGATGCTCCGACAGGACGCGAGCCTCGCGCCCGCGACCCAGCCGGAGGCAGCCGAGCACAGCGCTCGATTCTCGTGGCGGCGCTCGCACCCGATCGTGCCGAGGCGCTCGCGATCCTGGCGGCACCGTTGACGTGCGAGCCGACGCGCGAGCTCATCGTCCTCACGACCGTTGCCTCGCCGGGCGAGTTGACCTCCGCCGGGACGCTGGTCAACGAGCTTCGCGCGCGCCTTGTCGCGGACGGAGTCGAGGCGAGGGCCGCAGTGTTCACATCCGTGGCCCCGGGCGCCGACATGGCACGCCTGGCGCACGAGCACGACGTCGACCTGCTCCTCGTGGATGCGCCCGATGGCCTGCTCGAGGACGCGCGCGTGCTCGCCCTTCTCGACCACGCTCCGTGCGACGTCGGCGTCGTCGTCGGCGGCCCTCCGGGACACGGGGAGATCGTCGTGCCGTTCGCGGGCGCCGAGCACGACTGGGCCGCGGTCGAGCTCGGAGCGTGGCTCGCGCGCAGCCGGGGAACGAGCCTTCGGCTCGCCGGCGCCACGACCGGCGCTGACGGGAGGGATGCGAGCAGGCTGCTCGCTCACGCGTCGATCGCCGTGCAGCGCGCACTGGGCGTTCCGGCTGAGCCCGCGTTGGTCGACCCGGACCCCGAGGCGCTCGTCGAGGCTGCGCGGGACGCCGGCGTGGTGGTCGTCGGGCTGACCGACCGCTGGAGGCGGGAGGGCCTCGGCCGCGCCCGTACGGCGCTCGCGACCCAGACGTCGTCGCCGACGGTTCTCGTGCGACGCGGGATGCGGCCCGGCGGTCTCGCCCCCCGCGAGAGCGAGACGCGGTTCACCTGGACGATCGCCGGCTGACGGTCAACGGGCCCAGGCGGGCGGCGCGGCTCTCCGGCAGGGCTGCGTGCGAGCCCCGGGCGGCGGAGCCTCCGAAAGCAGGCCTCCAAAGGTCTGCTCGACGCCGGGAACGAGCCGCACGGGCTCGAAGGTCGGGTCTTGCCGCCGTCCACGACGACCTGCGAGAGGTAGCCGTCGCGGACCGCCTGGCGATTCCGGTCGAGGGTGACCGTCCCGCCGGGGAGATCGATCCGAGCTCGCCCGAGCTCCTGGCGACAGGCCGGCGCTGACGTCCGAGGACTCGACCCGTTCCAGGGCGGTGAGCGTCGCCTCGATTGCGTTGTGGTAGTCGATCACCCACGACTGGGCACCCAGAAAGGCGGGCAGGCCCGGAAACGCCGCGCGATGTGTGGTGAGGTACTCGCGAAGGACGCGCTGGGGGGCGAGGCGGCAGCCACGTGGTGCCTACGACGCCGTCGAGCCTGGCGCCGAGCCTCTGCAGCACCGCCGGGTCCTCGAGGCTGTAGGTCCACAGAAGAAGGCGGCGTGGGTCGTCGAGCCCGGTTGGCGAGCGCGCCGAGGATCGTGGCGGGGTCGTCGAGGAAGTCGAGGAACGCCGCGACGCCGTCGGGCTTCGCGCCGAGAGTGCGCACGACGACGTCGGGCTTGCCGGTGAAGATCGAGCGGTAGGTCGTCGTGACGACCCGTCCCCCGAGGGCGCAGAACTCGGCGGTGAACGCCGCCGCCCCGGCCCAGCCGGCCGGCTGGTCGCCGGCCACCACGCCGGCCCGACGCCACCCGAGCTCGCGGTATGCGTACGTCCCGAGGCCCGCGGCCTGCTGGGCGTAATCGGGCGAGAAGCGGAACACGTTCGACGCGGGCCGACGCAACGTCACTTCCTGCTCGTTCCAGAAGGTGCTCACGAACGGCACGTCGGGGTAGCGGCGAGCCAGGTCGCGCGCCACGACCGAAGCGCCCCCCACGATCGCGTCGACCTGCTCGGTCTCGAGCAGCCGCCGCGCCTCCTCGATGTACACCGTGTGCTCTCCCGACTCCTGGCACCCGCGGACGAGCTCGATCCTCCGGCCGCCTTCCTCGATCGCGGTGACCCCGCCGCCGGGGCCCGGCCCGACAAGGCGTGCGCCGCGGCGCAGGAACGGAAGCTCGGCTCCGGAGAGCTGGGCGTCCTCGAAACCCCGCAGGGGCCCCTGACAGTCGGTGAGCACGCCGATGCGGACCGTCTGCTTGTCCGAGCCGCAGCCGCCACCCGCAACCGCGAGCGCGGCGAGCGCGACGACGAGGACTGCGAACCTACCCGGCATCGGCCGTCACCCAGACGCCCCCGGCTCCGACCGCGACCTCGCGCGGCGCACCGTCGATCGGGATGCGAGCCACGATCTCGCCGGACACCGGGTCGATGCGCGATACCTCCCGCGCCAGGGCGCTCGCCACCCAGACCGCGCCCGAGCCGACTGCAACGCCGCTCGCGCCGCGGCCCACGTCGATGGTCTGGAGGCGACTACCGCTCGCGGGGTCGAGGCGTGCGACGACGTCGTCGACCGAACCCGTCACCCAGACGGCGCCCTCGCCGGCGGCGATCGACCGGGGCGCGAACGGGAGCTCGGTCGTGTCGAGGATCTCCCCCGTCCGTCGATCGACCCGGAACACGCGCCGGTCGATCGGGTCGCCGAGGACCCACAGGGCTCCCTCGCCCACGGCCATGTCGTGCATCGCGATCCGCGTCGTCTCGGCCGAGTGCGGCTGCTGGAACGGAACGGGCGCCAGCACGAGGACGCGCATGCCGCCGGCATCTGTCGAGAGCCGGACGATCAACGGGCACCCGGCGACCCAGAGCACACCCTCGCCGGCGGCGACGGAGCAGGCGAGTACGGGCACGGCGGACTGGCGGGTCCCGGTCACCGCGTCGTATCGCGTGACCGTGCCTTTGATGATGGTCTCGCCGTCTCCGGCCACGTAGATCTGTGCCACCGAGGCGCGTGAGGTCGCGCGGCTCTCCCGTCGTCGTGAAGCGCTGCACGTCGCCGCGCTCGGGTCGAGTCGCCAGAGCGATCCGTCCCTGAAGTCCCCGAGCCAGACGCGGTATTGCGCAGTCGACGACGATGCCCGGGGGTCGCCGAGACGGCGTACGACGCAGTCACCTCGTTCGTCCAGGGTCGATCCGCACGAGCGACCCGCCGCTGGAGGCCGTCGCCGGGAGTCGCCACGAGTGTCGCGAGCATGATCCCCGTCGCAGTTGCGGCAGCGACCACGGCCGCCACGATGGCGACGAGCGCGACCCGTGCTCGCGTCACGGGCCTTCTCTGGACGAGCCCGATCGTCGCTCTCGCCTCGTCGACGAGCTCGCCGCACGTCGCGTGCCGGTCGCCGGGCTCCTTCGCCATCCCCCGCGCGAAGACGGCGTCGACGGCTTGTGGCAGTCCCGGGCGTCGCTCGCTCGCCCGAGGCGGATCCTCTTCCAGGTGGGCGTAGACGACCGCGACATCCGAGCCACCGGAGAACGGCAGGGTGCCGGCCAGGGTCTCGAACAGGAGGCAGCCGAGGGCGTAGACATCGGCGCGTCCGTCGACGCGGTCGCCGCGGATTTGCTCGGGCGCGACGTAGTCGACGGTCCCCATCAGCTGGCCATCCGTCGGGCCGGTGTCCGAGACGCTCTGGGTGAGCCCGAAGTCGGCCAGGTAGACGTGCTCGCGGCCGCCCTCCTGGTCGAGCAGCACGTTGGACGGCTTCACGTCGCGGTGGACGAGGCCCTTCCGGTGCGCGGCGTCGAGTGCCTCCGCCACCTGGGATGCGATCGCCACCGCCCGTTCCGGCTCGAGCGGCCCCTCACGGCGCAGAAGCGACTTGAGATCGGTGCCGTCGACGTAGCGCATGGCGATGAACAGCCGGCCGTCGGCCTCGCCTGCCTCGTAGATCGGGACGACGTTGGGGTGATCGAGGCTCGCGGCAAGGCGCGACTCGCGGAGGAGCCGCTCGCGGAAGCCCTCGTCACCGGAGAGCTGTTCCACCAGCAGCTTGAGCGCCACAGGCCGGTCGAGGCGGACGTCGATGGCGCGGAAGACCTCGCCCATGCCTCCACGGCCGACGAGTTCGCCGACCTCATAACCGGCGACGACGTCGCCCGCCGCGATGCGCCTTCCTACCGCCACAGCCCCTCCTGCTCGTTGCAGACTGCACGATCGACATCGGCGATGCAACGTTGCCGGCCGAAGCCACCGGGGCTCCGGCCGGCAGCGCGTCGCTCATCCCCCCAGCGTGAGGTGGCCCGCGTAGTACGAGCAGCCCGCGTCCGGGTCTTCCTTGAAGTGGAGAACTCCCGTCGCACCCTCGAAGTCGCCGGTGCCCCCCGTGATCGGATGGTGGCAGCGTCCGTGCTGTGTCGCGAACGTCACCGGGTCGAACTTGCCGGAGTACATGTAGGTGAGCGCGAGCGTCCCCGAGGGCTCCGACCCTCCGCAGCTCCGGTCACCGTTGGAGTCGAGGCATCCGACGAACTCCTCGGTCCCCGTCGCAGTGACCACGCCGGACGGTGTCACGACGCCGACGACGAACGTCCGGGTGTACCACAGCCCGATCAGCGCGGGACGCCCGCCGCCGTATCCGTCCATCGCGGACACGTCGTCGGCCGGGTCGAACGGGTCGCCGATGTCGACCAGCGTCTGGATGCCGTCGACCTGCGACGCACCGTCCGCCGCCGCCGGCCCGGCGGCTCCGAGGACCGCGACAGCCACGAGCCCGACCGCGGCGAGTGTCCATCTCACGTGAAGCTTCATATCGCCTCCCTTACCGGCACGGCCCCGCGCCGCGCTTCGCCGCCAGACTCCCGGGAGCCGCTGGAGATCCACTGGACGCCCGCTGGGTACGGTCAGGCAATGCTCGACGAGACGTCGTTCGCGGCCGCCGTGGCCGATCTCACGGCGGACGATCCCGACCTAGCGGCGATCGTCGATCGTCACGGTCGGCCCAGCTTCTGGGCGCGCGAGCCCGGTCTCGCGACCCTCGTCCTTCTGATCCTCGAGCAGCAGGTCTCACTCGCCTCGGCGCGGGCGGCCTACGACCGGCTGGTCGGGCGGCTGGGCGGCCTGACCACGGAGGGAATCCTGCGCTCGACCGACGAGGAGCTCCGCGGGGACGGCTTCAGCCGCCAGAAGGCGCGCTACGTTCGGGCCCTCGCCGGCGCGATCGAGGCGGGGTCGCTCGACCTCGACGCCGTCGCCTTGCTCGACGACGAGGCGGCGCGCGTCGCGCTCGTCGCCCTGCCGGGGATCGGGCCGTGGACCGCCGAGGTCTATCTCCTCTCGGCGCTCCGGCGACCGGACACGTGGCCGATCGGGGACATCGCGCTGCAGGAGGGTGCGCGACGTGCCCGGCGACTCGAGGCGCGTCCCTCGCCGCACGAGCTCGAGCTGATCGGCGAGGCGTGGAGGCCACACCGGGCGACCGCCGCGCGCCTGCTCTGGCACCTCTACCTGAGCGACCGCACGCGGTAGGCCGAGGCGCGCGCGGAGGACGGTGTCAGACACTGTTTCGTGTCAAGTGGTCCGTTTCGGCCGCACGCGGTTTTCCACAGGGCGGCGATCGAGCCGCCGATGCATGCTGCAACCGGCTTGTGGAACGATCGGCACACATCTGGCACGACCTGGGCTTGACAGAAAACGGTGTCTGACACCGATCGACGAGGAGGACGCGTATGCCATACGAGGAGCTGAAGAACCGGCACGCGGCGATGTGGGGGTCGGCTCCTTTCGAGCGCATCGCCGAGACGCTTGCCGACATGCACGAAGCGATCGTCGACGCCGTGCGAGGGGGCTCGGGCGATCGCTGGCTCGACGTCGGGTGCGGCACGGGTGAGCTCGCGTTCATGGCCGCCGAGACCGAGGCGGAGGTGACGGGCATCGATCTCTCTCCGACCCTCGTCGAGACCGCCCGCAGGCAGGCTGCGGAGCGTGGCGCCAACGCGCGGTTCGAGGTGGGCGACGTCGAGGCCCTCCGCTATCCGGACGAGAGCTTCGACATCGTCACCTCGTCGGTGGGAGCGATCTTCGCGCCGAACCACGCCGTCGTCGCGTCCGAGCTCGCCCGCGTCTGCCGCACGGGCGGACGACTCGCGCTCACGGCCTGGGCGACCGAGGGCGGCGTCGACGAGTTCTTCGAGATCATCGGCCGCTACGCGCCACCCCCGCCACCCGGAGCGGGCATGGCCCTGCAGTGGGGTGATCCCGCGTACTGCGAACAGCTGCTCGGAGGCGCGTTCGCGCTGACGATCACAACCCACAACACGCCGCAGCGCGCGGACACGGGCGAGGAGTTCTGGGAGCTGATGTCGACGAGCTTCGGCCCGATCAAGACCCTGCTGGCGAACCTCCCTCCCGAGCGGGCCCAGGCATTCCACGACGAGCTCGTCGGCTACCTGGAGGAGCAGAGGACGGACGAGGGCGTCGCCCTCGACCGCGTCTACCACCTGGTCGTCGGCGTGCGGAAGTCGTAGCCCTCAGGGGGCGGCGGCGTCGAGCGCCTCGTTGACGAGGCGGTCGGCGAGCTCGTTGTGCTCACGGCGGACGTGCTCGTAGCTGACGCGACCGACGTCCCGGGCGGCGCGCGACGCCTCGAGGAACAGTGTCTGCAGGTCCCGGTTCTTGACCCGGTACTCGCCGCGCATCTGCTTGACCATCAACTCGGAGTCCGAAAGCACCTCGAGCTCCGAGACGCCGGCCTCAGCGGCGCGCTCGAGCCCGGCAACGAGCGCCGAGTACTCGGCGACGTTGTTGGTCGCGATCCCGATCGACTCGCCGCGCGCCTCCAGGACCGTCCCGTCCTCCGTCTCGAGCACGAAGGCGTAGGCCGCCGGCCCGGGGTTCCCTCGTGCCCCGCCGTCCGTCCAGAGGCGCGCCTTCGCCCGCCGCCGCAGTGACGACGGCACTCACGCGTCGACGCGTCGTAGACGTCGAAGGCCGGCTCCTCGTACGGGTGGGCGCGGCGGAGGGCGGCGAGGACGGCCTCGAGCTTCTCGGCCGGGACGACGGTCTCCACGCGGTACTCGGCGACCCGCGTGTCGCGCCCCGCCTCGCCGACCGTTGGCTTCGTCCCCTCCCCTCCGCGGAACGTACCCTCTCCGAGCGTCGACCAGGAGCAGCGCGAGTAGTCGCCGATCCAGCCCGCGCCGGCCACGAACACCGCATCGCGGGTCGAGGAGAGATGCGAGGCCGGGACGAACCACACGAGCTTGTACGACGGGGACATGGCGGCGGACTGTACCCCGGGTGGATCACGGGTCGCCGGGTCCCGTCCGTTCTCGTGACACTCTTCCGGGTCTCGTGACGAAGGTTGCAAATCGCGGAGGCATCTGGCAGGATCCGCTCGCCCGAGGCAGTGGCAGGACGGGCAGGGGAAAGGGGGGCATGCGACGTGGGGGGATCGACGAGGAGGCTGTCCTTCGTAGGGGCGGCGCTCGACGCAGGAGCTGCGAGGGCTTCCGATCCGTGGGTCGGGCGGCTCGCTCGGCTCGCCGCAGCGCTCACGCGATGTGACCTGGGTAGCAGCCTGGTTTCCCGACGTGTGCGGCATTCAGCGCACTCGGGCGTCGACCGGCGTCGCGTTTCGGCACCTCGTCCCTGAAGCCACCGCCTCGGGCCCAAGGCCCGCCGCCCTGGCCGAAGCCCGGCGCGCCTGGTTGGATTGAGCCGTGACCGCCGTCGAGGATGAACCGGGGACGTTCGTCCGCCCGGACGGGCGCGAGAAGGTGACCGGTACTGGCCGGTACACGGCCGACCTGACGCTCACCGGCCAGCTCCACGCCGCGTTCCGCTACGCGGATCACCCGCATGCCCGCATCACGCGGATCGACGCGGCGAAGGCGCGCGCGCTGCCCGGCGTGCTGGCCGTGCTGACCCACGAGGACGTGCCCGATGTCCTCTACGGAGGCATGGTCGCGGACCGGCGGCTCTTCGCCCGCGACACCGTCCGCTTCGAGGGGGACATCGTGGCCGGCGTGGCGGCGGTGACGCCCGAGCTCGCGCGAGAGGCCGCCGCGCTCGTGGAGGTCGAGCTCGAGCCGCTGCCGTCGTGACCGACTTCGAGGCGGCGCTCGCGACGGATTCGCCACGCGTGCACCCCGACTGGGAGTCGTACGAGGGCGACGAGGAGCTCGGCCGGCACGACAACGTCCTCGGGTTCTCGACGATCGTGAAGGGCGACGTCGACGCAGCGCTCGCCGCAGCGGACGTCGTGGTACGAGGGAGGTACGTCACCGACCCCGTGCAGGGCGTGCCCATCGAGCCGCGCGCGATCGTGGCGCAGTGGCAGGGCGACCGGGTCACGGTCTGGTCGTCGACGCAGGTCCCGTACGTCGCACGCGCCGGGATCGCCCGCACGCTCGGGATCCCCGAGTCGAACGTGCGCGTGATCGTGCCGCTGCTCGGCGGCGGCTTCGGCGCGAAGTGCGACTTCCACTTCGAGGGGCACGTCGCGGCTCTCGCGCGCGCCGCCGGGAGACCCGTGAAGCTCGTCTTCTCGCGTCACGAGGAGTTCGTCGCCGTCGGCCACCGCCGCGAGGGAATGGTGATCGAGCTCGAGACGGGCGCGCGGAGCGACGGCACGCTGCTCGCTCGCCGGGCGCGGCTCGTGCTCGACAGCGGCGCCTACTGCGGTGAGGGCGGTTTCTTCGCCCAGATGGCGGCGATGCACGCGCACGGGCCGTACGAGCTCGAGACCGTCCAGATCGAGTCGTCGCTCGTCTACTCCAACAACCAGCCGTCGTCGTCGATCCGCGCGCCGACGGCGCCGCAGGTCTGCTGGGCCCTCGAGCAGCACATGGACGAGCTCGCGGAAGCGCTCGGGCTCGACCCGGTCGAGCTTCGTCGCCGAACGCTGATCGAGGAGGGCTCGGTGACCGCGACCGGCCAGGTGCTCGAGCGGATCGCGATGAAGGAGACGCTCGACCGCGCCGTGGAGCTGATCGGCGGCGGTGACGGGCTTCCCGAGGACGAGGCGATCGGTGTCGCATGCGGCTGGTGGCCGTGCTTCGCGGGGAACTCGGAGCGTACGTCACGCTGAATCCCGACGGCACCGGCACGATCGTCACGGGCGCGCAGGAGAACGGCACCGGCGCGGTGATGGCGATGCCCGCGTACGTCGCCGAGGAGCTCGGGATGCGGCCACAGGACTTCTCGCTCCTCTACCAGGACACCGACGCCGCGCCGTGGGACGCGGGCTCCTGCGGCTCGCAGACGACCTTCAACAACGCGCGCGCGGTGATCGCCGCGGCCGTCGACCTGCGGGAGCAGCTCCTCGACGCGGCTGCCGACAAGCTCGAGGCGGCACGGGAGGACCTCGAGCTCGTCTCCGGCTCGGTGCGCGTGAAGGGCTCGCCGGAGAAGGCCGTGTCGATCGCCGAGCTCGCGGCCGAGGGAACCTTCCACGGGAAGGGCGCCGGCGACGTCCCCGACGCGCCCGTGGCCCCCGCCGAGGGCTGCGTCGGGCGGCTCGGGAACGAGTCCTTCCACGCGCCGCAGCTGATCGCCCACGCCGCGCACGTCAAGGTCGACCGCGACACCGGCGTCGTGCGCGTCCTGCGCGTCGCCGCCGTGCACGACTGCGGCCGGATCCTCAACCGCGCCGGGGCCGACGGCCAGGTCTACGGGGGCGTCGTGATGGGCATCGGCCAGGCGCTGACGGAGGGCACGCGGCTGGACGAGCTCGGCAGGCAGCGCAATCCGCACCTCCTGGACTACAAGCTGATCACCGCCTCGGACGCGCCCTCGATCGAGATCGACTGGATCGAGACCGACACGCCGAACGCGGGCCCGAAGGGATCGAAGGGCGTCGGCGAGCCTCCGTGCGTCCCGACCGCGGGCGCGATCGCGAACGCGATCGCGAAGGTGATCGGCGCGCGCGTGCGTCACCTGCCGATGACGCCCGAGCGCGTCTGGGAGGCGGGGCAGTGAGGTCGGTGGGGGTCCGACTGGAGGCGCGAGCGCACCTCGGTCACCACACCCGATGTCCGACAGTCGGACATCCTCGTCGGCGAGGCGATGAGTACGGCGTTCGCCACCGCGACGACGGTCGACGAGGCGCTCGCCGCACTCGCCGGAGGCGCTCGCCCGGTCGCGGGCGGCACCGATCTCGTCGTCGGCGCGCGGCAGGGCAAGGCGCCGCTGCCGGAGTCGCTGGTCGCGATCCACCGCGTGGCGGAGCTGCACGGGGTCGAGGACGTGGACGGGGGCCTCCGGCTCGGACCACTCGCGACCCACGCCGAGGTTGTCGCGCACCGGTCCGTCCGCGAGCGCTTCACGGCGCTGGCCGACGCGAGCGCGATCGTCGGCTCGCACGCCACCAGGGCGCACGGGACGATCGGCGGAAACCTCATGAACGCGTCACCCGCGATGGAGACCGGCGGCCCCCTGATGTGCCTCGACGCCACGGTGTCGCTGCGCTCCGCCACCGGTACGCGTGCCGTCGCCGTCGGGGACCTGTTCGCAGGCCCGGGCTCGACGGTCGCGGCGAGCGACGAGTTGCTCGTCTCGGTCGACGTCCCCCCTCCCGCGCCCGGGACCGGAAGCGCGTACGTCCGCCTCGAGTACCGCCGGCAGATGGAGATCGCGGTCGTCGGCGCGACCGCGGTCGTCGCGCTCGACGGCGGGGACCGTGACCGGTGCACGAGTGGCGATCACCGCCCTCGCGCCGACGATTCGACGCGTGCCCGAGGCCGAGGACGCGCTGCTGGGCACGACGGCCGAGGCGGATGCGGTGACGGCGGCGGCTCGAGCGGCAGCGGACGGGTCCTTCCCCATCTCGGACGTGCGTGCCTCCGAGCGCTACCGCAAGGCGATGGCGGAGGTGATCGCGCGGCGCGCCATCGGCGTCGCGCTCGCACGCGCGCGCGGGGAGGATGTTCCAGTGCCTGCGAGCGGGAGCCACGCGTGAAGGTCGCGGCGACGCTCCGGGTGAACGGGGTCACGTACCCCGTGGAGCTCGAGCCGGGCACGAGCCTGCTCGCCGCCGTGCGCGACGACGTCGGCCTGACCGGGTCGAAGGAGGGATGCGACGACTCCGAGTGCGGCGCCTGCATGATGCTGCTCGACGGGAAGCCGGTGAACAGCTGCTCGTACCTCGCCCTGCAGGCGGAGGGAAGCGAGGTGACGACCGTCGAGGGCCTCGCGAACGGTCAGGAGCTGAGCCCGCTCCAGTCCGCCTTCCTCGAGCACGGAGGCGTCCAGTGCGGCTTCTGCACGCCCGGCATGCTGATCTCGGCCACCGCGCTCCTGGCCGAGAGCCCGTCGCCGACCGGGGACGAGGTGCGGATCGCACTCTCCGGCAACCTCTGCCGCTGCACCGGCTACGACGGCATCGTGAAGGCGGTGCTCGCGGTCGCAGGCTCGCGCTGAGGCCGTCAGACCGCGCGCGCCGTCTCGAGCAGCCGCTCCACGCGCTCGACGGCGTCCGCATCAGCCAGGCCCCGCAACGTGACCGTCGTCCGACGGCGCAGCACGTCGTCGGCCGTCCCGGCCCACTCGTTCGTCGCGGCGAACGCCGCCTGCGCGGCGATGTCGGGCCCGTCGGGGTGCAGGCGCTCCAGAAGCGACGGATCCTCGGCTGCGCGCTCGACGACCGAGGCGGCACGGCTCCCGTAGAGGTGCCGGAGATGAGCCTCGACGTCGGGGTCGATCTCGACCGCGAACGGCGGCGCCACTCCGACCGCCCCGGGGAGGGGGAACGGCGTGCGGTCGATCTGTCGGAGGCCGAGCGGGCCGCGGACCCGCTCGAGCGCGTCCAGCGCGATCCGGCGGTACGTCGTCAGCTTGCCGCCCGCAACACTGAGCATCCCCCCCGGACCGAGCGAGAAGACCGTCTCGCGGCGCGCGTTGACCGTCGAGCCGTCGCCCAGGGGGAGCACGCGCAGCCCGGCGAACGAGGCGCGCACCGCGCCCGGCTCGAGCAGCGACGGGGGCAGCGCCCTCGACGCCTCGGCGAGGATCTGCGCCACGTCGGTGTCGTCGACGTCGACGGCGGCGGGGTCGCTTTCGTAGTCGGAGTCCGTGGTGCCGAGCAGGAGGAGCCCGTACCACGGCACCGCGAACGTCACGCGGACATCGTCCTGCGCGATCGTGAGCGCGGCGCGCCAGTCATCCCCACCTGGAACCAGGAGGTGCGCGCCCTTGCTGAGTCGCACCGAGGTGCCCGCGCGCGGATCCTCGAGCCGCCGGACGGCGTCGACCCACGGTCCGGCGGCATTCACGATGACGCGCGCGGTGACGTCGACGCTCGAGCCGTCGGCCATCACCTCGGCCCCCGTCACCGCGCCTCCGGAGAGTCGCAGCGAGACGACCTTGGCGCGGTTGAGTACCGTCGCGCCCGCCTCGGACGCGGCGAGGACGTTCTCGAGGCAGAGCCGCGCGTCGTTCGTCCAGGCGTCGGCGTAGAGCGCGCACGAGCGGAGGCCCTCGTCGCGAAGCGGCGGGACGAGCTCGCTCGCGCGGGCCGGCTGGACGAGCCAGTTGAGCCGCGAGAGCGCCAGCGTCGAGTACAGGATGATGCCGCTCTGCACGAACGCAGGCCTGAACGGGCCTCCGCGGTAGAGGGGGAGCAGGAACGGCAGGCGGTGCACGAGGTGCGGTGCGACGCGCCCGGCCAGGGTGCGCCGCTCGTGGTGCGCCTCGCGCACGAGCCGCACGTCCCCGAGGCGCAGGTAGCGGAGGCCGCCGTGGACGAGCTTCGAGGAGGCGCTGGACGTCCCCGAGCCGAAGTCACCCGCGTCGACGAGCGCCACTGCGAGACCCGCCCGGGCCGCGTGGGCGGCCGTCGCGGCGCCGATCACGCCGCCGCCGATCACCAGCAGGTCGAACGCCGTCTGCGCGAGCGACTCCCGCGCCTCTGCCCGGCGCTCGTCCGGAGTGGAAGTCGCTAGACCGGCCACGGAGAGCCCGTCCAGCGCGCGGGCGCGATCGTCGCTCGCTCGGGGGGAGACGTTCCCGCCCGGGTTCGTGGCGTGGATGCGCACGGCACCCCGGAGCCCGTCGCCGTCCGGCTGCCGGGGAGAGTCCACCTGGAGAGCCTATTGCAGTGTCGCCGACGGAC
>CAVROJ010000036.1:0-14614 GCA_963722755.1 uncultured Actinomycetes bacterium
GGCTAGCTCGTGGCTCGCGAGATCACGGCGGGTCGCGCAGCGGCCGGTAGTTCGACCTGTAGATGCGCTCGGCCGCGAGCCGCAGGGTGAGGTTGCGAATCGGCGCCGGCAGGTTCCTGGTGCGGTCACGCCGATGGGTCTGCTCCTGTACCCAGGTCACCCGGGTCGCGCGACGCTGCTCGTACGCGATCAGCGCCTCGTCGATCGACCCTGCCGTGTGGAGCAGGTCCGCGAGGACGAGCGCGTCCTCGAGCGCCATTGCCGCTCCCTGTGCCATGTTCGGTGAGCTCGAGTGGGCGGCGTCACCGACGAGCACCACTCGCTGCCCCCTCCAGACGGGCGGCACCACCTCCTCGATCGGGGCGTAGTAGGCGTCGCCCGCCCGCTCGAGCAGGCGCGGGACGGGCTCGGCAAAGTCATCGAACAACGTGCGCCATTCGTCGCCCGCTACGCCGGGGGCGTCCCGGGCGTCCACGTCCGCATAGCAGTACACAGACCCCCGGCCGAGCGCGACGGTGAGGAACGCACGGCCTCGTCCAGCATGACCCGCCAGTCCGCGAGATCGGCGAAGCCGTCGACGACGAAGCGCCAGGACGCCTGCCCGACTGGGCGTGCAGGGTGACCTCCCGTCATGAAGCTGCGAACGGTGGAGTGAACCCCGTCCGCACCGACGACGAGGTCGTAGCTCCGCTGCGAGCCGTCCGGGAAGGACACCTGCGGCGCCTCCCCGTCCTCGAGCCCCGTCACCGACGTGCCGAGCGCGACGGAAACCGCGGCTGCGGCCTCCCTCAGCACCTCGTGCAGCGCTGCGCGGTGGATCGCCACGCACGGGCCGACGTCGCTCCAGAACCGGTCGACGTCTATCTCCGCAAGAGGTCGGCCGCGGTGGTCGAGGAGGTGCTGGCGCCGGATCCGGTTCGCGCGGGTCTCCACCGCCGCTGTGACGCCCAGCTCCCCCAGCGCACGGACGGCGTTCGCCGGCAGATAGAGCCCGGCGCCGGCAGGCTCCCACTCCGTGGCCCGCTCCACGACCTCGGTGCCGATGCCGCGCCGGGACAGGGCAACGGCGCACGCGAGACCGCCGATGCCCGAGCCGACGACGAGAACGCGCATCGCGCCCTACCTGGCCGCCTCTCGTATGCGGCGGTCGATCTGCTGCATTTCGAGGCTTCCGTCTGCTGTCGCCTCGCTCCGCCTTCGCGGGACGGCCTTCCTCATCGTGCCAGGCATCTCCCCGTCTTCCTCCTCGTCGGGTCCGCGGGCAGTCGCTGGAGGATGGCGTCTCGCCTGCCGTTCGACATCGGCTGGACTACCCATTCCGCCATGGTGGCTCGGGAACGGGAGACGCAGCCGCGTCGCCCCGAATCCGAGAGCCGAGCGCCTCCGGCACGCCTCACGCCCACGATCGGCCCCAGAAACTAGAAAGCCCTGCATTCGCAGGGCTTTCCGTAGCAGGCCTGTAAGCCGGATTCTGTCGTGGATGGCCATCCATCTAGGCCTCCGGTTCCCCGGAGGCTCGAGCGGCGTACCCGGTCCCTCGGCGGGCCGCGTCAACGGGACCTGCTTCGCCTTGCACCGGACGGGGTTTGGCTAGCCACCGTGTCACCACGATGCTGGTGGGCTCTTACCCCACCGTTTCACCCTTACCGGCCAGCAGCCGAAGCCACTGCCCGGCGGTCTCCTCTCTGTTCCACTTTCCGTCGGCTTTCGCCGCCTGGGGTTTCCCCAGCGTCCTGCCCTGCGGTGTCCGGACTTTCCTCGGACGAGGGGAACAGTCCCAAAGGACAGTCTCCGCGCCCGCGGCCACCCGGCCTGCTCCACCAAAGGTAGCGCGGGGCGGCCGCTGCGCCAACCGAGCTCAGCCGGACGCGGCGCCGGTCCTCGGGAGCACGACCTCCGGGAGCTCGCGGCCGTCGGCGAGGAGCGACCGGCACTCGGGGCAGGCGAGCACGCCGCGCAGGCGCATCACGAACTCGCCGCAGCAGAGGCACTCGAGGCTCGCGCCTCGGGAGAGCGCGAGCAGCTCCTGGTCGAGCGTCCGGGCGAGGGGTGTCACGTGATCGGTCATCCGAGGCTCCGGAACACCCCCACGACCTTCCCCAGGATCTGCACGTGGTCGGCGTAGATCGGCTCGAGGGCGGCGTTCTCCGGCTGGAGGCGGACGCGGCCGTCGGCCTCGCGGTAGAAGGTCTTGACGGTGGCCTCGTCGGCGGACTCGTCGTCGCCGACGAGCGCGACGACGACGTCGCCGTTCCGGGCGTCGTCACGGCGCTGGACGACGATCGTGTCCCCGTCGAGGATCCCCGCCTCGATCATCGAGTCGCCGTGGATCGTGAGGAGGAAGTCGGCGCTGCGGCCGATCGACTCGGGGACGGCGACGACGTCCTCGACGTTCTCCTCCGCGAGCAGCGGGCCGCCCGCGGCGACGCGCCCGAGAAGCGGCAGGCGCGGCACGTCGCGCGGCGCCCGGCGACTCGACGCGCCGGTGCCCGGTCAGCTCGATCGCGCGCGGCTTGGTCGGGATCGCGCCGGATCAGCCCGACGCGCTCGAGGTTCGCGAGGTGCGCGTGCACCGTGGAGGGGGACGCGAGCCCGACCTCCTCGCCGATCTCGCGGACGGTGGGCGGATAGCCGTGCCCGTCGACGTACGTGACGAGGAACTGCCAGATCTCCTGTTGACGCGCGGTGAGAGGTGTCTCGGCCGGCACGGGTCGCCTCCTGGTGGGGTTCGACGAACGTATGTTCGTCACGAAGGGTAGGGATCCTTCCGGACGGCGTCAATGCGTCTGCGCGCCGGACGCCGCCCGCGCGACCGGCGGCCGACTTCGACGGCCGAGCCGATCGGCACAGCGGCGTCGCTGCGCTGGAGCAGGGCTCGCGGGGACCCGGGGTTCCTCGCGCGACATGCGCTGGAGAGGACTTGAACCTCCACGACCGCAATGGCCACCAGGCCCTCAACCTGGCGCGTCTACCAATTCCGCCACCAGCGCGTGGACACGTGATGATAGCGGGAGGTGCCCGCCCGCGACGGGCTACGCGAGCAGGCGGTAGAGCACGATCGTGTTCACCGTGAACACGATCGCGACGGCGACCGTCAGCCGCGTCAGGTTCCGCTCGACGATGTGCGTGCCGCCCTGCGAGGTGGGCGTGAACCCGATCCCGCCGAAGCCCGCATCGCGCCCGGAGTGCATCAGCACGAGCCCGATCAGGCCGGCGCCGAGGATGACCTGGAGGACTGCGAAGACGGGGATCATCGACCGCGCCATGGTACCGGCGTCGTGGGGCCGTTACGCTCCGGCGATGGCCGCCGGCGACGACGCACGGGCGAGGATCCAGCGGCTCCTCGTGACGGGCGACAACAGGCTGAAGCAGGGCGTCGCGCCGGAGAAGGTGCGCGAGAGCTACGAGCAGGCGCTCGCCGTGGCCCGCGAGGCGGGCCTGGAGGACGCGGTCCGCCCCCTCGTCGAGGTGCGGCTCGCGGACCTGGACAAGGCTTTCGAGGCCTGAGCGCGACCGGTTCCAGCCGACGGGTACGACAGACTTTCTGCCGTCTGCGACCCTCGGAAGGGAGCCAGTAGCCATGGGGAAGACCCAGAAGTACCTCGCCGAGGCGCTCGGCACGTTCGCGCTCGTCGGGATCGGCTCGTTCGCGATCGTGTCCGCGTCCGCCGGCGACAGTCTCGGGATCGTGTCGATCGCGCTCGGCTTCGGTCTGGCGCTCCTGGTCGGCCTCTATGCGTTCGGCGAGGTCTCGGGCGGGCACTTCAATCCCGCCGTCTCGCTGGCCGCGTTCCTCGATCGCCGCATCACGCTGGACGACCTGATCGGCTACTGTCGTGGCGCAGGTCGTGGGCGCGATCCTCGCCTCGGTCGTCGTGCTGATCGCCTTCAACGACGAGGCGGTCGCGGCCACGACCACCCAGGCGTCCGACAACTGGGCCGCGATCGTGGTCGAGGTCATGATGACCGCGCTGTTCGTCGCCGTCATCCTCCAGGTGACGAAGAGCGGCACCTACGGTGGGACGGCCCTGCTGGCGATCCCGCTCACCGCTGCTCGCGATCCACGTCGCGATCATCCCGATCAGCGGCTCCTCCGTGAACCCGGCGCGGAGCCTCGGCCCCGCCCTGGTCGGCACCGAGTTCAGCGACCTCTGGATCTACCTGATCTTCCCGTTCGTCGGCGCGATCCTCGGGCTGGATCGCCCACAAGATCGTCGTCCAGGGGGACACGAACCTCCGGGACGACTTCGACGCCGCACGCCGGGGCGGCGCTCCCGCCGCCTAGATCACTAGCGCTCGACGGCCGGGGCGTCCGCGACGGCGGGCGCCCCGGCGGCTCGCTCCAGCACCGCCTCGATCCGCACCACCTGGCGGTGGATGTCGTGGAGCTCGGCCGCGGCGCGTCCGGCGAGGTTCGGCCGCGGCATGGCCGCGGCGGTCGCGAGCGCGGCGGCGAGCGCCTCCTCGTCAGCGGGGTCGACCAGCACGCCGGCCTCCGGCGGCACGAACTCGGGCGGGCCGCCGACCCTGGTGGCGACGACCGAGCGGCCGCACGCCAGCGCCTCGAGCGTCACGAGCCCGAACGGCTCGACGAGGCTCGGCTGGCAGACGACGTCCGCGGCGGCGATCCAATGTGGGATCCGCTCGTGGGGCACGGCGCCGACGAGCTGGATGCCGGGGCGGCCCTCGAGCGCGCCGCGCAGCGGCCCGTCCCCGAGGAACGCGAGCGTCCCCTCCCCGTGCCGGGCGAACGCGCGGGCCAGGCGGAGCACGTTCTTCCGCTCGGTGAGCGAGCCGGCGCAGAGGAAGGCGGTGCCGTCGACGTGCCAGCCGAGCTCCTCGCGGGCCGCGCGGGCGTCGTCGGGCGCGAAGCGCTCGAGGTCGACGCCGCAGTCGATCACGTCGACGCGCCCGCGCGCCTCCGGCACCGCCGACTCGAGCCGGTCGCGAAGCCATTCCGAGACGGCGATCACGCCTGCGGCCCGGCGGACGGTGAGACGAGTGGCCGCGCGCACGATCCGGGAGGTCAGGGCGTTCTCGACGTCCTGGCCGTGCGCGGTGACGACGGTCGGCGCACGGCCGGCGAGCACGGCGAGCAGGCCGGCCGGCACGAGGAAGTGCGCGTAGGCCACGTCCGGGCCGGAACCGCCTGGCCGTCGTCGCCACGTCGCGCGCGAGCAGCCGCATGCCGCGAGGGCCCGCCGCGCCGGTCGACGACGGCGCGCGCGACCTCGTGGCCACGGCTTCGCGAGCCCGGCCTCGAGGTCGGCGACGAACGTGCCGAGGGCCGGCGCCTCCGGCCCCGGGTACATCTGGGAGACGAGCAGGATGCGCACCGACGCTCCTACCGCGGCGTGACCTGGAGGACCCCGAGGCACATCTCGTCGGTCGTCCCCTCGCCCCAGAGGACGTACCGCGGCTCGCCACGGCGCAGGCGCGTGTCATGCCGGCACGTCACCCGCAGGACGTCGTCGGGCCCCGCCTCCACCGGCTTCCGGAGCGTGTAGGAGGCCTGCCAGTGGAAGCTCCACCGCGGGATCTCGAGCAGGAGGCGTGCCCGAGGCGTGCCGGGGTTGAGCTCGACGCGGATCGAGCGGCCGAGGAGGTGCATGTGCCCGGCGACCGCCTGGATCGTGACCGGCCGGTCGAGCGTCCGCTCGCACGAGGACAGGGCGCTGGGGACGGGACGCGCCGCGTCCTTCCCGCACAGGAGGAGCAGGCCCGACGCGACGAGCGCCGAGTCGGCACCGAAGCGGTCGACCTGGTCGAAGACCGCCGCCGTCCGGTCGCACAGCGGCCCGCTCTCGCCGCGCCGGCAGGCGAGCTCCACCGGTGCGGGCAGGAGCAGCGTCTGGACGGGAGTCAGCCGCCTGTCGGCCGGGACCGTCGTCAGCACGGCACGCGACCGGTCCGGCCGCCTGCCGTTGAGCAGGTTGTAGTGCACCTGCATCACGATCCGGCTCCCTGCGGGCATCTCGATCCCGGTGCCGGTACGCAGCCGATCGGAGCCCCAGCCCGGCGCCCACGCCGCGATCCAGCCTGCGTCGTCGAGGAAGCCTCGCGCCCCGCTCGTGCCCCCGCCGACCCCGGGCCCGCCGAAGCACGTCCAACCGTGGCCGGGCGTTCGTCCGTCCAGTCGTTGCGCCTCGGCGACCGCTGCCGCGGGAAGCCGGTAGAGGATCACGTGGTGCACCAGCGACGCCGCGCCCGGGACGATGCGGGCCGAGGTGACGAAGGCGTCGCTCGTGAGCTTCGGGTCGAGGAGGAAGCAGCGGTAGTCGTCGGTGGACCCGTTCGCCCCCGCAGGCCGGTACGCCGCGGGCATGGCGACCTCGCGGCGGGTCTCCCCCGGGTGGGCCCTCTCCGGGCGTCGGCTTCGGAGCGAGAGGCGTCCCGCGACGAGCCGGCCCAGGGCGGACGAGCTGCGACCGCGCCCAGCGGACGAGCGTCTCCCGCTCGCGGCGGTCGAGCGTGCGGGCGGCCTGGCCGAGGTAGGCGGGGGAGCGGGCAGAAGGCGGCCACGGCGGCATGCGGCCTTCCGTGAGCGCGGCCACGATCAGCGAGGCGCGGCTCGCGAGGTCGCGCTCGGTGCGGAAGGCGAAGGGCGCGATGCCGCCGTCACGGTGGCAGCCGAGGCATGTCTCCCGGACGATCGGCGCGACGTCCCTCGCGAAGTCCGGCGCGGCGGCCGTCGCCGCAGGCGCGCTGCCGCTCGAGGAGAGCGCGAGCAGCGCGGGCACGGCCAGTGCGGCCAGCGCCCCCGCTGCGAGGACGAGCACACGGCGTGAGCTGACGATCCCGCTCGGCACGCGCGTCATGGTACGGGCGAGGCGCTCGAGCGCTCAGGACGCGTCGTACGTGCCCCAGAGCTCCCGGAGAGCACCGCAGAGCTCCCCGATCGTCGCCCGCGCCGCCAGGGCCTCGCGGAGAGCGGGGAGGAGGTTCTCGCCCGACTCGGCGACGCGCCGCACCTCCGCGACCGCGGACTCGACGGCTGCCGCGTCACGCGACGCACGGAGGGCCTGCGTCCGCGCGCGCTGGGCCCGCTCGATCTCCGGGTCGAGCCTGTGGAGCTCGACGCGCTCGGGCTCGTCGGTGGTGAAGCGGTTGACGCCGACGATCACGCGCTCGCCGCTCTCGACCTCACGCTGCCAGCGGTAGGCCGACTCCTCGATCTGCCCCTGCACCCAGCCCGCCTCGATCGCGGCGACCGCGCCGCCGAGGTCGTCGATCCGCTCGATCAGCTCGGTCGCGAGGCGCTCGAGCTCGTCCGTGAGCGACTCCACGTACCACGAGCCGCCGAGGGGGTCGGCGGTGGCCGTCGTCCCGGCCTCGTGCATCAGGACCTGCTGCGTGCGCAGCGCGAGGGTCGCCGACCGCTCGGTCGGCAGCGCGAGCGCCTCGTCGAAGCCGTTCGTGTGGATCGACTGGGCGCCTCCGTAGATCGCGGAGAGCGCCTGGGCGGCCACGCGCACGAGGTTGTTCTCCGGCTGCTGCGCCGTGAGGGTCGATCCGCCCGTCTGGGCGTGGAAGCGGAGCGCCTGCGCCCTGGGGCTCGTCGCGCCGAAGCGGTCGCGCATGATCCCCGCCCACAGCCGCCGCGCGGCGCGGAACTTCGCCACCTCCTGCAGCACGTCGTTGTGCGCGTTGAAGAAGAAGGAGAGGTGCGCTCCGAAGTCGTCGGGCGAGAGGCCTGCCGCCACCGCCGCCTCGCAGTAGGCGATCCCGTTCGCGAGCGTGAACGCGAGCTCCTGCGCCGCCGTCGAGCCCGCCTCCCGGATGTGGTAGCCGGAGATCGAGATCGTGTTCCAGTTCGGGATGCGCTCCGCGCAGTAGGCGAACAGGTCGGTCGTCAAGCGCATCGAGGGGCGCGGCGGGAAGATGTAGTTGCCGCGTGCGACGTACTCCTTGAGGATGTCGTTCTGCACCGTGCCGCGGAGCGCCTCGCCGGGAACGCCCTGCTCGGCGGCGGCGAGCTCGTAGCAGAGGAGGAGCAGCGCCGCGGGCGCGTTGATCGTCATCGACGTCGACACCTCGCCGAGCGGGATCCCCGCCGTCAGGCGGGCCATGTCCTCGACCGAGTCGATCGCGACCCCGGTGCGGCCGACCTCGCCCTCCGCCGCCGGGTCGTCCGAGTCGTAGCCGAGCTGCGTCGGGAGGTCGAACGCGACCGAGAGCCCCGTCTGGCCGCGCGAGAGGAGCGTCCGGAACCGGGCGTTCGTCTCGTCCGCCGAGCCGAAGCCCGCGTACTGGCGCATCGTCCACGGCCGGCCGCGGTACATGTCGGGATACGGGCCGCGCGTGAACGGGAACTCACCGGGTGTCTCCTGCGGGGCCCGAGGCGTCCTCGGGGCCGTAGACCGGCTTCACCTCGATCCCGGACTCGGTCAGGCGCCGCTCGGGCGTGGTGGCCATACCGCTGATCCTACGTTCGGCCGTGCGTGGCCGCGTTCCGCTCGGTCGTGGGCGGAGGTCGAGCTAGAGCGCGCCGCCCGCGCGCTCGACCGCCTCGAGGGCGATGCGGCGGCCGGACTCGACGTGGCGGGTGATCGCCCTACGCACCGCCGTCCGGTCGCGGGACTCGAAGCCGGCGACGATCGCCTCGTGCTCGGTCACGAGATGCTCGTGGCGCTCGACCCGGCCGCCCCGGATCACCTGCATCATCAGGTTCACGGACAGCTCGCTGTAGAAGCGGGAGAGGAGCCTGTTTCCCGCGAGCTCCACCTGGGCGTCGTGGAACGCCGCGTTCGCGACGTCCCACTCGTCGTGCGAGATCGCCTCGACGGTCGCCTCGTGGAGGTGGCGGAGCTCGGCGACCTGCTCGTCGGAGGCGGTGTCGACGGCGACGTCGGCGGCGTGGAGCTCCAGCGCCAGCCTGACCTCGTAGCCCTCGAGCAGCGCCTGGGCGTTCACCGGCGTCACGAAGTAGCCCCGGCGCGCCTTGACGGTGAGGAGGCCCTCGGACACGAGGCGGGTGAGCGCGTGGTGGACGGGGCTCCGTGAGACGCCCAGCTCGGCCGCGAGCTCGTGCAGGCTGAGCTTCGCTCCCGGGCCGGGGTCGCGCATCAGGATCCGCTGGCGCAGGGTGTCGTAGACCTGGTCGTTGAGGTTCGCGCGGGGAAGGAGAGTCGCCATGGGAGACATGTAACATGACACCGCGTCGGGCGCCACCCGCCGGATACGCTGGCCGGCGTGAAGGTCGCTGTGAAGCTCTTCGCCGCGCTGCGCGAGCAGGCGGGCGCGCGGGAGCGGGCGCTCGAGCTGGCGGACGGGGCCTCGATCGACGACGTGTGGCCGGCGCTCGGGCTCGGCGAGGAGCCGTCGGGGCTCGTGTACGCGGTCAACCGCTCGTACGTCGAGCGCGGGACGCCGCTGGCCGACGGCGACGAGGTGGCGCTGATCCCGCCCGTCTCCGGCGGCGCGTTCCGCCTCTCGGAGGACCCGCTCTCGATCGAGAGCGTCGCCGCCGAGGTTGCCTCCGACCAGGCCGGGGCGATCGCGACGTTCGTGGGCACGACCCGCGCCCGGTCTCGCGACCGCGACGTGATCCGGCTCGAGTACGAGGCCTACGAGGGTATGGCCGAGGCCGAGATGGAGCGCATCGCGCGGGAGGTGTGCGAGCGCCACGAGGTGCTGGAGATGGCGATCCACCACCGGGTCGGCCCGGTCGAGATCGGAGAGACGAGCGTCGTGATCGCGGTGTCTGCGCCTCACCGGGCCGCCGCGTTCGACGCCTGCCGCGAGGCGATCGACACCCTCAAGCGGACGGTGCCCCTCTGGAAGAAGGAGCTCTACGTGGGCGGCGAGGAATGGATCGGGCAGGGCTCTTGACCCGGTCCCGCGTCTCGAGAGGCACGTCGCGGTGAGCGATCCGCGCTACAGAGACCTCGACCCCGTGACCGCACCGGAGCCGCAGACGCTTCCCTCGGAGCACGACCGCTCGCGGCGTTCGCTTCTCGGCAAGTTGCTCGCGCCGCTCGTGGTCGCGATCGGGCTGATCGTCAAGTTCGGCGCCTTCACCCTGAAGTTCTTCGGGATCTTCCTCGCCGTCGGCGGCTACGCGCTCATCTGGGGCTGGTCGTTCGCGGTCGGCGTCGTCCTGCTGATCCTCGTCCACGAGCTCGGGCACTACGTGGAGGCCCGTCGGCTGGGGCTCGACCCGCAGCTTCCGGTCTTCATCCCGTTCCTCGGCGCATACGTCGCGCTGCGCAACATGCGCTTCGACCCCTGGGTGAACGCACGGGTCTCGCTCGCCGGGCCCATCGCCGGCGGCATCGGCGCCGCTGCGTGCCTGGCGGCGGCCGAGTCGCTCGACTCCGACCTGCTACGTGCGCTCGCCTACGCCGGGTTCCTGCTGAACCTCATCAACCTCGCGCCGATCGGGATCCTCGACGGAGGTCACGTCCTCCGCTCCTGGCGCGTCCTGCGCGCGGGCGGCGGCGCGGCGAGCCCGACGCGGGCGCGGCGGCTCGCCGGCCTGGTCGTGCTCGTCTCGGTCATCACGGTGGCCGGGCTCGTCCTCGGGATGCTCGTCGCCCACGTCCCGCAGGACCGCCTGTGAGCCAGCCGAGCGGGCTCGACCGCCGCGTGCTGCGGCGCTCCCAGGAGACGTTCGCCGGCGACGTCTCGCTGATCGCGTCCGAGTTCCTCGCCGGCTTCCAGGCGGTGCAGCAGATCGACCGCCCGGCAGTCTCGATCTTCGGCTCCGCCCGCGTCCCGGACGGGTCACCCACCTACCAGGCCGCACGCGAGACCGCTCGGCTCTTCGCGGAGACCGGCCTTGCGGTCGTGACCGGCGGTGGCCCGGGCGTGATGGAGGCCGCGAACCGCGGGGCGAAGGACGGCGGCGGCCTCTCGGTCGGCTTCAACATCGTCCTCCCGCACGAGCAGGGGCTGAATCCGTACTGCGACATCGCGCTCACCTTCAAGCACTTCTACGCCCGGAAGGTCATGTTCGTGAAGGCGGCCGAGGGGTTCGTGATCTTCCCGGGCGGCTTCGGCACCATGGACGAGCTGTACGAGTCCCTGACCCTGATCCAGACGGGCACGATCGGCACCTTCCCGGTCGTCCTGTTCGACTCGGACTACTGGGAGGAGATGGTCGAGTGGCTGCGCGAGGAGATGCTCGCGGACGGGTACGTCTCGCCGGGTGACCTCGACCTGCTGTATCTGACCGACGAGCCGGCCGAGGCGGTCGAGCGGATCGTCGCGGTGATCGGCTCGCGCCGCGAGGAGGGCTCGACCTGAGCGACGACCTCGGGGAGGCCCTCGCAGCGATCCGGGCGCAGACCGACGTGCAGCCGGCCGTCGGGGTCGTGCTCGGGAGCGGGCTCGGGGGCTTCGCGGACGCCGTCGAGGAAGCGGTCGAGATCCCGTACGGCGAGATCCCGGGCTGGCCGCGGTCGACGGCGGTCGGTCACAGCGGCACGCTCGTCCTCGGTCACTTCGGCGGCGCCCCGGTGGCGGTGATGAAGGGCCGCGCGCACCTGTACGAGGGGCATCCGCCGGCGAAGGTCGTCTTCGGCGTGCGCGTCCTCGGCAGGCTCGGGATCGGCAGCCTCGTGCTCACGAACGCCTGCGGCGCGATCGATCCGCTCGCTCCAGCCGGGGCGGCTCGTCGCGATCTCCGACCACCTCAACCTCCAGGGCTCCTCGCCGCTGATCGGCCCGAACGACGACACGCTCGGGCCTCGCTTCCCGGACATGTCCGATGCCTACGACCCCGAGTACCGCGCGCTCGCGCGCGAAGCTGCCGCGAAAGCTCGGGCTCGAGCTCGGCGAGGGTGTCTACGCAGCGTGGCTCGGGCCGGCGTTCGAGACGCCCGCCGAGATCAGGATGATCCGGGCGCTCGGCGGTGACCTGGTGGGGATGTCGACCGTGCCCGAGGTGCTCGCCGCACGGCACATGGGGATCCGCTGCCTCGCGCTCTCCTGCGTGACGAACGCGGCCGCGGGCGTCTCGCCCGAGCCGATCGACCACGAGCAGGTGCTCGAGGTGGGCGCCCGGGCGGCCGGCGACCTCGTCGCCCTCCTGCGCGAGGTGATTCCCCGGCTCGGCAGTTCCTAGACTGAGATCGTGCACCTGCGCGACCTTCCCTCGGTCGACCGGCTGCTCGCCGACGACGCCCTCGCGGCCGGGCCGCGGCCGCTCGCGACGGAGGCTGCACGCCGTGCCCTCGACCGGGCGCGGGAGGCGATCCGGGCCGGCGACGACCCCGGCGACGTGACGGCCTCGGCCCGCGCGGAGCTCGAGCGCCTTCGCGCTCCCTCCCTGCGGCGCGTCCTGAACGCGACCGGGGTGATCGTCCACACGAACCTCGGCCGGGCGCCGCTCGCACCCTCGGCGCTCGCGCGGGTAGACGAGGTCGGCGGCGGCGTACTCGAACCTCGAGCTCGACCTCGAGACGGGCGCCCGAGGGTCGCGGCAGGCGCATGTCGCCGACGCGCTGCGCCGCCTGACCGGGGCCGAGGCTGCGCTCGTGGTCAACAACAACGCGGCGGCGGTCCTTCTCGCCCTCGCCGCGCTCGCCGAGGGCCGCGAGGTCGTCGTCTCGCGGGGCGAGCTCGTCGAGATCGGCGACGGCTTCCGGATCCCCGACGTTCTCGCGCGCTCGGGCGCGCGCATGGTCGAGGTCGGCACGACGAACCGGACACGCGCCGCGGACTACGAGAGCGCGATCGGCCCCGAGACGGCAGCGCTCCTGCGCGTCCACCAGTCGAACTACCGGATCGTCGGCTTCACGGCGCGCGTCGCCACGGGCGAGCTCGCCCGGATCGCGAAGCGAGCCGGGCTGCCGCTCGTCGACGACCTCGGCTCGGGGTCGCTGCTCGACGTCGGCGACGAGCCCACCGCTGCGGCGAGCGTCGCCGCCGGCGCCGACCTCGTCTGCTTCTCGGGCGACAAGCTGCTCGGCGGTCCCCAGGCGGGCATCGTCGTGGGACGCGCGGGCCTCGTCGAGCGGCTGCGTCGCCATCCGCTGCAACGCGCGCTGCGCGCGGACAAGCTCACCCTCGCCGCGCTCGAGGGGACGCTCGAGCTGATCTCGGACCCCCGGAAGGCCCGGCGAGAGGTTCCCGTGCTGCGGATGCTCGACGAGCCACTCGAGGAGGTGCGTGCGCGTGCCGAGCGCCTGGCGGGGCTCGTCGGAGGCGAGGTCGAGGAGACGGTCGCCCGGGTCGGTGGAGGCGCGCTTCCGCTCGCGGAGCTGCCGAGCGCCGCGTGCGCCGTCGAGGAGGCGCTCGCCGTGCAGCTCCGGCTCGGGAAGCCGCCGGTGGTCGGGATCGTCCGCGATGGTCGCCTGCTCCTCGACGCCCGCACGCTGCGCGCGGAGGAGGTCGAGGAGGTGGCGCGGGCGGTCCTGCAGGCGCGCCCGGGCCTTGTGTTCGATTCGACACGAGCACCCGCGGTCGCGCGAGCCATGGCGCTGACGGTCGGTACCGCTGGTCACGTCGACCACGGCAAGACGACGCTCGTCCGGCCGCTTACCGGCAAGGACACCGATCGCCTCCCGGAGGAGCGCGCGCGCGGGATCTCGATCGACCTCGGCTATGCGCCGCTCGAGCTGCCCGACGGGCGGACGCTCTCGCTGGTCGACGTCCCCGGCCACGAGCGGTTCGTCCGGACGATGGTCGCCGGGGCGACGGGGATCGACCTGTTCCTCCTCGTCGTGGACGCCGCCGAGGGCGCGCGCCCGCAGACGCACGAGCACCTCGCGATCCTGCGTCTCCTCGGCGTCGAGCACGGCGTCGTGGCGGTCACGAAGGCCGATGCCGTCGACTCCGAGACGCTCGAGCTCGCGGTCGAGGAGGCACAGGAGCTCGTTCCCGAGGCGCAGGTCGTCGCAGTCAGCGGCGTCGACCGGAGCCGGCCTCGACGAGCTGCGGACGGCCCTCGGTGCGGTCGCGGCGGACGTCACGTCCAGCGGCGCGCGGACTTCCCCACCCGGCTCTACGTCGACCGCGTGTTCACGCTGCAGCGGGATCGGCACGGTCGTCACGGGAACGCTCTGGTCGGGCATCGATCGGCGAAGGAGACCAGCTGCGGTTCGAGCCCGGGGCCTGGACGTCCGCGTCCGTTCGGTCCAGGTGCACGACACGCCGGTCGCGAGAGCAGAGGCGGGCCAGCGCGTCGCCGTCAACCTCCCAGGTATCGAGCGCGCTGACGTGCAGCGTGGAGACGCGCTCGTCGCGACGGCGCCTTCCCGCGCTCGTATCGCCTCGAGGTCGCGCTCGAGGAACTCGAGCCGATCGCCGACGGCGCGCGGCTCTCCGTGCACCACGGGACGAGCAGGATCCCGGGCCGCGTCGTCCGTGTGGGAGACGCGCACGCGCAGCTCCGCCTCGCCGGCCCCGTCGTAGCGGCCCGCGGCGACCGCGTCGTGTTGCGCGGGAGACGACCGTGGGTGGCGCCGTCGTCCTCGATCCCGCTCCGCCGAGGCGCGTCGACGTCGAGCGCGATCTGCTGCTCGACGAGGGCGAGCCGGCGTCGATCGTCCGCGCGCTCGTGCACGCGCCGTCAGGTCGACGAGCTGTCGCCGCGTGCGCTGCTCAGCGGCCGCGAGCTCGAGGAGGGCCTCGATGCGGTCCGCGTGGTCGACGGCTGGGCGTTCTCCGA
>CAVROJ010000037.1:0-11312 GCA_963722755.1 uncultured Actinomycetes bacterium
GCACATGCGACGATCCCGGAGGCGGGTCGTCGGGTGGCGGCGGGACGAAGGCCGGCGGCGTCAACCTACGGGCGGAGGCGGTACTCGCCGCGGGCGACGACAACGGCTGCGCCGCCGACTTCCACTGTGTCGATGAGGCCGTCCCCACCCTCCGCCCGTGCGTGGAGCGTCGAGGGGCGGCCCATCTCGACACCCTGCGCGATCACGATCTCCTCGCCCCAGGCGATGCGACCGTGGCGCGCGAGGTGGCAGGCGATCGGGCCTGCGGCCGACCCCGTTGCGGGATCCTCCCCGTGCGCCCAGAACATCCGGTTGCGCCAGCCGTCCTCGGACCGTGCGATCGCGTTGACGCCGGTGATCTCGAGCGCCGCGATCGCCTCGCCGTCCCGCTTGAGCCGCTCGAGCTCTGACGGGTCGTCGAGGGTGACGAGGATGTGGCGCGCGCCGTTGTCGTAGAGCTCGATCGGTAGCGTCGACCCGTCGGCCCCGATCGCCGCCAGCACCCCGTCGGGATCCTCGACCGCCTCGACCCGTGGCACGGGCTGCGTCATGCGCCCGAAGACGATCGCCCCCGACTCGTCGCGCTCGAGCGCGACCGGCACGATGCCGGCGAGGGTCTCGAGCTCGATGATGCCGCGCTGGAGCGGCGCGCCGAGCACGAACGCCGTGCCGAGCGTGGGGTGGCCGGCGAACCGCATCTCCGTCCCGGGGTTGAAGATCCTGATCCGCGCCGTCCCGCCCTGCTCGGGCGGCAGGACGAAGACGGTCTCGGAGAAGCCGATCTCGCGGGTGAGCGCCTGCATCGTGGCGTCATCCAGGCCGCGCGCGTCCGTGAACACGGCGAGCTGGTTGCCGCTCAGCGGCGTGTCGGTGAAGACGTCCGCGAAGACGTAGCGGTACGAGGGCACAGCGGGGTTATAGCCCGCGCTCGGCCTCGACCCACTTCGAATGGTGCTCGCGCGCCCAGTCCTCGCGGACGTCCCCGGTCGTCATCCCGCGGAGTGCATGCCGCGTCGACGGATGGATCACCGCGAGGTACAGGTGCCCGACGAGCAGCCCCACGGAGGCGAGCGTCAGCGTCTCGTGGACGGTGCCCGTGCCGTCGAAGAGAAAACGGTGGTCGCGCTCGCCGAGCCACAGGAAGAAGCCGGAGACGACGAAGAGAACGGCAAAGGCGGCCGTGAGCAGCGTGTTGAGCTTCTGGCCGGCGTTGAAGCGCCCCTGCGGCGCCCGCCGCCCGCGGAGCCAGCGGCGGTCGTCGGCGTCGAGCGTCTCGACCTCGCGCCAGTCGGCGACGAGCCGGCGACGGTCGCCGAGCGCCAGCACGAGCACGATCGCTGCGGCCCAGACGAGCGCGGCGCCGAGATGGACGTTCTTGACGAGGTTCCGGCGCGCGACCGCCTCGGACAGCACGGGCAGGTACAGGACGAGCCCTGTCGCGAGCATCGCCAGGAAGCCGCCGGCGTGCACCCAGTGGAGCGCACGCTCGGTCCGCCCGAAGCGCCGGACCATTGCCCGGTCGCTCACAGCCCGTTCGAGCCTCCGACCCAGGCGTCCTCGTCGTAGCCACGCTGCTCCCAGTAGCCGACGTGGCTCGTGTGGGTCTGCACCTCGATGCGCGTCACCCACTTGACGCTCTTGTAGCCGTACATCCGGGGCATCACCACGCGTGCGGGGAACCCGTGCGGCTCGGAGAGCGGCTTCCCGTCGAGGTCGAGGGCGAGGAGGGCGTCCTGCGCGAACGCCTGGGGAAGCGAGAGCGTGTCGTCGTACGGCACCTCGTCCGACACGAAGCGGAGCGCCTTCGCGTCGGGGCGGAGACCGGCCTCGGCGAGCAGGTCGCGGAAGCGGACGCCGGTCCATCTGACGTCGTAGACGCTCCAGCCGGTGACGCAGTGGAAGTCCGAGACCTGCTCCGCGCGCGGCAGCGCTCGGAGGTCGGCGAGCGTGTACGTGACCGGGCGCTCCACGGCGCCCGCGATCGTCAATCGGTATGCCGCCGGGTCGACCCGGGGGATCGCGTTCCCGATCGTGTAGATCCGCCAGCCCGAGGTCGGCACGATCGCCGCGACGGGATCGGGCACGAGCCGCCCGGCGAGCCGCATCGCGTCGCGGCCGAGGAACAGCCCCGCGAGGCCGGCGCCGACCACTCCCAGGAACGCAGCGCGCCCGATCATGCGGTCGTCCATCCCCTTCTTGTAGCGAGGGATTCTTACGGCCGCCTTAGAAGTCCGCAGCCCACTCGTACCGGGGCAGGCCCGCACGGAGACCCGACTATGCTCGACGGCGATGCGCATCGTGCACCTCTGCCGCCACGCGACGGCCGCCGAGGGCGAGCCCGACGAGCTTCGCGAGCTGACGTCGCAGGGCGTCGACCAGGCACGGGCGCTCGGGAGGCAGCTCGCCACAGCGCCAGATCCGCCGGCGATCGTGCTGACGAGCCCGCTCGTGCGCGCGCGGCAGACGGCCGAGCTCCTGGCCGAGGAGACGGGCACCGAATGGCGCGTCGAGCCCCTCCTCGCGCCGGGCGCGACGGTCCACGCGCTCCGGAGCGCTGTCCATGACGTCGGCGGACCGGTCGCGACCGTCGGGCACCAGCCCGACTGCTCCGAGATCGCCCTTGCGGTGACGGGGCGCGACCCCGGGTTCCCGCCCGGGGGCGTCGTGCGTCTGGAGCTCGACGCTGACTGAGTCGCCGCCCGCGATCCGCGTGGCGGGCCTCCGCAAGTCCTACGCCGGCGTCGAGGCGGTCCGCGGGATCGACTTCGAGGTCCGACACGGCGAGGTCTTCGGCCTGCTGGGCCCGAACGGCGCCGGGAAGACGACGACGGTCGAGATCCTCGAGGGCTACCGGCCGCGCGACGGAGGCGAGGTGGAGGTGCTCGGCGTCGACCCGTGGCGCGCAGGCGCGGCCCATCGCGCGCAGATCGGCGTGGTACTCCAGCACTCCGAGCTGCCCCCGACGCTGTCGGTGCGCGAGGTGCACCGGATGTTCGCCGGGTACTACGCACAGCCCCGCGACGTCGACGAGGTGATCGAGCTCGTCGGGCTCGACGAGAAGCGCGACGCGCGCGTGAAGACGCTCTCCGGCGGGCAGAAGCGCCGGCTCGACCTCGGCGTGGCGCTCGTCGGCGACCCCGATCTCGTCTTCCTCGATGAGCCGACGACCGGCTTCGACCCGACCGCGCGGCGAACCGCCTGGGAGCTCGTGCGCTCGTTGCGATCGCTCGGCAAGACGATACTTCTCACGACCCACTACCTCGACGAGGCGCAGCAGCTCGCGGACCGCGTCGCCGTCATCCGCGAGGGGCAGCTCGTGCGCATCGGGACACCGAACGAGCTGATCGGCGTCGCTCCGAAGGTCGAGATCCGCTACCGGGAAGGGGGCCGCCACGTCGTCGTCGAGACCGACGAGCCGACGCGCCTGCTCGCCGAGCTGACCGCCGCGGCGGTGGCGGACGGCCGCGAGCTGGAGGCGCTCGAGGTACGGCGGCCGACGCTCGAGGACGTCTACCTCGACCTCGTCGACGGAGACGACGCGTGAGCCTGCTCGTCCACGAGCTGCGGATGCAGCAGCTGATGTTCTGGCGGAACCGCGAGTCGGCGGTGTTCGTCTTCGTGTTCCCGCCGATGCTCTTCCTCCTCCTCGGCGCGGTCTACGACGGGACGATCGACGGCGTTCCGGCCGCCGACCGCCTGCTCGTGGGGATGCTCGGGTACGGCTGCGCGAACACCGCGTTCGGCGGCCTCGCCATCACGCTGGTGGTCCGGGAGAGCTCGGGATACTGAAGCGCCTCCGCGCGACGCCCCTGCCCGCCGCCACGTACCTCGCGGCGGTGCTCGTCTCGACGCTGCTCGTCTTCTTCCTGCAGATGCTCGTGACCGTCGCGCTCGGCGTGCTGCTCTACGACGCGCAGGGCGCGGAGAGCTGGCTCGCGGTCGTGCCTGTCGTCCTGCTCGGCGGGATCGCCTTCGCCGGGCTCGGCTTCGGCGTCGCGTCGCTGATCCGCTCGGCGGAGGGCTCATCGGCGGTGGTCAACTTGATCATCCTGCCGATGGCGTTCCTCTCCGGCTCGTTCGGCCCCACGTCGGGCTACCCGCAGGTGCTCCAGACGATCGCGGACGTCCTGCCGCTCACGTACCTCATCGACCTGATCGAGGGCGCGTACCTGAGCGGGGACCACATGACCGACGACCCGACGGCCGTTGCGGTGCTCGTCGCCTGGGGGGTCGCGGGCTACGCCGTCGCGGCGAAGCGCTTCGGCTGGGAGCCGCGCGAGCGCTAGGAGAGGGCCACGGCTACCAGCCGCCGACCCACCCCGAAAGGAGCCCGTACGGCTCGCTCTCGGCGGGCTCGCCCGGCCGGGCGCGGAGGAAGTCGAGGTCGCAGCCCGTGTCCGCCTGGAGGACGTGCTCCGCGTCGAGCGCCCCCCAGCCGCGGCGGTACCTCGGCACCGGCGGACCGAGCTCCTCGATGCGGCGGCGCACCTCGGCCTCCGGCACTTCGAGGTCGAGCCGCCGGTCGCGTTCGAGTTCGTGATCCGGTAGCCACCTGGGCGACCTCGGCCGCGGCCCACTCCTTCTCCGCGATTTGAAATTTCATATTGCGTCCGGCCGGACTTAGACCAAACTGACCCGCGATGGAAGAGATGGGCGTCATCTCGCTCCTCGAGGACCGCGAGTCGGTCGAGGATCGCGTCGCGAATGACAGCATCCGCTGGGCGGTCGACCGCGTCGGGCCGCTGCTTCCGTCCGAGAGCGAGCCGTCGTGAGCACGGGAGACCTCCGCAGGGCGCTCGTCGACGCACTCGGCGACGAGCGGCGCGTGTCGGACGGTGACTCGGAACGCGACCTCCACGCGAGCGACATCACCTTCCATCGCCCGCATCGGCCCGACGTCGTGGTTTACGCGCAGACGACGGCGGAGGTCGCAGCCGTCCTCGCGCTCGCCCACGAGCGCCGCGTGCCCGTGACGCCGTTCGGCGCCGGCTCCAGCCTCGAAGGCCATGTCATTCCGGTCGCCGGGGGCATCTCCCTCGACCTCACCCGGATGGACCGGGTCCTCGTGATCTCGCCCGACGATCTGACGGCGACTGTGCAGGCAGGCGTGACGCGGACTGCGCTCGAGCGCGCGGCCGCCGAGCACGGCCTGATGTTCCCCGTCGATCCCGGCGCGGACGCGACGCTCGGCGGGATGGCGGCGACGAACGCGGCGGGGACGACGACGGTGCGCTACGGGAAGATGCGGGCGAACGTGCTCGCCCTCGAGGCCGTGCTCCCCGGCGGCCAGGTCGTGCGGGCCGGCAGCCGGGCGCCGAAGACGTCCGCGGGCTACGACCTCCTCGGCCTGCTGATCGGCTCGGAGGGGACGCTCGGCGTGATCACCGAGCTCACGGTCCGCCTTCACGGGATCCCCGAGCGTGCGGTCGTGCTGCGCCTCTCGTTCCCCGATGTCGAGGCCGCCTGCCGCGCAGCCACGACGATCGTCGCCGCAGGCGCCGGGGTGACGCGCGTCGAGCTGCTCGACTCCTGGACGATCATGGCGATCAACGCATATAGCGGGACCGATCTCCCCGTGGGCGCGTCGCTGTTCGTCGAGGCAGCCGGCAGCGAGGGCACGGTGACGTCGGATCTGGAGCTCGTCACCCAGATCGCCGAGTCGGAGGGATCGCTCGCCGTGGTGGCCGAGCGCGACCCCACGGCGCGGACGCGACTCTGGGCGGCGCGCCATGCCTCGGCGTACGCAACGGCGGCAGCGGCACCCGGCCGGCGCCATCGCGCGACCGACATCTGCGTCCCGCTCTCCGAGCTGGCCGGCGCCGTCTCGTTCGCGCGGCAGGAGCTCGAGCGACGCGGTCTCGTCGCCGGCCTCGTGGGGCACGCGGGCGACGGCAACGTCCATCTCTCGCTGATGGTCGACCCGGACGACCCCGACGAGGTCGGCTCGTCCGACGAGCTGATCGAGCTGCTCGTGACAGACGCTCTGGCACGCGGCGGCACTTGCACCGGCGAGCACGGGGTCGGGCTCGGCAAGGTGCACGCGCTCGAGCGCGAGCACGGCGATCTCGTGCCCCTGATGCGCGGCATCAAGGAGCTCTTCGACCCGCACGGGATCATGAACCCGGGGAAGGTCCTCGCGCTCGGCTAGACGTGCGCCTCGCCCGGGACACGGCGCGACACGAGCACGTCGCCCGTCGCCTGCACCACGACTGCCGCGACGACCACGAGCCCGCCGAGGAACGTCGCGAGAGACGGACGCTCCTCGTAGGCGAGCCAGACCCAGAGGGGACCGAGCACCACCTCGAGGAGCGAGATGACCGCGACCTGCGCGGGGGGGATCAACCGGGCGCCGATCGTCAGGAACGCGAGGCCGAGCCCCATCTGGCCCACTCCGAGCGCGGCGAGGATCGCCCAGTCGCTCTCGCTCGCGGAGCCGGGAGCGATAAACGGAAGGCAGGCGACCACGACGAGCACCTGCGACGCGCAGGTCGCGGGCATCATCGACACCTCCCGGCGATGGCGGGCGATGACGATCACCGCCGCGAACGAGGCGGTCATCAGGAAGGGAAGGCCGACCGCCGCCGCGCCCGCGTCGAACGAGCCGGCCGCCATCAGCACGACACCGGCGCCCGCGAGCCCGAGCGCGGCCCACGTCCTGCCGTCGATGCGCTCGGAGAGCAGCGCCCAGCCGAGCAGCGCCGCCATCATCGGGGCCGCCGCCTGCATGAAGAGGACGTTCGCGACCGTCGTGTGGTTCAGCGCGAGGAGGAACGTGCCCGACGAGATCGCGAGGAAGACGGCCATCGCGAGCCCGGACCGTCCCATCGAGCGGAAGGCCGCCACCGTGCGAGTCCGTTCCATGATGACGACGAGCGCGAACAGCGCCATCGCCGCGAATGCGGCGCGGCCCAGGACCTGGGTCGCCGGGCTCGCGTCGAGCTCGCGCTGGGCGAGCCCCGCGGTCGACCACGCGACGGCGGCGACGAGGATCGCAAGCTGCCCCTGACGGGCTCGGCGCCGCTCGAGCCCCTCCGTGCCCGTCACGAGAGGAGTGAAGCACGCCCCTCGCGGCGAGCGGCGCAGTCGTGGGTCGTCAGCCCGTCAGCGCCGACGCACGTGCTCGACGGTCGCGCTCGCCCGTGAGCAGCGAAGCGAGGTGCTGCAGCAGCTTCCACGAGACGTCCGGGTTCTCTTTCGCGAACCGACGGAAGTCCCAGAACGCGATCACGAGGCAGCGGACCCGCGTCACCGCGGTCACGCTCGCCGTGCGGACGTCCTCGCTGAGCAGAGCGAGCTCTCCGAAGTGGTCTCCCGGGCCGAGCCGCGTGACCTCCTGGCCGTCGACGCTGACAGCGACTTCGCCGTCGGCGAGGATGAAGAAGCCGACGCCGCTCATCGTTCCCTCCTCGACGATCGTCACACCGGGTCGGAACTCTCGCTCCTTGACCTGGCGCGCGAGCTTCCTCAGCTGGCGGCCGTTGAGGCCGCTGAACAGCGTGACGCGCGCGAGGTCGTCGGCGACTGTTGGCATGTGGCGATCATATAGCGGCCGCCTCGCCGGTCGAGCCCGCCGGTTTCACGCGGTCGGAGGCGGGTACGAAATCCGATGTGAGCACCTTCCGGCTCCGATACGCCCTCCTCGGCTGGCTCGTGGCACGGCACGTTCGCCGCAGGCTCGGGCTCCATGCGCGGGCTGCGCTGAGATGAGCCGGAACGTCCTCGTCGTCAGCACCGTCGAGCACGAGGAGCCCATCCTGCGCACCGCGGTCGGCAACGCCGACCGGATCAAGGTCGTGGTTCCCGTCGTGAAGCAAGGGCTGCTCGACTGGCTCGCGAACGACGAGCGCGCTTTCGCACACGCCGCGGAGGTCGCCGAGGAGACCGCCGAGGAGCTGCCCGCCGACGACGTAGAGGCGGCCGCCGGCGAGGCAAACGTCGCGCTCGCGATCCGCGACGCGCTCGCGTCCTTCCCCGCGGACGAGGTCGTCGTCGCGATCCGGCCGGGAGACCGTGACGCGCTGGCGGAGCGACTCGATCCCGGAAACGGCACCGCGCGCAGCATCGACAGCGTGCCGCTCCGCTTCGTGGTGATCCCGGATCCCGGCGACTAGCGGCGCGGACGACCCGCAGCAGGACGGTCGCGCGGTTGTGAATGCCGGCGGCATCCACGACGGCGACCTCGAGCGAGTACGTGCCGGGCACCTTCGGCGTGCCGACGATCGTCCCGTCGGCGCGAACCCGGAGCGGGGCAGGGAGGCCCTTGACGGCGACCCGGTACGGCGGAGTGCCGCCGCTCATCCGGATCCGATCGAAGAACCGCACACCTACCCGTGCCCGGCGAAGCGGCCCGCCGACTCGGAGCATCCGGCCACCCTCCGCGCACATCGCCCGGCACGCATCGAGGACGAGCGGTCGCAGGAAGCGCACGAATCCGTCTCCGCCCACCCAGTTCATGTGGATCCCGTCCGAGAACCAGTCGTCGTGCCCTCGACTCTCGAGCTCCCACTCGCCGACCGTCAGCTGGGGCCAGCGCTTCCGGGCCTCGCGGACCTGGTCGTTGATCTCTGCCCAGCTCGGGCGGCGCTCGCGCAGCGTGATCCAGACCACCTGGTCGACACCGGCGTCGACGAGCGCGCGCATCACGCGATCGACGGCGGCTCCGAACCCGCCGGGCGCGTCGTTGTACCCGACGTCGACCACCGCGACCTGTCCGAGCGCAGGCCCGAGCTCCTCGATCGCGTCGAGTGCGCTCGGCGGCCGCTCCCCGTCGTAGACGCATCCCTCGGTGACGAGCCGTCGACACGTCCTGATGTCGATCCGGAGGTCGATGCCTCGCGCGAGCTCCTCCCGCGCCTGCCGCTGCCAGAAGAGCACACCACCGACGGAGTCGGCGACGAGGGTCACCCGGGGCGCAGCGGTCACGGCAGCGCCCGGCGTGCCGATCCCCATGAGGGCACCGAGCACGACCGCGACGAGGAGGGCTCTGAACGGCGTCACCATGCGCGTTCGTTCGGCAGGGAGTGTGCCGAAGCGCACGAGCGAACGCCAACGACCGGAGGCGCACCGGTCACCGGCGCCACCGCGCTGAGAGAATCATCCGATGGCAGGGCGCCAGGGACCCCTCGCCGACCTCCGGGTCGTCGAGCTCGCGGGCATCGGGGCGACGCCGTTCGGGGCGATGCTGCTCGCCGACCTCGGCGCCGACGTGATCCGGATCGACCGGCCGCCGGCCGGTGATGCGAACCCGCTCAGCGAGGTGCTCGGCCGCGGGCGGCGTTCGGTCGCGCTCGACCTGAAGCACCAGGCCGCGGTCGAGGTGGCGCTGCGACTCGTGGCGCGGGCGGATGCGTTGATCGAGGGCTTCCGGCCCGGGGTGATGGAGCGCCTCGGCCTCGGCCCGGACGTCTGCCTGGCGCGGAACGAGCGCCTCGTCTACGGCCGGATGACGGGCTGGGGCCAGGACGGGCCCCTGGCGCAGCAGGCCGGGCACGACATCGACTACATCGCGGTCTCCGGCGCCCTCGGGGCGATCGGGCGTCGCGGCGAGTCGCCCGTCCCACCGCTCAACCTCGTCGGCGACTTCGGCGGCGGCGGCCTGCTGCTCGCGTTCGGGATCGTCAGCGCGGTGCTCGAGGCGCGGTCGTCGGGCCGGGGCCAGGTCGTCGACGCGGCGATGGTCGACGGCTCGGCGCTCCTGCTGACGATGGTCTACGAGGCACGAAACCTCGGCCTCTGGTCGCTCGAGCGCGGGACGAACCTGCTCGACGGCGGCGCACCGTTCTACGCCGTCTACGCGACGTCGGACGGGTGCGCGATGGCGGTCGGCTGCCTCGAGCCGGCGTTCTACGCCGAGCTCCTGCGGGTTCTCGAGCTCGACCGGCCGGAGCTGCGCGACCACACGGATCCGGACCGCTGGCCGGATATCCGAGCGGCGCTGACGGAGGCGTTCGCAAGCAGGACCCGCGCGGAGTGGGAGGCGGCGTTCGCCGGCTCGGACGCGTGCGTCGCCCCTGTGCTCGACCTCGACGAGGCACGCTCGCACCCCCATGGCCGGGCGCGGCAGGCGTTCTTCGAGGCCGAGTCCGGCCCGGTGCCGATGCCTGCTCCGCGGTTCGACCGAACGCCGGCCGCGGTCCCCGGCCCTGCGTCACGCGCGGGTGCGGACACGCGCACGGCACTCGAGGACTGGGGCTTCGAGGCGGAGGAGATCGAGGCGCTCTGCAACGAGGGCGTCGCGTACGCGGCCGCCGGCGACTGACTTCGGTCGGCTCAGCCCGGCGCGCGACCATGGACCAGCGTCCTTTGCCCGGCTAGGCGCGTGTCCACCTGGGCGGTGTCGCTCAGACCGCGGTCGCCAGCGCGCGGTCGCTGAGGCGCTCGCCCGATTCCTGGTCGAAGTAGTGGAACCGGCGCGGGTTGAGCGCGAGGCGGATCCTCTCGCCCGGCCGGACGACGATGGACTCGGAGACCTCCGCCGTGAAGAGCGCCCGCCGGTCGGTGGCAAGCAGTGTCGCCCGCTCGCGCTCGTCGGACGCAGCACGCACGGCCGCGACGTCGACGGGCGGCGCCTCCACCGTGAAGATGACGTGCGTCGCCGAGCCGAGCTCCTCGACGACGGCGACCTCGACCTCGACCGTCGGGAGCGCGGGGTCGGCGAGGACCGCAGCTTCGAAGTCCTGCGGGCGGAGCCCGAGGATCGCCGAGCCGTTCGCGAGGCCGCGCGGGCGCGCGTCGGGCTCGAGGGGGACTCGAAAGCCGGCGAACTCGATCGCGTCGTCCGTGATGTCGGCCTCGGCAAGGTTCATCGAGGGTGAGCCGATGAACGCGGCGACGAAGAGGTTCGCGGGCTCACGGTAGAGCGTCTGCGGCGTATCGACCTGCTGCACGGTGCCGTCGCGCATGACGGCGACGCGCGTGCCCAGCGTCATCGCCTCCACCTGGTCGTGCGTGACGTAGACGGTGGTGATCCCGAGACGCTCGTGGAGTCGGGCGAGCTCGGCACGCATGTCCACACGGAGCTTTGCGTCGAGATTCGAGAGCGGCTCGTCCATGAGGAACACGGCGGGCTCGCGGATGATCGCGCGGCCCATCGCGACCCGCTGGCGCTGCCCGCCCGAGAGGGCGCCCGGTCGGCGCTGGAGCAGTTCCTCGAGCCCGAGCATCTTCGCAACCTCCTGAACGCGACGCGCGATCTCGTCCTTCGGCGTCGAGCGCACCTTGAGCCCGTAGCCGAGGTTCTTCTCCACCGTGTAGTGCGGGTAGAGCGCGTAGTTCTGGAAGACCATCGCGATGTCTCGGTCGCGCGGGGCAAG
>CAVROJ010000038.1:0-125846 GCA_963722755.1 uncultured Actinomycetes bacterium
CGTCAAGCGTGACGCTTGGCGTCCGCTCCTACGAGGCACGTGTTGCCTCAGGCGTTGCCCCAGACGCGGTCGCGGCCCCCGGAGGGGCCGCTTTGCCGCATGATTGCTCGGGCGGGCCCGTAGCTCAGCTGGTCAGAGCAGCCGACTCATAATCGGTAGGTCCCTGGTTCGAGTCCAGGCGGGCCCATCATCCGACGCCGGGGGATGCCGGGCTCTCGCCGCGCGTGCTTGTCTGTAGACGGCCCCGCTGCGCGACCCGTATCCCCCCTGCGCGCGGCGGGGCCGCCCGACCAGGCTTTCTATCGCGCGCGCGGCGCCGGGGGACTGGACGTTCGACCCGACTTCCCCTACCCGCACGAGGGGCTCGCGCGGGGTGGTCGAGGTGCGGATCGGGCTGCGGGAAGCGTGCATGCGGATCGCGGACGGCGGGTATACACGCTCATCATCGACAGCGTCACCAGGGGGAGCGGGTCGTGTCCACCGACGAGCATGCAGTGCAAGCCGGCGCAGAGGTGAGGCTCGACCACGAGGTCGACGATCCCGATTCCGGCTGGCCACAGCTGTCGGAGCTCGACCTCGGCGTCTGCCTGTCGACCTCACCAGCACGGGCGGAAGGGGTTGCCGAGGAACCCCGAGCGAGGGCCGATGGAGCTTCTCAGCGGAGGTAGGAAGCGACGCCGACAGCGGGGGCTGGCGCAGCGGCTCTGGCTCGCTGCGGCAGGCGTCGCCGGCGTCGTCGCCGCGCTGCGCTCCTCGTCAGGCTCTAGGTGTCGGCCACCGCCGGCGTCCCGAGCGGCGGCCGGAGGCTCGCTGCGGATGACACAAGACCCCCGAAGTGGGGGTGGACCGAGGCGCCGTCGCCGCGATCCACCTGTCATCACGACCGTCGAAGAGCACGCAGCGGACGCGATACCCGGGTACGCCGCCGGGGGCATGCGGCCCTCCGAGGCAATTCCTGTCCTCTCGCTGCGGCGACCGGGAGAGCGACCCGTCGCTGATGCTCGGCGTGGTGATCCTCGTCGCGGCCAACACGCTCGTCGTCGCGACGCTGATCGTCGGCCTCGTCTGGATGCTCGCCTGACCGTGCGCGGCGCGGCCCTAGCGGCCTCTGCCAGCGCGCAGCTCTCCGGACTCCGCTCGAGGCGAGCGTCCCGGGAGGAGTCGGACGGTCCGCGCGGTATCTCGCATGGGCGGCAGGTCCGGTGACAGGCCGCCTGAGGGTTGGGGACCCCGACCCTCGAGAGGACGGCTGCGGAGCCGCCGCCACCCCCTCCCCTGAGGTGCGGCGGCCCGCGCCGCCCACCGGGAGAAGCTGGGGGCCCGGCACTCGGGCCCCCGGTCGACGACGCAACGTCGAGGCAGGCGAGTTATCGCCTGTGGGGAGAGGAGTCGCGCCGCGCTGGTGGTATCTGTCTCACATCCGGTGCTCGAATGCGAGAGAATTGGCCATCCACTCGAAAGGAAACGGGCGGAAAATGGACAAGTTCAATGAGCTCACCACGGGCGCAAAGCTCGTGCTGGGCGCGACGATCGTTTTCCTGATCGTCTCGTTCTTCAGCTGGTTCGACTACGGGGGACCGGGAGAGGACGAGCTCGACGCGATCGGGGCCGACACGGGCATCACGATGTGGCACGGCGTCGGCTGGATCGCAGGATTGCTCGCGATCGCGCTGATCGTCTGGCAGGCGCTGCGCCTCGCGAACATCGAGTTCGAGGTCGGAGTCACGCCGTCGATGATCACGGCCGCGCTCGCAGTGCTGCTGCTCATCTTCACGTTCATTCGTTGGATCGACAAGCCGGGTGGTGACTTCGTCGATCGCACCTTCTGGTCCTGGCTGGGGCTCGCTCTGGCCATCATCATCGTCGTCGGCGCCTGGATGAACATGCAGGCCTCGGGCGAGAGCCTGGCCGACGTCAGGAGCCAGATGTCGTCCGCGACGTCGAGGGCACGCGACGCGGTCGACCGTGACGACACGCCCGCCCAGGCACCGCCGCCGCACCGTCCGCCCGGGACACCGCCGACACCGTCGTCGACGACGCCGGCGACGGAGCCGCCCAGGCCGGCCTGACGGCTTCCCGCGGGGCGCCTCGTCTTCGATTGACGGCCGAGGCGCCCCGCTACACTCAGCGCATGGCCGAGATCGGCACGCTGCGCGTCAAGACGGGCCTCGCAGAGATGCTCAAGGGCGGGGTCATCATGGACGTCGTCGACGCCGACCAGGCGCGGATCGCGGAGGAGGCCGGCGCGTGCGCGGTGATGGCGCTCGAGCGGGTCCCGGCCGACATCCGCCGCGACGGCGGCGTCGCCCGCATGTCGGATCCGCAGAGGATCCGCGAGATCCAGGAGGCAGTCTCCATCCCGGTGATGGCGAAATGCCGCATCGGCCACTTCGTCGAGGCGCAGATCCTCGAGGCGCTGGAGATCGACTACATCGACGAGTCGGAGGTGCTGACGCCCGCCGACGTCGAGCACCACGTCGACAAGCACGCCTTCACGGTCCCGTTCGTGTGCGGCGCGACGAACCTCGGCGAGGCGCTCCGGCGGATCGCGGAGGGCGCAGCGATGATCCGGACGAAGGGCGAGGCCGGGACGGGCGACATCGTGAACGCGGTCACGCACATGCGCGCCGTGTTCGGAGCGATCCGGCAGCTCCAGGGCTTGCGCGACGAGGAGCTCTACGCCGCCGCCAAGGAGCACCGGGCCCCGTACGAGCTCGTCCGCTGGGTCGCCGAGAACGGCCGGCTGCCGGTCGTCACCTTCACGGCGGGCGGGATCGCGACCCCGGCCGACGCGGCGCTGTGCATGCAGCTCGGCGCCGACGGCGTCTTCGTCGGGTCGGGCATCTTCAAGTCCGGTCGCGACATCGAGCTCGACCCGGACGGCTGGGCGGAGGACGTCTCCCGTCGCGCGAAGGCGATCGTCGAGGCCACGACGCACTACGCCGACCCGAAGATCCTCGCCGAGGTGTCGTCGGGGCTGGGGGCGCCCATGGTGGGCATCTCCGCGAGCACGCTCCCCGAGGCGGAGCGTCTCGAAGTGCGCGGCTGGTAGCGCGCGCAGCACAGGCCCAGAGCCGGCCCGATCTACACTTCGGTAGATGGACCGGAGGCCGCGGATCGGAGTCCTGGCCCTGCAGGGGGCCTTTCGCGAGCACGTGCGCGCGCTGCGCGCGGCGGGGGCGGACGTCGTCGAAGTGCGCCTTCCCGGAGCAGCTCGACTCGCTCGACGGCCTCGTCATCCCGGGCGGGGAGTCCACGACGATCACGAGGCTCGCGTCGCTCTACGGGCTCGAGGAGGCGATCCGCGCGTTCGACCGGCCGGTCTTCGGCACGTGCGCGGGGATGATCCTCGTCGACCGGGCGCATCTCGGGCTGGCCGACCTCGTCGTCGACCGGAACGCGTACGGGCGTCAGGTCGCGAGCTTCGAGGCGGACGTCCCGCTCGTGGGCGAGGAGCGGCCGTTCCGGGGCGTCTTCATCCGCGCCCCGCGCGTTCGCGAGGTCGGCAAGGACGTCGAGGTCCTCGCGGAGCTCGACGGCGAGCCGGTGCTCCTGCGCGACGGCCAGGTGCTCGTCGCATCGTTCCACCCCGAGCTCACGGATGATCCTCGGATCCACGAACGGTTTCTCGAGCTGGTCACGGAGGCGATGAGTGTCAGGGCATAGCAAGTGGTCGACCATCAAGCACAAGAAGGGCGCGGCGGACGCCAAGCGCGGCAAGCTGTTCTCGAAGCTCTCCCGCGCGATCATGGTCGCCGCCAAGGAGGGCGGCTCGGATCCCGCGTCGAACCTCGCGCTGCAGAATGCGATCGAGAAGGCGCGGTCCTACTCGATGCCGAAGGACAACATCGAGCGGGCGATCGCCAAGGGCGCGGGCGAGGGGACCGACGGCGCGAGCTTCGAGACCGTCGTCTACGAGGGCTACGGGCCCGAGGGGGTCGCGGTGATCGTCGAGGCGCTGACGGACAACCGCAACCGCACGGCCTCCGACGTGAGGCACCTCTTCTCGAAGCACGGCGGCAACCTCGGCGCGACCGGGGCCGTGGCGTGGCAGTTCGAGCGGCGCGGCGTCGTCCTCGTGGACGCCGATGGGGTCGACGAGGACGAGCTCGTGCTCGCAGCGGCCGATGCGGGCGCCGACGACGTCGAGCTCGACGGCACGAGCTTCGTCGTGTCCTCGACGCCCGAGGGACTGACCGGCGTGCGCGAGGCCCTCGAGGCAGCGGGGTACACGCTCGAGTCGGCGGGGCTCTCGATGGTGCCGAAGACCACCGTCTCGATCGCCGAGGAGTCGACCGCCAAGCAGATCGTCCGGCTCGTCGAGGGCCTGGAGGACAACGACGACGTGCAGGACGTCTACGCGAACTTCGACATCCCGGAGGCCGTGCTCGAGGCCGTCGCCTCCTGACGTCGCGCGGTCGCGCGCGCGTTCAGGAGGGTGAGGCGGGAAGACGCTCGATCTGGAGGCCGCCCCTGCGGCGGTGCACGGTGAGGCAGCGCAGGCCGTCGGGGCCCGCGGCCACGCTTCGGCTCGCGCCCCGGGGCACGATCGCGAACGAGCCGGCCGCGAGGGGATGCTCGGATCGGTCCACCGCGAGGGTTCCCGAGCCCGCGAGCGCGAGGATCGCGACGTCGCACTGCTGGTTCACGTGCTCGGGCTGACCTTCGCCCGCGCGCCAGACGAGGAGCGTCGCGTTCAGCTCCTCGCTGGCCGTTCCCCACGCAGGGCCGCGCCCGCCGAGCGCCGTCAGGTCGACGATCTCCACGCCCGGACCGTAGACGATTGCCGTCCGGAGGGACCCGTACCCTCTCCACGTGAAAGTCCTCGGCATCGACCCAGGGACGGCGACGTGCGGGTACGGGATCGTCCACGTAAACGGCGGGCGTATCAGGGCTCTCGACCACGGGTGCTGGACGTCCGGCGCCAGGGAGCGCCCGGAGCTTCGCCTCAGGACGATCTTCGAGGGGGTCACCGGCCTCATCCACGAGCACGCGCCGGACGCCGTCGCACTGGAGGAGTCGTTCGTCGGTGCCGACGCCCGCATCGCGCTCTTCGTCGGGCAGGCGCGCGGCGCCGCGCTCGTCGCGGCCGCGTCGGCCGGGGTCGCGTGCACCGAGTACGCGCCGGCGCGCGTGAAGCAGGTCGTGTGCGGGTACGGCCGGGCGGACAAGGGCCAGATCTCGCGGATGGTGCGCATGCTGCTCTCGCTCGACTCCGAGCCGGAGACGTCGCATGCGGCGGACGCGCTCGCCGTCGCGATCTGCCACGTGTCCATGCCACCGCTCGCCCGCCTCGCGTCGTGAGGGCCGGACCGTGATCGCGCGTCTCAGGGGGAGACCCGCAGGCCGCACGCCGGACGGCCTCGTGCTCGACGTGAACGGCGTCGGCTACCTCGTCGCCGCGACCCCGGCCGTCCTCCGCCGTGCGACGGCCGGCGCCGAGCGTGACCGTGGAGACGTACCTCCACGTCCGCGAGGACGCGATGCAGCTCTACGGCTTCGTGGACGGCGAGGAGCGCGAGCTCTTCGTGCACCTGCTGACGGTCAGCGGCGTCGGGCCGAAGGTCGCGCTCGCGGTCGTCTCGGGCTCGCCCGCGGCCGAGCTGCGCCGGGCGATCGCCCTCGGCGACCATGCGCGCTTCCAGGCGATCCCCGGCATCGGCAAGAAGACCGCCGAGCGGATCGTCCTCGAGCTCAAGGAGAAGCTCGGCACCGTCGTGGAGCCGGCGCTCTCCGCCGTGGGTGACGCCCCCGGCCACGTCGTCGCGCGCGACGCGCTCGTCGAGCTCGGGTACGCCCTCGTCGACGCCGAGCGGGCGCTCGCCGAGATCGACCCCGACCTGCCGGCCGAGGAGCGCGTCCGGCTCGCGCTGCGCGGGGCGGCGGCATGAGCGCCATGCCGCCTGGGCGGCGCTCGCGGTGCGGGGCCGAGTATGCGATACGGCCGACCGTGGCGAGCGACGTCAGGCGGCGGCGGAGCCGGGCTTCGCCCGGCGGGAGCTGCCGCCGGCCAGGAGCGCGCATGAGCCAGTTCCTGGCTCCGGCGTTGCGACCGGAGGAAGAGGAGGCGGAGCGCTCGCTGAGGCCCCGCCGGCTGGACGACTTCGTCGGCCAGGAGCGGGTCAAGGAGCAGCTGCGGATCGCGCTCGACGCGGCCAAGGCGCGCGACGAGGCGCTCGACCACGTGCTCCTGGCAGGCCCGCCCGGGCTCGGGAAGACGACGCTGGCCCAGATCGTGCGCGAGGAGCTCGGCGTCGGGCTGCGCACGGTGGCGGGGCCGGCGCTCGAGAAGAAGGACATCGCCGCGATCCTCACCGCGCTCGAGCCGCGCGACGTGCTGTTCGTCGACGAGATCCACCGCCTCAACCGCTCCGCCGAGGAGATCCTGTACCCGGCGCTCGAGGACTTCCGGCTCGACATCGTCTTCGGGCAGGGCGCCGCCGCGCGGACGCTGACGCTCGACCTGCCGCCGTTCACCCTCGTCGGCGCCACCACGCGGACCGGTCTGCTCACGACGCCTCTCCGCGACCGCTTCGGCATGACCTTCCGGCTCGGCTACTACGACCCGGGGCAGCTGGCCACGATCGTGCGCCGCTCCGCGGGGATCCTCCGGGTCGAGATCGCCGACGACGCAGCCGAGGAGATCTCGTCGCGCTCGCGCGGCACGCCGCGGATCGCGAACCGCATCCTCCGGCGCGTACGCGACGTCGCCGAGGTGCGGCACTCCGGCGCCGTCACCACCGCCGTCGCGCAGGAGGCGCTCGAGCTGCTCGAGGTCGACGAGCAGGGTCTCGAGCGCGTCGACCGCGAGCTCCTCGAGGCGGTGGCGTTCAAGTTCGGCGGAGGCCCCGTGGGCCTCTCGACGCTGGCAGTCGCGCTCGGCGAGGAGACCGACACGATCGAGGACGTCTACGAGCCGTACCTCCTGCAGCTCGGGTTCCTGCAGCGGACGCCGCGCGGCCGCGTGATCACCGACCTCGGGAGGGCACACCTCGGGACGACGCGCGACGAGGCGAGCCTGTTCTGAGCACGCGCGATCTGGACGCCCGGGATGGCAGGCCCGCTCGACGAGCTGGTCAAGCGGATCCTGCGCCGGGTCGAGGCGTTCAAGCAGGAGCACGGGCTGGAGGACGCCGAGGTGAGCCTCGAGCTCGTCGACGGGTCGCTCCACCGGCTGAGGACGCTCTCGGCCGAGCCCGGCTTCGGCTTCGTCAGCTTCTGCCCGCACTGCGACGACGGACGATCCGGAGGAGATCATCGTCCCGCTCGGCGCCGTGCGGGAGCTGCGCATCGGCGCGCCGACGCAGGAGCAGGCACCGGGGTTCAGCGGGTCCGGCGACTCCGCCGAGCCCTGAGCCCCTTGAGGGTCAGCGGCTGTCGCTGCCGAACTGGAGCGCGCGCCACGAGGGCGTCGGGGCGAGCTCGAGGAGGGCGCGCCCGCCCGCCGGCTCCGCGTAGGCGAACTCGCCGATCTCCTCGTCCCAGACGACCTCGAGCAGGCCCTCCTTGACGCGATGGTCGAGGTAGGCACCCCGGAAGACCAGCTTGCGGAGCCAGTAGACGAGCGACTCGCCGTCCACGAGCGCCAGCCGTTCCCAGTGGCGTACGAGGTAGGCGCCGAGGGGGCTCCGCGCCTGCGCGATGCGCCCGTCGGCCGAGAGCTCGACGAGGTCGGCGACCTCGTCCGGGTCGAGGTCGTTCGAGGCCACGAGGCCGAGCTTGACGGCAGCGGCGCCCACTCGCTCCTCGAAGTCGCGCGCGCCGAACGAGAACCGGTACCCGAGGAACTCGAGCGTGTAGTCGTCCCCCGACGAGTAGTTCGACGCGGTCTCGCTCATCGAACGCAGGCTGAGCTACACGTCTGCCGGGCACACCTACTGCACGTGCGGAGGCGTGGACTACCCTGCGTGTGTGAAGAACCGCCGCCTCGTGATCGGGATGATCGGCGCCGTGCTCGCCATCTGGCTCGTCGGCGCCGCGGTGACGAAGTACTCGATCGAGCAGATGGCGTACTTCGCGCCCATCGCGGTCTGCGTGCTCGGGGCGACGGTCGCCGTCGTGATGCTGTGGGTCAAGGTGATCCTGCAGCTCCGGCGCGAGCGGCGCGAGCGGCGCGCGTAGAGATCCTGCTCGCGAAGCAGGACTCCGCAGAAGCGGAATCCTGCCGCTGATCCCCGCCTAGGGCGCGGCAGGTTCCCGAGGCGTCTGCCTACGGCTGTCACGACTTCCCGCCGCATCTCCGCGAGGTGTCGCGGTACCGTCGCGAGCCCCGGCTACGAACGTCCGTCCGACACGGTCCGTACCGTCGGCGGGGCGATGCAGGAGGGCCGCTGGACCACTCGACCGTGTGACTGGGACCGCGTCGAGGCGCTCGCCGACGAGCTCGGCGTGAGCCAGACGACGGCGACGGTGCTCGTCCGCCGCGGGCTCGAGGAGCCCGCCGCGGCACGCGCGTTCCTCGACGCGGCGCCGCCGGCGCACGACCCGTCGACGCTCGGCGACATGGCCGCCGCGGTCGAGCGCATCCGGGCCGCGGTCGCCGCCGGGCGAGCGGATCTGCGTGCACGGGGACTACGACGTCGACGGGATCTCGGCGACCGCCGTGGCCGTGCTCGTGCTGCAGGGAGATCGGCGCGAACGTCGAGTACCGCCTGCCGAGCCGCTTCGAGGAGGGGTACGGCCTCGCCGGCGAGACGATCGAGCGTCTCGCCGAGGAGGGCGTCGACCTCGTGCTCACGGTCGATTGCGGGATCACGGCCGTCGAGGAGGTCGCCCGGGCGCGGGAGCTCGGGCTCGACGTGATCGTGACCGACCACCACCGGCCGGGCGAGACGCTCCCCGACTGCCCCGTCGTCGCGACCCGGCCCTCCGACGTACCCGTGCCCGGAGCTCTGCGGCACGGGGGTCGTCCACACGCTCGCCCGCGCGCTCCTCGGCGACGACCACCCCGCCGTCGCCCGCACGCTCGACCTCGTCGCGCTGGCCACGATCGCCGACGTCGTCCCGCTCGTCGACGAGAACCGCGCGCTTGCCGCGGCGGGGCTCCGCGCGCTCGCGCGCACCGGTCGGCCGGGCCTGCAGGCGCTCATGCAGGCGGCTCGGGTCGACCCCGCGGCCGTCGACGCGACCGCCGTCGCCTTCCGGCTGGCTCCGCGGATCAACGCAGCCGGGCGACTGGGGCGGCCCGGACCTCGCCCTCGAGCTCCTCCTCACCGAGGACCGTGCCGAGGCCCGCTCGCTCGCCGCCCAGCTCGAGGAGCTCAACCGCGAGCGTCAGGGCGTCGAGGAGCGGATCCTGCGCGACGCCATCGCCCGGGTCGAGTCGTTGCCGGCCGCGGTACGAGACCGGAGGGGGTACGTCCTCTGGGACGAGAGCTGGCACGAGGGCGTGATCGGGATCGTCGCGTCGCGCCTCGTCGAGCGCTTCCACCGCCCGGTGGTGCTGATCGCCAGGAGCGGTGACGGCTGGAAGGGCTCCGGGCGCTCGATCGCGGACTTCGACCTCCACGCCGGGCTCGCCGCGTGCGCGGAGCATCTGGGACGCTACGGCGGGCACCGCGCCGCGGCCGGGCTCTCGATCGAGACGGAGCAGCTCGAGGCGTTCTCCGAGGCATTCGGCAGACACGCGGACACGGAGCTCGCGGACGTCGACCTCCGCCCGCTCACGACCGTCGACGCGATCGTGCCCGCGAGCGCGCTCACGCTCGAGCTCGCGCAGGAGCTCGATCGGCTTGCCCCGTTCGGGCTCGGGAACCCCGAGCCGACGCTGCTCGTCGCGTGCATCGAGGCGACCGGCGCGACCACCGTCGGGGAGGGGAAGCACCTCCGCTTCCGCGTGCGTCAACAGGGGCGGGATGGAGGGTCGGCGATCGCCTTCGGGCTCGGCGCCCAGGTCGACCGGCTCCAGGGTGCCGCCCGCTTCGACGTCGCCTTCCGGCTCAAGGAGAACCGCTGGAACGGCACCGTCGCGCCGCAGCTCGTCGTGCGACGGGTGTTCGACGCGCCGGATGCCTACGACGAGCTGCGCACGTGGCTCGCCGAGCAATGGAGAGCGGGCGAGGCGGCGTGGACGCCGGAGGCGAAGTCGGATCTTCGCCGAGCTCGGGCTCGCCGACGGCGGAGGCGCCAGCTGCTCGAGTCGGCCAGAGCTTCCGTGCAGCTCCTCGAGCACGGCCCCGTGTCGAGCTGCCGGAGGCCGCGTAGGCTCCTTCGGGCACGACGGTCGACCGCCGTGATCGCGCGGAGGTCCGGACGCCGAACGGCGCTCGCGGGCCGTCAGGACGTGGCCGAGGTCGTCGGGGACGTCAGCGTCGCGTCGAGGCGGCGAGCATGAAGAGCATGCGCCGCAGCCGACGTCGTTCCAGGTAGTCACGCACGAGCCGCATGATTCACACCCTTCGTCTCGACCGGGCGGGCTCCTTCCCCCCTTAGGGGGAACTCGCGCCTTCGGCCCGTACACTGGGTTCATGACGGTCGTAGGCGCAGAACAGCATCACGAGAACCTCGTCGAGGAGCTGCTCGCGACCGTCGAGACTTACAACCCCGACGTCGATCGCGACCTCATCCGCCGGGCGTTCGAGACGGCCGAGCGCCGCCACCGCGGGCAGCTGCGCCGCTCCGGCGAGGACTTCATCCACCACCCGTGGGGCGTGGCGTGCATCTGCGCGGAGCTCCATCTGGACGGCCAGACGATCGCGGCCGCCCTGCTGCACGACGTCGTCGAGGACACCGAGGCCGAGCTCGACGACGCTCCGGACCGAGTTCGGGGCCGAGATCGCCCAGCTCGTGGAGGGCGTCACCAAGCTGACCCGGATCCAGTTCTCCAGCCGCGAGCAGGCGGAGGCGGAGAACTACCGCAAGATGATCGTCGCGATGGCCCAGGACGTGCGGGTCATCCTGATCAAGCTCGCCGACCGGCTGCACAACATGCGGACGATCGAGTACCTCGGCAAGCAGAAGCAGGTGCAGAAGGCGAAGGAGACGCTCGAGGTGTACGCGCCGCTGGCGCACCGCCTCGGCATCCACGCCCTCAAGTGGGAGCTCGAGGATCTCTCGTTCCAGGCGCTCCACCCGCGCAAGTACGCCGAGATCAAGGCGATGGTCGCCGACCGGCGCGCCGACCGCGAGGAGCAGGTCGACCAGGCGGCGACGATCCTGGCGCTCGAGCTCGAGAAGGCGGACATCCCGGTGGCCATCTCGGGCCGCGCGAAGCACTTCTACTCGATCTACGACAAGATGGCCAAGAAGGGCCGCGAGTTCAACGAGATCTACGACCTCACGGCGATGCGCGTCATCGTCGACCGCTCCGGCGAGGAGGGGACGCGCGACTGCTACGGCGCGCTCGGGATCATCCACTCCCTCTGGAAGCCGATGCCGGGGCGCTTCAAGGACTTCATCGCGATGCCGAAGCTCAACCGGTATCGCTCCCTGCACACGACCGTGATCGGGCCCTCCGGGCACTCCGCTCGAGATCCAGGTGCGCACGCGCGACATGCACGAGGAGGCGGAGCTCGGCGTCGCCGCCCACTGGCTCTACAAGCGCGGCAAGGCGGGGAAGGGCGACGACGAGTGGATCACGTGGGTGCGCTCGCTGATGGACTGGCAGGGCGACGAGCAGGACGCGGCCGAGTTCATGCGGACGCTCCGCACCGACCTCTTCGACGACGAGGTCTACGTGTTCACCCCGAAGGGCGAGGTGAAGACGCTGCCCGCGGGCGCCAGCCCGATCGACTTCGCCTACGCCGTTCACACCGACGTCGGCCACCGAACCGTGGGGGCGAAGGTGAACGGGCGGATCGTGCCTCTCCACTACCGGCTCAAGAACGGCGACTTCGTCGAGATCCTCACCTCGAAGTCGGGTCGCGGGCCGTCACGCGACTGGCTCTCGCTCGCGGCCTCCTCCCGCGCCCGCAACAAGATCCGCCAGTGGTTCCAGCGCGAGACGCGCGGTGAGACCGAGCAGCGCGGCCGGGAGGCGCTCGACCAGGCGCTGAAGGGCCAGAACCTGCCGTACCGCAAGCTGCAGGGCTCCAGCGTCCTCGCCTCCGTGATCCGCGAGCTCGGCTTCAAGAAGGCCGAGGACTTCTACCTCGCGCTGGGCTCGGGGAAGATCGGGACGGGGCACGTCGTCAACAAGGTGCTCCAGCGCCTCAAGACGGACGAGGTCGACGACGAGCCGGTGATCACGGTCAAGCCGGCCGCGCGCAAGCGGATCGTCAGGGGCGAGTCCCTCGGCGTGGTCGTTCCCGGGGTCGAGGACGTGCTCGTCCGGCTGGCGAAGTGCTGCACCCCCGTGCCGGGCGACGACATCAAGGGCTACATCTCGCTCGGACGGGGCATCACGATCCATCGCGGCGACTGCCCGAACGTGAAGGCGCTGATGCGGAACCCGGAGCGGTTCACGCCGGTGGAGTGGGAGACCGGCACGACCTCGTCGAGCTTCCGCGTGCAGATCGCCGTCGACGGCTGGGACCGCGCGCGGCTCCTCGAGGACGTGGCCCGCACGTTCGCGGAGCACGGTGCCAACATCGTCTCGTACGGCGGCACGGTCGAGGACGGGATGGCCAGGAACTGGTACACGGCCGAGCTCGGCGACGTGAAGGCCCTCCGCTCGCTCCTCACGTCGCTGCGCAACCTGGACGCCGTGTTCGACGCGTACCGGATGACGCCGGGCGGCTAGGACGTGGGGGAACCACACGGTTCCCGCACGAGCCTCTCCTTCACCGTCGTTCGACAGCGACGCACTGTTGGCCCCTCGTCCGGCAAGCCGGCGTCCGGCCGCGGGAGCGTTGCGCCGCCGCCGACGGCTTCCGGCGCTCGCTGCGAGTCAGAGCCGGTCGCGGATCGGAGACGAGGTCGTCGTCGTCCGCCGCCCACTCGCGCGTGCGCGGGTCGAGCTCGACGGCCCGGCGCAGCCTCTCGAGCGCCTCGTCCTCCCGCCCGGCCAGGGCGAGCCAGCAGGCGGTCGAGTAGACGACGCCGACGTGGTCCGGGAAGCGCTCGTTCGCCTCGTCCATCAGGCGGAGCGCCGCTTCCGGGTCGAGCGGGTCGCGGAACCGCTCGGCCTCGAAGTACCACTCCCAGGCGGACGGGGTGTACGCCTCACCGGGCTTGCCACCCACCGCGAGCACGGTCGTCCCCGGCTCGGCGGCGCTCGCATACCGTCGCACGGTCGGGTCGCGCAGGAACACCATCGTCCCGGCGGGCGCGTCCAGGCTCTCGCCGTCGAGCTCGAAGGTCGCCCGGCCGGCGAGCACGAGGTAGACCTCCTCGTGCCCGAGCCGCTCCTCGCTGTGGCGCTCGACGACGTCGTCGCCGACGTTCTCGCCCGTGTAGGCGTTCATGCCGAACGCCTCGATCCCGAGCGTACGGCGGATCGGCTTCCAGCGAAGCTCGCCAGCGACGGTGATCGGCGGGACGTCGTCGAGGCGGAGGCTCGTCCAGCGCTCGCTCATCGCCTCGACGCTACCGGAACCCGCGTGGCCCGCCGGGTGTAGAAGGGCCGAGTGGGGAGCCGACCACTGGACGAGACGACGCTCGTCATGCGCGCGAAGCGTGGCGACGTGGACGCCTACGAGGAGCTCGTACGCATGCACCAGGAACTCGCATTCCGTGTCGCGCTGGTCGCCGCCGGTGATCGCGGCGACGCGGAGGAGGCCGTGCAGGACGGCTTCGTCAAGGCCCACCGGGCGCTCGGCCGCTTCCGCGACGGCTCCCCGTTCCGGCCCTGGCTGCTGCGGATCGTGGCCAACGAGGCGCGCAACCGGCGGCGGTCGGCCGGCCGGCGAGCGGGCCTGGCGCTGCGCGCGGCGGCGGCGGCCTCGGGGGACGCGGCTCCGTCCCCCGAGGCGGCCGCCGTCTCGAACGAGCGGCGCAGCCGGCTGCTCGACGGGCTCGGCCGCCTCGACGAGCGCGACCGCGAGGTGCTCGTCCACCGCTTCCTGCTCGAGCTGGGCGAGGACGAGACCGCCGCGGCGCTCGGCATCCGGAGGGGCACGGTGAAGTCGCGGACGTCGCGTGCGCTCGAGCGACTGCGCGCCGTCGTGGGCGAGGAGGCCCGATGAGCCTCGAGCGGGAGCTGACCGCGCTCGCGTCGTCGGTCGAATGGCCGGATGCGCCCGACGTGGCCACGGCGGTCGCCGGCCGGATCGCCGAGCCGGCCCCACGGCCCAGGACGCAGCCGCCGCGGCTCGCGCTGGCGCTCGTCGTCCTGCTCGCGGCGTTGCTCGCAGTCCTCGCCGTGCCGCCGGCGCGCACGGCGATCCTCGACTGGCTGGGGATCGGAGGCGCCAGGATCGTCAGGGTCGACGAGCTGCCGGCGATCGAGCCGTCTCCCGGCCTGGAGATCCTCGGCGACGAGATGTCGCTCGAGGCCGCCCGCTCGCGAGCCGGCTTCCGCTTCGCCGACCCTCCTCGCGACGAGCCGGCCCCGGACGAGATCCGCGTCGCCCCCGGCATCCGCGTGAGCTACGTCTGGCGCGAGGGCGAGCGGGTGAGGCTCCTGCTCACCCAGTTCCCCGGGAGCGTCGACGACCCGGCGCTCCTGAAGAAGCTCGTCGGCTCCTCGACCTCGGTCGAGGAGCTCACCGTGGACGGCGATCGCGGGATCTGGCTCGAGGGAGGGCCGCACGTCGTGTACTTCGTCGCGCCCGACGGGGACGTCCGGTACGACCAGGGGTGGCTCGCGGGGAACACGCTGCTGGTCGATCGCGACGGCGTCACGCTCAGGATCGAGGGAGGCCTCGACCGCGACGAGGCCGTGGAGCTCGCCTCAGCCGTGCGATAGGAGCAGATTCCCCGTTCGAGGGATGGAGCGCGAAGGGGTGAGGGTACCCCGTTCGGGGGAGGCAATCCCTGAGACGAGGGATGACGTCCCGCACGCGCCCCGAATACAAGGCGTGTGGGGGAGGGGAAGCCGCGCCGCGCCCGCCCGGCTCGCCCGGGCGGGCGCGCCGGCGGATCCGCCCGCCGGGCACCCTTCGCCGTTCTCGTCCCGGCCCGGTGCGGGACGTGGTCCGGTGGGGGCATGGCTTCGTGCCTGGCACCGGGACACGTCCCGCGGGGGCATGGCTTCGTGCCTGGCACCAGGGACGTGTCCGCCTCGGGCGCGGGCCGTTTCGACGCCCGGGACTCAGGGCTCCCATGCCTCCCCGGCGGTGTCCCAGCCGAGGAGGACATGGGCGGAGAGGAGCTCGGCGATCCGGGCAACGAGAGCCTCGTCCGCGTCGCCGTCGACGCGGAGCTCGCCCACCGCCTCGCCCTTGAAGCTGATCGTCGCGAGCTTCCTGCGCGACTCGTCCTCGACCCCTGCCGACGGCCCGAGCACGAGCGCGCCCTCCTCGACGAACGCGATCCCGGCCCACCCGATCCCCGGCTCGTCGGCGAGCACGCGCACGACCTCGCGCAGTGCGTCGTCGGCGTCGCCCGGTCGCGCCAGGGCCTCCTCGATGGTGTCGACCGCGCCCCGCGTCACTCGACCAGGTCGTTTCCCTCGAACGCCCGGATCGGCTCGCGGGCGTCCTCCGGTATGGGCACGGGCCGGCGGGTCTCGCGGTCGACGAGGACGAGCGTCTGCGTCGCGGTGACCATGAGGGCGTCGTCGGGGAGCCGGAGCGCGACGCCTTCGTACGTAACGCTCGTCCGCCCCAGGCGGCTGATCCGCATGAAGCACTCGAGCAGGTCGTCGAACCGGGCCGGAGCGTGGTACTCGACGTTCGAGGCGCGCATCACGAGCTCGGCTCCGGTGACCCCGTGCATCCCGAGCCCGCCGAGGTGCCGGTGGTACTCCGTGCGCGCGTGGTCGAAGTAGGGGAGGTAGCGGCCGTAGTAGACGACCCCCTGCGCGTCCGTGTCGGAGAACCAGACGCGCGTCAGGGCCGAGTACTTGAACGGCGGCCGCCGATCGGTCAGCCTGCCCAGCTCCGGCGCGGCCGTCACGCTCAGACCGGGCCGCGGGTGAGCTCCGTGAGGGGCTCGTTGACGTGCAGGAGCTTGGCGCGGATGTCCTTGACGCCGAAGCCCTCGAGCCTCGCCGTGTGCTCCTCGAGGTAGGCGAGCGCGCTCTCGTCGTCCTCGAACAGGTAGATGCCGCCGCCGACTCCCTCGTCCTCGTTCTCGGTCCAGATCTTCCAGCGGAGCCCCGGCGCGCGTTCGATGATCGCGGCAAGGTCCTTGAACGCGGTGGCCATCTCCTCGCCCCAGGGCCCGGCCATCGGGAAGTCGAACTGCAGCACTGTGGGCATGTCGTCCTTTCGGTCGCGGTCGGTCGGGTCAGCTGCGGATCAGCTCGAGCACCTCGTCGCGCCGGCGCTCCATCGTCTCGCGGTCGAGCGCCTCGAGGTTCAGGCGCAGGAGCGGCTCCGTGTTGGAGGGCCGGACGTTGAAGTGCCAGTCGTCGAAGTCGACGGAGATGCCGTCGAGGTGGCTGACGCGCCCGCCTTCGTCGGTGTAGCGCTCCTTCAGCTCCTGGAGCTTGAGCGCGACGTCCGCCACGGGCGTGTTGATCTCGCCGGTGATGAAATACCGCTCGCGGAACGGCGCGAGGAGCTCCGAGAGCGATTGTCCCGCTCTCGGACAGGATCTCGAGCATCACGAGGAACGGGACGACGCCGGTGTCCGCCTGCGAGAAGTCGCGGAAGTAGTAGTGCGCGGAGACCTCGCCGGCGAAGAGGGCGTTCTCCTTGCGCATCCGGTGCTTGATGAACGCGTGGCCGACCCGGTTCACGAGCGGGATCCCGCCGGCCTCCTCGATCGCGCGGGGCACCGCCCAGCTCGCGCGCACGTCGTAGATGATCTTCGCCCCGGGCTCCTTGGCGAGCATCGCCCGGGCGAGCAGGGCCGTGACGAAGTCGCCCGGCACGAACTCCCCCGTGTCGTCGACGAAGAAGCAGCGGTCGGCGTCGCCGTCGTAGGCGACCCCGAGGTCGGCGCCCTCCGACCGCGTCTTCTCGACGACGAACGCGCGGTTCTCGGGGAGCAGCGGGTTCGGCTCGTGGTTCGGGAACGACCCGTCCGGCTCGAAGTAGCACCGCACGACGTCGAGCTGGGGTAGCCGAGCGAGCACCGGCGGGAGCATCGCCCCCGCCATGCCGTTCGCCGCGTCGATCACGACCTTGAGCGGCCGGATCGCCCCGGGGTCGACGAACGAGAGCACCTTGTCGACGAATCCGTCCCAGATGTCCTCGGAGCGGACCTCGCCGCGCTGCTCGACCTCGCCGAACGTCCGCTCCGCACGTCGGCGGACGTCCTCGAGACCGGAGTCGCCGCCGACGGGAAGCGCGCCGCGGCGGACGATCTTCATGCCCGTGTACTCCTTCGGGTTGTGCGAGGCGGTGACGCAGACACCGCCCTCCAGCCCCAGCTCGCCGACGGCGTAGTAGAGCATCTCGGTGCCGACCATCCCGAGGTCGAGGACGTCGGCCCCGCCGTCCGCAGCGCCCTCGATCAACGCCGCGGCCATCGAGGGCGCGGACAGCGCGCATGTCGCGCCCCACTGCCACCGTGCGGGGCTCGAACTGCTCGACGTAGGCCCGCCCGATCCGGTAGGCGCCGTCCTCGTCGAGCTCCGTGGGGTGGATTCCGCGGATGTCGTACGCCTTGAAGACCTTGGGGTCGAGCACGAGGGGCATCGTAGGGAACCCTGTCCCGGGCGGCGGGGTAGAAGCGGGCATGAGGCTGTTCGCGGCGCTGCTGCTCGCCCTGGTCGTCGTTCCGGACGGCGGGGCCAAGGGAATCGAGAGCGCCACCGTCTGCGGCGCATCGGGTTGCGTCACGCTCGACGAGCCGCCGCAGGCGCTGCTGGCGTGGGGTGGCGACGGCGCCGGATGCGCCGCCGGCCCCGGGCGCCGTTCTACCGGATCACGTTCCACGTCTCGCCGGCACGACCCGGGCTGGCGCGTCTGGTACGTCCCCCCGTCGACGGCTCGAGCGCCTTCGCCGGCAACGCCGGGGAGAGGGAGCTCCACCGCCTCGACGACGCGGCGCGCGCCGCGTTCGCCGCGGTGACCCGTGACATCGATCCGTACCCCGCGCCGGTGGTGGTCGCTGCGCTCGTCGACGGCCGGCCCGTCGACAGACCCGGCGTCGTACCTGTCGCTCCGTGGGCGCCCGGAGCGAGCTCGAGGCGCCCGTGAGCGCGGAGGACTGGGTCAGGATCGAGCTTCGCTCGCGCATCGCGAGCCCGTGGACGGAGGGCGTGGGACTCCTGCTCTCGCCGTCGACGGGCCGTCCTCCAGGACGGATTCAGGTTCTCCCGCCTCGACCGTGCCACGGTCGAGCGCATCCTCGCGCGACGTGGCCTGGGAAGCGTCGCGCAGCCGTCAGAGCCGACGAGCGCCGCCGGCGGGACGAGCGTCCCCGTCCTCGCCGGCGCGGTCGCGGTGGCCGCGATGCTCGGCGGGATCGGGCTCGTGCTCCAGAGGCGTCGAGGATCGCGACGGCTCCCGTGCGGCCGTGAAACGGGCGGTTACCCGCCCTGCGTGACACCCTCCGCCGACCCTAGACTCAGGGTATGGAGCGCAAGCTCGCGACGGCGATGTTCGTCGATCTCGTCGACTCCACGGCCCTGGTCTCCGCGAGCGACCCGGAGGTCGTCCGGCGGAAGGTGACGGGGTTCTTCGACCGCGTCAGAGCCCACATCGACACGTACGGCGGCACGATCGAGAAGTTCGCGGGAGACGCCGTGCTGGCGGTCTTCGGCGTCCCCACGGCGCACGAGGACGACGCCGAGCGCGCGGTGCGCGCTGCCGTCGCCATCGTCGAGACCGGCGACGGGGAGCTGCCGGTGCGGATCGGCATCGAGGCGGGGGAGGTCGTCGTCGAGGACGGTGACTCGACCTTCGCGACCGGCGAGGCGCTGAACGTCGCGGCCCGGCTCCAGCAGTCGGCCGATCCCGGCGAGATCCTGATCGGGCCGACTGCGCACGGCCTGACCGCCGGCCGCGTGGTGACCGAGCCCAGGGTCGGGCCTCCCCTCAGGGGCATGCGCGAGGGCATGGAGGTGCGGCGCGTGGTCTGCGCCGAGCGTCCGATCGGCCGCCCCGTGAGCGTCGTGGCGCCCTACGTCGGCAGGGAGGAGGAGCTCGACCTGCTGCAGAACGCGTTCTCGCGGGCCGTTCGCGACCGGCGGGCGCAGCTCGTGACGATCTTCGGCGATCCGGGCATCGGCAAGAGCCGGCTCGTCCGCGAGTTCTTCGCGGGGCTCGAGCGCACGACCGTGCTCACGGGGCGCTCGCTTCCCTTCGGAGAAGGGCTCGCCTACAGACCGCTGGCCGAGATGGTCCAGGACGCAGCGGGGATCTCGCCCGAGGACTCCCCGGAAGAGGCGTTCGAGAAGCTCAGGGAGGCCTGCTCGAGCGACGCCGTCGCGGACCTGCTCGGGCTCGCCTCGGGGGTGCTCGACACCGTCTCGGGGAGCCGACGCGGGCAGGAGATCGCCTGGGCCGCGCAGGAGTGGGCGACGTCGCTCGCCGAGGCGCAGCCGCTCGTGCTCGGCTTCGAGGACGTGCACTGGGCGGAGGAGCCGCTCCTCGATCTCATCGAGCATCTCGCCGACCGGGTGGACGATGCCCCGGTGTTGATCGTCTGCCTCGCGCGCCCGGAGCTCCTGGAGCTGCGACCCGGGTGGGGAGGAGGCCGACGCCGCTCGATCACGATCGACCTGGGGCCGCTTCCGGAGGAGGACACCGCGCTCCTCGTCGACGCGCTCGTCGCGGATGCGGCGCTGCCGGGCGGCCTGCGGACGGCGCTCCTGGACAAGACGGAGGGGAACCCGCTCTTCATCGAGGAGACGATCCGGATGCTCGCCGAGCAGGGCGACGAGGCCACGGCCGTGCGGATCCCGGACACCGTGCAGGCGCTGATCGCGTCCCGGATCGACCGGCTTCCCCCGGCGTCGCGGTCGGTCGTGCGCCACGGGGCCCTCGTCGGTCGTGTGTTCTGGAGAGGCGCGGTCGCCGAGCTGGACCCCGAGCTCGACGTCGACAGCCGCGCTGACCGACCTCGTCGACCGTCAGCTGCTGACGAGGGAGCCCATCTCGACCGTCCCGGGCGAGGTCGCGTTCCGGTTCCGACACGTCCTGATCCGCGATGTCGCCTACAGCGGCCTCGCGAAGGGCCAGCGAGCGCGGCTCCACCGGACGTTCGCGGGGTGGCTGCAGTCACGGTCCCCGGACGAGCTCGTGGAGGCCCAGGCCTACCACCTCGAGCGCGCGGCCGCGCTGCTCGCGGAGCTGGAAGGCCAGGTGCCGGCCGATCTCCGTGCAGAGGCTGCCGATGCGCTCGAGCGGGCCGGCCGCCGCGCTCTCGCGCGCGAGGCCAATCGCACCGCCCGGCGGCTGCTGCTCCGCTCGATCGAGCTCGAGTCCAGCCTGCAGCGGAAGTTCCAGGCCGCCCGCGCCGCGTGGCGGCTGTGGGAGCTGCCCGCGGCGTCGGTGGAGATGGAGGAGGTCCGAGAGCTGGCGCGGGAGGCCGGGGAGCGCACCTGCGAGGGGCTGGCCCTCACCCAGCTCGCCGAGATCGTCCTCAACCGGAACGCGGACGTGCCGACCGCCCGCCGACTCGGCCTGGAGGCGCACGAGCTGCTCGCCGAGGCTCCCGGCGACGCACGGTACGAGGTGCTCACGCTGCTGAGCGCGATCGGCTGGTGGGAGGGAGACATCACGAGCGTCGAGCTGTACACGGGCGAGACGCTCGAGCTCGCCCGAGCCGCCGACCGGGCCGACCTGGAGAGCCTCGCGCTGACGGATCTGGCCGCGGCCGCCCATGCGCGGCTCGACGTCTCGCAGGCGGAGGAGCTCCTGGCCGCCGGCACCGCGCTCGCAGACTCGAGCGGCAGTCTCTCGGCGCGGGCGTGGGCGGCACGCGTCCGCGGGTCGGTCCTGCTGCGCCGGGGACGCTTCGCAGAGGCTGCGGAGGCCTTCCACGCGGCCTACGACCTGTTCGACGAGACCGGGGCGTCACCGGATGCGGCACGCGCACGGCAGCTCGAGGGCGTGGCCGTCTGGCGGGAAGGGGACCTCGACCGGGCCGAGCAGCTCGTGCGGGAGGCCGTTCGCATCCTCCTCTCCGTCCAGGAGCGGGGGAAGATCGTGGAGGCGCAGCGCACGCTGGCGGAGATCGTCCTCGCGCAGGGTCACGTGGAGGAGGCCGAGCGCTGGGCGCTGTCGGCGGTGGAGACCGTCGGGATGCAGGACATGATGTCGCGCTCGAACGTCCGCATGGTGCTCGGCCTCGTCCGTGCGGCTCAGGGTCGCGCAGCGGAGGCGGAGCTCCTCCTCCGAGAGGCGCTCGACGTGCTGGCCGAGACGGACTACCGGAACGGCGAGCCCGAGCCGCTCGCCGCGCTCGCGGGGTTCCTGCGCGAACAGGGACGCGACGAGGAGGCAGCCGAGCTCGAGGAGCGGCTCGACGCGCTCCTCCGGCCGGAGAGGGCGGCGCGGATCATCTAGCGCGCGCCGCCCTGTGGACGCTGATCCTCGGGATCGACTCCTGATCTCGTCCAGCGACACGCTGCGGGCACCTCTGACCGCGGGGCTCGCGCCAGACCTGAGGTCAGGCGGTGAGCGCCGCTCGGATCATCTGGCTCGACGCCTCGTCCGGCGATTCCGAGATCACCGTTGCCGTCCGCTCGAACTCCGCGAGCGCGTCGTTCAGCGGATCCGCGCGCAGCGTCCCCTCGCCGTAGCGCAGGTGCTTCGTCTCGTTGCGGTTCGCGAAGGCGATGTCCGAGAAGTGGATGTGGAACGGCGCCCCGGGTGCGAGCACCGCGTCGGCGAGCTCCAGCGCCTCCCGGAACGGCTCCGGCTCGACGAAGGCGCCGTCGCTCGTCGCGTGCATGTGAGCGAAGTCGATCACCGGGCGCACCCAGCCCGTGCGCATGCTGATCTCGAGGCAGTCCTCGAGCGTGCCGAGCTCGCGGACGCGGCCCATCACCTCGACACCGAACGGCACCCCGCGGCCCTTGCCCTCCAGCCGCTCGCGGACGATCGCGAGCTGCTCGACGACGGCGTCGATCGCGTCCTTTCGACTCCGGCCGAGCAGGAAGCCGGGATGGAAGACGACCACCTCGGCGCCGCAGGCGGCCGCGATCCCGGCGCTGCGGTCGAGGCCTCCGAGCGCCGACGCCCATTTCCGGCCGCTCGCCTCGAGGTGGCCCACCCAGCCGAAGAGCGGCGCGTGCACCGAGAGGGCGATGTCGTGCTCACGGGCAAGCTCGCCGAGCCGCTCCGCCCAGGGGTAGTCCATCCAGAAGCCGGACTCGAAGTCGATCTCACACGCCTCGTAGCCGCGCTCGAGCAAGAGCTCGACCGCTCGCTCGGGGCTCTCCCGCTCCGGCACCCGCGCCGGCCCTACCCGGATCCTGCCCATCCGCCGACTCTATCCGTGGCCGGTCCGGCATGCCGTCGTGCCTCCGTGTCGGGGGTCATCTCCAGGGGTACGCGAAACCCTGGTGGATCTCTTCCCCTGCATGCCGCCGATGCCGTCCGATGGGTCCCGTACCCTCGCGGACATGGCACAGCCCACACGGATCGACCTTCTCGAGCTCGACATCGACCTCCGCCTGACCGACCTCTGGCGCGAGGCGGCCGACATCAGCGAATGGAACCTCGAGGTCGCCTCGGCGTTCATGCGGGCTGCGTACGGCAAGGGGTACTGCGATGCGCTGACCGAGGACGCGCCCGGCTCGCTCTGCGTCGACCACGGCTACGAGGTGCCGCGCCGCCGCGAGCGCGACGCCGCCGAGGCGTAAGCGCACGTTCGGGCAGCGTTCGCCGCGTCGTCTCTAGACTGTCGGCATGGCGCGGTCGTCGTCCCCGGCCAGGCTGGTCATCGCCCTCTCGATCGCGGCGGTGCTCGCCGTCTTCCTGCTCTACACCTCGCTCGCCGGCGGGGGCACGCCGTCCGTCTCGCCGAGCGAGCTCGCCTCCAAGACGGGCGAGGTCTCGCTCGCAGGGCGGGTCGTGGGCGCTCCGACCGGCGACCCGCACGGCGCGGGCCTTCGGTTCGTGCTCGAGGACATCGAGGGCGCCGACAAGCAACGGGTGAAGGTGATCTACAAGGGCTCGGTGCCCGACCTCTTCCGCACCGGGCGCGACGTCGTCGTGACCGGGACGCAGCGAGCCGACGGCACGTTCGTGACGACCCCGGGGTCGATGATCACGAAGTGCCCGTCGAAGTACCAGGCCGCCGACTCCTCCTAGGACATGGCGGAGCTCGGCCGCGCCGCTCTCCTCGTCACGCTCGGCCTGTCGCTCTACGCGCTCGTCGCGGGCGGCGCGGCGGCCGCGCTGGGCCGCCGCCGCCTCGCGCTCTCGGCCCGGAACGCGCTCCTCGCGTCGTTCTTCTCGACGCTGGTGGCCGCGCGTCGTGCTCGTCGCGGGGTTCGTGCGCGACGACTTCTCGCTCGCCTACGTCGCCGGCCACTCGAGCCGAGCGCTGCCGCTGCAGTACAAGATCTCGGCGTTCTGGGGCGGGCAGGAGGGATCGCTCCTGCTCTGGCTGCTCGTCCTGACGGCGTACTCCGCGCTCGCCGTCTGGTTCGCGCGGCGGCGGGCCCGCGACCTCGTCGTCTGGGTCACTCCCGTGCTCGGAGGGATCGCGGTCGGCTTCACCTGGCTCCTCGTCGCGGTCTCGAGCCCGTTCGACACGATCGCCGCCCCGGCCGACGGAGCGGGGCTCAACCCGAGCCTCCAGAACCCGTACATGGTGATCCACCCGGTGTTCCTGTACCTCGGGTACGTGGGGCTGGCGGTGCCGTTCGCGTTCGCCATGGGGGCGCTCCTCGCGCGGCGGACGGACGAGCGCTGGATCGTCGCGACGAGGCGCTGGACGATCGTCGCCTGGACGACGCTCGGCATCGGGCAGCTGCTGGGCGCCCACTGGGCCTACCAGGAGGTCGGGTGGGGCGGCTACTACGCATGGGACCCGGTCGAGAACGCAGCGCTGATGCCGTGGCTCGCCGCGACCGCGTTCCTGCACTCGGTGATGATCCAGGAGAAGCGCGGGATGCTCCGCGTCTGGAACGTGACGCTCGTCAGCCTCGCGTTCTGCCTCTCCCTGTTCGGGACGTTCCTCACCCGCTCGGGAGTCGTGAGCTCGATCCACTCGTTCACCCAGAGCTCGATCGGGCCGTGGTTCCTCGGGTTCATCGTGATCACGGTCGTGTTCTCGGCCGCGATGATCTGGCTCCGGCTGCCGCAGCTCCGCACGACGGCGCGGCTCGAGTCGCTCGTCTCGCGTGAGGCGACGTTCCTCTACAACAACCTGCTGCTCGTCGCGCTCTGCCTGACGATCCTGTGGGGAACCGCGTGGCCGATCGTCTCCGAGGCCGTGCGCGGCGAGGCGGTCGTCGTCGGGCGGCCCTACTACGACTTCTTCCTGCGGATCTTCGGGCTGCCGCTCCTCCTGCTGATGGGGATCGGGCCGCTCGTCGCCTGGCGGCGCGCGTCGCTCCGTGGCCTCCTGCGGGTCTTCGCCTGGCCCGCCGGGATCGCGCTCGCGACCGGCGCGCTCCTGATCGCCCTCGGCGCGGGTTCGTCGATCCCGGGCCTGATCGCGTACACCTTCTCCGCGTTCGTGCTCGCCACGATCGCGCTCGAGTTCGTCCGCGGCACGACCGCGCGCCGGGCCCTGACGGGCGAGGGCGTTGCGACGTCGTTCGGGCGTCTCGTGGCGAGGAACCGGCGCCGGTACGGGGGTTACGTCGTCCACGCCTCGGTCGTGCTCCTGGCGATCGGCGTCGCCGGCTCGAGCGCGTACGACTCGGTTGTCGAGGGCCGGCTGGCACGGGGCGACTCGCTCGGCGTCGGCGGCTACACGCTCACGTACCGCGAGCTGACCGAACGGGACGGCCCCAACGCGACGGAGATCAGGGCGGTGCTCGACGTGCGCCGTGGGGGTGACGAGCTCGGCACGCTCGCTGCGGGGAAGAACGCCTACAGCGTCGAGCAGCAGGTCTCCAACGAGGTCGGGATCCGCTCGGACCTGCTCACCGGCGAGGACCTCTTCGTGATCGCGGAGCAGGTGAACGAGGACGGCACGGTGTTCTTCCGCGTGTTCGTCAAGCCGCTCGTCAACCTGATCTGGCTCGCGGGGCTCGTCTTCGTGCTCGGGTCGGTGATCGCTCTCTGGCCGGACGCGCGGGAGGAGCGCCGGCTCGCGACGCGCTACGCCCCCGTGGGCGAGACCCGGGACACGCCCGGCCACGACGTGAGCGTGTGGCTCCTGCTGGGCGCGGCGCTCGTCGTCGCGGTCGTCGTCGTGGTCGCGCTTCCGTTCCTGCGCGAGCCTGCGCCCGAGTCCGACTCGCTCCTGGAGCTCGGCGCCGCCGAGCGCGAGCGCCTCGCGGCGGAGGAGGCACGTGATCGGGCGCTGTCGGCGCTGAGAGAGCTCGAGGCCGACCACAGGGCGGGGCGGATCTCGGACGACGACTATCGCGGGGTCGTCGGCGTGCTGCGGCGGGACGCGGCCGAGGCGCTCCGGGCGCTCGACCGGCTCGACGCGGAGGCGGGAAGGGACTCCGGCGGGGAGCGCGAAGAGCGCCTGATGGGTCGTCGAGCCGGCCTCGAGGCAGCTGTCGCCGGCCTCGCGGCCCTTTGCCTCCTTCTCACGGCGGGCACCGCGGCGGGCGACCCGGGCGCGGAGAAGGCCCGCGTCGACAGCGAGCTCGGCCGCCTGCGCGGCGAGGCGGAGGATGCCGGGCGGCGGGCCGGCGTCCTCACCGAGGAGCTGAGCGCCGTCGCGGGTCGCGTGCGCGAGCTGCAGGCGGGTGTCGACGCGCAGCAGGCGCGTCTCGCGGTGCTCGAGGGACAGCTGGCCGGAGCCAGGGAGAAGCTCGCCGCCCTCGACCGCACGATCGCAGACCAGACCGAGCGTCTCGAGCGGCTGCGCGGCGAGTACCGGATCGCGCTCAGGCGGCTCGAGCTGCGCGTGCGCGAGCTGTACATGACGGACAGCCCCGACGTGCTCTCCTTCGTGCTCGGGACGTCGAGCTTCACGGACATCCTCGACAACCTCGAGCTGCTCGGCAGGATCGGCCGTCAGGACGAGCGGATCGCGGCTCGCGTGAAGGCGTCTCGCGACGGGGTCGCCGACGCGCGTCGGCGCACGAGGATCGCGCGCGCCGAGGCGGCCCGCGTGGAGGCGGTCGTGGCGGCCGCGACGACAGAGCAACGGGGCGTCGTCACGCGGCTGGTCGTGAGCCGCGACGCGCTCGTGGCGGCCAGGCGCGACAAGTCTGCGACGCTGGCCTCGATCAAGGAGGATCGCGAGTCGGTGCTCGAGGAGATCGACGCGCTCGAGCAGCAGAGCGCGGCGCTCGCAGAGCGGATCCGCCAGGCGCAACAGCAGTCGTCGGTGCCCGCGATCGTGGCGCCCTCGGGGAGCGGCGTGCTGGGCTGGCCGGTGTCGGGGCCGGTCACCAGCGGCTACGGGTGGCGCTGGGGGCGCATGCACGAGGGGATCGACATCGCCGTCGCACAGGGGACGCCCGTTCGTGCCGCCGCCGCCGGGACGGTGATCCACGCGGGCTGGCTCGGCGGGTACGGCAACCTCGTCGTGGTCGACCACGGGAACGGCCTCTCGACTGCCTATGCCCACAACTCGTCGTTCGCCTCCTCCGTCGGGCAGTCGGTCGCGGCAGGCCAGGTCGTCTCGTACTCGGGCAACACGGGCAACTCGAGCGGCCCGCACGTCCACTTCGAGGTGCGCGTCAACGGCTCCGCCACCGATCCGCTCGGGTACCTGTGAGCACGCCGCGCCGACCCGTGTCGCCGAGCCGCACGGCGCGCGGCCGCGTTCGATTTCCGAGTGCGTGACCGGCCGCCTGCCGCAGGAGCTGGCCGCGCGCGACGGCGCCCTGCCGGAGGCTGGTACGATGCCACATGCGCGGCGGGCCTGACAAAGGGTGAATCACAGCCTCCGGGCACAGTGCCACGACGGCGCGCACGTCACTGTTCTGCGGACGTTCCGGGACGTGATCGCTGCGGGCTCCAGATCACGAGCACGCGTCACGGGCGGCTCGCCGTACCGCTTTCTCGAGGCGCTCGACGAGATCGCGAGGCTCGATCTGGGCGGGCGCACCCGCAGGACGTCGCGCATCGGTATCACTGCCAACTCTGGCCGACAACTACTTCGAGCCGGTGGGTAACAACCCGTGAGGGCAGCCGCAGCGGCCGACGATGAGGAGGGCCGCTCGGCGGGCCTCCGTCTTCGCCCGAGAGCCGTGAGCCGCCGGCGGAGGTCCGCGAGGGCGGGGTCTAGGCTGCGTCGATCGCGGCGGGGAGCTCGTCGACGGCCACGAGGTGGAGGTCGGGGAGCGCCCGCCAACGCTCGTCGAGCCCGAGGCCATAGCCGGCGAACAGCTCGTCGGGGACCGTGAAGCCGACATGGTGGAGCGGGATGTCGTCGACGAGGCGACGGTAGGGGCGGTCGAGCAGGGTGACGGCGGCGAGGCTCGCCGGCCGCCGCTCTGCGAAGCAGCGCGTGAGAAAGCCGAGCGTCAGCCCCGTGTCGACGACGTCCTCGACGAGGAGCACGTCGCGACCCTCGATCGGCTGGTCGAGGTCCTTCAGCAGCCGCACGCCCCCTCCCGCGCGACCGCTGCCGTACGGCGCGAGCTCGATCACGTCGAGCTCGTGGTCGAGCTCGAGCGCTCGCGAGAGGTCCGCGAGGAACACGGTGCTCGACTTGAGCGGGGCGACGAGCAGGGGGAGCGAGTGGGCGTACACGGCACCGATCTCCCGACCGAGCTCGGCGACCCGTGCCGCGATCTCGTCGCGACCCAGGTAGACCTCGCCGATCGGCTGCCCTCGCCGCGGAGACGCTCCGCGGCGCTCAACGGGGTCACGAGGCGATCCTCAGCCGGTAGCGCTGCGCGAGGCGCTCGATGTCGCGCCGGTAGAAGAGCTTCACGCGGACGTCGGGGTACAGCCGCCTGACCTCCCGGAGCTTCCGGTTCTTGCGGGTCACGAGCGACTGCTTCATCACCGTGACCTCGATGTAGAGATCCTGCTCGGGGAGATAGAAGTCGGGCGTGAACGCGCTCGTGACGCGGCCCTCCGGGTCGCGCTCGAGCACGAACGAGCGCGGCTCGTATTCCCAGGGAATCCCATACCAGTCGAGGATCCGGGCGCACTCGCGCTCCGCGCCGTTGACGAAGCGCGGCGGCTCTGTGCCGCGATATGCCTGGAACGGAGCCGCTTCCTTGGGCGATTCGGGCACCGTGTCGAGGGTAGCGACGGCCTCGGACGGCCCCTATCGGAGGTCGCGCCGCGGCCCGTAGACTGCGGGCGATGGCCGTCGGCGAGCGCCCGTTCCGGATCGCCCACCTCTCCGACCTCCACTGCGGAGGGCCGTACTTCGAGGCCGCGCTGCTCGACCGGGCGATCTCGGAGATCAACGAGCTGCAGCCCGACATCGTCGTCTGCTCCGGCGACCTGACGACGTTCGGCTTCAAGCACGAGTACCAGCTGGCACGGCAGTACCTCGACACGATCGACTGCGACGCCTTCGTGGTCGTCCCGGGGAACCACGACGCCCGAAACGTGGGCTACGTCCACTTCGAGGACTTGTTCGGGAGCCGGGCATCCGTCCTGCGCAAGGACGACGTCACGGTGGTCGCGGTCGACTCGACCGAGCCCGACCTCGACCACGGGCAGATCGGGCGCGGACGCTACTCGTGGATCGAGGAGCAGTTCGCCGCGGAGCCCTCGAAGCTGAGGATCTTCGTCCTCCACCACCATTTGCTGCCGGTGCCCGGAACGGGCCGCGAACGCAACGTCGTCTACGACGCGGGCGACGCGATCGAGTGCCTCCTCCGCGCCGGCGTGCAGCTCGTGCTCTCGGGGCACAAGCACGTCCCGTACGCGTGGCGGCTCGAGCACCTGTTCGTCGTCACCACGGGCACGGTTTCGTCGCTCCGCCTCCGGGGAAACACGAGGCCCTGTTACAACGTGGTGGAGGTCAACGGCCACCACGTGTCGATCTCCCGAAGGCATCCGTTCCACGGTGAAGAACGGATCATCCAGTTCTCCACCGAGACGTTCGAGTACGAGAAGTACACCGGCCGGATCGAGCGGGAGGTGACGACCAGAGGATGAGGCGAGTGGTCGCGATCGTGGACGGCGAGCACTACCCACCCGTGGTCCGTGCCGCCCTGGAGGAGATCGAGGACGTCGTCGTGGCTGCGGTGCTCGTCGGTGGCATCGAGAAGCTCCGAGGCGACGATCAGGGCTACGGGGTCCCGCTCGAGCGCTCGGTCGAGGCCGCGGTCGAGCGGTACCAGCCGGACGTCGTGCTCGATCTCTCGGACGAGCCGGTGCTCGGGCCGCGGGAGCGTTTCGCGCTCGCGGGTCGCGTCCTGGCGCTCGGCGTCCCGTACGAGGGGCCGGACTTCCGCTTCGACCCGCCGCCCGCCGAGCACGTGAGCGTCCCGACCCTCGCGGTGATCGGCACCGGCAAGCGCGTCGGCAAGACCGCGGTGACGGGGCACGTCGCGCGCCGTCTCGCGGCGACGCGCCGGGTGGTCGTCGTCGCGATGGGCCGGGGAGGACCGCCCGACCCGGAGGTCGTCTTCGTCCGGCCAACCGTCGACGCGCTCCTCGAGCTCTCGCGGGACGGACGACATGCAGCGTCCGACCACCTCGAGACCGCGGTCGTCGCCGGCGTGACGACGGTAGGGACCCGCAGGTGTGGCGGCGGGCTCGCGGGTGCCGTTGCCGTGTCGAACGTGCTCGAGGGCGTCTCGGTTGCGAGCGGGCTCGGCGCCGAGCTCGTCGTGCTCGACGGGAGTGGTGCTGCGCTGCCCCCGTCGCGGCCGGACGGCGGCTGCTCGTCGTCTCCGCCTCGCAGCCGGTCGATGTCGCCGCCGGGTATCTGAACACCTATCGCGCGCGGATCTCCGACCTCGTCGTCGTCACGATGGCAGAGGAGGACGCGCCGCACGAGGAGCTCGCCGAGGCCCTGCGCTCGCACCTCCGGCCCTGGACGCCGCTGATCCGCACCGTGCTCCGCCCGCGGCCGCTCGAGACCGTGTCGGGCGAGCGGGTGGCGTTCTTCTGCACGGCTCCGGCGACGCACCACGCCCGGCTCGCCTCGCATCTCGAGGAGGCGCACGGCGCGAGCGTCAGCCTCGTGTCGGGCAACCTCGCGGACCGTGGCCGCCTGCGCGAGGATCTCGCGGCCGCCGATGCGGACGTGTTCGTCGTCGAGCTCAAGGCTGCAGCGGTCGACGTCGTCGTGGAGGAGGCAACGAGGCGCGGCGTGCGCGTCGTCATCGCTGCGAACGACGTCGTGCCGCTGCCGGGCGAGGCTCCGCTGGACGAGGAGCTCGACCGTCTGGCGGCAGAGGCGGTCGCGCTCGTGCCGGAGACGGTGTGAGCGAGCGGCGCTACCTGGCACCGCTTCCCCTCGGAGGCGACGAGGGGCCGCCCTGGTCGAAGGGGCTCATGTCGCGCGCGCTCGCGGCGACTGGGCTGACCATCACCCGCGCCTACGAGCTGGCACGGCGCGCGGACGCCGACATGGCCGAGCGCGGGACCGACCGGCTGGACCTCGACCGGCTGGCCGAGCTCGCGAGCGATGTCCTCGGCGAGGCCGAGGGGACGCGCACGATGCGAAGGCTCCGCCGCCTCCACGCGCTGCGTCAGCTCGACGTCCCGATCATCCTCCTCGTCGGCGGCGCAACGGGCACGGGCAAGTCCACCATCGCGACCGAGGCCGCCCACCGGCTCGGGATCACGCGCGTCACGTCGACCGACTTCATCCGCCAGACGATGCGCGCCTTCTTCTCGCCCGCGTTCATGCCGTCGGTGCACTACTCGAGCTTCGAGGCCCGCCTGGCGCTCACGAAGGCCGAGGAGGACGAGGCGGGGGACGCGCGCCTGCTGGGCTTCCTCGACCAGACGCGCAACGTGCTCGTCGGCGTCGAGGCCGCGATCGACCGCTCGCTCGCCGAGGGGTGGTCGATGGTGCTGGAGGGCGTGCACCTCGTGCCCGGCATGCTCGACGTCGACCGCAGCGGGGCGATCGTCGTCCAGTGCCTCGTCGCGATCGAGGACGAGGACCTCCACCGCAGCCACTTCTGGGTGCGTGACCATGCGACCGAGGGGCTGCGCCCGCTCGAGAAGTACATCGACGGCATGCCGGAGATCCGGCTCATCCAGGACGCGCTGATCGAGCGTGCACGTCGCTGCGACGTGCCCGTGATCATGAACGCCACGCTCGACCAGGCGATGGGCGAGGTCCTGGACCTGGTGCTGTCGACCGCCGATCGGCTCGTCAGCGCGTAGGCTCGCTGCGTGGCCAAGTGCCTCTGCACCCAGTACGCGCGTGCAACGGAGTGGGCGGCGCTCGCCGGTGCCCGCTGGCTCGGCCGGGCCGACGAGGAGGCGGCGGAGGACGCGGCGGCGAGCGGCATGAAGGCAGCGCTGGACGAGCTTCCGATCGAAGGGAGGATCGTGATCGGCGCGCGGACGGGCGAGTTCGTCCTGCCGGGCGGCACGGTCGGATCCGGCGGGGCACGCGTCGACCTCGCGCTCGACCCGATCGAAGGTCGCGGCGTCGTGGCGCGAGGCGGCGTCGGGGCGATGGCGATGCTCGCGGTCGCAGACGAGGGCGCGCTCCTGCAGCTGCCCGACATGTACATGCGCACGATCGCCGTCGGCCCGCGGGCGCGTGGACGTGATCGACCTCGATCGCCCCGTCGCGGAGAACGTGCAGAAGGTCGCGGAGAGCTTCGGCCGCCAGCCGCTCGACATCACCGCCCTGGTGCTCGACCGGCCGCGCCACCACGATCTGATCGAGGAGCTGCGCAGCGCCGGCACCCGGATCAAGCTCGTCGGGGACGGGACCGTGACGGCGTCGATCTCCGCGGCGATCCGAGGCACGAACGACCATCTCGCGATCGGCATCGGCGGGACCAGGCAGGCGGTGCTCACCGCGGCCGCCCTGCGCTGCCTGGGGGGCGGGATGCAGGCGCAGCTCTGGCCGACCACGCGCTCGCAGATCGAAGGAGCCCACACCGTGGGCGTCGAGGACGTCGCCCACGTGTTCACGGAGGAGGAGCTCGCGCAGGGCGACGTGATCTTCGTCGCCACGGGTGTCACGAACGGCGACCTGCTTCGCGGCGTCCGCTTCATGGCGGACTCCGCGCGCACCCATTCGCTCATCATGTGCATGCGCTGCAACTGGGTGCGCTTCACGGACGGCATCCACTTCTTCGCCCGCGAGCGGCGCGAGGAAGTGCGGCTGCTCGGGTGATCCCCGGATCCGGCAGACGAGCGTGACCGCGCGCCCGGAGCGTCCCTCGAATCAGTGATATGGATGACTAGGCAAACGCGCTCTGCCGCGTCACACTGAAGAGGGCGCGGGTGTCACAGGTCCCGGTCTCCCTCGAGCGGGGGGCAGTGGGGACTCGAGGCTGGGCCGCGGCCGAGAGAAGGCGTGACGCCCGCGCCCTCTGCGGTAAGTGTCGACCATCGCACAGGCGAGTGCAAGCGATTCGTGCTGCTGCCTGCCCGGTCGGCCGAAAGCGTGTGACGCGCTAGCCGAACCCGAGGATGAACTTCGCGTCGTCGGACATGCGGTCGGGCTGGGGGGCGAAGCGGCAAACCGCATGAACAGGCCGATTATCGCATAACAAGTCGTTTGCGGGGTCTCGTGAGGACACCGAAGTTGTGGGCTCGTGTGGCTTGTGGGCGCACAACTGTACCCCAGGTGTACCCGCATCTCGTGTCGTCGGACACTAGTGCCAACCGACCGCGGCGCGATCATGGTCGGCGGGATGACGCACGCGTGGCTCTTCGTGCTCGGGGTCGTGATCGAGGGCATCGCGATCATCGTCTTCGCCGCCCCTGACCTCGTGCCGGGCCTTAAGCGTTTCTCGGCCTGGCTCGCGCCACGGCTGCGACGGTTCGGGAACCGGGCACGGCGTCTGCTCCACCTCAAGCCGCGGGCCGTCGTCCATCAGGCTTCAGCAGGTGCCATCGTCGCCGGTCGGGGGACACGCGAGGGGCATCGTCTCCGTCAATCCCGATGCATCCTCGAAGAGAAGGTCGAGTACCTGCATCCGGCGCGAGCAGGTGGCTCAGGACGTCGCCGACCGGCTCTCCGAACGCATCAAAGGTCTCGCGTCCACGATCGAGACCCAGGTCGCCGAACTCCGAGCCGAGACCCAAGCGCGCGTGACCGCGGAGTCGCAAGCGGCGGTCGAGGCCGACCGGCCGCTCCGTCTGATCGGCGCTCTGCTACTGACCGTCGGGCTGGCGTGCCAATCCGTCGCGACCCTTCTCTAGAGGACGACCGCGAGGGACACGCGCGGGGAAGTCCCGAAGCCGCTAAGAGCCTAGAGCGTGCGCTGCATGGCGGCGTTGATCGTCGCCGCTATCAGCGGACTGAGTCCCGTATGCATCTTGATCAGGCTGACGGTCTGTCGGTTCGAGACCTGGAGTCGGATTCCGTATCGAAGACTTGGAGAACGACGAGCTTCGCGTACAGGAACTCCATGGTCTTCTGTTGGCCGAGGAACACGACGAGGTTCGACGTCACGGAGAGCGCACGGTGTCCTGCACCTTCAGTTCCGTTCCGACCACGACGCTCTGGCCCCTGAAGCCTCAACGTGATACCTGACGCCCTTCGCGATCCTGAAGCTGACCCCGCTACCGCCTCCTTGGAACTGTCTGATCGCGACCTCCTTCATCAGCGCGGCGGGGCGCTCGCCCGAAGGTGTCCGGGGACGGCTGGGTCGCCCACGTGCGTCGCCGCCCCGGCCAGCTTCGCCCGAAGCCCCGGGCCTGGCACATCCTCTCAATCGAACCGAAGGAGGAACCATGTCCCTTGACGCGCCGTCGGGCGAAACCGCTGAACGCGCTTTCGGACAGCGCGCTCGCCCGCGAGGATCGCGCGAGGCGGACACGGTGATATCGAGCGGGTGCCGGATCAACCGGCCCGCCATCGGAAATGGCCGAAACACTCGGTGTGCTGGAAGCGGCAGGCCGAGAACGCAAGGCTGCCCGGCAGGAGCTTGCCCGTCGTGAGCAAGCGGCCAAGGACGCGGCGGACGCACCGATCCGGCGCGCGATCGAACGAGCACAAAGGAACGCCGGGAAGTGGGTCGCGCTGCGGGCGCTCGAACTCGTCGCCCGCTTCCAGCATCCCGAACTCGCGGACGAGACGCTCGTCGCCGCCCGACTCACCGAGGACGAAGGCCGAGAACTGCTCAAGCTCGCTGCACGGCGGCTCGAAGGCGAGCAACCCCTCACCGACGAGGAACTGCACCGCTACGAGACGCTTGTCGCGAAGACGACGGACGACCCGGACATCTTCGAGCGCGAGACGAACCGAGCAGAGCCGAGCAGGAGAAGCGCGACGCGCTCCAAGCCGCCCAGCGGCGTCACCCGCAGGCCGACGACCTGCTCGCCGCCGATGGTGGGCGACCCCGAGGCGCTGCTCGACGCGCTCCGCTACATGCTTCGCCCAGGTGCGGTCGAGGTTGACGAGTTCGGCCGGGAGATTCACGGCAAGCACGATGCCCGTCTGCTCGAACTGGAGGACGTGGGCGTGCTATTCGTGCTCGTCGCGAGCATCGTCAGCAACGGCGGCAGACCCGATCGACGTGCCGGAGAGCGGTCTGCTCGGCGACGGTCTTCCGCCGCTGCCAAGGCGGGCGCTCGGGGCGCTCCGCAAAGCCGGGTACATCGGCAACTCGGAGGTAGGCAACGGCATCCGTGTCAGCCTCGGCCGAATGCTGCCGCGAAGTCGCCGGCGAAGTGGGGTATCGAGCTCCCGAGCGTGCCCGACGATGCGAGCGCTTGACCAGGCCAGCATTACGCTGCCCGGGCTGCGCCGCGACGCGAACCATCACCGGCAGACAGGCGCGTCTGATCAGGACTCGGCGAGCAAGGGCGCAAACGCCCACTGCGAGTTGTGCCGTACCAGCATTGCGGATCCGCGTCGGCGCCGAGCACCGCGCCTGGGCGCGAACCGCATGGGACGGGGTGGACGCAGGCCGAACGGGGCGAAGTGGCGTATGCGTTCAGGTCGAGCCGCAGCAGCAAGTAGGGGCCGGGCGGCTAGTCGAACGCCGTGCAGTGACTCGCACAACGGCACCCGGCCGTCCTCGAACAACGACCGGACCTGGTCGACAGATTAGAAGCACCTGAGCCGCACGAATTCGATCCTCGGGTCGCCATGCTCGTCGAGCACTATCTGCACCACCTCGTGGATCCGCACCGCTGCTCCAGTTGCCGCCGCGATGCCTGCTCCGCTCAGGGTCGCGTGATGGACCTCGCTGCCCGAGGAAAACACCAGATCGTGAAGGACGAGGACGAAAGTCAGCGTCGCGTCCGTAACCCCATCCGGCGGAAGATCGTCTTCGGCGAGGCTCCCGCGCAACACGCCCGTGAAGTGCACGGTGCCGTCCGCTTGCACAAGCGTATGCAGGACGCCGGTAAAGACGCCGGTAATCAGCGTCGGAAGGCCCGTCGCACAGTCGAAGCCGGGATTCTCCGTGAACGGCTGGTTGACCGCGTGGTCAGTCTCGTTGACGACTGGCGCGGCCGCTCGCCGACGGCGCCGGTGGCCGCCAGCGTGAGCGCGCTTGCCACGACGATGGCAAGGGAGAGTCGCTTCATCCCCCGCCTCCTTCTGGAGCGGTCGATCTACGGCCACTGACAGACGAGTCGCGGCCAGCCACTCGCGGGCGAGCCGGAGGAACGAGAAGGGGAGGGCGGCTAGCTGAACGCCGTCAGTGTGGCTCCCACCAGTGGCCAAACCCGGCCCCGTAGAGTCGCACGGCGAGCGCGGATCCACGAGTGGCCGTCCGGGGCGTGTCCCTTCGCGATCGCGCTACACGGTCAGGACGAAACGGTGACAGACTACGAGCCACGCTGCGGCGATCGAGCGACCGCCGTCACTTACTCCACGGTGAATGCGGCGTACTGCTTGGCCTTTGTGTAGTGGCCCGATAGGTTGCAGAGCAAGATGTAGCTTCCCGCCTCGAGGTCAACGGTAAGTTCGGCGCCCCAGCCTCCACCCCGAATGCGGTGGTCTGCAGCGCCGGGCTCCCTGTCCGAGGGGACGATTGGGGGCGTCGCGTAGGGAGCTTCGCCGACGATGTTCTCTTCCGTGAGGTCCGCTTCGTCCTCTTCCTCGTTGATCGGAAGATCGCCGGGCGCAACACCGTCGAGATTGGAGAAGACGATGAACTCGTGGTACAGCTCACCCACGTTGGTGACGGCAAACGTCACCTTGCCGGGCTCCACTGTCGTTTGATCGGGCTTGACGAAGTAGGTCGAACCGGACTCACCCAGTTGAACGTTGACGACCTTGCCCTTGTCAGCGGCGCTCGTAGATGAATCGGCGCTCGTAGATGAATCGTCACCGCCGCACGCCGCCAAACCCAACGGCAGCACCACGACGCCCAACAGTAGAAGTATCCGGACTGGTCTCACGACACACTCCCAACCTGATCGGTATCTACTCGATTTGAAATCCGAATGACCCCTCTACAATCGCCAGCGCCGTGTCCATGTTGAGCCTCGCTTCCTGCGATAGACGAGAGGAGGCAGCCAAGAAGTTACGTATGTCGCGAAGTCGCGCCGTGCACATCAGGGATTCAACGCCTCCTGCGTCCGTGTTTTCCCGCAGGCGGCGTGTCAGGTGGGGGAACTGGGGGACGCGTGTCGTGGGAAACCACCGATGTATCGGAAGCCACGAAGTCGGACAATCGGGGACCTCTGATCTTTGTGGAAGGAGGTCGCAAGATGCTCAGGTTCGTAGCAATCGGGATTGCAGGGATGGCTCTCGGTGCGGCGGCGACGGCCGGGGCCGTCGGCGGGTTCCGGATCGTCCCGTTGCACACCGGCGACATCGCGCCGGTTGCCGGTATACACGTCTTCTGCCACGTCCGCTCTGAGAGCGCGGTTGCCCCGTACACCGACCCATCAGTCGAATGCGGCGAGACGAAGAAAGGGATAGCGGGCAGCTTCGGCATCGGCATCACCGATGACGCGGTGTACATCGGCCGCTGGGATCGAGACGTGAAACGCGTGATACCCGGGAGCGTGGTCTATAGCCGTCGCCACCACCACTAGGACGCGAGAGTCCCCGCAAAGTCCCCAAACGTGCGCGGAACCTACCGTGTAGCCGTGCGGGCTGATGCACGGAAACGACGTAGCCATGCCACTTCACACCACTTGCGGACAACCCCCGCCATCGCCCCTACAACCCCCCGTCGTTGACAACGTTTGGATTGAAGGCGCGCCTCACGCGGACATGCGGGTGTCGATACAACGGGCCGGGGAGAGCGCCGCGGGCTTCCAGACCACACGGGAGGCACAACCCGGCCCGTCGTGGCGATCGTAGCCACCTCACGCCTCCAGGTCGCGTGCAGCCTCCGCCGCGAGCATCTCCGGCGTCCAGCCGCCGTACACGCCGTAGGTCAACTCCAGGGAGCCGTGTCCGAGCGTCGCCTCGATCAACCTGCGGGTGGTACCCGCGTCGCTGCATCAGCACGCTCGTCGAGTAGCGCAGCGAGTGGAAGCTGCGCGGCAGGCGCAGGTCGGGGTGTTCCTTGGGGATGCCCGCGCTCGCCATCGCCTCCACGAAGCGCCGTTGCAGCACCCGCCGCCCGAGCCTGGAGCCCGCCGGGGGCGGGGAACACCGGCCCCTCGGTGCGCACCCCGACGATCGCTGTCCACTCGTCGAGCACCGTCCTCGCCTGCGGGGTCAGGTAGACGACGCGGGGCTCGCGGTCCTTCGGCTCGATCAGCGAGCCCGTGCCGTCGTCCCACTGGTGCTCGACACGGACGCGGCCGTGGAGCAGATCCACGTTCGGCCAGTCGAGCCCGATCAGTTCGCCTAGGCGCAGCCCCGTCTCGGCGGAGAAGCGGCAGGCGTACAGGTGGACGCGCTCCTCGTCTTGCTCGACCTTGCCAAGTTCCGTCCAGAGCCGTTCTAGCTCCCCGTCCTCGAACGGTGCCTTGCCCCGCTTCGGCGGCTTCAGCTTCGTCGCCTTCGTGAACGCGGGCACGGGGTTGACCTCCATGTAGCGGTCACCGACGGCGACCGTCAGGCAGGCGCTCAACTCGCGCAGGTAGCGAAGCCGCGAGGCGGGCTTCAACTTCGTGAACGGGTCGAGGAAGCGGCGAAGCTCGGGGTTGCCGATCTCGCGCAGGTAGAGCGAGCCGAACGCCTCCCGTCCGCGGTTGAGCGTGCTCGCGTAGGAGCCCTTCGTGCGCGGGTGAAGCTCGCCGGAGGCGATCCGCCCGTCGAGGATCCGCTCGAAACTCGTCGGCCCAGTCGGAGAAGCTGATGTTGAGCGGCTTCGCGATCCCGACGCGGCCCTCGTCGATCTCGCGCTGCGCCGCCGCGAGCGCACGTTCGGCGGTCTTGCGGTCCTTGACCCGGGCTCCCTTGACGGGGACGGCCGTCGCGGTCACGGCTGAACACGTAATAAGAAGGTGTGCAGGTGCAGCCGCTGCGCGCGGCCGACGCTCGACAGCGCCGTCTTGGTCGACGTTCGGGCACGAGCGCGAATGCGCTACCCGGAGCGAAGCCTTGCGCGGACTCATCGGGAACCTCCCTGTAGCGGTGGCCTGGAAGCCCCCGCAGCCTATCAGGATTCAGTACCCGACGTGTACCCGCACCGTGCAGACGAGCTAGCCGAGCAGGCGAAATGCCTGCAAATCAGGCTAGCCGAAGCCGAGGATGAACTTCGCGTCGTCCGACATGCGGTCGGGCGTCCAGGGCGGGTCGAACGTCAGCTCGACCTCGACCTGCTCGACCCCGGGCAGTGAGGCGACGGCGTCGTGGATCGACTCCTGGATCATCGGCCCCGCAGGGCACCCCATCGACGTGAGCGAGTGGATGATCTTCACGTTCTCGCCCTCGATCTCCGCGTCGTAGTAGAGACCGAGCTCGACGATGTCCATCCCGAGCTCCGGGTCCTCGACTCCGTGCAGCACCTCGACGACGTCGTCCTTCGTGACCATGGCCCTACCGTAGCGGCTGACGGGCCTCGCACGATCCGACCGCACGGCTGCCCGGACGGCGTCGGGGGTTCTCGTTTGACACAGACGGGGTAGGCCCGCGATGATCCGCCGCTCCTGCGGCTTTGTCCGTAGTGCAGAGAAAGGGGAGATGCTTGTGACACGAACGACGCCAAGGACGTTGGCTCTCGTCGCCGCGCTCGCGACGCTCGTCGCGCTGAGCGTGTCGGCCTGCTGCCGGCGCCGCCCCCGCAGCCTGCGCCAACCGAACCAACAACACGCTCGACAAGCTGACCGAGTGCGTCACGCTCGAGGGTGTGCGCGCCCACCAGTCCGCGCTCCAGGAGATTGCGAACGCCAACGGGGGCCACAGGACCGCCGGCACGCCCGGTTACGACGCCTCGGCCGAGTACGTGGCCGACGCCATGCGGGCGGCCGGGTACGACGGTCACGGTGCAGGAGTTCCAGTTCCAGACGTTCATCGAGGTGTCACCGGCCGTGCTCGAGCAGGTCGCTCCGCCGCCGGCCGGGCCGATCGCCAACATGATCCTGTCGTACTCCGGCAGCGGCGACGTGACGGCGCCGGTCACACACCTGGCCGCACCTCCGGGTGACGCGACGCCCGGCTGCGAAGCGGCGGACTTCGCCGGCTTCCCGGCCGGGAACATCGCCCTGATCAGCCGGGGCGCGTGCACGTTCGCGATCAAGGCGACGAACGCGTAGCAACGCGGGTGCCTCCGGCGTGGTGATCTACAACAACGCGCCCGGCGCCGTGAACGGCACGCTCGGGAACGCCTTCACGCTGGACATCCCAGTGACGTCGGTGACCCAGGCCGTGGGCCAGGCGCTCGCAGCGACGCCGGGTCTCGTGCTGCACCTGAAGACGGAGACGTTCCGGGGCATCGCGACCACGTCGAACGTCCTCGCGGAGACGCCGGGCGGAGATCCGAACAACGTCGTGATGGTCGGCGCCCACCTGGACTCGGTCAACGCCGGACCGGGCATCAACGACAACGGCTCCGGCAGCTCGGCGATCCTCGAGACCGCGCTGCAGATGGCAAAGGTGAAGCCGCGGAACAAGGTGCGGTTCGCCTGGTGGGGCGCGGAGGAGGCGAACCTCGTCGGCTCGACGTACTACGTGAACACCCTCTCGCAGGCGGAGCGCGACAAGATCGCGCTGTACCTGAACTTCGACATGGTCGGCTCGCCGAACCACGTCTTCTTCATCTACGACGGCGACGACTCCGACGCGGTCGGGGCCGGGCCCGGGCCGGAAGGCTCGGCGCAGATCGAGAAGACCTTCGAGGCGTTCTACACGAGTCGCGGCCTCCCGTTCAAGGGCACCGACTTCACCGGACGCTCGGACTACGGCCCGTTCATCGCGAACGGGATCCCCGCCGGTGGGCTCTTCACCGGCGCGGAGGGGATCAAGACCGCCGCGGAGGTCGCGTTGTGGGGCGGCACGGCCGGCCAGCAGTACGATCCCTGCTACCACCGCGGCGTGCGACACGTTCGCGAACGACAACGACGTCCGCGCTCGACGTGAACGCGGATGCGATCGCGACGGCCACGCTGAGCTACGCGATGAGCACGACGCTCGTCAACGGCAAGAAGGGCAAGGGCAACTTCAAGCCTCCGGCACCGGAGAACGCGCCGGCGGGCTCGTAGGTCGGACTCGCGGACACGGGTGGCCCGCTGGTCGGGTCGCCCGTGCCCGCCGCTCAGCCGGGGATCTCGAGCACGATCTTCCCCAGCTGCTCGCCGGCCTCGAGGCGCTCGTGGGCGGCGCGGATCTCCGAGAGCGGGAAGACACGGTCGACGTGGACGCGCACGCGTCCCGTGCGGACGAGCTCGTACGCGCCGAGGAAGTCCTCGCGGGTGCCCATGCTCGAGCCGAGCACCGTCAGCTGCTTCCACCAGAAGCGGTGGAGCTGCGCCGGCGGGTTGGGCCCGCTCGTCGCGCCGCACACGACCACACGGCCGGTCGGGCGGACGGCCGCGAGCGTGCGTGCCCAGGTGGCGTCCCCGACCGTCTCGACGACGACGTCCACTCCCTTGCCGGTGGCCTCCTTGACGGCCGCCACCACGTCGCCGTCGTGGTGGTTCACGACGACGTCCGCTCCCCACGACTGCGCCTGCTGCGAGCTTGGCGTCGCTGCCGGAGGTGACGATCGTGCGCACGCCGAGCGCCCGGCAGATCTCGAAAGCGGCCGTGGCGACGCCGCCCCCGATCCCCCAGATCAGCGCCCACTCGCCCTCCCGCACGCTCGCACGCGTGACGAGCATCCGGTGGGCCGTCTCGAAGACGAGCGGGAACGCTGCTGCGACCTCGAACGAGAGCCCGTCGTCGAGCGGGAAGACCTGTGCGGCGTCGATCGCGATCAGCTCCGCGTGCGTGCCGTCGAAGTGCTCGCCGACGACGGTGATCCTGTCGCCGTGCTCGACACCCGGGTTGAGCACGACCCGGTCGCCCACGGCGAGGCCGGTCGACACCGTCGCCGAGCGCCTCCACGACGCCGGCGCCGTCCGCTCCGAGGATGCGCGGCTTCGGCACCGACGGAAGCCCCTTCCGCACCCAGACATCCAGGTGGTTGAGCGAAGCCGCCTCGAGCCGCACGAGCACCTCGCCGGGACCGGCGACCGGGTCGGGCACCTCCTCGACGACGAGGACCTCCGGTCCGCCGTCCTCGTGGATCCGGGCCGCGAGCATGGCACGATCCTCGCATGACGGCGGACGAGCTGCGGCAGCTGGGCGAGGAGCTCGGCCTCGACGTCGTCGGGGCGGCCGACGCTGCGCCGTACGAGGACACGGAGCGCCACATCCGCGAGCGACGCGAGCGCGGCCTGTTCGGGTCGATGCGCTTCACGATGGCGCGACCCGAGGTCTCGTGCCATCCGGAGACCCTGCTCGAGGGCGCGCGGACGGTCGTCTCGGCGGCGCTCTGCTACTACGCACCGGGGCCGAGCCCCGGGCCTGGGGAGGGGCGACTGCCGCGCTACGCGTGGCGCGACCACTACGCCGTGCTGCGCGAGCGGCTGGACGAGCTCGGGCGGCGTCTCGGCGGCTCCTACCGCGTGCTCGTGGACGCGAACCAGCACGTCGACCGGGCGGGCGCCGAGCGCTCCGGTGTCGGCTTCATCGGCAAGAACACGATGCTGATCACGCGAACGCACGGCTCGTGGGTCGTCCTCGGGACGCTGATCACCGACGTCGAGCTCGAGCCGACGGCGCCGCTCGACGCGGGCTGCGGCAGCTGCACGCTCTGCATCGACGCCTGCCCGACGGGCGCGCTCGACGAGCCCGGCGTGCTCGACTCGACCAGGTGCCTCGCGTACTGGACGCAGACGGCCGGGGAGATGCCCGACGACGTGATGGACGCGCTGGAGGACCGCGTCTACGGCTGCGACATCTGCCAGGACGTCTGCCCCTGGAACCGCGGCGTCGAGAAGCGGACGGGCCGGCGAGCAGCTGCCCGAGGACGCCCACCCCGTCGTCTCGCTCGTCGACTGGCTCCAGGGCGACGGCGGCGAGCTCGTCTCCGAGCACGAGCGGCTGTTCGTGCCGCGGAACGACCCGCGCTGGCTCAGGCGGAACGCGCTCGTCGCCCTCGGCAACCGTCCGGCGCCGGGCGACGAGCGGCTGGCGGAGCCCTTCGTGCAGGACGAGGATCCCGCCCTGCGGAGCGCCGCGGAGCGGGCACTCGCGCGCAGGGCCGAGCGCGTCCCGTGACGGGACCCGAACCGGGTGTCGGGGGCGAGCTCCGGCCTCGGCGTGCTGGCCCACGAGCTGCGGAGCCCGGTCGCGGCTCTCGTCGCGCTCGCCGAGGCCGCGCCGAGCGTGCCTGCGAGCGGACGCCGTCGGCTGGTGGGGCTCGCCGCCGCCGCGGCGCAGCGACATCGAGCGGCTCCTCACCGACTCCGAACTCCTCTCGCTGAGGCTCGAGCTCGTGGATCTCGGTCTGCTCGTGTCCGCGCTCGCCACGGACACCGTCGTGGTGTCCGTCGAGGGTCGCCCGACGGCTCGGGCGGACCCGACCAGGCTCCGTCAGGCGATCGCGAACCTCGTGGCCAACGGCCTGCGGCACGGAGCGCACGTCGCGATCGAGGTGGTGGAGCGGGACGGGCGGGTCGTCGTCGACGTGAAGGACGACGGGCCGGGCGTCGACCCGACGCTCGACCCCTTCGAGCGCGGCGTGAGCGGAGTCGGCTCGTCGGGTGTCGGTCTGTGGCTCGCGCGGGGCATCGCCGAGGCGCACGGCGGCTCGCTCGTGCTGGTGCCCGGACCGGGCCGGGGGCGCGGTTCAGGCTGGCTCTGCCGTCCGCTTCCGGCGGCCCGTGAGGCCGAGCTCCGACTGGAGCGCCTGGGCGCGGGCGGCGACGGCGCGGCGCATCGGGGCAGGCTCGAGCACGACGGTCTCGCCGCGGTCCGCGAGCACCTCGGAGAGGAGCCACTCCTCGGTCTTGAACGTGACCTGCGCGATCGCCGACTTGTCGGTCAGAGCCCGCGCGCCGCGCTCGAGCTTCCAGCGCGCGATCGGCGGAGCGTGCCAGAGGCGCGCGACGGCCGGCTCGAAGAGGTAGTTCGGGTCGAAGCCCTCGCGCGGCTCGAAGCGCTCCTTCGTGAGGCGGGCAGACCGCATCCGGTCGAGCCTGTAGGTGCGCGGGCCGTCCGCGGTGCGATCCCACGTGTGCACGCGCCAGAAGGGCAGCTCCCGCTCGATCGTGTACGGCTCGACGAGCCTCGTCGTGGGCTCCTCCTCGCCCTCCTTCAGGTACTCGAGCTCGACGACGCGGCGCTTCTCGGCTCCGTCCGACAGCGTGCGCACGAGCGCCTCCTCGTCGTCGCCGCTGCGGCTCGCCCGGGCGGGCGCCAGCTCGAACTGGCCGAACGTCTCCTCCAGCTTCTTCCGCACGCGGTCGAGCGGGGTGTCGGCGTCGGCGGCGATGGTCGGCCCGATGTACTCGATCGCGAGCCGGATCGCGCGCGCCTCGAGCGGCGTCAGCTTCGGGGCCTTGCGGAAGACGTCGCCGTAGAGCTCCTTGTCGATGTGCACCCGGTCGGTCTCCTCGTCGACCTCGGCGTAGACCGTGTAGCAGCCGCCGCCGAAGTTCACGAGGTTGAGCAGGGAGAGCGTCTCCTGCAGCTCCTCGCGGGGGAGCGAGAAGCGCTCGGCGAGCTCGCCGGCCTCGATGTCGGCGCTGCGGGCGTCGCCGCAGGCAGCGAGGAGATGGGCGAGGAGGGCCTGCAGCACGCCGAACCGCTCGGGCGCGACCGGGCCCGCCGGTTGCCGTTCCGGGGCGGGGCGAGCCTCCGCCCGGCGCTCGCGCGCCGGCTCCGGAGCGGGCCCGGTGTGGCGCTCGCGCAGGAGGCGGAGCGCATCCTTGACCTCGTCACGCAGCGCCGGCGGCTCGAGCGGCACCGCCCTGTCCGTTCTGGCGGAGGATCCACGAGGCGAGCGGCCCGAGCGTCGAGTACGGCGTCTCGAAGACGCCGTCGACGACGGCCCCGGCGTCGGCCAGCGTGCGATGCACCCACCAGGCCGTGTCGCCCTGGACGGCGATCCTCGCGGTGCCCGCGTTCGGGCCGACCTGCCACGGTCGCGGGACGCGGTGCGCCTCGACGTCGAACTCGGCAGGAAGGCGGAAGTCGCGCTCGCGCCGGGTCGCGAAGCGGATGTCGGAACGGATGCGGGCGACGCGGAAGGTGCGAATCGCGTCACGGTCGAGGTCGTGGCCGACGACGTACCAGACGCCCTCGTCCAGGCGCAGCGCATACGGGTTCAGTCGCCGCTCGGTCTCGCGGTCCCGGGAGGGCGACCAGTAGCGGAACTGGATCGTCCGCTGCTTGGAGATCGCGGCCTCGAGCTTCGACAGGCGTGCCCCGAGCTCCGGGGAGTAGTCGGGGGCGGTGACCCTCACGCGCTCCGCGGTCGCGGTGGGGGCGTGTCGGAACCCGGGCCGGCCGAGAGCGAGGTTCTGGAGCGCGAGGCGCAGGGGCTCGGCGTACGCGAACTTCCCCTCGAGCGTGTAGAGCGCGGTCTGGAGGGCGGCGAGCTCGTCTTCCTCGAGGTCGAGGTGGTCGAGGAAGTAGTTCTCGGAGCGGAGGGTGTAGAGCTCCTCGCCGGTGAACTCGTCGCGCTGTGAGTTGAGCGGGACCCCGAGGGCGGTCAGCTCGGCCCGATCGGAGTAGAAGCGCCTGGCGAAGGCCTCGTCGGACATCTCCGAGTAGCCCTCGACGTTCCCCTTGACGTCCCGCGCCGTGAGCGGCCTGCGCTCGGCCATCAGGAACGCGACGAGCGAGAGCTGGCGGATGAGCTTGTCGGTGTCGTGCGACACGGCGGTCCTCAGTTCCGTTCGAGGTGATGCCGGTCGATCTCGCGCACGTGCACGAGGCCGAGACTATCGGGCCGCGAGTGCCGGAGTGGTGCTACGCGGCCGCGCGGGCGGGGATCGTCGTCCGCTCGAGATGCTGGTGCGACGGGCAGTAGTCGCGACCGGGAAGCGGCGTCCGCTGGCACGCCTTGCCCTTGCGGGTGGTCGCCTTGCACCGGCTGACTCCGCCGTCGAGCAGCCCGGCCTCCAGCTGCGCCTCGATGAACGCGACCGCGGCCGAGACCCCTTCCTTCACCACCCAGGCGACGTGGGCCTGCGACGTGATCGGGAAGTACCGGCGGATGTCCTGGAACAGCGCGCGGTCGGGGCGGGCGAAGTACTGCGGGTCCTGGGCCAGCCGCGACATCGTCTCCTCGCACTCGCAGAGGACGGCACGACGGTACTCGAGGCGCGTCGGTAGGTCGACGTACGGGTCGATCTGATCCTTGATCGAGCGATAGATCGCCCGCGAGTACTGATACATGCACGACTGCAATTGCGCGAGGTTGGGCTCCATGCGGATTCCGTCTCCCGTCCGTCGTTCACCTTCGGTCGCGGCCTCCGAGGGGCGACCCGGGCCTGTCGGGGGCGAGTCTACCGAGTTCCGGCCGCTGTTACAAACTCAGTCACGATCGTTGCCCAGACAAGAGAACGTCAGGGCTCGACGCGCTGGACGCGAGCGCCCTTGATCGCGGCTCGCGCCTGCCGCAGCGAACCGGTCGCGTCGGCCTCGCTCTGGAAGCGGCCGGCGAACGTCATCCAGTAGCCGGGGCGGAGGCTGGCGAAGCGCGACGAGTCCAGCACTCCGACGCGGCCGAGGCCGCGTGTCCGGGCCTGCTGCGCCACCGCGACCGCTCCGTCGCGGCCCTTCGCCTTGGGGGTCGAGGCCAACACGATCGTCCAGCCGCTCTGCGTGCGTGGCCAGACGGCGAGGCGGGTACGCGGCTCGACCGCCCGGGTCGGGGCGGTCACGCTGCCTCCCGTCGCGGTGAGCACGCTCTCGGCGCCGGTGTCGTCGGCCACGACGGCGATCGCGATCGCGGCGCCGGCCGCTGCGATGCCCGCGAGAGCCCCGATCCTCAGCCGGAGGGCACGTGTCTCGGTCGGCAGCGCGCCGAGCCGGGGTCGGCCCGGCAGCCGCAGGCCGCACTCCAGGCAGTACTCCTGTCCGACGGCGACCAGCGCTGCGCAGCGTGGGCAGGCCGATCGCTCGGCGCTCACGCCGAGGTGTCCTCGCCGGTGCTGGCCTCCATGTCGAGCGGCCGGCCGCAGCTCGGGCAGAAGCGGGCGCCGATCAGGAGCGGGGCGCCGCAGGCGCAGATCGCCCGCTGCCGGCGTCGAAGGCCGGCGCCCTTGACGAGCGCGTCGATCTCCGAGACTCGCGCCTCGATGGCGACGAGCTCCGCGCAGCGCTCGACGACGAGCGCCTCGTTGAAGTGGTCACGCCGGTACATCTCGAGCGTGAGGCCGCCGAGGTCCCGGAGGCGCTCCTCGCGCAGGAGGAGCAGCGCGCGACGCTCCCGCCGGAGCTCGCTCGCCGCGGGCGTGGGCGGCTTCCTCTCGAAGAGCGGCATCGGGCGCTGAGGATACGCGACGCCTCGGAGACGGCTCCGGCTCCGGACGCGGATTCCCGCTCGCGCTACAGCTGGACGACGACGAGGCGCTCCTCGGTCATCTCGCGCACGGCCCACGCCGGGCCCTCGCGCGTGTTGCCGGAATCCTTGACGCCGCCGTAGGGCATCTGGTCGGCGCGGAAGGTCGGCACCTCGTTGACCGTCACGCCGCCGAACTCGAGCGCGCGCGTGGCGGCGAGCGCGGCCCGGAGGTTGGACGTGAAGATCCCCGCCTGCAGGCCGTAGCGCGTCGCGTTCGCGAGCGCGATCGCCTCGTCCAGCGTGGTGTAGGGCTGGAGCGTGCAGACCGGCCCGAACGCCTCGTCGCACGCGAGGTGCGTGTCCGCCGGCGGGCGCTCGACGACGGTGGGGGCGATCAGCTCGCCCTCGCGGGTCCCGCCCGTGAGGATCGTCGCGCCCGCGGCGCGGGCCTCCTCGATCCAGTCCAGCACGCGGTCCCGCTCGGCCGTGCTGATGAGCGGGCCGACGTCCGTCTCCTCGTCCGCCGGGTCGCCGAGCCGGAGCGCCTCGACGCGCGGGACGAACGCATCCCGGAAGGAGTCGTAGACCTCGTCGTGGACGAAGATCCGCTGGACGGAGATGCAGCTCTGCCCGGCGAACGAGAACGCGTTCGCCGCGCACCGCGCGGCGGCGTCGTCGACGTCGGCGTCGGGCTCGACGATGACCGGCGTCGCGTTGCCGAGCTCGAGGTTGACGCGCTTCCTCGGCGCGCGCTCGCGGATGCCCCAGCCGACCGACCCGGATCCGGTGAACGTGATCAGCGCGACCCGCTCGTCTTCCACGAGCACGTCCCCGATCTCTCCCGAGGGGCCGACGAGCACGTTCAGCCAGCCGGGCGGCAGGCCCGCGTCGTGCTCGAGCTCGGCGAGGAGCAGCGCGGACAGCGGGGTCTGGGAGGCCGGCTTGAGCACGACGGCGCAGCCCGCGGCGAGCGCCGGGGCGATCTTGTGCGCGACGAGGTTGAGCGGGAAGTTGAAGGGGCTGATCGCGCCGACGACGCCGACCGGGAGGCGCATCGTGAAGGCCAGCTTGCCCTCGCCGGCCTGCGACGCGTCCATCGGCACCATCTCACCGGCGAGCTTGCGCGCCTCGACCGCCGCCATCGTGTACGTGGACATCGCGCGTGCGACCTCGACGCGGGCGGCCTTGAGCGGCTTGCCCGCCTCTGCCGAGATGAGCCGCGCCGCCTCGTCCGCCCGCTTGCCGAGCGCGCCCGCGACGCGCACGAGGATCTCGGCGCGCTTGTGCGCCGGGAGCGGCTCGCGCATCGCGCGCTCCGCGGCATCGACCGCGGCACGCGCCTCGGCCGCGCCCGCCTTCGCGACGCGCGCGACGACCGATCCGTCGTACGGCGAGGCCACGTCGATCCATTCCCCGGTCTCGACCCACTCGCCGTCGAGGAGGAGCTTCCGCTCGGTCGCGGTTGCCGCCATGCGGGGGATTCTAGAAGGGCGTGCCTGGGCCGGTGCGGCCCGGCGCGCTGGTACCGTGAGCCACATGACCGATGCCCTCATCGTCGATGCCGTCCGCACCCCGATCGGGCGCCGCAACGGCGCGCTCGCGGGCGTGCGCGCAGAGGAGCTCGCCGCCCAGGTCCTGAACGGCCTCGTGACCCGTCTCGACCTCGATCCCGGCGAGATCGAGGACGTGCAGATGGGCTGCGTCAGCCAGGTCGGCGAGCAGGCGCTCAACGTCGCGCGGATGTCGTCGCTCGTCGCCGGCTGGCCCGAGACCGTGTGCGGGACGTCGATCGACCGCCAGTGCGGCTCCTCGATGCAGGCAGCGTTCAACGCCGCTGCCGCGATCCGGGCAGGTCACCTCGACGTGGTCGTCGCGTCCGGTGTCGAGTCGATGTCGCGCGTGCCCATGGGCTCGAACCTCACGGCGAACGGCTTCGAGGGCTTCTCTCCCAAGCTCTACGAGCGCTGGGAGGTCGTCCCGCAGGGCATCTCGGCCGAGGTGATCGCCGACGAGTGGGAGCTGTCGCGCGAGGACCTCGACGAGTACTCGTACGAGTCTCACCGCCGCGCCATCGCCGCGATCGACGAGGGCCGCTTCGAGCGCGAGATCGTCCCCGTGGAGGTCGGCGCCGGCGGCGCGGCCGTGCTCGTCGGAGTCGACGAGAACCCGCGCCGCGACACGTCGCTCGAGAAGCTCGCCTCGCTCAAGCCGGCCTTCAAGGAGGACGGCAAGGTCACCGCCGGCAACTCGAGCGCGATCGTCGACGGCGCGGCCGCGATGCTCGTGACGAGCGAGGCCGCGGCGTCGCGCCTCGGGCTCGAGCCGCGCGGCCGGTTCCTCTCCTTCGGCCTCGCCGGCGTCGACCCGTACCGGATGCTCCACGGCAACCCGCCCGCGTGCGAGCGGGCGCTCGCGAAGGCGGGGCTGACCTGGGACGACATCGCCGTGATCGAGGTCAACGAGGCGTTCGCCTCGGTCGTGCTCCAGTTCCTGAAGGACACGGGCCTGCACGAGCGCTGGGAGGCGGGCGACGTGAACCCGAACGGGAGCGGCATCTCGCTCGGGCACCCGCTGGGCGCGACCGGCGCGCGAATCACGGCGACGCTGCTCGCAGAGCTCGACCGGCGCGAGGCGCGCTACGGCGTCGCCTCGATGTGCATCGGTCAGGGCCAGGCGATCGCCGCCGTCATCGAGCGTCTGTAGCGACGCGGCCGGAGGCCCGGCCTCGGCGCTACGGCTCGACCAGCCCGCGCTCGACGTCGGCGCTGACCTCGCGGGCGATCTCGATGAACGCACGCGCGGCCGGCGAGCGGTGCCGGTCGCGGTGCCAGATGACCGCGACCGTCCGGCGGGGAACCTTCGGGACGAGCCGGATCGCGCGAACCCGCTCGTCGCCGGGCGCGACCGCCAGGATCGGCGTGAGGGCGACTCCGAACCCCGCCGCGACGAGCCCCTGGAGGGTGCCGTTGTCGTCGGAGCGGAACGCGTACTCGACGTCGTAGCCACGCTCCCGCAGCGCCATCCTCGACGACGAGCCCGCTCGCGCAGGTGTTCGACCCGATCAGCACGTGGTCTCCGAGGTCGTCGAGCGAGGCAGACGACCGCTCGGCGAGCGGGCTGTCGACCGGGACGAGCAGCACGTACGGGTCGCTCATCAGCTCCAGCGCCTCGAACGGCCCGTCGGGGAGCGGGGGGCTGCCGAACGCGAGGTCGACCTCCCCCGACTCGATCGAGGCGTAGAGCTCGGGGTCGGTCGTCGGCTCCGAGAGCCCGAGCTCGATCCCCGGCCAGTCGGCGAGGAAGCGGCGCATGACGCCGGGGAGGACGCGCGCGCCGACCGACTGGTAGGTCGCCACGCGAAGCGTTCCCGTCTCACCCGCGCGCAGGGCCGTGATGTCGGCCCGCGCGGCGTCGAGCCGCGCGACGATCGCCTCTGCGTGCCGGAGGAGCAGCTTCCCGGCCTCGGTGAGAGACACCGCCCGCGGCCCGCCGGGACGCTCGACGAGCGTCTCGCCGACGATCCTCTCGAGCGTGGCGATCTGCTGGCTGACGGCCGACTGCGTGTAGCCGAGCCGCTCGGCCGCACGGCCGAACGAGCCCTCGCGGGCGACCGCGTCGAGCGCGGCGAAGTGCCGCACCTCGACGCCCAGCCATTGATCAGGTTCTGTGATCGTTGCTCATGAAAACCTCGACTTGCCCTAATAGTACCCGCTGAGCGATGATGAGGCCATGGAAATCGCACTGCTTCTCTTCCTCCTCGTCGTCGGCCCGTTGGCGCTCCTCGGTGGGCGCGACTCGCGGATCGACGAGAAGGACCCTCGCCGCACGTACTGGGGATGAGCTCGCGGGTGCCGGCGACCGTCGCGTCCGCGGTGGGCGGGCGTGGGTCGATCGTCATCCGACGCTGCCCACGCCGACGACCGCCCGGCGCTCGACCGGCTCCAGGCCCTCGCCGAACGTCGTCTTCCCGATGTGCCGCTCATCGTGGCGGAGGTCGACGGTGACCTTCTGGCGGCCGCTCCCACGACGGGCGGCGCCGTGGTCTCCGACCCGTTCCGCGTCACGCTCGACGTCGCCGAGCTGCTCCGGCTCCGCTCGAGCCAGCTCCGCTCCGCCGCCTAGGCACGCGGGTCGAGCTCGGCCCTCCCTGTAGATTCTCCGGCCGTGGACGTACGGCGGATCGGTGTCGTCGGTCTCGGGGCGATGGGGGCCGGGATCGCGCAGGTCGCGATCGAGGCCGGCTTCGACGTCGTCGGGAGGGAGGTCAGCGACGAGCTGGGCAAGGCCGCGACCGAGCGCATCGGGCACTTCCTCACGCGCAAGGTCGAGAAGGGCCAGCTCGCGCAGGACGCGCGCGACGCCGCGCTCGGGCGGCTGCGGACGACGACCGAGGTGTCCGAGCTCGTCGACTGCGACCTCGTGGTCGAGGCGATCGTCGAGGAGCTCCAGGCGAAGCGCGCGCTGTTCGTCGAGCTCGAGCGCTTCTGCCGGCGGGACGCCGTCCTCGCCACGAACACCTCCGCGCTCTCCGTGACCGAGATCGCCGCGGCGACCGCCTCGTCCGGAGCGGGTCGTCGGGATGCATTTCTTCAACCCCGCGCCGCTGATGCCGCTGGTCGAGGTCGTCCGCGCCGAGCTCTCGTCGGACGACGCGGTCGCGACGGCGCTCGACGTCGTCGAGCGCCTCGGGAAGGTGGCCGTCCCCTGCCACGACACCCCGGGCTTCGTCGTCAACCGGGTCCTCATCCCGCTCCTCAACGACTGCGTGCGCGTCCTCGACGAGGCGCGCGTCACCCCGGAGGCGCTCGACGCGGCGATGACGAACGGCGCCGGCTGGCCGATGGGGCCGTGCACGCTCCTCGACCTCGTCGGGAATCGACGTCCACGTCCATGCCTCCGAGGCGCTCTACGAGAAGCTGCGCGAGACGCGGATGGCTCCGCCGCCGCGACTCGCGGCCATGCGCAACGCCGGCCTGCTCGGCCGCAAGTCCGGCCGCGGCTTCTACAGCTACTGATCTCGCTCGATCGTCTCCATCGGGACGCCGAGGCGCGCGGCGACCGTCGGGACGAGCGTGCCCTGGACGACGACCGAGAAGAGGACGACGACGAACACGATCCCGTAGAGCTCGGGCGCGTAGTCGGTGCCTCCGACGACGGCGAGCGAGGCGAGCAGGATGGGAACGGCTCCCTTGAGCCCGCTCCAGACGATGAAGCCGCGCTCGCCCCAGGTGAGTCGCACCGCCGCGAGGAGCGGCCCGACGACGAGCGGCCTGATCACGAAGCCGAGCAGGACCGCGAGAAGCAGGCCCCGCCACCAGAGACCCTCGTCGGCGATCATCGTCAGGTCGACCGTCAACCCGAGCGCGACGAACGCCGCGAGCTCACCGAGGTCGGAGAGAGCGGAGTTGAAGCTCCGGACGTCGGCCCGGGCTCTGAACTCGACGTCCCCCACGAGGATCCCGGCCACGAACACGGCGAGGAAGCCGGAGCCGTGGGCGACGGCGGCCGCGCCGTAGATCGCCCCCGCCGCGAGGATCACGGCGATCGGGTAGAGCGACCGATCGGGAAGCACGTCGTAGCGCGACACCGCACGGAGCGCGAGCGCGCCCGCGATCCCGATCGCGAGACCGATGGTCATCTCGACCGCGAACTCGCTGACGACGGTCGAGAAGGATCCGTCGTCCTGGGTGGCCAGCTCGACCATGCCGACCATCAGCGCGATCCCGACGGGGTCGTTGAAGCCCGACTCGCCCTCGAGGATCGTCCCGGACCTGCCGCTCACCTCCTTGCCCGCAAGGACAGAGAACGTCACTGCGGGGTCGGTCGGCGCGAGAGCGGCGCCGATCAGGCCGGACACGGTCCACGAGAGGTCGAGCGCGACGTGTGCGGCGACCGCGATCAGCGCCGCCGTGCCGAACGTGCCGAGCACGCCGAGCGCGACGATCGGCACGGCCGCCTCCCGGAAGCGCCGGGGGCCGATCTTCGAGCCCCCCTCGAAGAGGATCACGATCAGCGCGAGCGTTGCGACGCGCTGGACGTCCTCGATGGAGAGCACGGTCGACAGGCGGTCGAAGATGTCCGATGCCGCCGCGGCGACGACGAGCAGCGCACCCGCCGTCGGGATTGCCAATCGTCCGGCGACGCCGCGCACCGCGATCGCGACGGTGAGGGCGCCCGACACGAAGAGGACCAGCCTGCCGAACTCGAGGAGGTCGTCCACGAGCGCGATCTTGCACATCGCCCCGGCGCTCCGTTCACGGACCAGCCGTGACGTCGCCTCGGCGGCTTACACTTTCCTTACGCCCGTCTCACCCCCAACCCACGCACCATGCCGATACTGCGTGCACCCATGCGGCTCGCGCTTCTCATCGTGCTCGTGCTCACACTCGCCGTTCCGGCGGGGTGGGCCGCCGCTCGGCCGGCCGGCTCGCTCTCGATCGAGGACGGGCGTGGCACGGTCGTGCTCAAGGGCAAGGGCATCGTGATCGGCAAGCTCGAGCGCGGCGAGGTGCAGATCGTCGACCTCTCGCCGGTCGACCAGTGGAGCCCGCGCGTGAACGGCGTCCCCCGTGGCCGCACGGTCTGGACCCGCGGCAAGGAGATCAACTTCTACGTGCCCGGGCGGCCGCTACCGGATCACTGTCCGCGGCGAGGGCTTCTCGATCTCCGCCCGCGGCCAGGGGAACGCGGCGATGACGGGGAAGCCCGACGTCACCGGAGTGACGGGCACGTACGCCGTCGGCGACGACGCACCCGCGCCGCTTCCGGCGATCACCGGATCTGCCGACTTCGGCGCGCCGCCGCTCGTGGGGCCCGCGGGCGGCAGCAAGGCGGTGCAACCGTGAGCCAGCCTCAGACGGTGCTCGTCGTCGAGGACGAGCAGTCGATCGCGTCGTTCGTCTCGCTCTACCTGAAGAACGCCGGCTACGGGGTCAGGGCGGTCGGCACCGGCTCGGGCGCGCTCAACGCCGTCGCGGCCGAGATGCCGTCGCTGATCGTGCTCGACCTCAACCTCCCGGACATGGACGGGATCGAGATCTGCCGGCGCATCCGGAAGAGCTCCGACGTGCCGATCATCATGCTCACCGCGCGCGACGAGGACGTGGACAAGATCATCGGCCTCGAGGTCGGGGCGGACGACTACCTCACGAAGCCGTTCAACCCGCGCGAGCTCGTCGCCCGCGTCAAGAGCGTGCTGCGCCGCGCGACCTCCGACCGCCGGATCGACGAAGGCGACGAGATCCGTCACGGCGACCTCCTGATCAACTCGGGTCGTCGCGAGGTGCTCGTCGGCGACGACGAGATCCAGCTCGCCCCGAAGGAGTTCGACCTCCTCTGGGAGCTGCTCGACCACCGCGGCATCGTGCTCACGCGCGACCAGCTGCTCGAGCGCGTATGGGGTTACACCTTCGCCGGCGACACGCGCACCGTCGACGTCCACGTGCGCCAGATCCGCCGCAAGCTCGGCGACGCCTCGCCGATCGTCACCGTGTGGGGCGTCGGCTACAAGGTCGCGTCCGAGCGCACGACCGCCCCCACGGCGTAGACACCGCCGGGACATCGACTTGGCCGCGCCACGGCTCCGGCTCCAGCCTCCGGGGCGCGACGTACGCTTCGGCCTGATGCCCGGCTCGCTGCGCCTCCGGCTGCCGGCACTGTTCCTGCTCGGGATCGTGATCGCCGGCGTGGTCTCCGCGATCATCGCGGTGCAGCTCTTCTCGGCCTACACGCGCAACCAGTCCTACGAGGAGCTGGGCCGGGAGGCGCGCGGCATCGCCCGCCTGTACGGGGATGCCGCGCTGCGGGCCGCCGAGGAGGGGACGCCGGCGCCGGACTTCGCCCCCGAGGCGCTCGAGCTCGCGACGGGAGACCTGCTCTTCTACGTCGGCGCGCCGGTGTTCCCCGGGGAGGAGTCCGGGCTCGAGCGCCTGCCCGAGTCGTCGGTGCCTCCGGAGGTCGTCGCCGCGGAGGAGCCCCGCCAGTTCGAGTTCCGGCCACCCGGCCGCGCGCGCAGCTTCATCGCCGTCTCCCAGCCCCTCCGGCTCGAGCCCGAAGGGCCCGCGATCGGCTCGATCGTCGTGGCGAAGGCGCAGGACGTCGTCCGCGACCAGTGGGCTCCGCTCGTCCGCCGGCTCGCCGTCGCGTTCGCGATCGGCGGCCTGCTCGCCTGGCTCCTCGGGCTGTGGCTCTCGCAGCGGATCAGCGGCCCCGTCCAGGCGCTCGCGCGAGCTCCGACGAGATCGCAGGGGGCAACTACGCCGTCCAGGTCCCGGTCGGGCGCGGCGGCGACGAGATCTCGCATCTCTCCGAGCGGTTCAACGAGATGGCCGCCCGGCTCGCGGCCACGGAGGAGCGGGAGCGGCAGTTCCTGATGTCGGTCTCCCACGAGCTCCGCACGCCCCTCACCGCGATCAAGGGCCACGTCGACGCGCTGCGGGACGGGCTGGTCGACGACCCCGAGCTCGTCAGCGCCTCGCTCGAGGTCGTCGCGAACGAGGCGACCCGCCTCGAACGGCTCGTGGGGGACGTGCTCGACCTCGCGAAGCTCCGAGCGCACCGGTTCACCGTGCAGACGGAGGAGGTCGACATGGGGCGTCTGGTCGAGCACGCCTTCGGCTCGTTCGGGGACGAGGCGCGCAGGCGCGAGATCGTGTACGCGCTGCAGGGGGCGGAACGGGCGCCGACGATCATCACGGACGGCGATCGCGTCCTCCAGGTGATCACGAACCTCCTCAAGAACGCGTTCCGATGGACGCCCGACGGCGGCAGCATCGGAGTGGCGCTCGAGGCGTCGAACGGCGCAGTACGCGTCGACGTGACGGACTCGGGGCCGGGAATCTCCCGGCAGGACGTCCAGCGGATCTTCAGCCCGTTCGTCTCGCACGACACCCAGGGCACCGGGCTGGGCCTCCCGATCGCCCAGGAGCTCGCGGCGGCGCTGGGCGGCCGGATCGAGCTCGACACGGAGCCCGGCCGGGGCAGCCGGTTCCGGCTCGTGTTGCCGGCGCGCGGCGCGTAGACGCGCGCGCGCCCGGGCGCGACCGGTGTCAGACACCGATTCGTGTCAAGGGCAAGCCGTGCCGAATGTGTGCCGGTCGATCCACAGGAGCGTGCGTCCGCACCGAATTCCCGTCCCCCGAGCCGACGCCGGTGCCGAGGGAGCCGTCGCGTGGTCACCGAGAGACCCGTCGGGCCCTGGCAGGAGCGGACACTTGACGGGTTTCGGTGTCTGACACCGTTACCGCGAACGTGCCCGCCACGCGCGCCATAGAGTCTCGCCGTGGGCGAGCCGGCTCAGGCGACGGTCCTCGAGCTCCCCCGACGGCGGACGCCCGCGGTCGCGGCATTCGTCGCGCTGCGGCCGCGGCAATGGACGAAGAACCTCCTGCTGTTCGCGGGGATCGTGTTCGCGGCGCAGCTCGGCGACGCCGGCCGCTGGGGCGCCGCCCTCACCGCGTTCGTCGCGTACTGCGCGGCCTCGAGCGCCGCGTACCTCGTCAACGACGTCCGCGACGTCGAATCGGACCGGCTGCACCCGGTCAAGCGCCTCCGCCCGATCGCGCGCGGGGAGCTCGGGGTCGGGCACGCGCTCGCGCTGGCCGCCGCGCTCGCGGTGCTCGCCCTGGCGCTCGCGACGGCTCTGGGCCCGGCGTCCGTCGCGTGCATGATCGGCTTCGGGGCACTGCAGGCCGCGTACTCGCTCGGCCTGAAGGCGCTGGAGCTCGTCGACGTGCTCACGATCGCCGGCCTCTTCGTCCTTCGCGCCGCCGCAGGCGCGGTCGCGGTGGACGTCCCCATCTCCAACTGGCTCCTGCTCTGCACCTTCCTGCTCGCGCTCTTCGTCGCGCTCGGCAAGCGGCGAGCGGAGCTCGGGCTCGAAGGCGTCCGGGCACGGCCCGCGCTCGCGGGCTACACGCCGGCGCTGGTGGACCAGCTGCTCGCGATCGTGGCGGCGGCGACGATCGCCGCGTACGCGGGCTACGCGCTGACGGCCCACGACTCACGCTGGCTGATCGCGACCCTCCCGCTCGTCGTGCACGGGCTCTTCCGCTACCTGCTGCTCCTGCACCGACGGGGCCTCGGCGAGGAGCCCGAGGCGCTCCTCGTCGAGGACCTGCCGTTGCTCGCGACGGTCGCCGCTGTGGGCGGCCGCCTGCGCCGTCATTCTCGCCTTCGACTGAGCTCTACGCGACCGCGGCGGTGTCGGTCTCGGCCGGCGGCCTCCCGGCCCGTCCGCAGCGGCACCACCGCGCCCTCGATGCCCTCCTCCAGCGCGCGGAGTCGGCGGTCGACGCCGCTCCAGCCCGCCGAGACGAGGTCGACGAGGATCGCGAGATCGTCGATCCGCGCGTTCCGCTCCGCGAGCAGCTCCTGCTCGAGCCGCTCCAGCCTGCGCAGCGCCTGGTTCACCCCGCCACGGATCTCCGCGAGGCTGCGGCTGACCGGGACGACTTCCCGCGCGATCCCGTCGCGCACGGCGATCCCCACCTGCTTCGGCAGCTCGCTCTCGAGCTCGTCGGCGACATGCGCGAGACGCATCACCTCGGCTCGTGCGCGCTCCAACGCCGCATCGAGCCGGGCCTGTGCGACGCCGTCCGTCCGTGCCTCGGCGACCCGCTGTCTTGCCCTCTCCAGCACCTGTTCGTCCATGTGCCAAGGATACTCTCGCCGGAGGATGAGGTCCTCCGAGCTCGACTACGACCTCCCGCACCGAGCTGATCGCCCAGCGTCCGGCGCACCGGCGGGACGCCTCGCGCCTCCTCGTCTTCGACCGGGCGACGGGGGCGATCGGGCACCGGACGTTCTCCGAGCTGCCGGGCGAGCTCGACCGCCACCTCGTCGTCGTCAACGACACCCGCGTCGTGCCCGCGCGGCTGCGCCTGCGCCGGCAGACGGGCGGGGAGGTGGAGGTGCTCCTCGTCGAGCCGCTCGGCGACGGGTCCTGGGAGGCGCTCGCCCGTCCGTCACGGCGGCTGAAGCCCGGCGAGAGCCTGCTACCGGGCGACCCGGGTCACACGGCTCGCCCGTCGAGCTCGTCGAGGACGCTCGGCGAGGGCAGGTGGCGCGTCCGGCTCGAAGGGCGAGCCCTCGGGCGAGCTCCCGCTCCCTCCGTACATCCGCGAGCAGCCCGACGACCCCGAGCGGTACCAGACCGTCTACGCCCACGATGCGGGCTCGGCGGCGGCGCCGACGGCCGGCCTCCACTTCACGCCCGGAGCTGCTCGGTCGCCTCGACCACGAGCGCGTCACGCTGCACGTCGGGCTGGACACGTTCCGGCCGCTCACGACGGAGACGGTCGAGGAGCACGAGATCCACGGCGAGCGCTACCGCGTGGAGCCCGCCGCCTGGGCGCGCATCGAGGCCGCCGAGCGCGTCCTCGCGGTCGGGACGACGACGACGCGGGTGCTCGAGACCATCGCGCGCGGAGGGCCGCTGGAGGGCCGCTCCGAGCTGTTCATCACGCCGGGGTTCGCGTTCCGGCGCGTCGACGCCCTGCTGACGAACTTCCACCTTCCCCGCACGACCTTGCTGGCGCTCGTGATGGCGTTCGCCGGCGTCGAGCGGACGCGCGAGCTCTACGCCCTCGCGATCCGCGAGCGGTACCGCTTCTACTCGTTCGGCGACGCGATGCTCGTCCTCTAGATCAACCAGTCTAGGGTCGCGCGGCGTGGGCTGCTTCACGCTCGAGGCCACCGACGGAGCGGCCCGCGCAGGGGTGATCCACACCGCCCACGGAGAGATCCGCACGCCCGCGTTCATGCCGGTGGGGACGAAGGGCACGGTCAAGACGCTCCTGCCGGACGAGGTCAGGTCGCTCGGAGCGGACGTGATCCTCGGCAACACCTACCACCTCCACTTCCGCCCGGGCGAGGACGTGATCGAGGAGGTGGGCGGGCTCCACGCGTTCACCGGGTGGGGCGGGCCGATCCTGACCGACTCCGGCGGCTTCCAGGTCTTCTCGCTGCGGGACACCCTCGCCCGCGGTCGACGACGAGGGCGTGACGTTCCGCTCCGTCTACGACGGGAGCACCGAGAGGCTCACGCCGGAGAGCGTCGCCGAGATCCAGCGGCGGCTCGGCTCGGACATCGCGATGTGCCTCGACATCTGCCCGCCCGCGGACGTCTCCGCCCGCGAGCACGAGGAGGCGGTCCGGCGCACGCAGCTCTGGGCCGAGCGCCAGGTCGATGCGCCGCGGGCGCCCGGGACAGCTCAGGTTCGGGATCGCCCAGGGCGGGACTCACACGGAGCTGCGGACACGCTCGATCGAGGGGATCGTCGGGCTCCCGTTCGACGGCTTCGCGCTCGGAGGGCTGGCGGTGGGGGAGAGCCGCGAGCCGGATGCTCGACACCGTGGCCTGGGCGGCTCCCGCGCTGCCGGCCGACCGGCCGCGGTACTTCATGGGTCTCGGCGACGCGGAGGGGATCCTGGAGGTGATCGCGCGCGGCGTCGACATGTTCGACTGCGTGCTGCCGACGCGAACGGCGCGCACGGGCTCGGCGCTCACCGCCCGCGGCCGCCTCAACCTGCGGAACGCCCGCTTCGCGCGCGATCCGCGCCCGCTCGAGGCCGGGTGCGGCTGCACCGGCGTGCGGCTTCTCGCGGGCCTTCGTCCGCCACCTCGTGAATCAGCAGGAGCTCCTCGGCCTGCGCCTCCTCACCCTGCATAATCTGTGGTTCACACTGCGACTGACCGCCGGCGCGCGGGACGCGATCATCGGCGGCACGTTCGAGGCGTACCGCGCGGACGCGCTCGCCGCCCTCGCCGCCGGCCCGGAGGAGGAACCTTGGCCACCCTGATCCTGCTCGCCGCGATGTTCGTCCTGCTGTGGGTGCTCCTGATCCGGCCCCAGCGCCAGCGACAGCTGAAGCAGCAGCAGTTGCTCTCCTCGATCGAGCCCGGGGACGAGGTGCTGACCGTCGGCGGGCTCTACGGGATCGTCCGCGACGTCGACGAGGAGGACGACCTGATCGTCGAGATCGCCGAGGGGATCCAGGTGCGGATCGCCCGGCGCGCCGTCGGCGGCGTCGTGAAGCCCGAGGAGGAGGAGGAGGAGGCCGAAGAGCTGGACGAGCGATCCTCCGAGGAGGCCGAGGTTCGTGAAGATGGTGTTGTCGACTCCGAGGAATTCGTGAAGCACGGAGGCCGCGGAGGACACCGCGGCGCTCGACCGCCGCTAACCTGAGCGGCCGCACATGACCCGCCGCGCAGCAGCTCATCGTCGTCGCGCTCGTTGTCGCGGCCCTGGTCGGGGTCGCGCTGCTCGCCATCCCCGGGTCACCGCTCGAGAAGCGCCCGACGCTCGGCCTCGACCTCCAGGGCGGCCTCGAGGTCACGCTGCAGGCGGTTCCGCCGCGCGACCGCGAGCTGACGAAGGCGGACCTCGACCGCTCGGTCTCGATCATGCGCTACCGCGTCGACAAGCTCGGCGTCGCCGAGCCCGAGATCCGGACGGAGGGCGACGACCAGATCTCGATCCAGCTTCCCGGCGTCGGGACCCCGCAGCCGCGGCGCGAGATCATCGGCAAGACCGCCCAGCTCGAGCTCTTCGACCTCCAGGCGAACCTCGTCTCGCCGTCGATCGACGCGCGCACGAGGCAGCCGATCGCGACGCCGAAGCTCTACGACCTGCTCGCCGGCCAGCAGGCGCTCGCCGCGAAGCGGCGACCCGGAGACCTACTACGTCTTCCGCGCGAAGGGCAAGAAGCTCGTCCGCGGCCCGGTGGCGACGAGGCAGGCGGCGCTCGCGAAATGGGGCGGCAAGCTCCCGCAGGGCCACAAGCTGTTCGCCGTGCCGCCCGAGACGGTCGTCGTGCGTGCGGCGGCGGGGAGGCGGTCTGCCCGGGCGTCGGCGAGGCGGCAGCCCGACGAGGAACTACTGGTACCTCTTGCGCTTCACGCCGCCGGAGGTGCCGGAGATGACGGGCGACGACCTCGAAGCTCTCGCGGGCACGCGGCAGGACTTCGACACGCGCACGGGCGAGCCGATCGTCCTCATGGACTTCACCGGCGAGGGCGCCGACAAGTTCGAGGAGATCACCCGCGCACGAGCGCCCAGCGCGGGAAGCTCCTCTACAACACCGTCGGCGGCGGTCAGGGCGATCCGGGCGCGTTCTTCCAGCACTTCGCGATCGTGCTCGACCGCGAGATCAAGTCGTGGCCGTCGATCGACTTCGAGGAGTACCCGGGCGGGATCACCGGCTCGAACGGCGCGCAGATCTCGGGTCTCGGCGACATCGGCGAGGCGAAGGACCTCGCGCTCGTCCTCCAGACGGGCGCGCTCCCGGTCGAGTTCCGCACGCTCGAGCAGACGGCGATCTCGGCCACGCTCGGCAAGGACTCGCTCGAGGAGGCGAAGGTCGCGCTCGCTCGTCGGCCTGCTCGTCGTCTGCATCTTCCTGCTCCTCTTCTACCGCTTCCTCGGCGTCGTCGCGGTCTTCGGGCTCGGTCGTCTACGCCGCGTTCCTCTACGCGGCGATCCTGCTCTTCAACGTCACGCTGACGCTGCCGGGCGTCGCCGGCCTCGTGCTGACACTGGGGGTCGCCGCCGACGCGAACGTCGTCATCTTCGAACGCGATGAAAGAAGAGGCGCGTGGCGGCCGCTCGGTGCGCGCCGCCATCCACACGGGCTACACGAAGGGCTTCTCGACGATCGTCGACGCGAACGTCGTCACCGCGATCACGGCGATCGATCCTCTTCGCGGTCGCGACCGCCGGCGTGCGCGGGTTCGCGCTGCATGCTGCTCGTCGGCACCGCGATCTCGATCTCACCGCCGTCCTCGTGACCCGCGCGCTCCTCGCGCTGCTCGCCGGCTTCGACTGGTCTCGACAACCCGCGGCTCATGGGCGCCGGCGGCGGCGGCATCCCGCGCTGGCTGAGGCTCGACACGTCGGTCGGCGGCGGCATCTGGTTCGCGATCGCCGGCGTGCTGATCGTCGTCATCTCGCTCGGCGCGATCGTCGTTCAAGGGGCTCAACCTCGGCATCGACTTCAAGGGCGGCACGCAGATCGCGTTCGAGACGCCGCAGCCGGCGTCGCTCGAGAGCCGTCCGCGCGCAGGCGGCGAAGATCGGCCAGGCGAACGCGGTGATCCAGGGCCGCGGGCGACGCGAGCGAACGGCGAGCGTACGCGAACTTCGCGATCCGGACCGAGTCGCTGACGACGACCGAGGTGCGGCAGCTGCAGTCGGCGCTCGTGAGCCGTGGACGCCGACCGCGTTCGGGTCGAAGAACGTGTCGGCGAGCTTCGGCCGGCAGATCGCTGAGTCGGCGCGATCCTCGCGATCATCGTCTCGCTCCTCCTGATCGTCGCTCTACATCTCAGCTGCGCTTCCAGTGGAAGTTCGCGGTGCCGATCCTGCGCACGATCGCTCCACGACGTGCTGATCAGCGTCGGCGATCTACTCGCTCATCGGCCGGGAGGTGACCGCCGTCGACCGTCGCCGCCGTTCCTGACGGTCCTCGGCTACTCGATCTACGACACGATCATCATCTTCGACCGCATCCGCGAGAACATGCCGCTGATGAAGCGCTCGACGTTCGCGCACATCAGGAACGTCTCGCTCTGGGAGACGATCCCGCGCTCGCTGGTGACGACGTTCATCACGCTCGTGCCGATGGCCTCGCTGTTCTTCTTCGGCGGCGACACGCTCAAGGACTTCGCCTTCGCGATCCTGTCGGGATCGGCGTCGGGCGCCTACTCGTCGATCTTCATCGCCGCGCCGTTCCTCGCGTGCTCAAGGAGCGCGAGCCGGAGTTCGCGCGCCGCACGGAGCTCGACTCGCCGGCGTCGAGGAAGCCTCGGTCGGCGGGCTGCTCAAGACGGCCCCGGCTCGGCGCCCGAGCCGGCGCGCCGCCGCAGCCCCGATCGCGCGCCACCCTCGCCGGCGCGCGCCGCGCCCGCAGCCGGCGACGGCCGCCGCGGCCGCGACGTCTGCGAAGCCGCGAGCGCCGGCGGCAGCGCCGCAGCGGACGGCCCCACGGCCGTCCCCGCTGAGCGTCGCCGCGCGGCGGCCCTAGAATGGCCGCGATGAGCGAGCCCGCGGACGACGAACGCTCGGTCTCCGAGCTTCTCCTCGCCGGCATCGGGTGGGCCAGCCTCGGGCTCGAGGCTGCGGACGAGATGGCGGACGATCTCGCGCGCCGTGTCGGGGTCGACGCGAGACGCGATGCGCGCCGCGGTGCAGGACACGGCCGCCTCCTGGCGGGCCGAGTTCGAGCGTCTCGGCGCACGACGCGACGAGGCGGTGGAGCGCGCCCTGCGCGCGCGGGTCTCGCGCGGCGCGAGGAAGTCGAGGATCTCGCACTCCGCGTCGCGCAGCTCGAGCACCGGCTCCGGTTGCTCGAGCGCGACCGCGTCGCCTAGCCGTGCGACACTGACCCGATGGACGACAGGCCGCAGCGCAGCCTCGGCCGCGCGACCGAGATCGGCCGTGTCGCCACCCGCCACGGCTTCGGGTACCTCCTCGACCGGCGCCGCGCGGCCGACGGCGAGCCCGACGGCGATCGGGGAAGACGCCTCCGCGAGATGTTCGACGAGCTGGGGCCGACCTTCGTCAAGTTCGGCCAGCTGCTCTCGACGCGACCCGACGTCGTGCCGCCGGACATCATCATCGAGCTTCGCAAGCTCCAGGACGAGGTCTCGCCGTTCCCGATGGAGGACGTCGAGCGGGTCGTCGAGGCGGAGCTGGGCCTCTCGATCGAGCAGGCGTTCCTCCACTTCGAGGAGCAGCCGATCGCGGCCGCCTCGATCGGCCAGGTGCACCGAGCGACGCTGCCGAACGACGCCGAGGTCGTCGTCAAGGTCCAGCGGCCGACCGCGCCGCGCCAGATCGAGTCGGACCTGAGGCTGATGGCCTCTGCGGCGCGCGTCGCGCGCGAGCGCGTGCGGCAGCTCGACTTCATCGACGCGAACGAGCTCGTGGAGGAGTTCGGACGCTCCATCCGCCTGGAGCTCGACTACCAGCAGGAGGCCCGGAACGCCGAGACCTTCCGGCGGAACTTCGGCGGGGACGAGCGGATCGCCGTGCCGCGCGTGTGGTGGCGGTACACGACCGGTCGGCTCCTCACCCTCGACCGCCTCGAAGGCATGCACATCCGCGACCTCGACCTCGACTCGTGGACGGCCGAGGACCGCCGGGCGCTGGCCACCACGATGACGGACGCATGGATGACGATGATCTTCCGCCACGCCTTCTTCCACGGCGACCCGCACCCGTCGAACATCCTCCATCTCGAGGACGGGCGGCTGGGGCTCGTCGACTTCGGCCTCGCCGGGCGGTTGACCGAGACGGACATGGTGCGCCTCACGCGCCTCTTCGTCGACGCCGCGACGGAGAACGTCGCCGCGCTGCCGCGCCGTCTCTCCGATCTCGGCGTGCGGTACCCGCGCGAGCGGGAGGAGGAGCTCCGCTCGCGCCTCGAGGAGCTGTACTACCGCTACTACGGGTCGAGGCTGTCGGACATCGACCCGATCGAGGCGATCCGCGAGGGCGCTCTCCCTGATCTACGCGATGAACCTCCGCCTGCCGACCCGGTTCGTGATCCTCGACAAGGCGATCGCGACACTGGGCTCCGTGGCCGCCGAGGTGTACCCGGAGTTCAACGTGTTCGAGGTCGCGCGCCCCTACGCGCGGCAGCTGATCTCCGAGCGCTTCTCGCCGCGGCGGCTCGCGCTCCGGACGAGCCACGAGGCACGCGACATCGCGGAGATCGCGCTCGAGGTCCCGCGCCAGCTGCACGACATCCTCAACGAGCTGCGCGACGGCGAGATGCTGGTGAAGATCTCGAATCCCGGCATCGACGACCTGGCGCACCACATGGACGTGTCGGTGAACCGGATCGCCGTGGCGCTGGTGATCCTCGGCGGGCTCGTCGGCTCCTCGTTGATCGGCGTGCTCGCCGAATCGGGCCCCCACCTCATCGGGCTGCACCTGCTCTCCGTGGTCGGGTTCCTGCTCTCGGGCGTGTTCGGCGTGTGGCTGCTCTGGGGCGTTCTCCGCAGCGGCCGCCTCTGACGCCGCTCTGACGCGACCGGCCGGCGCCGGCTCCCGGGCGGCGGAGCCGCCCTCCGCCGGGCGCCTGACGTCGCTGAGCGCACCGTGCCTTCCGGGTCTGTGCTGTCGCACTATCCCCTCCGGCCCGGCACGCTCAGCGGCGCCCCGGACGCGTCAGAGGAGCCTGAGCGGCGGAGGCGCCGGCCCGGGCGGCGGAGCCGCCCTCCGCCGGGCGCCTGACGCCGCTGAGCGCACCGTGCCTTCCGGGTCTGTGCTGTCGCACTAGCCGCCCTCCGCCGGGCGCGTCGTCGCGAGCGCCGGCTCCCGGCGGCGCGCACTCCCCGGCCCGGCCGCTCAGCGGCGCCCCGGACGCGTCAGAGACCGGGAGCCGGCGTTCTGACGCGTCCGGTCGGCGTGCCCTCCCGGGCGGCGGAGCCGCCCTCCGCCGGGCGCCTGACGTCGCTGAGCGCGCCGAGCCGTCAGGGGATCGGGAGCGACTCGACCGCGCCGCTGACCGTCAGTCCGGGCTCCGGGCCGCCGGCGATCGCCCAGACGCGGCCGTTCAGCGCGACCACGCCGAGCCCGTGGCGCGGGGTGGGGACGTCCGGGAGTCGGGCCCAGCGGGCCGCTCGACAGCGGGAGCGCCCACACAGTCCGGTTCGTGCCGCCGGGCGACTCGCCGCCGACCGAGACGATCCGGCCGGCGATCGCCGTCGCTCCGGTCCCGCCACGCGCGTCGGGGAGGTCCGGCAGGCGCGTCCAGCGACCTGCGCGCGGGTCGTAGGCCTCGACGGTGCGGAGATTCGTGTCGTAGCCGGCCAGGCGGCCGCCGATCGCGTAGACACGGCCGCCGAGCGCCGCCGCGGCCAGGTGCTCGCGCGGGCGGGGTCCCGCGAACGACGCGCCAGCGAAGCGTCCTCAGGTCGAGCGTCAGCGCGCGCGACGCAAGGCCGCTTCGCGTCCGGCCGCCGACGACCCACACGCGCCCGTCCGAGGTCGCCGCGGCGGCAGCCGCCGCGCGCTCCTCGGGCGGCGGCGGGAGCCTGCGCCACCGGCGGCCGTCGAAGAGAAACGCCGCTCGCAGCGGCTGCCGGTCGGCACCGTAGCCTCCGACCACGACCAGCCGTCCGCGCCACGAGGCCGCCGCCGCATGATCGACCGACACGGGAAGGTCTGGCAGGCGCGCCCAGCTGTCTGCGTCGGGGTCGTACGCGTCGACTCGGCGAGAGTTGCCGCCGCTCGAGAGGAATCCGCCGACGACCACGATGCGTCCTCCGAGCGGCGCCGCGGCCACCTCGGTCCGCGGCTCCGGAAGGGGAGACCCGGCGACCCAGGCCGCGGCGGCGACGGCCGCAAGGGTCGAGGCCGTGCCGACGAGCACCCGCCGGCTATCCGAGCCAGGCCACGAGCAGGATCACGACGGCAGCGGCGGCCGCCACGGTGACGGCGACGACGTTCGCGACCAGGAGCCGTGTCAACGTCGTGGGCGACACGGAGGAGAGCTGCCGCGTGCCGGCCTCGTCGTCGCCCGCGGGGCCGACCGACCGACTCGCTGAGGCGCGCGATGATGTAGCCGTTCAGGCTGGTGCCCTCCCGCTCCGCCGCCTGCGCGAGGTCGCCGTGCAGGTCCGGAGGCATGCGAAGCAGCAGGCGTCCGCTCGGCGACGGCGTCTTCGTGCGGCTCGCCTCGTCGACTTCGGAGGCGGATGGTTGCGCGCTCACCCAACGGCGAGTGTACGGCCTGCGGGCGGTGCGCACAACGCCGCGGCCCATCTCAACCGACCTCGATGCGCTCGCGCATCTTCGTCAGGGAGGAGGCCAGCACGCGTGAGACCTGCACCTGGGAGAGCCCGACCTCGGCGGCGATGCTCTGCTGGCTCAGGTCTCGATAGAAGCGGAGTGCGACGATTCGGCGCTCGCGGGGGCTCAGCGCACGGAGCCCCGCGCGGACGAGCTGGCGGTCCTCGCTCCGCTCGAGCTCGGACTCCGATCCCGTCTCGAGCGACTGCTCGTCCAGGCTCGTTGCGACCGGCGGCGTAGCGGGCCCCGACCTGCCTGCCACGCGCACCGGCCAGCGACGGTCGTGGACATGGCGGCGCAGCTCACCCACGATGGTCGGGACGGCGTAGGCGCCGAGGTCGCTCCCTCGATCCTCCCGGTAGCCGTCGACGGCCTTGATCAGGCCGATCGTCCCGACCTGCACGAGATCGTCGATCGACTCGGACGGGCGTGCGAACCGCCGCGCGAGCGAGCGGACGAGCGGAAGGTTCTGCTCGATCACCCGCGCGCGCGCGCTGCGATCCCCCCGACGGTGATACGCCGAAAGGAGCGCGGCCGTCGAGCCCCGTCTCCTGCCGCTCGTTCGTCATCCCCCGATCACCACCTGATCGACGATCAAATCCGGATTCAACATACAGCGCCGGCTCGGGCATGTCCAGAAAATTTCGCCAAACTGACGAATAGAAATATGCAAATCAATGCATAGATGAAAATGGATGACGTCTATCGACAGCGCACGCGTGACGACCTGCGTGGTCGTCGCCGCGCTCATGGGGGGCGCGGCTGCGGTCTTCCCCTCTCCCGGCCGGGCTGACGACGGCTCGGCCGCGGCCGCCCCCTCCGCGCTCGACGCCGCCACAGCCACCTCGGCGCTCGACGCGACGGGCGTCGCGGCCGCCGACGTGCCCGCCGGGCTCCCGGAGGAGGTCGCCGAGGCCCTCGACGCAGTGGGTCTCGACGAAGAGGCCCCGGCGGACGACTCCGACGACGCAGGCTCCGTCACCCGAGGTGGCCGAGCCCGAAGCGGCGGGCAGCTCGGCGCCCGTGCCCGACGCCGCAGAGGAGCCCGAGGAGCCGGAAACGCCCGATACCACGCCGGTTGTGGCCGATACCACCTCCGATACTGCGTCGCCCGGGCCGACGGCCCCGACGGCTCCGCCGGCGGTCTCGGTTCAGGCCTCCCCGACCAACGTGAACGTGAGCGTCCGGGTCGAGAGCCCCGGGGACAACGGCCCCGTCACACAACTGAATGTGGCGGCAGCGGTCTCCACCGCGGCCGCTCCGTCGGCCACGTTGTCCACTGCTGCCTCCACCGCTCCAGCGACCAAGGCGGCCTCTTCCCCCAAGGCGGCGCAGAGCGAGAGTGGAGGTCAGGAATCGGGGGCAGTATCGCCCTCCGCTGTCACCCCAGTATCGCAGGCGACCGACGACGCGGATCTGTGGAACTGGGAATGGGATTGCGTCTCTGCTCCATCGTTCTCTGGGATATCGCCGGGTGGATCCAGCGGTGGATCCATGCCGAGAAACTGGACATGGATCTGGAACTGCGGCGAGAATCCCGGTCAGTATCAGGGAGCAACTATCGGTCAGTATCAGCCCGTCAACGTGAATGTCTCCATTCGCGTCGGAAGCCCGGGGAACGACGGGCCCGTGAGCCAGTCCAACGTTGCCGTCGCGGTCAGCGCCGGCTTAGGGGGAGCCCGCAGCACGAGCTCCGGAAACGACGCTTCGACGGGATCGGCGCCTGCTTCCGGCATTCCCGTCGGCTTCCCGGGCGCCTCGGCGCTTCCCGGGTTCGTGTCCCTCCCAGCCGTCCTCTCACCGGTTGTGTCCGTTCCCTCGATGGGCGAGGCAGGCGGCCTCTCGGGGCTCGTCGTCGAGCCCGCGCTCCCCTGGGTGGAGGGCCTCGCGTCGAGCTGCCGACGGCGTCCCCGATCCTCGGTGGCGAGGAGCCCGCACGGCTCGACCCCTCTCCCGGATTCGCACCGCGCCTCGGCGTCGCGCCCCGCATCGCGTGGCAGCAGCCGGAGCTCAGCCGCCCGGCGCTCGGCACGCACGGGCTCGACGCGCCGGTGCTCCGGCCCGCACCCTCCGTCGCGGGTGCCGAGGCGCGGGAGGTGACGCCCGCGGCCAAGCGCGCGAAGGCGGCTCCCCGCTGGCGGACCAAGGGCCCCGCGTCACCCGTGCCCGAGACCGCACCGTCCGGCACGAGCGCCGCGCCCTCGTCGGGCGGCGGCTCGTCGAGCGGTGGGCTCCCCATCTTTCTTGCTCTTCCGTTCCTGGCCGCGCTGCTCGATCTGGCCAGGCGTGTCGCGATCGACCGGATCGCCACGCCCTCAGGGCATCGCAGCCGCATACCCGATACGCCCGGGTAGCGCTCCTCCCGTCTCGACGATGCCGTGGAGCGCCGGCTCCGCGGAACCTGTTTACGGAAGGAGCAACGATCGATGAAACGCATTGCCACACTCCTCGGGGCGCTCATGCTCGCGCTGTCGTTCGGCGTCGCGCAGGCCGCTGCCGAGGAGGATCCGGGAGGCGCTGAACAGACCGCCGGCCAGTCCGCAGGCAGCGGACAGGACGCCGACGGCAACGGCAGCGCCTACCAGTCGGGGCCGACGAACAACGCGCAGTCGATTCGCGTTCTCAGCCCCGGCAGCAACGGCTCGGTCTCGCAGTCGAACACCACGACTGCGGCGGCCATTGCCGCAAACGCAAACAAGACGGACCAGGACATCGACCAGTCACAGGCTGGCTCGGGTCACGGCTCCGACTACTCGCAGGTCGCCGGCCAGGAGGCCGAGAACGACCAGGATGCTGACGCCGATGCGAAAGCGGTGCAGATCGCACCGAGCAACACGGCGCAGTCGATCCGCGTTCTCAGCCCTGGCGACAACGGCGATCTGAACCAGTCGAACGCGGCGACCGCCGGCGCGGCCGCCCTGAACGGCAACAAGACCGACCAGGACATCGACCAGTCACAGGCTGGTTCGGGTCACGGCTCCGACTACTCGCAGGTCGCGGGTCAGGAGGCCAAGAACGACCAGGACGCCGACGCCGACGCGAAGGCCGTCCAGGTCAAGCCGAGCAACACGGCCTCCTCGATCCGCGTTCTGAGCCCTGGCGACGACGGTGAGGTCGAGCAGACGAACAGCACCACCGCTCTGGCGGCGGCGCTGAACGCGAACAAGACCGATCAGTCGATCGACCAGGATCAGGGCGGCGAGAAGAAGGCGCCGTACGAGAGCGAGAAGTCCGACGGCAAGATGTCGGACGGCGGTTCGAGCTACTCCCAGGTCGCGGGCCAGGAGGCCAAGAGTGACCAGGACGCCGACGCTGACGCGAAGGCCGTTCAGGTCAAGCCGAGCAACACGGCTTCCTCGATTCGTGTCCTCAGCCCTGGCGACGACGGTGACGTCGAGCAGACGAACGCAGCGACCGCAGTCGGGATCGCGGCGAACGTCAACAAGACGGATCAGTCGATCGATCAGGACCAGCCGGGCGGGATGTCCGGTGGGAAGTCCGACGGGAAGAAGTCGGACGGTGGCTCGAGCTACTCGCAGGTCGCGGGCCAGGAGGCGAAGAACGATCAGGACGCCGACGCTGACGCGAAGGCCGTTCAGGTCAAGCCGAGCAACACGGCCTCCTCGATCCGCGTTCTCAGCAAGGGCGACGACGGTGACGTCGAGCAGACGAACAGCACCACCGCTCTGGCGGCGGCGCTGAACGCCAACAAGACCGATCAGTCGATCGACCAGGACCAGGGCGGCGCGCAGAAGGCGCCGTACCGCGAGGAGGAGAAGTCGGACGGCAAGAAGTCGGACGACGGCTCCAGCTACTCGCAGATCGCGGGCCAATCGGCCAAGAACGATCAGGACGCCGACGCTGACGCGAAGGCCGTTCAGGTCAAGCCGAGCAACACGGCTTCCTCGATCCGCGTTCTCAGCCATGGCGACGACGGTGACGTCGAGCAGACGAACGCAGCGACCGCAGTCGGGATCGCTGCCAACGTCAACAAGACGGATCAGTCGATCGATCAGGACCAGTCGGGCCATGGCCAGGGCTCCGACTACTCGCAGGTTGCAGGACAGGAGGCGAAGAACGATCAGGACGCCGACGCTGACGCGAAGGCCGTTCAGGTCAAGCCGAGCAACACGGCCTCCTCGATTCGCGTTCTCAGCAAGGGCGACGGCGGAGACGTCGAGCAGACGAACAGCACCACCGCTCTGGCGGCGGCGCTGAACGCCAACAAGACGGATCAGTCGATCGACCAGGACCAGGGCGGCGCGCAGAAAGCGCCGTACCGCGAGGAGCGAGAAGTCGCACGGCAAGAAGTCGGACGACGGCTCGAGCTACACGCAGATCGCGGGCCAATCGGCCAAGAACGATCAGGACGCCGACGCTGACGCGAAGGCCGTTCAGATCAAGCCGAGCAACACGGCCTCCTCGATCCGCGTTCTCAGCAAGGGCGACGACGGTGACGTCGAGCAGACGAACGCAGCGACCGCAGTCGGGATCGCTGCGAACGCCAACAAGACCGATCAGTCGATCGACCAGGACCAGGGCGGTGCGAAGAAGTCGCCGTACCGCGAGGACGAGAAGTCCGACGGCAAGAAGTCGGACGGTAGCTCGGACTACCTCCAGGTCGCAGGACAGGAGGCGGACAGCCACCAGGATGCGGACGCGGACGCGTTTGCCCTGCAGCTGAAGCCGTCGAACACGAACAAGTCGACCCGAGTGCTCAGCCGTGGGCACGACGGTGACGTCACGCAGACGAACAGCACCACCGCGATCGCGGCGGCGCTGAACCTCAACAAGACCGATCAGTCGATCGACCAGGACCAGACCGGTGGAGGCCACGGCGGCTCCTACCTGCAGGTCGCCGGTCAGGGTGCCTGGAGCCGGCAGGACGCCGACGCGGACGCGGCGGCGATCCAGCTCGGCGCATCGAACGAGAACGACCCCGTCCGGGTGAAGAGCAAGGGCGGCGGTGGCTCGGTCGAGCAGTCCAACGAGGTCACGGGTCTCGCCCTGGCCTTGAACCTGAACAAGACCCACCAGGCGCTGGAGCAGGAGCAGTCGGGCAAGAGCCCGGAGTACCTGCAGGTCGCCGGGCAGGGCTCGTGGAGCGACCAGCGCGGAGGCGCATGGCTCCGCGCAATCCAAGGAGGGAAGAACAGGAAGAAGCACTGATGGACAGGAGGAGCGGCCGCCGGGACATCCCGGCGGCCGCTCCACCGCTGACGGTTGACACCTACGTATCCACCGACGTACCGTGAGGGGCCGAAAGGGAGGGACGGGATGTCCAGTCGGACGTCGTCTCTGCGGTTCAGACATGAGGTGCTCGCCGCAGGCGCCTGCGTCTTCGCGCTCGCCTGTCCTGTCGGCGCGTTCGCGGCCGGCGGGACGCCGATGCCCGCACCAGACGCGCCGCCCTCCGACGTCGCGCTCGCGACCACGAAGCCCTCGGCCACGAAGAGCACCAGCTCGACGCCGGCTCCCGCCAACCGCAAGGCGGCATCGACGCCGTCGGTGCCGACACCCGATCCGCCGCTGGCCGCGGCCTCGAGCCACCAAGACGAGCTCGACGGCGACGAAGAGCACCCCTTCGCCCTCGCCGGATGCGTCGCCGGGAACCTCCTCTTCGGCCTCGCAACGTCCGGCGCCGGCGCCCAGGTCGTCCACCGCCTACACGTCGCCGACCCAGTCCACCCGGTCGTCCACCGCGGCTCGAGCGACGCGTGACGGCGCCACGCGGCGCCGACGAAGCCGGCGCGGGTGACGAAGAAGCACGACGCCCAAGCCGAAGGTCAAAGCCGCGCAGGAGGCCAAGCGGCCGGCTCCTCGCCCTGTCGTGAGCGCGCCGCGCGACGCCGTTCGGCTCGGTCTCCCGCTGGGCGTGCTCCGCCCCGTAGGGCCCGACGAGAGCCTGCCCGTAGGACTGCTCGTCGCGGCCGCGCTGCTCCTCTGCGCGGCGGCGGGAGGCAGCTTGATCCTCGGCGTCGCGGCCCGAAGCGCCACGAGGCACGCATGACCGCCATCCGCCTCGCGGGTCTGATGCTCGTCCTTGCGCTGGCCGCGGTGGCCCTCCCGGGCGAGGCGAAAGCCCTCGATCCACCCGTGGCGAGCTGCAACGGCGGCGGGTGCGGCGGTTGGTTCAAGACGGGCGTCACCGTCACCTGGTCGTTCAACCCCACCGGCGTGACGGGGACGACCGGCTGCGCGGCGGCGGGCGTCTCGGACGACACAGCGGGGGTCACGTTCACGTGCACGGTGAACTACGGCGGGTCGTTCGTCGGGAGCAGCGTCACGGTGAGAAAGGACTCCTCGCCGCCGGGCGTCAATGTCTCGCCGGCACGGGACCCGGACTCCAACGGGTGGTACACGAAACCCGTGGACGTCGGCGTCTCGGGCGACGACGGCGCCTCCGGCGTCGCGTCCTGCACGGGCGGCGGCACGTACGGAGGGCCGGACAGCGGCGGAGCCACGGTCACGGGCACCTGCAGCGACAACGCCGGCAACAGCGCCTCGCGCTCGATCACGATCAAGTACGACGGCAGCCCGCCGACCGTCACCGGCGGCCCGACGCGGCCACCCGACGCGAACGGCTGGTACAACAAGCCGGTCGAGGTGACGTTCACGGGGAGCGACGCGGGGTCGGGTGTCGCGGAGTGCACGCCCGAAGGCGCTCTACCAGGGCCCCGACGCGATCCCCGCCAGGCTCGTCGGGCAGTGCCGGGACGCCGCCGGTCACGTGAGCGCCCCGATCACGGTGGAGCTCCGCTACGACGCAACTCCTCCGGCGCCGCCAAACGTCAAGTGGGTCCATCGCGGGAGCTCGATCTGGGTCTCGTGGACCGCCGGCAAGGACGTCGTGCGCGCCAGTGTCGTCCGCGCTCCGGGGCTCAAGGGCAAGAAGCCGGCGCCCGTCTACGACGGCAAGAAACGCGGGTTCGTCGACCGCAAGATCCGGGCCGGCGCGAGGTACTGGTACGAGGTGAGGCTGTTCGACGAGGCCGGCAACCTGGCTGCCAAGACGGTCGGCCTCAAGCCGCCGCTCGGGATCTACGCTCCCAAGGACGGCGCGGTCGTCACCCGACCGCCGCTCGTGCAGTGGGCGGCGGTGAGCAAGGCGCGCTTCTACAACCTCCAGCTCTGGCGCGGGAAGGTGAAGCTCCTCACGACGTGGGTGCGTGCGCCGAAGCTGAAGCTGAAGCAGACCTGGAGGCTGGGCGGCACCCGGCACGCGTTGAAGGACGGGCGCTACCAGATCTACATCTGGCCGGCGTTCGGGACGAAGAAGATCCCGAAGTACGGGAAGATGCTCGGAGCAGGTCACCTTCGTCGCGAAGGGCGTCTGACCGATCCCACCCGGCACGCTCGGCCGTGGCCGCCCGGGACCGGTGTGGGCGAATCGTCACACACGCGACGCAAAGGACATCTGGTGGACCGCCGCTCGTCGCTCTAGGTTCGGCGCATGGGCACGAACGCAGTCCTGCTGGCCGAGCACGAGGCGGGCTCGAGGGAGTACCTCGAGCGACAGCTCCGGGACGACGGCTTCACGGTCTTCGAGGCCGCGTGGACGTCCCGTGCGCTCGACCTCGTCGAGCGGCTCTCGCCCGACGTCGTGATCGCGGGTGAGGCCGACCTCTGTCGCAGGCTGCGCGCCGGAGAGCCGGGCCGGACCTGGAACAGGAACGTCCCGGTCATCGTGCTCGACGGAGCCCGGCGCCGAGCCGATCGTCCGCGTGCGCGCGCTCGAGAGCGGGGCGGACGACGTCGTGCCGCGCGACGTGTACCTGGAGCTCCTCGCACGCGTCAGGGCATTGCTCCGCCGCGTCGCTGCTCGGCCAGGCGGAGATCGTGGACGCGGGCCCCCTCGTCGTCGACCACCGGGCGCGGCAGGTTCGCGTCGGGGAGGTCGCGGTACGGCTCTCGGGGCGCGAGTTCGAGCTGGCGGCCAAGCTCGCGAGCGACCCGATGCGCGTGTTCACGAAGACCGAGCTCCTGCGCGACGTGTGGGGAATCCGCTCGGCCGGGATCCGCACGCGGACCGTGGACTCGCACGCCTCGCGGCTCCGCCGCAAGCTCGAGGCAGCGGGCGCGCGCGAGGTGGTGATCAACGACTGGGGCGTCGGCTATCGCCTGCTCGCCTAGATGATCGATGCCACGATCTCGCGCGTTCGGCTGCGCGGTCTGGCGCGTCTGGGTCGCTTCCGGGGCGGGAAGGCCCGCATGACGGGCCTCCCGCCCCGTGCGCTTCGTGTGCCGAGCACCTCACCGATGCCACCAGCATCGCCGAGGCGCTCGGCCCACGCCCAGAGCGGCCAGCCCGCGCCCGACACGGACGATCTCGGCATCAATCATCAGCGGCGCTGCGGTCGTCCCGACGAGGATCGGCGGTCAGAGCAACGCGCCCTCGAGCCGCAGCAGCTTCTCCTTCCGCTCGAGGCCGCCGCCGTAGCCGACGAGCGCACCCGACGAGCCGACGATGCGGTGGCACGGCAGCACGATGGGGATCGGGTTGCGGTTCATCACCATCCCGACCGCCCGCGCCGCGCGAGGGTTGCCCGCGCGCTCGGCGAGCTCGCGGTACGTGGCGGTCCGTCCGTAGGGAACCTTCGCGAGCTCGTCGAGGACGCCCAGCGTGAACCCGCTCACTCCGCGGAGGTCGAGCTCGAGGTCGAACACGGTTCGCTTGCCCGCGAAGTACGCGTCCAGCTCGCGTCGCGTCTCGTCCAGGGCGCGCGGTGCTCGCAGGATGCGCGGCCCCGCCACGCGGGCGAGGGCGTCGAGCTCACGCTCGGGCTCGGGGTCGTACGAGATGCGCGCGAGCCCGCGGTCGGTCACCGCGGCGAGCAGCGGCCCGAGCTCGCTGTCGATCACGTCGTAGGCCGCATCGAGCAGGCCGGAGCGAGCAGCGCTGTCGCGGAAGCGGCGGTCGAGGTCTGTGGGAACGGTCACGTCACCCTCCTTCGCAGACGCCGGACGCCGGACGACGTCGCCTGGCGAGCCGCGTCGGGGCTGGAATCGAGGACCGAGGCGATCTGCTCGTAGTCGAGGTCGTACCCGTAGCGCAGCACGACGGCCGCCCGTTCCGTGGGCGGGCAGCGTGTCGGTGAGGAAGGCGAGCTCCTCGTACGCGGGACGTCCGTCGAGATGTGCGACCTCGGGAGTCTCGCCGGTGACCTCTCCTGCGCGTCGGTGCGTGTCGATGACGACGCGTGACGCGATCGTCAGCACCCACGCGCGGAGGTGCTCGCCGTGGCGGAGCCGGTCGTAGGCGCGGAGCGCCCGCAGGAACGTCTCCTGGAACGCGTCGTCCGCCCGCTCGCGCCCGAGTCGGCGGCGAAGCAGGCCGAGGCACCTCGCCTGCATGCTCGGCGTAGAACGTCTCGAACGGCGGAATCGCGCCACGGTCACCATCATCGCAGTGAAACGCAGCACCGCCGCCGGTTGTGAGATCGGTCTTGCGCTGCCGCTGCAGCTCGCAGGGATCGTGCGCGTGCGTGGGAGGATCCAGGGCGGCAGATCCGCTGCCGGAGCCTGCTCGCGTACGAACAACGTGCAGACTGGAGCCATGCGCGTCGCCGTCGTCGGGCACGTCGAGTGGATCCGGTTCGCGCGAGTCGATCACGTCCCCGCAGCGGGGGAGATCGGGCACTCGTTCGACGACTGGGAGCAGGCGGGCGGGGGCGGTGGGGTCGCGGCGGTACAGCTCGCCTTGCTCGCCGACGAGGCCCACCTGTTCACCGCGCTCGGCGGCGACGACCTCGGTCGACGCGCCCGCGCCGAGCTCGAGTCGCGCGGCGTCGTCGTCCATGCCGTCCACGAGGAACGGGCGCAGCGCTGGGCCTTCACGCAGGTCGACGACCACGGCGAGAGAACGATCACGACCGTCGGGCCGAAGCTCCGTCCTCGCGGCCACGACGACACGTTGCCGTGGCACGAGCTCGCGTCCATGGACGCGGTCTTCTTCGTCGCCGGCGACGTCGACGCGCTCGTCCATGCGCGCCGCGCACGCGTGCTGACGGCGACGTCACGGGAGCTGGAGGTGCTTCGCCGCGGAGGGATGGCACTCGACGCGCTGATCGGAAGTGGTGAGGACGACGCCGAGCGCTACCGCAGCGGCGACCTCGATCCGGCGCCGAAGCTCGTGGTCACGACCTCGGGCGGCCTGGGCGGCTGGGCCCGCCCCGGCGGCCCCTATACGGCCGCGGATCCCCCGGGCGAGGTCGTCGACACCTACGGCGCCGGCGACAGCTTCGCGGCAGGGCTGACCTACGCGCTCGCCTCCGGGCTCGACGGCAACGACGCGCTCGGCTTTGCGGCGCGCTGCGGCGCGGGTGCGCTGGCCGGCCGGGGCGTCTCGCCGAGGCACGTCGCCCTCACTGAGCTGGGCGCCGGCCAACCGGTCGGCGTGCGACGGCGATGGAAGACCGCTGGCCGTGGGCGCGGCCGTTCCGCTTGATGCCCATCGAGACCTTGACAGTGGGGGAAAGTGGCGTAAAGTGGGGAATCGTGGAGATCGAGAGTCAGATCAGCCACACCCGCGGGCGATGTTCATCGGCACCTACGAGCACACGATCGACGAGAAGAGCCGGCTCACGCTGCCGGCTCGCTTCCGTGACGCGCTCGGTGACGGGGTCGTACTCGCGCGGGGGCTCGACCGGAACGTGGCCGTGTACCCGCGGGAGACGTGGGCCGTGACCGTCGAGTCCCGCATGGCCGCGCTCGACCCTCTCTCGCGAGAGGCACGCGAGCTACGCCGGTTCTTCTTCTCGGGGGCGGCCGAGGCGGACCTCGACCGTCAGGGGCGAATCCTCGTCCCGGCCGTCCTCACGCGCCACGCCGGCCTCGAGCGCGAGGTCGTCGTCGCAGGGAACTACGACCACCTCGAGCTGTGGAACCCCAGTGCCTGGGAGCAGCACTTGCACGCCGTCGAAGGGAGCGCCGAACATGCTGCCGAACGTCTTGCCGCACACGGAAGCTGACCACGTCCCGGTCCTCGCCGACGAGGTGCAGGAGCTCCTCGCGGTCCAGCCGGGCGAGACCGTCGTCGACGCGACCTTCGGTGCGGGTGGCCACGCGCGGCTTCTCGCCGAGGATCTCGGCGGCCGGGGGAAGCTCGTCGCCGTCGACCGCGACCCCGGTGCCAAGGCGTACTTCGACCGGTTGAAGGCGCAGGCCGGGGTGGACGTGCGGTTCCTCCGCGGTGACTTCGCCGTCGTCCTCAGGCAGCTCGCCGCGAACGAGGTCAAGGCTGACGCGATCCTGCTCGACCTCGGCGATCTCGTCGATGCAGGTCGATCGACCCGAGCGCGGATTCTCGTACGCGACGGACGCACCTCTCGACATGAGGATGGATCCGTCGTCCGAGCCGACCGCGGCCGAGATCGTCAACACCCGCGACGAGCGGGAGCTCGTCACGATCTTCCGTCGGTACGGGGAGGAGCGATTCGCCACGCCCATCGCCCGAGCGATCGTGCGGCGGCGCGCCGAGACGCTGTTCACCAGGACCGGCGAGCTGGTCGACGTGATCAAGCTCGCGATCCCGACTCCGGCCCGTTTCGGCGAGGGTCACCCGGCGAAGCGCGTCTTCCAGGCGCTGCGCATCGCGGTGAACGACGAGCTCGGCCAGCTCGAGGCGGCACTCCCCGCGGCGCTCGAGATGCTCCGACCCGGCGGCCGGCTGGCCGTGATCTCGTTCCATTCGCTCGAGGACCGGATCGTCAAGCGGTTCTTCGCCGAGCAGGCGAAGGGTTGCACGTGCCCGCCCGAGTTCCCCGTCTGCGTCTGCGGGAAGGAGCCGACGCTCCGGCTGCTCACGAGGAAGCCCGTCCGGCCGGGCAGACGCGAGACGGACGCCAACCCGCGTGCTGCGTCGGCGCGGCTGCGCGCCGCGGTGAAGGCCTGATGTCCACCATCGCACAGCCCGCTCTCCGCCGCGCGCGTGTCGGCCGTGGGACGTTCACCGGCGGGGTCTTCTGGATCGTGACGGTCGCGGTTCTCCTCGCGGGCGTCGTCGCGATCAACGTGCTCGTGCTCCGGCTGAACGTCGAGCTCGACGACCTCCGGCGCACACGCGCGGAGCTGAAGGCCGAGATCGCGACGACCCGCGCGCAGCTCTCGAGCGCATCGTCGAACGCGAGGATCGAGAACGAGGCGGCGACGAAGCTGGGCCTCGTCAAGCACGACCCGAACGCGACGACCTTTCTCCGGTTGGAACCGTGACCTCGGGAACACAACGCGCGAACTCCCGCATCCGCCTGCTCGTCGTCGCGTTCACCTGCGTGTTCGCGGTCGGGGTCGGCCGGGCTGCCTGGATCCAGATCGTCGACGGGCCCGGGTACGAGGCGATGGCCTCCCAGCAGCACCGCGAGACGATCGAGATCCCTGCCGGGAGAGGCACGATCTACGACCGCACGGGCGAGCCTCTCGCGATCGGAGAGCAGGCGACGAGCGTCTACGCGGACCCGCGCAACGTCGTCGCGCCCATGAAGGCGGCCGTGAAGGTCGCCCGGCAGCTCGGGCTCGACCCCGACGAGCTGTATCCGAGCCTCGTCGACCGCACCAAGCGGTTCGTGTTCATCGACCGAAAGGCGGATCCCGTCAAGGCGCGGGCCCTCCAGAAGCTCGGAGTCGCCGGGATCGGCTTCTTCCCCGAGGAGCGCCGCACCTATCCCCAGGGGCGTGTCGCCTCCCAGCTGCTCGGGTTCGCCGGCACCGACAACCGCGGGCTCGACGGGCTCGAACGCACGCTCGACCGCACGCTCGCGGGGAAGGCGGGGTACGAGATCGTCGTCCGCGATCCCGCGGGACAGGCGATCGACGTCGTGACCTCGCGGAAGGAGCGTCCCGGTCGCAACGTGGTGCTGACGCTCGACCACCAGCTGCAGGCGAACGCCGAGCAGATCCTGGCGTCCGCGGTCTCGCGCTGGGGTGCGAGGGGAGCCACCGCGATCGTCATGAACCCGCGCACCGGCGCGATCCTCGCGATGGCCAACGCGCCGACGTTCGACGCGAACCGGTTCTCGTCCGCACCCGCCGAGGGGCGACGCAACCGGGCGGTCACGGACGTCTACGAGCCCGGCTCGACGTTCAAGATCGTCACGGTCGCGGCCGCGCTCGAGGACAACGTCGTGACACCGGACACCGCCTTCACGCTGGCGCCGACGATCAAGGTGGCGGACCGCGTGATCCGCGAGGCCCATGTCCGCGGCACGGAGCGGATGACCGTGCGGCAGATCCTCTCCGAGTCGTCCAACGTCGGGACGATCACGATCGCGAAGGAGCGGCTCGGCGGACCTGAGCTCGCCTCCTGGATCGACCGGTTCGGCTTCGGCAAGAAGACCGGCTCGGAGCTCCCGGGGGAGAGCGCAGGGATGGTCGTCCCCTACCAGGACTGGTCGGGCTCGACGATCGGGACGGTGCCGATCGGGCAGGGCATCGCCGTCACCCCGCTCCAGATGGTGGGCGCCTACGCCGCGATCGGGAACGGCGGCGTGATGCCGCCCGCCCACGTCGTGTCGAAGGTCGGCGGCAAGAAGATCCGGCACGGCAAGGGACGGCGGATCGTCTCACGGCACACAGCCGATCGGATGACGGCCATGTTCCGCGACGTCGTGGTCGAGGGCACCGGCACCGAGGCCGCGATACCGGGCTACACGGTCGCGGGCAAGACCGGTACCGCGAACAAGGCGGAAGGCGGGCGCTACGTCCAGAAGTACGTCGCGTCGTTCGTCGGGCTCGTCCCCGCGCGGAACCCCCGGCTCGCGATCCTCGTGATGGTGGACGAGCCGCGCGGGCAGATCTGGGGCGGCGTCGTGGCGGCACCGATCTTCCGGGACATCGCCCGGTTCGCCCTCCAGTACCTCGAGGTCCCGCCCGACGCACCCGAGTCGAAGCGCGCGTCCTCGCTGCTCGCCGCGGCGGCGCTCACCCCATAGCGGGCGGAACACCATCCCGTCACATGCCCCCCGGAGGGTGCCACGCCCGCCCCTACAATCGCGACGATGGAGCTCGACGCGCTGATTCGCGCGCTCGCGCCGAGCGACGTGATCGGGCGGCGACCCGTCGAGATCCTCGACCTCGCCTACGACACCCGCCGGGTGGGCGACGGCACGCTGTTCTTCTGCGTCCCCGGCGCGCGCGCCGACGGCCACGAGCTCGCCGGTGACGCCGTGGCAGCGGGGGCCGTCGCGCTCGTCGTCGAGCACCCGCTCGACGAGGACGTGCCGCAGCTCGTCGTGGAGTCCTCGCGGGCCGCGATGGCGGTGGCGGCCGACACGTTCTTCGGCACCCCGACGGAGCGACTCACGGTCGCGGGCGTCACCGGGACGAACGGCAAGTCGACGACGACGTTCCTGCTGCGCTCCATCCTGGAGACCGAGGGCCGCTCCACCGGCGTCGTGGGGACGGTCGAGTGGGTGATCGGTGGCGAGACGCGCGCCGCGCCTCACACGACCCCCGAGGCAATCCAGCTCCAGAGGCTCTTCCGCGAGATGCTCGACTCCGGCGACGAGGCGGTCGTGCTCGAGGCGTCGTCCCACGGCTCCCACTACCGACGGCTCGACCGCGTCCGCTTCGACGCGCTCGCGTTCACCAACCTGACCCAGGACCATCTCGACCTTCACGGCGACATGGAGGAGTACTTCCAGGCGAAGCGCCGCCTCTTCACCGGGATCGCACCGCCGCCCGCGGCGGTCAACGTCGGCGACCCGTACGGCCGCCGCCTCGCGGACGAGCTCGCGTCGGCGCACCGCGCCCCGCTCGTCACGTTCGGGCTCCGGCCGGAGGCCGACGTGCGCGCCGAGGGCCTCGACCTGGGACCGCGCGGCTCCAGGTTCACGGCGGCCGGGATCCGGATCGAGACACCGCTGCTCGGCGTCTTCAACGTCGAGAACGTGCTCGCCGCGGTCGCGGCCGCCCTCCTGCTCGACGTCGACGAGGAGGCGATCGCCGAGGGAGTTCGCGCCGTGGCCGGTGTCCCGGGCCGGTTCGAGTCGATCGACGAGGGACAGGGGTTCGCCGTGGTCGTCGACTACGCGCACACACCCGGCGCGCTCGAGACCGCGATGCGCGCCGCACGGCCGCTCGGCTCCGGCAGCCTCACGGTCGTCTTCGGAGCGGGCGGCGATCGCGACCGCGAGAAGCGGCCGGAGATGGGGAGGGTCGCGCGGGAGCTCGCGGACACCGTCTTCGTCACGAGCGACAACCCGCGCTCCGAGGACCCGCTGGTGATCGTGGAGGAGATCCTCCTGGGCGCCGGGACGAACGTGGAGGTCGACCCCGATCGGCGCTCCGCGATCGAGACGGCAATCGCGTCGGCGGCGGAGGGCGACGTCGTGCTGATCGCCGGGAAGGGCCACGAGCAGGGCCAGGAGATCGGAGGCGTCGTCCATCCCTTCGACGATCGCGAGGTCGCCCGCGACGCTCTGCGCCGACGTCTCGGGTCAAACGCGTGAGAGGCGCCTCGTGATCCCGCTGGCGTGGGCAGAGGTCGAGGCGCTCGAGCTCGGCGAGCTGCGAGGGAAACCTCAGGACGGTGTCGTCCGGCGGGTCCACGACGACTCGCGGCAAGCGCGCGAGGGTGACCTGTTCGTCGCGGTCAACACCGGGACTCGCTTCGTGGAGGAGGCGCTGGCGTGTGGTGCCGCGACGCTCGTCCCGCGCGACCAGCATGCGGCCCTCGCCTCGCTCGCGCGCCTCGTGCGCGATCGGTCGGAGGCGCAGGTCGTGGCCGTCGTCGGGTCCACCGGGAAGACGACGACGAAGGACGCGCTCGCCGCGCTGTGCGCACCAGTGACGCCGACGGTCGCGGCCGACGCGAGCCGGAACAACGAGATCGGACTGCCGCTCACGGTGCTCGGGCTCGAGCCCGACACTCGGGTGCTCGTGACGGAGATGGGGATGCGCGGGGCTGGTCAGGTCGCGGAGCTGTGCGACATCGCCCGGCCGACGCTCGCTCTCGTCACCTCCATCGGCCCCGAGCACCTCGAGCTCGTGGGCACGCTCGAGGACGTCGCGCGCGCGAACGCCGAGGCCATCGAAGCCCTCCCCGCAGGAGGGATCGCGGTCGTCCCGGCGGGCGAGCCGCTGCTCGAGTCGTACCTCGACCGGTCCGGCCTCGACGTCCGGTTCTTCGATCCGACCTCCCCGACGCGCGACGGAGACCGGTGGCGCTTCCGGGTCGGCGGCGAGGAGCTCCGGCTCGAACTGCCGTTCACGCAGCGCCACCTTGCGGGCAACGTCCTCGCGGCGCTCACGGCCTACCACGCGCTCGGCCTGCCGCTCCGCCGGGCGCACGAGGGCGCCGGAGCCATCCGCCTCTCCCGTTGGCGGGGTGAGGTGCACGAGCTCCCCGGGGGCGGCTTCGTGGTCAACGACGCCTACAACGCGAACCCGACCTCGATGCGAGCCGCTCTCGTCGATCTCGCCGAGCGCGCCGGGGGCCGTCGCCGGGTGGCGATCCTCGGCCAGATGGCGGAGCTCGGACAGGAGAGCGACCGGTACCACTCCGATGTCGCTGCGCTTCTGCGCGAGCTCGGCTTCGAGGTCGTCGTCGCCGTCGGCGAGCCCGCACGCAGGTACCTGGAGCACGTCGGGGACGGTGTCCTCGTTGCCGACACGACCGGATTCGACGAGATCGCCGAGGTACTCCGACCGGGCGACGCGATCCTCGTCAAGGGATCGCGCTCGGTGGGGCTCGAAGGCATCCCAGCGCTGATCCAGAAACACTCCCGGGCATGGTCAGAGTCCTGATCGCGGGGCTCGTCGCGATGGTGATCGCCGTCGCGGTGGGCCCCCAGTTCATCGAGTGGCTACGCCGGCAGTCGATCGGCCAGCACATCCGTGAAGAGATGCCGGCCGGGCACATCGTCAAGCAGGGCACGCCGACGATGGGCGGCCTCCTGATCCTCGTCGCGGCGCTCGTTCCGGCGGCGATCGTCTCGCTGTACACGATCCCCGGGCTGACGATCATGCTGGCGACGCTCGGCTGCGCGCTGATCGGCTTCACGGACGACTTCCTCAAGGTGCGACGCCGCCGCTCGCTCGGGCTCAGCGGGCGCTGGAAGATGCTCGGTCTCGTCGCCATCACCGCCGGCGTGGGGTGGGCGACGACGCGCGTCGGCTACATGGACACGGAGATCTACTTCCCCCTCGTCGACGTCAACATCGACCTGAACTGGCTGTACTTCCCGTTTCTGTTCGTCGTGATCGCGGGCACCGCGAACGGCGTCAACCTGACCGACGGCATCGACGGGCTCGCCGCCGGGACGTGCGCGATCTCACTCATCACCCTGCTCTCGATCGCCGTGATCGACTGGCTCCGTTCGGCCGACGTCGTCGCGAACCGGAGCGAGGAGTACCTCGACATCGCGATCGTGTCCGCGGCGCTCATCGGCGGCGTCATCGGCTTCCTCTGGTTCAACGCCTTCCCGGCCGAGCTGTTCATGGGCGACACCGGCTCGATGGCGCTCGGCGGGGCGATCGCCACGCTCGCGATCCTCACCGAGACGGAGGTGCTCCTCGTCTTCATCGGCGGCATCTACCTCCTCGAGGCGCTCTCGCTCATGATCCAGGTGGCGAGCTTCAAACGCACGGGCAAGCGGGTGTTCCTGATGGCGCCCATCCACCACCACTTCGAGCTGAAGGCGTGGTCGCATACGAAGATCATGGTGCGGTTCTGGATCGTCGGCGCGATCCTCTGCGCGGTCGGCTTCGTCCTCTACTACCGCTACTACCTGAGATTCCAGCTCTGATCGATCGTGGGGGAACCCATGGTTCCCCCACGGGCCTCCTCCTTCCGGCTCGCGCACGGGTCGGCCTCGTCTCGCCTCCCGGCCGGCTGAGCCGGCCTCCGGCGGCCAACCGTCGTTCACCGGTCACCGTCCGGCGCTCTCACCGGGGACGTGAGGCGTGACGCGCAATGGTTTGGACGTGGAGGAACACATGGTTTCCCCGCGGCGCTCGTACTGGACGAGCGCCTCACCCTGCCGCTCGCCGTGGGAGCGGTCGCGGTCATCGCCGGCGTCGCTCTCGCACGCCGCCCTTGAGCGGCCGCGCCTACCCTTCCGGCGTGGCCGGCCTTCCGACCCGAGCCCTCGTCCTGGGCCTCGCGCGCTCGGGACGTGCGGCCGCCGACGCCCTGGTGCGCGAGGGGGTGGAGGTCGTCGTCCACGACTCGAGCACCGACGTCGACCCGTCGGGGGTGGAGGCCCGAGGTTCACCTCGGCGAGTGGAGCGACACGCTTCTCGACGGCGTCGGGCTAGTCGTGAAGAGCCCCGGCATCCCCGCCGCGAGCCCGCCCGTGGTCGCGGCGCGCGACGCGCGGGATCGAGGTGATCTCCGAGATCGAGCTCGGCGCCCGGCTCCTCCCGAACCCGGTCATCGGAGTCACTGGAACCAATGGAAAGACGACCACGACGGCTCTCCTCGGCGCGATGCTCGAGGCCGGAGGCGTCCCGGTCGAGGTCGCCGGCAACATCGGCCGTCCGCTCACGTCCCTGGTGGGCCGCGTGCCGGACACAGCGTGGATCGTGTGCGAGCTCTCCTCCTTTCAGCTCGAGGACGTCGACACGCTCGGGCCACGGGTCGTCGTGCTGACGAACCTGGAGCCGGATCACCTCGACCGTCACGGCACGTTCGACGAGTACCGAGGAGGCCAAGCTCAGGGCGTTCGCGCGCCAGCGGGAGGAAGACATAGCGGTGCTTCCGCAGGGCTTCGGCACGGTGCCCGGGAGTGCGCGCCGCATCGAGTTCACGGCGGACGACCCGCTGCCGGCGGAGCCGCGCATTCGAGGCAGCCACAACCGTGCGAACGCCGCCGCCGCGACCGCAGCAGCGCGCGCAGTCGGCGTGACCGACGAGGCGATCGCGCATGCGCTCCAGTCGTTTCCGGGCGTCGAGCATCGGATCGAGGAGGTCGCGACGATCGACGGCGTCCTCTACGTGAACGACTCGAAGGCGACCAATGCTGCGGCCGCCCTTCGGGCGCTGGCGTCGTTCGCGGGGCGACGAAAGCACGTGATCCTCGGGGGCAGGGGCAAGGCGGAGCCGTACGACGCGCTCGCCGCCGCGTTCGAGCCCGGCGACAGCGCGTACCTCATCGGTGAGGCGGCCGAGGAGCTCGCCTCCGCGCTCGGAGCGGCGCAGGTTCCGATCGCCCGGTCGGAGACACTCGAGCGCGCCGTCGGGGAGGCTGCCTCGGCGGCCGTCCTCGGTGACGTCGTGCTGCTCTCGCCCGCCTGCGCATCGTTCGACCAGTTCACGAGCTTCGAGCACCGTGGGCAGGACTTTCGGCGCCTCGTGGAGAAGCTCCCGGGGTGGGGAACAAGCGTCGTTCCGACCGAGGGCAGCTCGAGCAGCGGCTGCTGATCCTCGTCACGCTCGGGCTCGTCGCCTTCGGGCTCGTGATGGTGTTCAGCGCCACGTCGGCGTCGGCCGCCCTCGGGGAGGGCGACCCGATGCGCTTTCTCGTCAAGCAGGGCCTCTACGCCGGCGCGGGCCTCGTGCTGCTCGCGGCGTTGACGCGTGTCGACTACCACGCCCTCCGGCCGCTCGCGCCCGTGCTCCTCGTCGGCGCGTTCGTGGCGTGCGCCGCGGTCCTGGTGATCGCCCCCGCGATCAACGGCGCGCACCGGTGGTTCGTCTACGGCCCCGTCAGCGTCCAGCCGGCCGAGATCGCGAAGATCGCGGTCTGCCTCTGGGTGTGCGCCGTGCTCGCGCGGCGCCCGGTGCCGACGACGCTCGGTGAGCTGATGAAGCCGGTCGGCATCGTCGTCGTCGCATTCGGTGGGCTGATCGTGATCGAGCCCGACCTCGGGACGACCATCTCCCTCTTCCTGATGGTCGGGGGGATTCTCCTCGTGTCCGGGATCTCGCTGCGACTGTTCGCCCTCGCCTCGTCCTTCGCGATCGGGGCCGGCCTCCTCGCGATCTGGATGGAGCCGTACCGCCGCGAGCGCGTCTTCAGCTTCCTCGATCCTTGGCAGGACGCGCAGGGTGCGGGCTTCCAGAACGTCCAGGCGATCATCGGCATGGGCTCGGGCGGCGTCACCGGCGAGGGGCTCGGCCAGGGCATCCAGAAGGTCAACTTCCTCCCGGAGGCCCACACAGACATGATCTTCGCGGTGGTCGGGGAGGAGCTCGGGTTCGTCGGCTCTGCGGTGGTGATCGCCGCGTTCGCGGTGTTCGCGTGGGCGGGCTTTCGCATCGCGCTCCAGTGCCGCGATCCCTTCGGGAAACGGCTCGCGGCAGGCATCACGACGCTGGTCTGCGGCCAGGCTGCCGTGAACCTCGCGGCGGTGCTCGGCATGGCCCCGCTCACGGGCATCCCGCTTCCGTTCGTCTCCTACGGGGGCTCGTCGCTGCTCGTACTCCTCGCCGGTGTGGGGGTGCTCCTTAACATCGCGGTGAATGAGCGCGTCGTCGAAGCTCGCGTGCGTGATCGCGGCCGGGGGAACGGCCGGTCACGTTCGACCCGCTCTCGCAGTCGGGGAGGCGCTTCGCGCCCGCGGAGCGACGGTGACGTTCGCCGGCACTCCCGACCGCGTCGAGTCGCGGCTGGTGCCTGAGGCCGGGTTCCCGCTCGACACGTTTCCCGTCTCGGGCCTCCCACGGCGGCCCAGCGCCGCCCAGCTCAGAGCCGCGTGGCGCGCCTCGGCGGCGCCCGCGCACTGTCTCCGGATCCTCGCTCGCCGTCGCCCGGACGTCGTCCTGGGGGCCGGAGGCTACGTGGCCGGGCCGATGGTGCTCGCGGCCCGCTTGCGCCGGATTCCGGCAGCGCTGACGGAAGCGGACGCCCACCTCGGCCTCGCGAACCGGCTCGCCGCGCCATTCGCCCATCGGCTGTTCCTCGCCTACGAGATACCGGGTCGCAACGGAGAGAAGGTCCGTGTCGTCGGCCGCCCGATCCCGCTGGCCCATCGGGGCTCGAGCCGGGAGGAGGGACGCAGGCGGTTCGGGCTCTCGGTCGATGGCCCGGTCGTCGCGGTCTTCGGCGCGCTGGCGGGCGCTCGCTCGCTCAACGAGATGGCGGTCGAGGCATGGGGGGCCCGTGGCCCGGAGGTCCTCCACATCTGCGGGGAGCGCGACCACGAAGCGCTTCGCGGCCGTGCCGAGCGCCCGGGCTACGTGCTGCTCCCGCAGACCGACCACTTCGGCGCTGCGCTGGCGGCTGCCGACCTCGCAGTCTCGCGCGCCGGAGGAACGGTGTGGGAGCTCGCCGCGGCGGGCACGCCGGCGATCCTCGTCCCGTACCCGTACGCCACGGCGGATCACCAGACGCTGAACGCCCGCCATTTCGAGCGGGGCGGAGGCGCCCTCGTCGTGCCCGATGCCGAGGTCGGGCGGATCCCCGAGCTCGTCGCGGAGCTGCTCGATGACCGGGTCGGCTCGCAGCGATGCGGGAGGGGATGCTCGCGCTCGCGCGACCCGACGCGGCCGAGGTGATCGCCGACGAGCTCGTCGCACTCGGCCGCGGGGGGCGGAGAGCTCGTGGTCGGTGAGCCCGTGTCGAATCAACACGGAGGACGCCCGCGCCGCGGCGGCTCGGTGGGAGAGCTCGTCTTGAACAACACAAGCCTCTCGACGGCCGCCGCCTCTACTTCGTCGGTATCGGCGGCTCAGGGATGTCGGCGTACGCGAACATCGCGCGCGCCTGGGGCGCCGAGGTGCGCGGCTGGGACATGCACGAGACGATCTTCACGAAGACGCTCGAAGGCATCGACCTCGATCTCGGCGGGGAGCCACGCCCGCCCGACGGGTTCGAGGTGATCGTCTCGACCGCCCACCGCGACCGGATCGACGGAACGCCACGCGCCGAGTTCCTCGCCGAGCTCGTCGCTACGCGACCGTCGATCGTGGTCACGGGCGCGCACGGGAAGACGACGACGACGGCGATGATCGCCTTCGCCCTCCGCGAGACGCGAACGACCCGGCATGGATCGTGGGCGGGATCGTGCCGCAGCTCGGCGGCAACGCCGGCACCGGCTCGGGCTGGCTCGTCGTCGAGGGAGACGAGTCCGACCGCTCGGTGCTCGCGCTCCGGCCGGAGATCGCGGTCGTCACCAACGTCGAGCTCGATCACCACGCAGCATGGGGCTCGGTCACGGAGCTCCGAGAGGCCCTCGAGGCGTGGCTGGAGCCCCTCCCCGACGTCGTCCGCGGCTGGGAGCTCGAGCCCGTGCCGTTCCCTCTCGCCGTCCCGGGGGAGCACAACCGACTCAACGCCGCGGCTGCCCTGGCCGCCCTGGAGCGCGCGGGTGTGGGAGCAGAGGAGGCGGAGGCGGCTCTCCGTCGCTTCGAGGGCACCGACCGGCGGTTCGAGCTCGTCGGCACGCGCGGCGGCGTCACGGTGATCGACGACTACGGTCACAACCCGACCGAGCTTCGTGTCACGCTCGAAACCGCGCGAGCCCGCACGGAGGGCCGACTGGTCGCGCTCTACGTCCCTCACGTCGTCGAGCGGACGCGACATCTCCATCGGGAGCTCGGGGCCGCGCTCGGTATCGCCGACGTCGCGATCGTGACGGACTTCGTGGGACGGCGCGACGCGCCTCGAGAAGGCGTCACGGGGCGACTCGTCCTGGAGGGGGTGCCCGACCCGACGCGACGCGTCTGGGCACCGACGCTCGACGATGCCTCCCGCCTCGCGCTCCGCCTCATCCGTCCGGGTGACGTGGTCGTCACGCTGGGCGTCGGTGAACCATGGCGCGCAGCGCAGGCGATCGTCGAGGGGCTTCCGGCGTGACCCTCGCGATCGAGGAGGGGACAACGCTTGCGCGGTCGACGACCATCGGGACAGGTGGTCCCGCGACCGGCGTTCGCGCGGCCCGGGTCGCTCGGGGAGCTCGAGGAGGCGCTCGCATGGGCGGCCGAACGAGACCTGTCGATCGTCACGGTCGGGCTCGGCTCGAACATGCTCGCCGCGGACGAGGGTGTCGACGCGCTGGTCCTGCGACTCGAGGGAGACCTCGCGACCGTGGAGCTGGACGGTGAGGTCCTGCGCGCGGGGGGCGGTGCCGCGAACGCCGTGTGCCTGCACCGCGCTCGTGCAGCCGGCCTCGGCGGGCTGGAGTTCGCCTGTGCGATCCCCGGCACCGCGGGAGGCGGTGTGCGCATGAACGCGGGCGCCTACGGCTCGGACTGGTCGCGGCTCCTCGAACGGGCTCTCGTCGTCTCACCCGAGGGCAGCGGCTGGCTGACCGCCGCCGAGCTCGGGCTGTCCTACCGACATTCCGCGCTCCGAGCAGACCAGGTCGTCGCCCGTGTCGAGTACCGGCTCGCGCCGCGGCCGATCGAGGACATCAAGGCCGACGTCGCCGAGCTCGTCGCGCGGCGAAAGGCGACGCAGCCGACCAACAAGCGGACCTTCGGGTCGGTCTTCAAGAACCCCGACGCCGAGCTGGGGGCCGGGCGGATGCTCGAGGCCTGCGGGCTCAAGGGCTTCCGGATCGGCGGAGCCGTGATCTCCCCGCGGCACGCGAACTTCATCGAGAACGTCGACGGCGCTACGACCGCGGACTGTGTCGCGCTGATGGCCGAGTCTCGACGACGCGCGCGTGAGCAGTACGGCGTGGAGCTCGAGCACGAGGTCGCGCTCGTCGGTCTCGCGCTCGACTGAACGCAACCGCAGCGAAGCGGGCACGCAGTCGGTTGCGTGGGCGCGGCGCAGGACCACCCCGTCGCGCGGCGAAGTCCCGTCCGTGGCCCAGCGGGGACGAGCAGGACGCACCGAGCGGCCTCGTACGCGCGCGGCGAGCGTCGTCGTCCCGTTCCCGCGTACGGTTTCCGGCGATCGCCTCGACCTCGGCCCGCTCGTCCCCTCTGGCCGCTCTCTGCTCGTCGCGTTCGCGGCGCTGGGCGGAGTGCTTCTCGCTCTCGTCCTCGCGCGCGAGACGTCGCTCTTCGCGGTGCGGACGATCGAGGTCAGCGGTGGCAGCGCAGCCGTCGACCGACAGGTGCGCAAGGTGCTTCGCGAGCGGACGGGGGAGAGCCTCTTCGCGCTCGACCTGGACGCCGCCCGCATCGACGTCGCCGCGCTCCCCACCGTGGCGGCTGTCGCGTTCGACCGTGCCTACCCGCACACGCTCCGCGTCACCGTGGTCGCCGAGCGCCCGGTTGCGGTCGTGCGCCAGGGGGCGTCCGCGTTCGTCGTCTCGGAGCGGGGGAGGGTGATCGCACGCGCCGAGCGGACAGCGCAGCCCGACCTCGCGCGCATCTGGATCGGCCGGGACGTCGTGCTCGAGCCGGGCGCGACGGTCGAGGGTGATCTCCGTACGGCCGTCGGCGCGGTCGCCCCGCTGGCGGGGATCCGCTTTCCGAGCAGGGTCGTGTCGGTCACGACCACCGAGGGCCTGACGATGCGCCTCCGCTCGGGGCTCGAGCTCCGGCTCGGCGACACGCATGACGTCGATCTCAAGCTCGCGGTCGCGGCGCGCGTGATCCGCTTGCTGCCGCGCGGCTCGGGCTACCTCGACGTCAGCGTCCCCGACCGCCCCGTCGCCGGCCCGCCGTCCCTCGAGTCTCAGGTCGAGGTCGAGACTGCTGCCTCGACCGGGGCTTGAGGGTTACGTTGACAATGTCGACAAGGAGACCGTACCCTGGCTTCGAATGGGGCCATTCAGGCATTTCCGTAGCTCGATGAGAGCTTGACCCTCAGGCAGGTCGAGATGAGCACCCAGAACGGCAACTACCTCGCAGTGATCAAGGTCGTCGGCGTCGGCGGCGGCGGCACGAACGCCGTCAACCGCATGGTCGAGTCCGGGCTGACCGGCGTCGAGTTCATCGCCGTGAACACGGACGCACAGGCGCTGCTCGACACGGACGCCGATGTCAAGATCCACATCGGCTCCAAGGCGACCCGCGGGCTCGGTGCCGGGGCGAACCCCGAGGTGGGGCTCGCCGCCGCGCAGGAGAGCCGCGACGAGCTGAAGGAGGCGCTCAAGGGCGCGGACATGATCTTCGTCACCGCCGGCGAGGGCGGCGGCACGGGGACCGGCGCCGCGCCGGTCGTTGCCGAGCTCGGTCGCGAGCTCGAGGCGCTCACCGTCGGCGTCGTGACGAAGCCGTTCGCGTTCGAGGGCAAGCGCCGCGCCGACCAGGCCGAGGGCGGGATCCAGAACCTGCGCGACCGGCTCGACACGCTGATCGTGATCGAGAACGACCGTCTGCTGCAGGTGGTCGAGAAGACGACTCCGATCCTCGAGTCGTTCCGGATGGCCGACGACATCCTCCGCCAGGGCGTGCAGGGGATCACCGACCTGATCACCGTCCCGGGGCTCGTGAACCTCGACTTCGCCGACGTCCGGACGATCATGCGCGACGCAGGGTCCGCGCTGATGGGCATCGGCACGGCCCGCGGCGAGGGCCGCGCCACCGCGGCCGCGAACGCCGCGGTCTCGTCGCCGCTGCTCGAGACCACGCTCGACGGCGCCACCGGCGTGCTGCTCAACATCACCGGGCCCGCGGACGTCGGCCTCTTCGAGGTCAACGAGGCCGCCGAGGTGGTCACGGGGCACGCGGACGCCAACGCGAACGTGATCTTCGGCGCCGTGATCGACGAGTCGCTCGGCGAGGACGTGCGGGTGACCGTGATCGCCACGGGCTTCGGCGGCGGCCGGCCGCGCCGCCGGCGGACCGAGCCTGCCGCGGTGACTTCGGGATCCGCCGAGCCCGCCACGCCGAGCTTCGACCCGCGCCCGCGCGAGGACGAGACCGAGATCGACGTGCCGAGCTTCCTCCGCGACTAGCGCCTCATCCGACAGCCGTCGCACGAGCGGTCCCGCGCGGAGCCGGGCTAGCTATTGTCGCGGCCGTGAGCGTGGCCCTGCGCAGGACCCCCCTCTTCGAGCGCCACGTCGCGGCCGGGGCGCGGATGGTCTCCTTCTCCGGCTGGGAGATGCCCGTCCAGTACGAGGGCGTGATTGCCGAGCACGTCGCCGTCAGGACCGCCGCAGGCGCGTTCGACGTCTCGCACATGGGCCAGCTCCACGTCGAGGGGCCGGCGGCCGCAGCGTTCCTCCAGTCGATGCTCTCGAACGACGTCGACCGGCTCGGCGACGGCGAGGCCCAGTACACGCTCCTGACGAACGAGCGGGGCGGGATCGTGGACGACCTGATCGTCTACCGCATGGCCCACGGGCACTACCTCCTCGTCGTCAACGCAGGCAACAGGGAGACAGCGTACTCGTGGCTGAAGGAGCGCGAGATCCACGGCACCGAGGTTCGCGACGCCTCCGACGAGTACGCGCTCGTGGCCGTGCAAGGGCCGACCTCCCTCGAGCTGCTCGGGCTCGGCGAGGCACCCGCCTTCACGCACGCGATGGGCGAGGTCGACGGCGTCGAGGTGATGGTCTGTCGCACCGGCTACACGGGTGAGCAGGGGGTCGAGCTCCTCTGCCCCTCGGAGGACGGGCCTGCGCTCTGGGACGCGGTTCTCGGCCGGGGAGTCGTGCCCTGCGGGCTCGGCGCGCGGGACACCCTGCGCCTCGAGGTGTGCTACCCGTTGCACGGGAACGACATCACGACGGAGACGGACGCGATCTCCGCGGGCCTCGGGTGGACGTGCGCCCTCGACACCGAGTTCACCGGCGCCGGCTCCCTTCGTCGAATCAAGGAGACGGGGCCCGAGCGCCGGCTCGTGGCGTTCGTGATGGAGGAGAAGGCGATCCCCCGTCAGGGCATGCCGATCGCGGGCGGGGGAGAGGTGACGTCGGGCACGCACTCGCCCTCACTCGACGTGGGCATCGGCATGGGATACGTCCCCTCCGGCCGGGCAGAGGTCGGCAGCGAGCTCGAGATCGACGTGCGCGGCAACTCCCGGCGCGCCCGGGTCGTCAAGAAGCCGATCTACCGGAAGGAGCCTTAGTGCTCCCTCCGGCGATGCCCTCCAGGTCCCTGACGCGCGATGAGCGTCGCCATGCGTCGTCCTCGGTCGCCCCGATACCTTCTGGTATCGGGGCTCCCTGCGTCCTTGCCTGGCTCGCTCCTCACGCGCCAGGAACGTGGTCACATCATCGGAAGGAGCACTAGTGCCGGCGAACGAGAGCTACCCCGACGACCTCCGGTACCACCCGGAGCACGACTGGGCCCGGGTCGACGGCGACGAGGCCGTCCTCGGGATCACGTGGTACGCCCAGGACTCTCTCGGCGAGCTCGTGCTCTACGAGGCGCCCGAGGTCGGTTCGACCCTGACCCAGGACAAGGCCTATGCCGAGGTCGAGTCGGTGAAGGCGGTGTCCGACGTGGTCGCGCCCCTGTCGGGCGAGGTGCTCGAGGTGAACGAGAAGGTGGTGGAGGAGCCCGAGACGGTGAACGAGGACCCGTACGGTGAGGGCTGGCTCGTGCGCATCCGGGTCTCGGATCCGGCGGAAGCGGACGGCCTGCTCGACGCCGAGGCGTACAAGGCGCACGTCGCGGAGCTGTGACCACCAGATGAGCAGCGCCGGCTATCTCTCCCTGACCGACGCCGACCGCGACGCGATGCTGGAGGCGATCGGCGTCGCCTCGCTGGAGGAGCTGTTCGAGCAGATCCCGGAGGGTGTCCGCTTCGGGCGGGAGCTCGACGTCCCCGCCGCGCTCCCCGAGGCGGAGCTGGTGCGGCACTTCGAGGAGCTGGCTGCCCGCAATGCGGACGCGTCCCGGGAGCTGAGCTTCCTCGGGATGGGGATCTACGACCACTACGTGCCTGCGGTCGTCGACACGTTCCTCTCGCGGGGCGAGCTCCTCACCGCGTACACGCCGTATCAGCCCGAGATGAGCCAGGGCATCCTGCAGGCGATCTTCGAGTACCAGACGGCGATCTGCGAGCTCACGGGGATGGACGTCTCGAACGCATCCGGTTACGACGGGTCGACCGTCGCCGCCGACGCATGCTTCGTCGCCCGAGCGCACACCGGTCGCACCCGGATCGTGCTCGCCGAGACGCTCCACCCGATGGCACGCCAGGTCGTGAAGACGTACGCGCCGGGGTTCGGAATGGAGGTCGTCGAGGTCGCGCACGAGGGCGGGACGATCGACCCGTCGCGCTTCGCCGAGGCGTCGCGCGACGCGGCGATCGCGATCTTCCAGCAGCCCAACGCCTTCGGGTGCCTCGAGCCGGCCCCCGATCTGGCTGCTGCCGCCGCCGACGGCGGCGCCCTGCCCGTCGCCCACGTCGACCTCGCGTCGCTCGGCCTGCTCGAGGCGCCCGGCAACTACGGCTGCGCGATGGCGATCGGCGAGGGACAGTCGATCGGCAACTACCAGAGCTACGGCGGGCCGCACTACGGCTTTCTCGCCGCGCGCCAGGAGTTCGTCCGCCGGATGCCCGGACGGATCGTCGGCGAGACCACCGACCTCGAGGGAGAGCGGGGCTTCGTGCTCGCCCTGCAGACCCGGGAGCAGCACATCCGCCGCGAGAAGGCGACGTCCAACATCACGACGAACCAGACGCTCCTCGCGCTCGGAGGCCTGATCACGCTCTGCTGGCTCGGGCCGGACGGCCTTCGGGAACTGGGGGAGACGTGCACCGCCCTCACGGCGTATGCGAAGGAGCGGGTCGGCCTCCCGCTCGCATTCGACCGCCCGACGTTCAAGGAGGCCGCGTTCCGAACGCCGATCCCGGCCCGGGAGGTCGTCACCCGCGCGAGAGCGCACGGGATCCATCCCGGCTACGCGCTCGGCCGCGACTACCCCGGCCTGGACGACGTGCTGCTCGTGGCGCTCACCGAGAAGCGGAGGCCCGAGGACGTCGACCGGCTGGCCGACGTGCTGGCCGAGGTGTGCGGATGACCCGCTTCGGCCCTGTCTTCGAGAGCCGTGTCTTCGTGCCTGGCACCTCGACATGTCCCCACCGGACGAGCCGCGTCGTTCGCGAGGGGGTGTCGCGCCGATGGAGCTGATCTTCGAGAAGTCGAAGCCGGGGCGCCGCGCGGGCCGCGTGCCCTCGTACGGCCTGCCGGTGCCCGAGATCCCGCCGGAGCTCCGGCGGGAGCGGCCGCCGAGGCTGCCGGAGGTCCCGGAGAACGAGCTCGTGCGGCACTTCACCGCGCTCGCCGACCGGAACTTCGGCATCGACACGGGCTTCTACCCGCTCGGCTCCTGCACGATGAAGCACAACCCACGCGTGAACGAGCGGGTCGTCGCGCTGCCGGGCTTCCGCGACCTCCATCCGCTCCAGGAGGACGAGGGCGCCCAGGGCGCGCTGGAGCTGATGTGGGAGCTGCAGCAGATCCTCGCCGAGGTCGCGGGGCTCCCGGCGGTGACGCTCCAGCCGGCGGCCGGCTCGCAGGGCGAGCTGACGGGCCTGATGCTGATGCGCGCCTGGTTCGCCGAGCGCGGCGAGCCCGAGCGCACCGTGATCATCACGCCGGACACGGCGCACGGGACGAACCCCGCGAGCGTGACGATGTCGGGGTTCGAGCTGGAGAAGGTCACGACCACCGGGCGCGGCAACCTCGATCTCGACGACCTCCGCTCGAAGGTCGACGAGCGCACGGCGGGGCTGATGCTGACGAACCCGTCGACCCTCGGCCTGTTCGACGAGGGCATCGAGGAGGTCGCGGAGATCTTCCACTCGCGCGGCGCGCTCCTCTACTACGACGGGGCGAACCTCAACGCCGTGGTCGGCCTCTCGCGTCCGGGGGACATGGGCTTCGACATCGTCCACTACAACCTTCACAAGACGTTCTCGCAGCCCCACGGCGGAGGTGGCCCCGGTGGCGGCCCCGTCGCCGTGCGCGCCGAGCTCGAGCCGTTCCTGCCGTCGCCGATGGTCGTCCGCGACGGCGACTCCTTTCGCCTCGACCACGATCGGCCGAAGTCGATCGGGCGCGTCCGCGGCTTCGCCGGCCCGTTCGGCGTGTTCGTCCGCTCGTACGCGTTCATGCGCGCGTACGGGCCGGCCCTGAGAGCGATGTCCGAGGCGGCCGTTCTGAACGCGAACTACCTCCTGGCGCGGCTCAAGGACGTCGTACGACCTGCCCTACGACCGGCATTGCATGCACGAGTTCGTCCTCTCGGCGCGGACGTTCAAGCGCGAGCACGGGGTGACGGCGCTCGACGTGGCGAAGCGGCTGATGGACCACGGCATCCATCCGCCGACGATCTACTTCCCGCTCGTCGTCCCCGAGGCGCTGATGATCGAGCCGACCGAGACCGAGACGAAGGAGCGCCTCGACGAGTTCGTCGACGCGATGCGCTCGATCGCCGCCGAGGCCGCGTCCGACCCCGAGAAGCTGAAGGACGCGCCACACAGGCGTCCCGTCCGGAGGCTGGACGAGGTGAAGGCGGCGAAGCAGCCTGTCCTGCGCTACGCCTTCGACGAGGCGGGGGCGCCAGATAGGATCAGGACCGGATGACGACGACCGCGGTCGCCAACGAGCTCGTCGAGCTCGCACACGATCTCGCCCGCGCGGTCTCCGAGCACGACGTCGAAAGGCTGGAGGAGTTGCTTGCGGACGAGTTCACCCTGCAGGGTGCGGCCGGACAGCTCGACCGTGAGGCTTTCCTCGAGTCTGCGGCCGGCCCCTACGAGATCGACGAGTTCACCTACGAGCAGATCGACCCGGAGGTCTACGGGAACACCGCGGTGCTCGTGTCGCGGTACACGCAGGTCGCCCGCCTGGACGGGCGCGACCTGAGCCACCGGATGAACGTCACGGACATCTGGACGCGGCGCGAAGCCCGCTGGCAGATCGTTCGCCGCCACGCAACCATCGCCGACTGAATGACGACGTACACGACACCGAGCGAGCTCGAAGCGGGCCTGGAGACGATCCGCGCGGCCCCGCGGGGCGAGGGCGTGGTGGAATTGATCGTGCGTCGCCCCGCCGTCGGCGAGCGCGAGGTGGTCGAGGAGGCCGAGCTCGACCTCGAGCAAGGGCTCGTCGGGGACAGCTGGGCGTCACGCGGCCGCTCGGGCGGCCGGCCCGCGAACACGAACGCGCAGGTCACGATGATGAATGCGCGCGCGACGGCGCTCGCGGCGCGCGACCGCGACCGCTGGGCGCTCGCCGGCGACCAGCTGTACGTCGACCTCGACCTCTCCGGGGAGCACCTGCCGCCGGGCACGCGCCTCGCGCTCGGGTCCGCCGTGATCGAGGTGACCGCCGAGCCGCACACGGGTTGCAAGAAGTTCCGCGAGCGCTTCGGGCTGGAGACGCTCGAGTTCTTCAACTCGCCCGAGGGTCGCTCGCTCAACCTCCGAGGCATCAACACGCGCGTCGTCCAGCCGGGTGTCGTCCGCGTCGGCGACCCCGTCCGGAAGATCGCCTAGGGCCGAACCGGCGCGCCCCGCAGGACGCGCCGGTCGTCGTTCAAGCCCTAGCCTGCCGTCAGGTTCGCGACACGGATCGCGACGATCCGGATCGAGGAGACCGTCTGCGCTCCCCCTGTCGAGCAGCGGAAGTCGACGGTCCCCGCTGCTGCGAACTCGTGAGTGAGCGAGTTCGAGAGCGTCATCTGGATCCCGTTGCCGAGTGAGTCGTCCTGGTCCGTCCCCGCGACGATGCGGCAGAGGGCGCTCGCCGCCGCTGCGCCGGACACGACCGCCTTCGAGCTGATCACGTATCTCCCGGCCTGAGGGATCGTGAGGTTCACGATCGTCGTGGTGATATCCGGAATCGCGATCGGTCCGGCGAGGAAGCGGGAGTAGGCGTCGCTGGGGCCAGCGGGACCAGCGGGGCCAGCCGCGCCGGCGGGGCCTGCAGGTCCGGCGGGGCCTGCGGGAATCTGGTTCCTCTTGAAGTCCGCGCGGAGCAGCGAGCCGTTCCTCACCTTCGCGGTGGTGACGGCGTTGTTCCGGAGTTGCGGCGTGCCCACGCTGTTGGGTGCGAGGGCGACCGAGGCCGCGACGGCCGATCCGGAGAGGGAGATCGCGAGCGCGAGGCACGCGACGACCATGGACGGCGAGGGTCGACGTATTCGACGCATCGGGAGAACCTCCGTGGCGGGGAGCGGGCTGCTCCTCTTTCGCCGCCCGCGATGCGGTTCATTCCCCGGCTGCGCGGCGCGGCGCGGTCGGCCTCAGTCGACGCGGTGGCGCATCCAGACGTTCGGCTCGACGTACACGCCCCGACCACCGGAGAAGCGAACCGGCACGAGCCCGCCGGGGACGAGGTAGTCGCCGTCGTCCGGGAAGACGAGGCCGGTCCACGCCTCCCAGTCCTCGACGGTTCCCTCGATCCGCATCGACTCGGGGCACACCTCGAGCATCTCGGCGCCGAGGCGAGCGTGGACTCGGAGCCACGGGTCGAACGGGAGGCCGTCGTCGCGTCTCCACGACGCGTACCGCTCCATCGGGATCAGCGGGTAGCGCTCCTTCCACGTCGGGCGGACCGGCGCGATGAGCGCCGGGAAGCCGTGCTGCCGCGCGAGGTTGCGCATCGCATCGATCAGGAGCGACGAGAGCCCCTCGCCCTGGCGTCCGCGGTCGACGACCGCGACGGCCGCCGACAGGACGTCCGGCTCCGGCCGGTCGCCGTCGCCGAACCACGTCTCGAGCATGTCGTCCACACCGCCCGGCAGCCCGTCTGCGGCCCGCGCGGGAATCGTGCGGCCGTGGCCGACGACGACGTCGCGCTCCTCGTCCCACAGCACGAGCTGCAGCTCCGGCAGTTCGGGGCGCAGGCGATGCCAGTACCGCACTGCCACCTCGCCGTGGCCCATGAACGGGGCCATCGTGTCCTCGATCTCGCCCGTGCGCGCGGCGAGGTCGGGGCGCTCGGCGTAGGTGAACACGTGCAAGGCGGCCACTCTAGACCGCCGCCGGAAGGGGCCGATCGACCTCAGGCGCGGACGCGAGGGCGCGGGTCGGATGCGAGCTGGCCGCAGGCGGCGGCGATGTCGCGGCCCCTCGTCAGGCGGACCGTGGCCGGGATGCGCGCGCGGTCGAGCTCGGCCTTGAACGCCTCGATCGCGCGTCTCGACGACCCGTCGAACATCCCCGTCGGGTTGTACGGGATGAGGTTGACCTTGAACGCGTCGCGGCCGAGCGCGTCGGCGAGGAGTCTCGCCTGAGCGGGCGAGTCGTTGACGCCCGCGAGCATCACGTACTCGACGAAGACCCGGCGCTTTGTCCGCTCCCAGTGCCGCCTGCAGGCGGCGAGCACGTCGGCCAGCGGGTAGCGCTCGTTGACCGGCATCAACTCCGTGCGGAGCGCGGGATCGGCGGCGTGCAGCGAGAGCGCGAGGCGGATCGGCTCGGCGACCTCCTCCACGAATCGCGAGAGGCCGGGCATCCAGCCGACCGTCGAGATCGTCGTCCGCCGGTGGGTGATGCCGAGGTCGGGGAGGCGCCGGGCGGCGTCGAGCACCGCGTCGACGTTCATGAACGGCTCGCCCATCCCCATGAACACCGCATGGTTCACCGGGGCCGAGCGGCGAAAGTGGAGAACCTGGTCGAGGATCTCCCAGGCGGTGAGGTTCCTCCCGAACGTCATGCGTCCCGTCGCACAGAAGGTGCACGTCAGCGGGCAGCCCGATTGGGAGGAGACGCAGACCGACCGCCTCCCGTCTCGGTAGCGCATCAGCACGGCTTCGACCGGGTGCCCGTCGTGCGTGCGGAACAGCGTTTTCACGGTGCCGTCGCGCGAGCGCTGCTCGTCCTCCGCGGCGAGTGTCGAGAAGGGCGCGTCCGAGTCGAGCGCCTCCCGGAGCGAACGGGGGATGTTCGTCATCTCTTCGTAGGATTCCGCCCCGCGCGCAGCCCATTCCCACACCTGACGCGTGCGGTAGGAAGGCTCACCGAGCTCCATGAGCACGCGTTCGATGCGTTTGAGATCCACGTCACAAAGGTACCCCTGGCCCCGGGGTACACTCTCCCCGACAGCCGCAGAGGAGGTCGAACGTTGTTCGCACGTGTGACCATGTACGAGCTGGAGGAAGGTCGCGCTTCCGAGTCGATCGACGTGTTCGAGCCGGCGATCGACCGCATCCGAGACCTCGAGGGGTTCGTGGATGCGTATTTCCTCGTCGAGCGTGACGGCCGTCACGCCGTGACGATGACGCTCTGGGAGACGCTGGACACGATGGAGCGGAGCAGGGTCAGCGCGTCGTCCGCGCGGACAGAGGCCGCGCGCGACGCGGGCGCGGAGGTGACGAGCACCTACGAGCTCGAGGTCGGGATCCACACCGGCGCGTCGGAGGCCGGGAAGGCGATGACTAGGAGGCAACAGCCGCAGGTAGGGCGGGCCGGAGCGGCGGCGCGCTCGATCTAGGGTTCCGCCGTGATCGACCTGCGCTCGGACACGGCGACGCGACCCACCGAGGGCATGCGCGCCGCGATCGCGGCCGCCGCCGTCGGGGACGAGCAGCGGCGCGAGGATCCGACCGTCAACCTGCTCCAGGAGCGAGCGGCGGCGCTCCTGGGGCAGGAGCAGGCGGTCTTCGTGCCGACCGCCACCCTCGCCAACCAGATCGCGCTGAAGCTGCACTCGCGACCGGGGGACGTGCTCGTCGCCGAGCGCCACGCCCACGTCGTGATCTACGAGTACGGCGGCCCGGCCGCGCATGCGGGCCTGATGGTCGAGCCGATCGAGGGCCGAGCGGGGCGCTTCGGCGTCGCCGAGCTCGAAGCGGCGACCGACCCGAGCACGAAGGCCGCCGACCAGCGGGCGACCGTGCTCGCGATCGAGGACACGCACAACTCGTCGGGCGGACGGTGCTGGCCGCTCGAGGAGCTCGAGGACGTGACGGGAGCGGCGCGCGAGCGCGGGCTCGCTACCCACCTCGACGGCGCCCGGCTGCTCAACGCGGCGGTTGCGACCGGAGTCGAGCCCGACCGGATCGGACGGCTCTTCGACACCGTGACCCTCTGCCTCTCGAAGGGGCTGGGCTGTCCGCTGGGCGCGCTGCTGGCCGGCTCGGCCGAGACGATCGAGCGCGCGTGGCGCGAGAAGCACCTGTTCGGCGGCGCGATGCGCCAGGCGGGGATCGTCGCGGCGGCCGGCGTCTACGCGCTCGACCACCACGTCGAGCGCCTCGCGGACGATCACGCCCGGGCGCGCCGGCTCGCTGAAGGGTGGCACGCAGCCGGGCTGCCGGTGGACCTCGACCAGGTCGAGACGAACTTCGTGCAGCTCGACGTCGGCGCGCTCGGCCTCGGCCGCGACGATGCTCTCGCGCGGATGCGCGAGGGAGGCGTCGGGCTCTCCTCGACCATTCACCCGACGATCGTCCGCGCCGTGACGCATCTCGACGTCGCCGACGACGACATCGACCGCGCGATCGAGCTCGTGCCCGAGGCCCTGGGGGTACGTGCGGCCGCCTGACGCGCTCGTGGAGCGGCTCGACCGGCTCGTCGCGACCGCGCAGTCCGAGCAGCGGGCGCCGTCGGTCAGCGCGGCCGTCTTCCGGGACGGTGACGTGCTCTGGCGGCGCGCACTCGGCTCGGCCGACGTCGATCGCGAGGAGCCCGCGACCCCGGAGCACGCGTACCGCATCGGCTCGATCACGAAGACCTTCACCGCGGTGTGCATCCTCCAGCTGCGCGACGCGGGGGTGCTCGAGCTCGACGACCCGCTGCGCAACCATGTCCCCGAGGCTCCCGCCGGCCCGACCGTGGCCGACGCGCTCGCGCACCTGAGCGGGCTGCAGCGCGAGCCGCCCGGCGAGATCTGGGAGACCCTCCAGCCGCCCTCACGTGAAGAGCTTCTGGCCGGGCTCGAGGATGCCGAGCGCGTCCTGCGGCCGGCCGAGGCCTGGCACTACTCGAACCTCGCCTTCGGCCTGCTCGGCGAGATCGTCGCGCGGCGGAGCGACGCAGGGTACGAGGCTGCATTGCGGGACAGGGTGCTCGAACCGCTGGGGCTGGCCAGGACAGGGTTCGACCCGCCCGGCCCACGCGCGACCGGCTACTACGTCCACCCGTACAGCGACCGGGTCACGGTCGAGGCGGAGCTCCCCGTGGAGGGGCCGACCGCGGCGATGGGGTGGCTCTGGTCGACCGTCGACGATCTCGCCCGCTGGGCCGACTTCCTCTCCAGCGGGAGTGACGGAGTGCTCGCGCGCGAGACCCTCGACGAGATGGCGCGCGTCCGGACGATGGTCGACGACGGCGCGTGGTCGCTCGGATGGGGGCTCGGGACTCGCGCTCTACCGCAGCGGCGAGCGGGTCTTCGTCGGCCACGGCGGCGCGATGCCCGGGTTCCTCGCCGCCGTGTGCGTCCACCGGCCGGAGCGTACGGGCGCGGTCGTCCTCCTCAACACCGGCGCGGGCGCGCGTCCGGAGACACTCGCGCTCGAGCTCGCGGAGGCGGCGCTCGAAGCGCTGCCTCGCACGTCCGGAGCCCTGGCGGCCGGACGATGGCGCCCCGGACGACGTCGCGCCGCTACTGGGCCGCTGGTGGTCGGAAGGGGAGGAGCTCGTGCTCTCCTGGCGGCAGGGTCGGCTCCGGCTGGAGGTCGTGAACGGCCCGCCGGGACGAAGCGTGTCGTGGCTCGTGCCGGAGGGCGAAGATCGCTGGCGAATCGTCGAGGGACGCGAGCGGGGTGAGCTGCTGCGCGTCACCCGCGACGGCAGCGGCGCGCCCGTCAAGCTCTACGTCGCTACGTACCCGCTCACGAAGGCCGCGGCCGCGTTCGGCGGCGACGCCTCGGAGTGATCGCGTTCGCCGGCAGCCCAGAACGCTGCCGCGCACACGAGATACGCGACGAGTAGGACGACGCCGCGCGCCTTCGAGGCGTGGCCGTTCCAGAGCGTGATGGCGGTGACGACCAGGCCGCCGGCCAGCGCCGCGATCTCCACCTCCCGGAACCCGAGCGCGAGCGGGTCGATCAGCCACGAGAGCAGCACGACTGCGGGGATGAGGAACACGGCGACCTGCGCCGCCGACGCGAGCGCGATCTCGGCCGCGAGCATCACCTTGCCCCTGTACGCCACGACCACGGCACCGCCGTGCTCGGCAGCGTTCCCGACGATGGCGACGATCACGGCGGCGACGAAGAACTCGCTCAGGCCCGCCTCGTCGGCGAACGTCTCGAGCGAGCCGACGAGGATCTCGGCGACGAGCGCGGTGACGACCGTCGCGGCTCCGAGGACCGCAAGGGAGAAGCGCAGCGTCCAGGCCTCGATCTCCGCGTCGCTCGCGACGTGAAGCGCGCTGTGCCGCCGCAGCGAGATCACCGTCACGATGCCGTAGATCACGAGCAGCACGATCGAGACGGGGACGGAGAGCTTGACGATCAGGTCGCGGTCGGGGTCGCCTTCCCAGGCCGGGATGGCCGGGATGAGGAAGAGGACGACCGCGACGGCGATCGCCCCGAACGACATGAAGCTCGACCAGCGGTCGAGCTGGCCGCGTGGCCCGGCGACGAGCGAGAAGCCGAGCACGAGCAACAGGTTCCCGACGACCGACCCGGTGAGCGACCCGCGCACGACCTCGGTCAGTCCTTCGTTCACGGCGATGAGGGCGATGATCAGCTCCGGTGCGTTTCCGAACGTCGCGTTGAGGAAGCCTCCGATCCCCGGGCCCGTGTGCTCCGCGGCGTGCTCCGTCGCCTCCCCGATCAGCCACGCCAGCGGGATCAGCGATGCCGCGGCGAGGACGAACTCGACCGTCTCGTCGAGGTCGGCGAGGTAGTGGAGGGCGATCGTCAGGGGCCCGAGGATCAGGCCGAGGAAGAGGGCGCGGCGGACCACGAGCGCGAACCCTAGTCTGTCCGCGAAGCACGAATCCGCAGAAGCGGATTCGTGCCGCGGGATCCCCGCCCTGCGGGCGGGGCACGTCCCTGAAGGCGTCCGGCTTCGCCGGCCGCAACTGCTCGGCAGTGCCGATTCGGATGCCCGCGCGCGGTCGGCGGGTCGGCTGCACCCAGCTTGGTCTGCGTCCGCCGCGCGGATCCCCGCCCTGCGGGCGGGGCACGTCCCTGAAGGCGTCCGGCTTCGCCGGCCGCAACTGCTCGGCAGGGTCGATCCGTCGACCGCGAGCGGTTCGACCAGCCCGAGCGCCCGTCCCGGCGAAGCACCGATCCGGAGGACCGCCCGTCCACGAGCATTGCGTTCGCGCGCGCCTACCCGTTTGTGACGTCCGCGTCAAGTCTTGCGCCGGTAGGGCAGACCTTGCCACCATCCGGGCATGACCGACGTCGGCCCGGCCATCGCGGCGCCTCCGGAGATCCCGCTCCGGCCACAGGACGAGCTCGAGTGCCGCCGCTGTGAGGTGCACTGCGACCGCGTCGTCTACCCGGGCGCCTGCATCGGGCGCGGATGCCCGTTCGTGTACGCCTACGAGGCCTGGGGCCACACGTACATGGGCTGCATGCAGAAGGTGTTCGACGTCGAGATCGACGTCGACGTGCTCGGCGAGCTCGAAGGGCGGCGGGAGGGATTCGGCGCCGTCAAGGCGCGTCGGTCGCCGCTGCCGATGTGCCACTCCGAGATCTCGCCCTGCTACGAGCACCGCGTCGACGAGCTGGGCTGCCGCAACCCTGAGTTCTTCGAGCTCCCGCTCGAGCGCCCGAGCTTCCGCGTCTTCGCGACCGTCGACTGAGCTCTCCGGCCCGTCGTCGGCCTCAGCGCGCTCGTCGCCTGGCCTGCCGTCGGCGCCCCTTGCGATGGAGCTCGCGCAACAGCCGCAGCTCGCCGACGTACGTCCCGTCGGGCCCCGGCGTCTCGAGGATCGCCGGGAGGCCCTCGAAGGCGGGGTGGGCGAGGAACGTCGCGAGCCCGTCCCCGATCGTGCCGAGCCCGAGCGAGGCGTGGCGGTCGCTGTTCGATCCGAGGCCCACCTCGGCGTCGTTGACGTGCAGGCAACGCAGGCGGTCGAGCCCGATGCGGTCGTCGAGGTCGACGAGCGCCGCGTCGAGCACCCCCGGATCGGTGACGTCGACCCCCGAGACCCACCAGTGGCAGGAGTCGAGGCAGACCCCGAGGCGCGGATGGCCGTCGAGGCGGTCGAAGATCGCGGCGAGCTCGTCGGTGGAGCGGCCGATCGTCCCCCCGGCTCCGGCCGCGTTCTCGAGCACGAGCCACAGGCGGTCGTCGGTCAGGCTCCAGGAGCTCACGGAGCGCCGGGACGACGAGCTCGAGCCCCTCCTCGAGGCCCGCGCCGAGGTGGGAGCCGACGTGGAACACGACGGCCTCCGCCCCGATCGCCGCGGCCGTCTCGAGGGTCGCCCGCATCGCCGAGACCGACTTGGCGTGCAGCTCGGAATCCGGGCCTGCGAGGTTGACGAGGTAGAGGGCATGGCAGACGACCGCCTCGATGCCGGCCTCGTCGCGCCGCTCACGGAACCGCTCGACCTGCTCGGGGGCGTGCGCCGTCGGCTTCCACATCCGGGGGCTCTGCGTGAAGACCTGGACGGCGTTGCAGCCGAGCTCCTCCGCCCGGTCGATCGCGTTCGAGATGCCGCCGGCCGAGGAGACGTGAGCGCCGTAGAGCACGCGCGCAGGCTACGCGTCCACTCGCGTGGCGCGTAGGCTCCCTCGTCATGCCGATGACGCTCGGCGAGCGCCTTGGCGCACTCCAGGAGCGCGACTTCCGGCTGCTCTTCACGGCGACGACGATCACCACGGTCGGCGACCGCTTCGCGGGGATCGCTCTCGCCTTCGCGGTGCTCGACATCTCGTCGGCGACGGCGCTCGGGATCGTGTTCGCGGCGCGCCAGGGGATGGAGGCGCTCGTCGCGGTGGGCGGCGGCGTCCTCTCCGACCGGCTGCCTCGCAACCTCGTCCTCGTCGGAGCGGCGCTCGTGCAGGGGACCGCGCAGGCGGCGACGGCCGCCTGCGTCCTCGCCGACGTCGGGGGCGTCGCCGGCGATTGCCGCGCTCCAGGCCGTCTACGGGCTGGGGCTCGGGCTCGTCATCCCGGCGGAGGTCGGGCTCGTCCCCCAGACCGTGAGCGCGGAACGGCTCCAGCAGGCCAACGCGCTGCAGGGAATGACGCGGAGCATGGTCGGCGTGCTGGGGCCCGCGGTCGGCGGCGCGGTCGTCGTCGCCGGAAGCCCCGGGATCGCGCTCGCGATCGACGCGGTGAGCTTCTTCGTCTGCGCGGACATTCTCCGCCGGATCCGCGTCCCGGCCCGAGACGCGGCCGGCGCGCCCGGGTTCCTCGCGGAGCTGCGCGAGGGCTGGCAGGAGTTCACCTCGCGGACCTGGCTCTGGGCGTCGGTCGCGCTGTTCGGGGTCGGGAACCTGATGTTCGCGGGCTGGATCGTGCTCGGGCCGGCGATCGCCAAGGAACGTCTCGGCGGCGCCGGCGCATGGGCCGTGATCCTCACGGCAGGAGGTGTCGGCGCGGTGCTCGGCGGCGTGGTCGCGATGCGGGTCCGGCCACGGCGCCCGCTCGTCGCCTGCGTTCTCGCAGCGGCGTTGATCTCCCTGCAGACGCTCGCGCTCGCGCTCGAGGCGCCGACGTGGCTGATCGCCGTCGCGTCGTTCACGGGCGGCCTCGGGATCGCGGTGCACCTCACGCTCTGGTTCACCGTCTTCCAGCAGCAGGTCCCGGAGCGGGCGCAGTCCCGCGTGGCGTCCTACGACGCGCTCGGATCCTTCGTCCTCATCCCTGCTCGGGATGGCGTTGGTGGGGCCCGTCTCCGACGCGATCGGGGTCACCGAGACGCTCTGGATCGCGCTGCTCGTGATGTGGGCCTCGTGGGCCGCGATCCTCACGCTCCCATCCGTCTGGGCGATCCGCCGGCCGGGCTCGGTCAGCGCAGTGCGCGCGGCCTGAGTCACAGCCAGCCTCTACGATCCCGGCCGATGAGCGTTCGCGTCCGCATGGCCCCCTCGCCCACGGGGCTCCTCCACGTCGGCGGCGTCCGCACCTTCCTTTTCAACTGGCTGTTCGCGCGCGGCCGCGGCGGCGAGTGCCTTCTCCGCATCGAGAACACGGACACGTCGCGCGAGGTGGCGGAGGCGACGGAGCAGATCGAGCGGTCGCTCCGGTGGCTCGGGATCGAGTGGGACGGAGAGACACGCTTCCAGCTCGACGGCGCAGAGCGCTGCCGCACCGAGGCCGAGCGACTCGTCGCCGAGGACAAGGCCTACGAGGATGACGGCGCAATCCGGATCCGCATGCCCGACGAGGGGATCGTCGCGTGGGAGGACGCCGTGAAGGGCCGCATCGAGTTTCCCGCCGAGCAGCTCGAGGACATGGTGATCGTCCGCTCCGACGGCCGTCCGACCTACAACTTCGCGAACCCGGTCGACGACTGGGTGGACGGGATCACGCACGTGATCCGCGGCGACGATCACGTCTCCAACACGCCCAAGCAGCTCGTCGTGATGCGCGCGCTGGGCGCCGAGCCGCCCACCTATGCGCACGTCCCCAACGTGTTCGGGGAGGACGGCCGGAAGCTCTCCAAGCGCCACGGCGCGGTCTCGATCGACGAGTTCCGCGAAGCGGGCTACCTCGCGGCGGCGCTGATGAACTTCCTCGCGCTGCTCGGGTGGGCACCGGACGGCGAGACGACGATCATGAGCCGCGAGGAGCTGATCGAGCGGTTCACGCTCGAGCGCGTCGGCGTCAGCCCCGCGACGTTCGACTACGCCAAGCTCGACTGGATGAACGGGGTCTACCTGAGGGCGCTCGACGACGAGGCCTTCGCGGACGAGGTTGTCCGCTACCTGAGCGACCGAGGGACCGAGTGGCCGGAGGACCGCGTGCGTGCGATGGCGCCGCTCGTCCAGGAGAAGGTGTCCAGGCTCGGCGAGATCCCCGCCTTCGTGGGGTTCCTGTTCGGGGACGTGGAGCCCGACCCGGAGCTCCTCGACGAGCGCATTCTCCGCGGGGCGGAGAACGCGCTGGCGGCCGTCGACGACTGGTCGGCGGCCGAGCTCGAGTCGGCTCTGAAGCGCCTCTGCGAGGAGCTCGGCGAGAAGCCCCGCACGGTGTTCGGCCCGATCCGCGTGGCGGTGACCGGCTCGAGGGTCTCCCCGGGCCTCTACGAGTCGCTCGAGCTGCTCGGGCGCGATGCCTCGCTCGAGCGGCTGCGACGCGGTGCCGGGGTGGCCGCATGAGCGTGCTCGACGTCGACGGCTTCGAGCAGCGGCTCCAGGCGTACGCGATCGAGCGGTCGGAGGAGGCCCGCGCGGTCCGCGTCGGTGAGAAGGAGACGTCGGAGCAGGCGGCGATCGTCGCCCGCTACGCCGACCTGTTCACGCGCGAGCAGCTCACGGCGCTCGAGGCGGCGGAGGAGGAGGCGAGCGAGTCGGAGCGCGAAGCGGTCGCGCGGCTGCGCCTCACGTGCCAGGAGGGCATCGTCACGGCGGCGCTCGCGGAGCGCGAGGACGAGCTCGAGAACGCGCTGCTCGCGGCTCGCGTCGCCTGGGACGGGGAGCAGCTGCCGATCCGCTCGGCCCAGGCCGGGCTGGCCGTCGAGCCGGACTACGCGCGCCGCGCCGCGCTCGGCGAGGCCGTGCTCGCGGTGTCGTCAGGCTTCAACGACCAGCGACGCTCGCTCCTCGCCGACCGCCACGAGCTCGAGTCGGACGTCACGGGGATCCACGAGCCGGTCGCCCGCAACGAGGCGGAGAAGGGCGTGCTCCTCCGCCCGATCCTGGGGGCGGTCGACCGCGCGAGAGTCGAGAGCACACCGGCTTTCGCGCCCCAGCGCGAGCGCTGGCTCGACCGCCTGCTCGGGCCCGAGCGCGACGAGACCCCGACCAGTGCGCACATGGCCTGGATCCGGCGGCTCTCTCCGCTGGAAGCCACGTACACGAAGGACCGGAGCGTGGCCGTCTGCCTCGCGACCCTGCGGGGTCTCGGCCTCGACCTCGAGGCCGAGAAGGGCATCCACACGGACCTCGAGGACCGTCCCCAGAAGTCGCCTCGTGCCTGCGTGATCGCCTCCGACCCGCCGCGCGTCGTGCACCTGATCACGCGGCCGCAGGGCGGCCTGCACGACTACGAGGCCTTTCTCCACGAGGCGGGTCATGCGCTCCACTACGCGGGCTGCGAGGCATCGCTGCCGCTCTCGTTCCGGCGCCTCTCGCGCGACCACGCGCTGACGGAGATCTACTCGTTCCTGCTCGACTCCATCTCGTGCGAGCCCGGCTGGCACGCCGAGCACTTCGGCCTGTCGGACGGCGAGGCACTGGAGAACGCCGACGCGGCTCGGTTCAGCGACACCCTCCTCTTTCGCCGCTACTCGGCCAAGCTCGGCTACGAGCTCGACTTCTGGACGCGGTTCCCCAGCGACGGCGGCACACCCGACGGGTACGAGGAGCGGCTGACCGCGGCGACCGGGATCCGCTATCCGGCCGCCAACCACCTGGCCGACATGGACGCCGGCTTCTACTCGGCCGACTACCTGCGAGCGTGGATCCGCTCCGCCCAGCTCCGCGCGCACCTGCGCCGCGAGGTGGCGGCAGACTGGTGGCGGCGCCCGGAGACCGGGGCGCTGCTCCGCGACCTGTTCCGCGAGGGTACGCGGCCGACGACGGAGGAGATCGCCGGGCGGATCGGCTTCGACCCGCTCGACACGACACCGCTGGTCGCCGAGCTGACCGCAGTGGCCGCGTAGCTCCCTACACGCCGGAGAACAGCCGCCCGCCGTTGACGTACAGCGTCTGGCCCGTGACGAACTCGGAGCCCGGGCCGACGAGGTAGCGGAGCGTCCCGACGATGTCGTCCGGGGTCATGTCCCGCTGGAAGCACCGCTGCCGGGCGAGAGCGGCCGCCATCTCGGGCTGTCGCGACGCGTACGCCTCGTCGTGCGGGACGTAGTCGGGCGCGATCGCGTTGACGGCGATGCCGAACTCGCCGAGCTCGCGGGCGAGCGCGCGGGTGAGACCGACGATCGCGGCCTTCGAGGCGACGTAGTGGAGGAAGAGCGGGATGCCGCCGGGGACGGTCATCGACGAGACGTTGACGATCCGACCGCCGCGGGCGGCTTTCATCGACGGCGCCACGGCCTTGCAGCAGAGCCACGTGCCGCGAACGTTGACCTCGAACATCCGGTCCCACTCGGCGACCGTCAGCTCGTCCCACGGCTTCTTCTCGATGCTCGTGAAGATCGCGGCGTTGTTGACGAGTGCGTCGATGCGGCCGAACCGCGCGAGCGTCGTCTCGGCGAGCTCCGAGGTCGAGCCCTCGTCGGAGACGTCGACCACGACCGGCGCCGCCGTGCCGCCCTCGGCCTCGATCTCCGCAGCGACGGGCGCCGGGTCGAGGACGTCCGCTACGACCACCGACCAGCCGTCGACGGCCAGCGCCAGCGCGTACGCGCGGCCGAGCCCCTTCGCCCCTCCCGTGACGATCACGACCCCCGACATCGACGCACTATCATCGACAACCTCCCGTGTCCCGTCCAGCCAGATGTCGACAAGCGGCGCGAACATCCCGATCGGCCGGGCCGGTCCGGAAATGACGGCGATCGACTTCGACCCGCTCTCACCCGCCCAGCGCGAGAGCCCGTACGACCTGTACGCGGAGGCGCGCGCGCAGGCCCCCGTCTTCTACGCCGAGCGCTACGGCTTCTGGGTCGTGACGCGGCACGAGGACGTGCTCCGGATCCTCAAGGACGGTGTGACGTTCAGCTCGCGCGACGCGCTCACGTCGTCGCACGTCGACCTTCCGCCCGAGGTGCAGGCCGTGCTCGACGAGGGCTGGCCCGAGATGCCCGTCATCATCGACACGGACGCCCCGCTGCACACCGCGATCCGCGGGCTCGTGACGAAGGCCTTCACGCCACGGCGGGTCGCGGAGATGGCGCCGAGGATCGAGGAGCTGGCCTCCGAGCTGATCGACGAGCTCCGGCCCGACGGGGAGGCGGACATCGTCAGGCGCTTCGCGTGGCCGCTCCCGCTCACGGTGGTGGGGGAGATGCTCGGCGTCCCGCGGGCCGATCTTCCCCGTCTGCACGAGTGGAGCGTCCACTGGCTGCGGCTCAAGCAGCCCGGCGCGACGCTCGAGCAGCAGCTCGAGTGGGCGAGGAGCACGGTCGAGCTGCAGCGGTACTTCATGGCGCTCCTCGACGAGCGCGAGCGGAGCCCGGGGGACGATCTCACCTCGGCCCTGCTGGCCGCCGCCGCCCAGATCGAGCCGCCGCTCGCCCGCGAGGCGGTGATGGGCGTGCCGCTCGATCTCGTCGTCGCGGGCCACGTCACCGTGACGCGCGCGATCGGCAACGCGCTGGTCGTGATCCTCGGGGAGCACGGGCGGGCGGACGAGCTCCGTGCCGATCCGTCGCTGATCCCGGCGGCCGCCGAGGAGATCCTCCGGCTCGAGTCGCCCGCGCAGGGCCTCTACCGCACGACGACGAGGGACGTCACCATCGGCGACACCACGCTCCCCGCCGGCGCACGGGTCATGGTCCACTACGGCTCCGCGAACCGCGACGAGCGGGTGTTCGCCTGCCCTGCCGACTACGACCCTCGGCGCGAGGGGCTCAACCGGCACCTCGCCTTCGGCAAGGGCGTCCATTTCTGCATCGGGGCCCCGCTCGCGCGCCTCGAGCTCGAGATCGCTCTCAGACTCCTCCTGGAGCGGCTCCCCGGCCTGCGGCTGGTCGGAGGCGCGCTCGCCTGGGAGCCGATCTTCTTCGCCCGCGGCCTGGAGCGCCTCGACGTCAGCTGGGAGGTTCTCTGACATGTCACCGTTTGGTAGCCTGCTTCGACCCTCGTTGCGCGGCGCACGCGCCGATCCACCAGACCAGGGAGGTCGTTCGATGGCAAGACGTCTTTCCTCGTCCGGGCTTGCGGCGTGCGTTCTCGTCGCGACGGCTCTGTTCGCGGCCTCGGCCGGGTCGGCGGCGCGGCAGGCCACGACGGTCAGCGTCGACTACGCGACCTCCTTCGGGAACTTCGGCCGCGACGCGTACGTCTACGTCGCGATGGAGAAGGGGTACTTCGAGCAGGCCGGGTTCGACGTCAAGGTGACGCCGGGCACGGGGTCGGTCGACAACATCAAGCTCGTCGCTGCGGGCCGTCTCGACTACACGCCCGTCGACATCGGTGCGCTGATGGTCACGCGTGCGAACGAGGGGCTGCCCGTGCGCACGGTTGCGGTGGTCCACCAGAGCACGATGTCCGCTGTGTTCACACTCGCCGAGGAGAACGTCACGACGCCGAAGGGGCTCGAGGGGAAGACGCTCGCCGACTCGCCCGCCTCGACCGTCCGTGTCCTCTTCCCGCTCTACGCCAAGAAGGCAGGGATCGACCCGTCGAAGGTGACATGGCGCGACGCGGCGCCGCCGGCGCTTCCCGCGCTGCTCGCAGCGAAGCAGGTGGACGGGATCGGGCAGTTCAGCGTCGGCGTCCCGCTCGTCTCGAGGGCAGCGGGCGGCAAGGCGATCCGCTCGTTCAAGTACGCCAAGGTGATGCCGGGCATGCTCGGCATCGGGATCGTCGCCTCGGACGACAAGATCCGCTCGAGCCCGGGCGAGGTGCGCGCCTTCACCCGTGCCCTGCTGCGTGGGCTCCGCTACGCGATCGACAATCCCGGCGAGGCCGGGTACATCCTCAAGAAGCACCAACCGCTGGCCGACCCGATCGTCGCCGCCCAGGAGCTTCGGATCATGAAGTTCTTCGTCCAGAACCGGCTCACACGCCAGAGGGCGAACGGGCTCGGGTACATCGATGTCCAGAAGTTCAACGCGACGGCGAGCGTGATCCGCAACGGATTCAAGCTGTCCGGACGCCTGAACGCGGCCGACACCTGGTCACCCGTCGCGGTCAACGTCCGCAGGGCAGGGCGATAGCCGACGCGCTCATCGACATCGAGCGGGTCTCGAAGCGCTTCGAGACTCGCTCGGGGGTTGTCGAGGCGATAGGGGACGTCGGCCTGCGGGTCGCCGATGGGGAGCTCGTGACCGTCGTCGGCCGCTCAGGATGCGGCAAGTCGACACTCCTCCGCATCGTCGCGGGCCTGGTTCCGGCCACCACGGGCTCTGTGGACATCGCCGGCGACCGGGTCGCGGGCCCGAGACGCGACGTCGCGCTCATGTTCCAGCGCTCGGCGCTCCTGCCCTGGCGGAACGTGCTCGACAACGTGCTTCTTCCCATCGACGTCGCGAAGGGCGACCGGAGCGCCGCCCGACGCGAGGCTGCCGAGCTCCTCGAGCTGACCGGCCTCTCGGGGTTCGAGCGCGCGCGCCCCTACGAGCTGTCCGGCGGGATGCAACAGCGGGCCGCGCTCTGCCGAGCGCTCATCTCCAGGCCTCGCGTGCTCCTGATGGACGAGCCGTTCGCCGCGCTCGACGCGCTGACCCGTGAGGAGCTCTCGATGGAGCTCGAGCGCCTCTGGCAGGAGCGTCGCAAGACGATCGTGTTCGTCACCCACTCGATCGACGAAGCCGTGCTCCTCTCGGACCGCATCGTCGTGATGACGCCGCGCCCGGGGCACGTGGCCCGGATCGTGCCCGTCGACCTGCCGCGCCCGCGGCGGGTCGGCATGGACGGGTACGCGCCGATCGCGGAGTCGGTCCGCGAGCCGCTCTTCCACCGGGAGGCAGCGTGACGCGGTGGGCACTCCGGTGGCTGGGCCCCCTGGCGACCTTCGTCGTGCTGGTCATCCTGTGGGACGTCGCGACGCGTGTGTTCGATTGGGAGCCTTGGCTCGTGCCGCCACCGGCCGACGTCGCGGAGGCGCTCTGGGACTACCGCGCGCTCCTGCCCGAGCACACGTGGGTCACGGTCTGGGAGTCACTCGCCGGCTTCGTCCTTGCGATCGCCGTCGGCATCCCGCTCGGTGGCCTGATCGCGTACTCACGACTGATGGAGCTGACCGTCTACCCGATCCTCCTCGGTCTCAACGCCGTGCCGAAGATAGCGATCGCTCCGATCCTGATTCTGTGGATGGGGTTCGGGCCCGGCCCGAAGATTCTCGTCGCCTTCCTCCTCTGCGTGTTCCCGATCGTGATTGCGACGGCCACGGGGCTCAAGCAGACGCCCTTCGAGCTCGTGGAGCTTGCGCGCTCCCTCTGCGCCTCGGAGTGGCAGACGTTCAGGCGATTCCGGTTCCCGAGCGCGCTGCCGGAGATCTTCATCGGGCTCAAGGTTGCGATCTCCCTCGCCGTGATCGGAGCGGTGATCGGCGAGTTCGTGGGCGCCTCCGAGGGCCTCGGGTGGGTGATCGTCAACTCGGGCGCAAACGTCAACACGTCGCTTGCGTTCGCCGCGATGGCGATCCTCGCGGCGGTGAGCGTCGTGCTCTTCTACGCGATCGCGTTGGTCGAGCGGCTCATCGTGCCCTGGGCGCGCCACCGCGGCTCCTGAATCGCGTCAGCTCCCGTCGTTCGCGCCAGGCGTGGGGGCAAGGAGGAAGTCGGCGGCGGGGCAAGGAGGAAGTCGGCGGCAAGCTCACGGACCTCGGGCGAGCTCGCGATTCCCGAAAGTGACCCGAGCCGAGGACGTCGTACGCACCCTGGCCGGGCTCGCCGAGAAGTCGTGCGGCTCGCCCGCTCGGTCGATCGCCGGGACAGGCGGAAGAACGGGCCGTCCTGCGCAGAGATGTAGACGAAGTCCGCGTCGCCGTTCCGGATCGCCGGATGTCGGGTGCCTCCGAGCGTCTCGCCGCCGCGGTTCACCAGCCACCGGAGGAACGGGGGTGTCGTCGGCGCCGTACTCGCGGCCGATCGTCGGGCGTGAACCCGCCCGCGTCCGGAGCGGCGAAGTAGTTCCCCAGCGCGAGCGGCCCGCAGGCGACGATCCCGTGGTGCGGGCTCGCGATCGTCAGAGCCGGCGGAGGTGCCAGGCGCGGTGTTCGTGCAGCCAGGCGCGGGCGAGGGTGCGACCGAGCGAGCTGTCCGACGATGTTCGCTGCGCGCGACGCCTTGGTGCGGGCCTGACGGCGCGCATGGAGAGGTTGACACAACCACAGGAGTCGGCTTATTCTCCACACCTGAATCGGGTCTCAGTTCTTTGCACTACGACGACGTCGTGCGCGACAAGGAGGGAACATGAAGCGTGCAGGTTGGCGAGTCGTAGCGGTACTTGCGGCCGGGGTCGCACTCGTGTCGGGCGCTCGCAAGCAACGCAGGAGCGCGCTCGAGCGGCGAGCAGCGGGCGGCTGCGACGATCAAGGTCGGCATCGTCTACTCCCGCACCGGGGGTCTCGCCGCCTACGGCGCGCAGTACGTCTCGGGCCTCCGCTGGGGCCTCAACTACGCGACGAAGGGGACGAACAAGGTCGGGAACAACACGATCGAGCTGACGCTCGTCGACGACGCAGGCGACCCAGCGAAAGCCGTGTCGGCGGCGAAGGACCTGATCGGCCAGGGCTACAAGATCCTCGCCGGCTCGATCTCTTCGGGCGTCGCGGTGCAGATGGCACCGCTGGCCGGCCAGAACAACATTCTCTTCATCTCAGGGCCCGCGAAGGCCGACGCTGTGACGGGCGCGAACAAGAACACCTTCCGCTCCGGCGTGCAGACGTCCAGGATGTGAAGGCCGCGAGCTCGTATCTCGGCTACGGGGTGGGCAAGAAAGTCGCCGTCTTCGCGCAGGACACGGTGTTCGGTCAGGGCAACTACCTCGCGGTCAAAACCGTGATGGGCGACCTCGGCGGCCAGAGCGTCGACCGCGTTCTCGTGCCGTTCACAGCAACGGACTTCACGCCCTTCGTGCAGCAGCTGAAGCAGAAGAACCCCGACCTGCTCTTCATCGCCTGGGCGGGAACGACGACACCCGCGATGTTCCAGGCGCTCGACCAGGGCGGGATCTTCAACTCGGTCGACAAGGTCGTGCTGGGGCTTGCCGAGCGCTCGACGTACACACTCTACGGTGCGCCGGCGTCGAAGCTCGCGCTCGTCTCGAGCTACCTCTACAACGCGCCGAAGAACAAGGTCAACAACTGGCTCGTCGCGCAGATGAAGCGGCGCGGCCAGGTACCGGACCTCTTCACGCCCGACGGCTTCGTTGCCGGGCAGATGATAGTGCGAGCGCTCCAGGCCTCGACGGGCGACGTGGGCAAGATGATCTCGGCGCTCGAAGGATGGAGCTTCCTCGGCCCCAAGGGGCAAGTGCTGATCCGCGCGTCTGACCACGCCATGATCCAGCCGTACTTCCACGCGAAGCTCGTGCGGCAGGGCGAGAGGTGGGTCGCCGTTCCGACGAAGACGATCAAGGCCAGGTACATCGCGCCGCCCGAGAAGAAGTAACGACGACAGCATCGGCTCATCGTGGACGGGACGCCGATCCTCGCGACCCGCGGCCTCGGGCTGCACATCGGCGGTGCGCGCATCGTCGAGGACGTGACGCTCGAGGCCCGGGCCGGCGAGCTCATCGCCATCATCGGGCCGAACGGCGCGGGGAAGACATCGCTGTTCAACCTGATCTCGGGGCTCGTCCCACCGACGGCCGGCCGGGTCGAGCTGGGAGGAGAGGACATCACCTCCCGTTCGCCGTCGCGCCGCAGCCGCGCGGGGCTCGGGCGAACGTTCCAGATCTCTAGCGTCTTCCCGCGGCTCAGCGCGCGCGAGAACGTGCGCATCGCGGCAGAGGCGGCCCTGGGCGGGACCCTGCGCATCTGGCGGCGTGCCGACACCTTCCGGCCGGCGCTCGAGCGGGCGTCCTGCGCGCTCGAGCGGGTGGGGCTCGCGGATCGGGCCGCGTGGCCCGCAGGGGCGCTCGCGCACGGTGACCAGCGCAAGCTCGAGCTCGCGATGGTGCTCGCGGGCGAGCCGCACGTGATCCTTCTCGACGAGCCGATGGCCGGCGTCTCGGCGGAGGACGTCGGACGGGCTCACGGCGCTGATCGCCTCGGTTCATCGCGAGGAGAGCAAGACGATCCTCCTCGTCGAGCACCGCATGGAGGTCGTCGTCGGTCTCGCGGAGCGCATCGCCGTTCTCCACCACGGACGCCTCCTCGCCTTCGACGAGCCCGAGGCCGTGATGCAGGACGAGACTGTCCAGGCCGCCTACATCGGAGAGCCGTTGTGAGCGGTCAGGGCCGAGCCGCTTGAGCGCCTCGGTCCAGGACCTGCACGTCTACCTCGGCGAGTCGCACGTCCTCCAGGGCGTCTCCTTCACCGTGCCGAACGGCGGCGTCACCGGCGTGATGGGACGCAACGGCGTCGGCAAGACGACGACGCTCCGGGCGCTGCTCGGCCTGGCGCCGCGCTCCCGCGGCACGGTGACGCTCGACGGCACGGACGTGACGACGATGCCGACGCACAGGATCGTCCGCCGCGGCGTCGGCTACGTCCCCGAGGACCGCGAGGTGTTCGCCGGCTTGACGGTGAGCGAGAACCTCCGCCTCGCATCGCGCGTGCCGAGCCCCGACTACGAGCTCGTCTACGACCTGTTCCCCGTCCTCCGCGAGCGTGGCGGCCAGCGCGCGGGAACGCTCTCGGGTGGCGAGCAGCAGATGGTCGCGATCGCCCGCGCGCTGCTGAACCACGACGCCCTGCTGCTCGTCGACGAGCCGACGAAGGGGCTCGCTCCACGCATCGTCAGCGAAGTCGCTCACGTCCTCGAGCGTATCGCCGAGCTGACGACCGTCGTCTCGGTCGAGCAGAACCTCGCCGTCCTGCAACGGCTCGCCAAGCACGTCGTCGTCCTGGACGGCGGGCGCGTCGTGCACGAGGGGCCGGGCAAGGAGGTCCTCGACGACCCAGAGCGCGTGCGGCGCTTCCTCGGAGTGCACGGGGGCGGCCATTAGCACCTTCGTCCTGCTCGACGATCACCGGCCTCGGGCTCGGGGCCGTGTATTTCCTCGTCGCCTCCGGCCTGTCGCTCATCTACGGACTGATGGGCGTCCTCAACTTCGCGCATGGCGTCCTCATCACGATCGGCGCGTACTCGGCGTGGTGGGTCGGCGACCAGGTGTCGGGCCCGGCGGAGGTCAGGCTCCTGGCGGGGACGGCGTTCGCGATCCTCGTCGGCGCGGTGATCGCCGCGGCGATCGAGCTCGTGTTCATCCGACCCCTCTACCGACGCCCCATCGAGCAGATCCTCGTCACCGTCGGGCTCGCGCTCGCCCTCGGGGCGCTCATCGTGGGCATCTTCGGGCCCGAGACCAAGGTGTCCGTCGTCCCCGGCTGGATGATCGACACGACGATGGTGCTCGGTGAGCCCGTCCCGAACGACCGGTTCGTGGAGATCGCGGTCGCCGCGGTCGTGCTCGTGGGGCTCATCGCGTTCCTCCGCTTCACGCGCTACGGCCTCGTCATCCGGGCCGGCGTGGAGAACCGCGTCGATGGTCACCGCGCTCGGCGTCGACGTGCAGCGTGCGTTCACGCTCGTCTTCGCCCTCGGCGGCGCGCTGGCCGCACTCGCGGGAGTTCTGTCGAACGTGTACTTCGCGTCGGTCGAGCCGGGCCGCGGCACGTCGCTGCTCATCTACGCGTTCATCGTCGTCGTGATCGGCGGCTTCGGCTCGATCGGGGGCGCCGCGGTCGCTGGGGTCGCCGTCGCGCTGCTCCAGAACTACGCGAACTTCTACGGGACGACCGGCGCCGGCGACATGGCGGTCGTCGCCCTCCTCGCGATCACCCTCCTGCTTCGTCCCCACGGACTCGCTCCCAAGGTCGCGCATTGAGACGTGCGCTCCGATGGGGCCTCCCCGCGGCGCTGGTCGTGCTGCTTGCGGTGCTTCCCTACCTCGCCCTCGACATTCCCGTCGTGTTCTCCGGGCCGCTCGACTCGCCCGGAACGCTCCAGCTGCTCGCGCTCTGCCTCGTCTTCGCCGGCGTCGCCCTGACCTACGACCTGCTCTTCGGCTTCACCGGTCTCATGTCATTCGGCCACGCGCTGTTCTTCGGCATCGGCGTCTACGTCCCCGCTATCGCGATGACGAAGTGGGGATGGGGGCTCGCGGAGTCGCTCGCGCTCACCGCCGCGGTCGCCGTCCTCCTCCCGCTCGTCCTCGGAGCGGTCTCGCTGCGGGTCGCGGGCATCGCCTTCGCGATGGTCACGCTCGCCTTCGCCCAGGCCGGGAACGTCCTCGCCCTGAAGAACTACCGAGGGTGGACGGGCGGCGAGGAGGGAATCGGGCTCAACGTCGACCCGCTTCCGGACTTCTTCGTCGGTGTCTTCAACACGAAGAACCTGTACTGGCTCGCCCTCGCGTACGCCGTGATGGTGTTCCTGATCGTACGGGCGGCCGTCGGGTCGTCCCCCGGCCATGTCTGGGAGGCGATCCGCGAGAACCCCACACGCGTGCAGGTGATCGGGCTGAGCCCGTTCCCGTACCGGCTCCTCTCCTTCGCGCTGGCATGCGCGCTCGCGACGGCGGGCGGTGTCGTCTGGATGCTCCTCATCGGCGGCGCCTCGATCGAGGTGACGGGAGCCTTCTTCACGTTGACGCTGCTCGTCATGGTCGTGCTCGGCGGTGCGGGCACGAAGTACGGGGCGATGATCGGCGGCTTCGTGTACACGTTGCTCGACCAGCGCCTCGGCTCGCTCTCCTCGTCGGAGCGGATCCAGGAGCTGCCGGACGTCCTCCGGATTCCACTCTCGCAGCCGCTCTTCCTCCTCGGCTCGCTCTTCATCCTCGTCGTGTACTTCGTGCCCGGCGGGCTCGTCAGCCTCCCCTCGAGGCTGCGGGGGCTGCGGCGCGCCAAGCAGATGGACATCGAGATCGAGGTCGCCGCATGACGGTCAGGATCGCGTGGGAGAGGCACGGCGCAGGGCCGCCGCTGATCCTCGTCCAGGGCATCGGCCTCGCGCGGTGGGGCTGGGGGCGGGCGGCCGACCTCCTCGCCGAGCGCTTCGACGTGCTCGTCTACGACAATCGCGGGATCGGCGAGAGTGACGCGCCACCAGGGCCATATTCGATCCCTATGCTGGCGGAGGACGCCCTCCAAGTGCTGGACGAGGCCGGAGCCTCGAGCGCACACGTCCTGGGCGCGAGCCTCGGCGGAATGGTCGCCCAACAGCTCGCAGTCGAGCACCCGGAGAGAGTCGAGCGCCTCGTGCTCTGCTGCACCACGCCGGGGCGGAGCGACGCTTTTCCGGTGCCCGAGCCGACGGTCCGGCTGCTCGCGGAGGCCGCCGCGCTCGACCGCGAGACCGCGATCGACGAAGTTCACACGAAACGCGCTCTCCGCTGGAGCGAGCGACGAGCTCGTCGAGCGCATCGTTCGCCTGCGCCTCGACAAGCCGCAGGAGGTCGCCGCCTGGGGGGCGCAGGTCGCGGCGGGCGCCGGCTTCGAGGGCGTCGACCTCGGCTGCATCCAGGCCCAGACGCTCGTCCTGCACGGCTCGGAGGACAACGCGTCGACGTCCGGAACGCGGCGCTGCTGGCAGAGCGGATCCCGGGCGCGCGATCCGAGGTGATCGAGGGCGGGCACATGTTCTGGTGGGAGGCAGCCGGAGCAGTTCGCCGCAGGTCGTGGGGGACTTCCTGTCGTGAGGGGCCGACCTGACGTCGGGCGCTGGATCCGAGACCGGGCGCGCACGACGCCCGCCCGCGTGGCGATCGACTTCCAGGGCGCCTCACGTCACGTATGCGGAGCTCGACGCCTGGTCGGATCTGCGCCGCCGCGCCTGCTCGCGGCCGCGGGGGTCAGGCGGTGGTGACCGCGTCGCGTCGCTGACCGGCAACCACCCGGCGCACGTCGCGCTCCTCTTCGCGTGCGCCAAGATCGGCGCGGCGCTCGAGCCGCTGAGCTGGCGGCTCGCCCCGGTCGAGATCCGCTACCAGCTCGACGACGCCGAGCCGGCCCTTCTCGTCGTCGCCGACGAGCACGAGCGCTGCGGACGCCGCCGGCGAGGCTCGGTTCCACGGGTCGGCCTCGGCGAGCTCGACCGGAGCGGCGCCGACCCGCCGTCGTGCGAGGTCGAAGACCACGACGCCCTCTTCCTCATCTACACGTCCGGGAACGACGGGGAAGCCGAAGGGAGCCGTCCTCACGCACGCGAACAGGTTCTGGACGAGCCTCTCCTTCGACCGCACGTGCCCCATCGGCGACCGCGACGTCGTGCTGCAGGTGCTTCCCCAGTACCACATCGGCGGCTGGAACGTCCAGTCGCTCCTCGCGTGGTGGGCCGGCGCGACAGTCGTGCTCGAGCCGGCCTTCGATCCCGCGCGCGGCGCTCCGGCTGATCGACGAGAGAGCGGGTGACGACGATGATGGGCGTCCCGGCTACCTACCTCTTCATGGCGGAAGATCCGTCGTTCGCGAACGCCGACCTCTCGAGCCTGCGCCTCGCGGTGGTCGGCGGCGCGCCCATGCCGGAGAGCCTGCTCGAGACGTGGAAGGAGCGCGGCGTCGAGATCGTGCAGGGCTACGGGCTCACCGAGGCGGCGCCGAACGTCCTCTGCCTGCCCCCCGAGGACGCATCGCGGAAGCTCGGGTTCGCCGGCACGCCCTACCCGCACGTCGACGTAGCGCTTCGCGACCTGGAGACCGGAGCCGTCCTCGATGGCCCCGCGACGGGCGAGCTGCTGCGTCCGCGGGCCCGAACGTCTTTCCCGGCTACTGGCGCGATCCCGAGGCGACGGCGGCGGCGTTCGCCGACGGGTGGCTGCTGACGGGAGACATCGCGGAGCGTGACGCGGAGGGCTACTACCGGATCGCCGGCCGGCTCAAGGACCTCGTCATCTCGGGCGGCGAGAACGTCTACCCGGCGGAGATCGAGGACGTCCTCCATGCGCATCCCGGCCGTCGCCGAGGCGGCGGTGATCGGGATCCCGGACGAGCGCTGGGGCGAGGTGTGCGTCGCGTACGTCGCACTGCGACCGGGCGTCGACGGGGTCCGAGGACGAGCTCGTGCGAGTGGTGCGGCGGGCGGCTGGCGCGCTTCAAGGTTCCCCGCGCCGTCCACTTCGTCGACGCGCTCCCCCGCTCGGGAGTCGGGAAGGTGCTGAAGCGAGAGCTGCGCGCGGCCTGGGAAGGAGCAAGACGGTGAGCGAGCCGGCGATCGGCGTCAGCGGTCGCCCGCTCTCGCGGAAGGGCGAGCGGACGCGGAAGCGGCTCCTCGAGGCTGCGGAGCAGGTCTTCGCGGAGCTCGGCTACCACGACGCCTCGATCGTGAAGATCACCGAGGCCGCCGGCATCGGCCAGGGCACCTTCTACCTCTACTTCCGGGGCAAGAAGGAGATCTTCGACGAGCTCGTACTCGACCTCAACCACCGCGTGCGGCGCGCGATCGCCGAAGCGACCGCGAGCGCCGACTCGCGGCTCGAGCAGGAGGTACTCGGCTTCCGTGCCTTCTTCCGCTTCACGGCCGAGCACCCCGCGCTCTACCGGATCATCCGCCAGGCGGAGTTCGTCTCGCCGGAGACGCTCCACCGTCACTACGAGCTCCTCTCCGAGGGCTACGTCGCCGGGCTCAGCCGCGCGCTCGAGGAAGGCGAGATCCGCGACAGCGATCCCGAGGTGCTCGCCTGGGCACTGATGGGGATGGGCGAGCTGATCGGCATGCGGTGGATCCTCTGGGAGGAGGCGGACGCGCTACCCGGCGCACGTCGCCGAGCAGTTCGAGCGGATCATCCGCCGCGCGCTCGACGGGAGCGAGGCGTGAGCAGAGCCGTCGGGATTGCCGGCAACCGCCTCGTACCTGCCCGAACGCTGGATGAGCGCGGCGGAGATCGCCGCTGCGAGCGGGATCCCGGAGACGGTGATCCTCGAGAAGTTCGGCCTGCGCGGGAAAGCACGTCGCCGCCTCGGACGAGCACGTGAGCGACATGGCGGTCGCCGCCGCCGAGCGCCTGCTCGACGAGAGCGGCCTCGATCCTGCGCTCGTCGACGTCGTCATGTACTGCGGGTCGTGCTGGAAGGACTACTCGGTCTGGCAGGCGGCGCCCTGGATCGCCCATCGCCTCGGCTGCCGCAACGCCTACGCGATCGAGTACGACAACGTCTCGATGGGGACACCGGCGGCGCTGCGCGCGGCGCGCGCGCTGCTCTCGACCGAGCCCGATTGGAGGACGGTGCTCCTCATCGCCGCGTCGCGCGAGTCGTACCTCCTCGACTACGAGAACGCGAGCGCTCGCGTTTCATGTTCAACTTCGGGGACGGCGCGGCAGCGGCGCTGCTCGTGGCGGACGAGGACGCGGAACGAGCTCCTCGGCTCCCACGCGATCACCGACGGCTCGCTCTCGCTGCAGGTGAAGGTTCCGGCAGGCGGCTCCGCCGAGCCCGCCTCTGCGCAGTCCGTCGCCGAGCGGCGCCACTTCCTCGACGTCGCCGATCCGGACGAGATGAAGCGGCGGCTGGACAGCGATCTCGCTTCCGAACTTCGTCGCGGTCGCGCGAGGAGCGCTCGAACGCTCGGGAGCGAGCCCGAACGGCGACCTCTACCTCTGCGGCATGCACATGAAGCGCTCGATGCACGAGGCCCTCTGTGCGGCGCTCGGCGTCCAGCTCGAGCGCGCGAGCTACCTCGACGACACGGGTCACGTGAGCGGCGCCGACCCGCTCCTCGGCCTCGATCGGGCCGCGCGCGGCGGCGCTGCTCGCGGACGGTGACAGCGTGCTCCTCCTCGCCGCCGGAACCGGCTACACCTGGGCGGCGAGCGTCGTGCGCTGGGGGAGCGGCGGCTGATGCCGCTCGACACGCTCCTCTCCCGCCACGCGCGCTACCGGCCGCGGCACACGGCCGTCGTGTTCGAGGGCGAGCGGATCACCTTCGCCGAGCTCGACCTGCAGAGTGAACCGGGTCGCGAACGCGCTGCTCGCGCTCGGCCTGCGAAAGGGCGACAAGGTCGCGACCGTGCTCGAGAACTGCGTCGAGGTGATCGAGCTCTACCACGCGGCGGCGCGGACCGGCTCGTCGTCGTGCCGCTCTCCCCGCTCCTCCGCGGCAGCGGGCTGACGAATCTCGTGAACGACTCGGACGCGCGCGCGCTCGTCACGAACGCCGCCCTCGTACCGCGAGCTCGACGGCGTCCGCGGCGAGCTCGACGGCGTCGCCGGCCGACCGGTTCATCGTGCGTCGACGGCACCGCCGCCGGGTACCGCTCGTACCGCGAGCTCGCGCGAAGCGGCGCCCGAGACACCGCCGCCGCGCGTCGCGATCGACCGCGACGACCCGTTCAACATCATCTACTCGTCGGGGACGACCGGCCTGCCGAAGGGCATCGTCCACACCCACGCGATCCGGGAGGCCTACTGCACCGGGTTCGCGGCGAGCTTCCGCATCCACCCGGAGAGCGTCGTCCTGCACGCCGGCTCGCTCGTCTTCAACGGCGCGTTCCTGACGCTGATGCCGGCCTTCTACCTCGGCTGCACGTACGTGCTCATGCGCGCGCTTCGACGCCGAGGCGATGATCGACGCCGTCGCGCGCGAGCGGTGCGACGCACGTCATGCTCGTCCCCTCGCAGCTCGTCGCCCTCCTCGAGCGCGCCGGACTTCGCGCGAGGAGCGATGCGGGTCGCTCGAGATGATCTGCTCGCTCGGCGCGCCGCTCCACCTCGAGCACAAGCAGGAGCTCGAGCGGCGGCTGCCGGGCCGCTTCTACGAGCTGTACGGGCTGACCGAGGGCTTCGTCACGATCCTCGACCGGGACGACTACCACGCGCAAGCCCGGCTCGGTCGGCGTCCCGCCGCCGCTCTACGAGATGCGGATCGTCGACGACCGGAAGGCTCCGACCTTCCCGCGGGCGAGGTGGGCGAGATCGTCGGCCGCGGGCCGATCACGATGCCGGGCTACTACAAGCGCCCCGAACTGACCGCGGAGACGATCCTGGACGGCTGGATCTGCACCGGCGACCTCGGCTACGTCGACGAGGACGGCTTCCTCTACCTCGTCGACCGCAAGAAGGACCTGATCATCTCGGGCGGCGTCAACGTCTACCCGCGCGACATCGAGGAGGTCGTCGTCCGGCACCACGCCGTGGCCGAGGCCGCGGTCTTCGGCGTCGCCGACGAGCGCTGGGGCGAGACCCCCGTCGCCGCCGTCACGCTGCGCGCCGGCGCAGCCGCCGAGCGCGGAGGAGCTCAGGCGCTGGGTCAACGAGCGCGTCGAGGCCCGCTACCAGAAGCTCGCGGACGTGCTCGTCCTCGACTCGTTCCCGCGCAACGTGGCGGGCAAGACGCTGCGGCGGGAGATCAGGAGAGACGTACCTGCGAACAGAACGGAGAGCGCGCGTGACCGATCGCTTCGTCGAGACGAACGGGATCCGGCTCCACTACCTCGATCATCCGGGGCCGAGCCGACGCTCGTGCTCGCGCCGGGCCTCACGGCCAACGCGCACTCCTTCGACGGGCTCATGGCGGCCGGGCTCGCCGACGTCGCCCACGTCCTCGCCCTCGACCTGCGCGGCCGCGGGGAGAGCGACCAGCCCGACCCGGGCTACACGC
>CAVROJ010000039.1:0-144842 GCA_963722755.1 uncultured Actinomycetes bacterium
CTGAGACAGCACCGGGACAGCACCACCTGCTCCTTTTCCGTCCCCGCTGACACACCTGACCCACGGTTTCAAGCGGTTCCCGCATGGGCGCTAGGGCCGAAACTCCCCGGGTTGGACTCGAACCAACAACCCTCCGGTTAACAGCCGGATGCTCTGCCAATTGAGCTACCGGGGAAGGCAGCGACCGGGAAGTGTAGCCGGGCCGGCGGGCCGGTTCGCCCGTCGCGTCCACGGCCTGGGCGGCCAGGTTGACAGGTCGAGAGAGAAGGGTCAGTATCGGTGACCTGGGCTGCTGGCGTCCCGGCCTCCCCCCGCCGGGGGTGGAGGAGCGGCCGCAACTCCTCCACCACGCCGGCGCCCTTCTCGGTCGGCCGATCAGGCGGCGACGCAGGCGCTCAGGGCGTGAGCGAGGCGACGTAGGCGTGGCACTCCGCCTCGTCGGTGAACTGGGCGAAGGCGCGCCAGCCGTCGTTCGCGCAGTCGTCGTCGGACGCGGGGAAGGTCACCGTGCCGCTCACGCGGCGGCACGAACGCCCCGGAGGGGACGCGCTTCGCGCTCGATCCGAACAGGTCGCCGATGCCGTCGCCGAGGTAGAGCACGGCGACGAGACAGGCGAGTGCGACACCGCCCGCGATGAGCGCGTACTCGCCGGTGGTCTGGCCGGCACGACCCCGTAGCCGACGACGGACGATCTCCATGCGGCGACGCTAACGGCGGCACAGGACGACACGCGGAGGCGCCGTCAGCCGAGCTCGGCGAGCGCAGTGCGCACCTTCGCAAGCTGCGCCTGGAGCGCCGTCGCCCGCACGAGGTCGGCGCCGCCCTGCTTGAGCTCGCGCCGCAGCTTCTGCTCGTGCACCCGCAGGAGGAGCTCGCGGCCGGTCCGCTCGTCGATCGCGTCGCGCTCGGCGCGAGCACCGAGCTCGGCGCGCAGCGCGACGAGCTCCTCGTCCTCCTCGCCGCCCGAGATCAGGGCTTCGCGGAAGCGGCGATGCACCCCGTCGGCGAAGTGATCAGGCGTGAGCGCGGCGAGCTCCGGCACGAGCGACGGGTTGCGGACGACGGCGGCGAGCAGGTCCCGCTCGCGCTGGAGTCCCGCCTCCAGCACGCGTGGCGTCGACTCGTCGACCGCTGGGAGGTGCGCTGCTCGCCCGGAGGCCGTGCGGCCGCGAGCCCCGCGAGCGTCTCGCGCGGCAGGTCGAGCCGGTCGGCGAGCAGCCTGAGCGCGTCCTGGCGCTCCGGCGAGTCCTCTGCGCGCGCGAGGATCTCGCGCGCGCGCACGAAGGCCTCCTGGCGGTCGTCCGTGCGCTCGAGCTCGATGCGCACCCGGTACTGGACGTAGCTCTCGGCCGCGCCGAGGCGCGCCGAGAACGAGTCCGGCGCATCGGCGGGGTCCTCGCCCTTCGGCAGGGCGACGACCCGCACGTCGAACCCCTGGCCCACGGCCAGCTCCATCCCGCGCAGGGTCGCCTCCTGGCCCGCCGCGTCGGCGTCGAAGCAGAGAAAGAGGCGCTTCGTGAGCCGGCCGAGCTCGCGGAGCTGGTTCTCGGTCAGCGCCGTGCCCATCGACGCGACCACCGGCTCGACCCCCGCCTGCCTGAGCGCGATCACGTCGGTGTTGCCCTCGACGACGATCGCGCGGTCCTGCTTCGCGACCGCGGGCCGCGCGAGGTGCAGGCCGTAGAGCACGTTGCCCTTCTTGAAGAGCTCGCCCTCGGGCGTGTTCACGTACTTGCCGCGCAGGGGGTCGTCGTCGCGGAGCTTGCGGGCCTGGAACCCCACGATGCGGCCGCGCGCATCGGAGAGCGGGAACATCAGCCGGAACGGGAAGTAGTCGTTGCCGCGCGCGTTCGCGAGGCCCGCCGCGCGGATCTCCTCGTCGGTGAAGCCGCGCTCCCGCGCCTTCGCGACGAGCCCGGTGCCACGCGAGAGCCCGAGCCGGAACGCCCGCGCGATCTCCTCGCCGAGACCGCGCGAAGCGACGTAGTCCCGCACCGACGCCCCCGCCTCCGACTCCCACAACGTCCGCTCGAAGTAGGAGGTCGCCTGCTCGAGCAGCGCGGTCAGGCGCTCCCGCCGCTGGCGCGCGGCGTCCTCCCGCGGCGAGGACTCCTCGTACTCGAGCGTGACGCGGAAGCGCTCGGCGAGATACTCGATCGCGCCGACGAAGTCGAGGTTCTCGGTCTCCTGGACGAACCGCACGACGTCGCCGCCCTTGCCGCAGCCGAAGCAGTAGTAGAGCTTGCCGACGGGGTCGACCGAGAAGCTCGGGGTGCGCTCCTCGTGGAACGGGCAGCGGCCCGTGTAGCGCGCGCTCGACGCCCGGCGCAGCGCGGTTTTCGCCGACACCACGTCCACCATGTCGGCCGCCGCGATGACCGCGTCCTTGCTGGCGTCCTTGATGCGCGGCACGCGCGCGAGCCTACTCCGCGCCCGCTTCGAGTCGCGCGTGGTACGCGAGCGCGAAGCGATCCGTCATCCCGGAGACGTAGTCGGTGATCCTGAGGGGGAGCGGGTCGTCACCCGGCGGGAGCTTCTCGGGATGGTCGACGAGGTCGCCGAGGATCGCGCGGACGACGGTGTCGGCCCGGGCGTGCTCGGGCGCGGCCTGCGGGCCGAGGTAGACGTGCTCGAACATGAAGGAGCGCAGTGAGAGCATCGCCTCCCCCACGTCGTCCCCCTGGACGATCTCGCCCGCGCGGGTGGACGCGTCGACCAGGTCGTGCACGAGCGTGTCGATCCGCTCCGAGCCGGTCTCGCCGAGCAGCTCGATCTCGGCGACCGGGAGGTCGCTCTCCGACAGGAGCCCGTACCGCACCGCGTCGTCGATGTCGTGGTTCACGTACGCGATCCGGTCGACGATGCGGACGATCCGGCCCTCGTGCGTCTCGGGCTCCTGAGGCCCGGTGTGCGTGAGGATCCCGTCGCACACCTCGTGCGTGAGGTTGAGCCGCCGCGCGATCCGGTGGGATTGCTCGTTGTGCCGGAACCCGCCGCCGAAGCGCTCGCGCAGCGCCTCGTCGAGCGCCTGCTCGCCGGCGTGACCGAACGGCGTGTGGCCCATGTCGTGGCCGAGCCCGATCGCCTCGACCAGATCCTCGTTCAGCCGCAGCGCGCGGGCGGCGACGCGCGAGATCGCCGTCGTCTCGAGCGTATGGGTGATCCGCGTCCGGTAGTGGTCGCCCTGGGGGTCGATGAAGACCTGGGTCTTCCCCTTCAGGCGGCGGAACGACTTGGAATGGACGATCCGGTCGCGGTCGCGCTGGAACGGCGTCCGCACCGTGCACGGCTCCTCCGCGCGCTCGCGCCCGCGCGTCGCGTACGAGCGGACCGCCTGGGGCGCGAGGGTCGCCTCCTCGAGCGCGCGCACACGCTCGGCGAACGTGTCGGCGATGCGCCCTGCGACCTCCATGGGCTCAGGGTAGATGCGGCTTCGGCTCCCGCCGCGGGCGCGCGGGCGCGCGTGCGGCCTCAGAACGAGCGCGACTGGCCGCCGTCGACGACGACGCAGGTCCCCACGACCCACGACGCGCGCGGCGAGACGAGGAACGTGACGACGTCGGCGACCTCGTCGACCGTGCCGAACCGCCCCCACGGCAGCTCGCGCTCGACGAATGCGGCCATCCCGTCGGGATCCTCCCGGACGCGGCGCTCCCAGCTCCCACCCGGGAACCGCGTGGAGCCGGGCGCGACGCTGAAGACGCGCACCCCGTCCGGGGCGAGATCCGTGGCCATCGCCTTCGCGAGGCTGATCTTCGCCGCCTTGGCGACGTTGTAGCCGGGGCCGCCGCCGGCCTCCCGCCCCCAGATGGACGCGATCAGCGCGATCACGCCGCCCCTGAGCCGGAGGTGCGGGAGTGCCGCGCGTGACACCTCGAGCGCCGGGAACAGGTTCCGGTCGAGCACGTCGCGGAGGTCCGCGGCGTCCATCCCGTCGACCGTCCTGGCACCCGAGCCGCCGACGTTGTTCACGACGACGTCGAGCCCCCCGAAGGTCGCGACCGCGCCGTCGACCGCCGCGGCGACCCCCTCGGGGGTCGTCACGTCCGCGACGATCCCGTGCGCGCGCCCGGGTCCGCTCGCCGTGGCGACGGCCTCTTCGAGCGCCTCCTCGCCGCGCGCGCAGAAGACGACGTGCGCCCCTTCGTCGACCAGCCGGCCGGCGATGCCACGGCCGATGCCCCGGCTCGAGCCGGTGACGAGGGCGACCTTGCCTGCGAGCCCGAGATCCATCGGTCGCTAGCGTAGAGGCTCGGTGGCCGCGACCCGCATCCTGCTCGCCCGTCACGGCGAGACCGACTGGAACCGCATCGGCCGCTGGCAGGGGCAGGCGGACCCGCCGCTCAACGCCGACGGCCGTGACCAGGCGACCGCGCTCGCCGACGAGCTCGCAGGCGACGGCATCGCCGCGATCTACTCGAGCGACCTCCGTCGCGCGAGCGAGACCGCGGACACGGTCGCCGCGCGGCTCGGTCTCCCGGTCGTGCTCGACCCGGGGCTCCGGGAGATCGACGTGGGCTCCTGGTCGGGCCTCACGCGCGCCGAGGTCGAGGAGCGGTTTCCCGAAGGCTTTGCCCGGTGGCAGGACGGCGACATCGGTCACGACGGCGAGACGAGCGAGGAGCTCACGGACCGGATCGTCGCGACCGTGCAGCGCATTGCCGCCGCGCACGAGGGCGAGCGGGTGCTCGTCGTCTCCCACGGCGCGGCGATTCGGGCCCTTCGCCGGCACGTCGCCGGCGAGCCCGGCGCGGTTCTCGAGAACTGCGCGACGGTGCCGCTCGAGCTCGTCGACGGCGTGCTCGTCGTCCCGACCGGCTGAACCGCGCGACCCGCGCTCGACTCGCCGCCCTGCTCGTCCAAGGTTGGCGTGTCCGTGGGGTTTGCGTACGTTCTGAGCCGAGGCACAACAGGTGCACCAGGCAACGAAAAGGGCCTCCGAAGAGGCCCGTTTCGTGCGCTCTCTCGCCTTAGTCCCTAGGCGAATTGCGCGATTGCTCCCACGTAGCTGTTCACCTGTTGTTCGAGACGCGCACCCATCACGGCCCCGACGACGCCCATCTTGTCGGCGATCAGGGTCGCCTTCTGTATCACCGCGTCGAAGTCGTCGTCGACGCGGAGCGCCGCCAGCTTGTCGGCGTCGCCGCGGATGAAGAAGAAGCCGCCGAGGTCGCCGCCGTGCGGCTCGAGGAACACAGGCTCGAAGCTTTCGATCGTGCCGTCTGCCTGCAACCCCGAGAAGTAGTCGATCGTCGCGTTGAAGTGCTCGACGGCTTCCGTCTCGCGCCCGCGAACGATCTCGCCCCAGCCGATGAAGAGACCGGAATCGGCCATCTCCACCTCCTTTCGAGATGACTCTTGCAGCATTCCACATTTCCGACCTCGTACTCGTTCATCCGTTGACCTCCCCTCATCGGTGAGCAGGGAGTGCCTGATCGCCCGGCGCTCCCCCTCACGTCGGACACCTGTACCGGCCGTTTGCACGACTCGCCCATACGCGAGACAATCTCTCTCGACAGCCCGAAGGAGGGACGCGATGGCAGAGCCCAGCGTTGACGTCGTCAGAGGCGTCTATGAGGCTTTCGGCCGCGGCGACGTGGCGGCCGTACTGGGAGCGATGGCGGATGACGTCGAGTGGCACGAGGCCGAGGGGATGCCGTACGGCGGCGTCTACCGCGGCGGCCAGGCCGTGGCCGAGAACGTGTTCGGACCGGTCATGCGCGACATCCCGAACTTTGCGGTCTCACCCGAGGAGCTCATCGGCTCCGGGGATACGGTGGCCGTCGTCGTCCGCTACACCGGTACTGGACAGGCGACCGGCAAGCAGCTCGACCTCCCGGTGGTGCACGTCTGGGATGTGCGCGACGGCAAGATCGCGTGCTTCCGGCAGTTCATCGACACTGCGATGTACCTCGAGGTCGTGCCCGCACCGGAGGCGATCGCGACCGCGTGAGCTCGAGGACACCGGCGTAGGTTCAGCTCAGGACGGGCGCGGCGGGTAGTTGCACCGTGACGCGGAGCCCGCCAGCGGCCCGGGGGGTGAGGGTGAGGGTTCCGTCGTGTGCTTGGGTGATGCTCTTTGCGATTGCCAGGCCGAGGCCGACACCTGCGTGGTCGGTGCGTATGCGTTCGGTGCCGCGAAGAAACGGCTCGGCAAGCGTGGCGACTAACTGTGGGGTGAGCTTCTCGCCGGTGTTCTCGACGGTGAGCACCACACTCTTGGGGTGAACGCTGGTCGTGACCCACACGGTGCCCTGTTCAGGAAGATTGTGGACGATCGCGTTCTGCACGAGGTTCGTCGTCAACTGCAGCAGGAGCGCGTGTGAGCCGATGGTGGGGGTCATGTCGCCGGAGGTCTCGATGGTGAGGCCGCGTTTTTCTGCGAGGGGGAGGAGCGTTTCGGTGGCTTCTTCCGCTATGAGGGACAGGTCGACGTGTTCTCGGGTGAAGGACCGTTGGTCGGCGCGGCTGAGCAGGAGCAATGCTTCAGTGAGGTCGATCGCTCGGGTGTTGACGGCGTGGAGGCGGTCGACGAGCTCGCCGGTGTCGCGGTTCAGATCGTTGCGGGCGACGTCGAGAAGTGTCTGCGTGATCGCCAGCGGGGTGCGCAGTTCGTGGGAGGCGTTGGCTGCGAATCTCTGCTGTTCGGCGACGTGTGCTTCGAGCCGTGTGAGCATGGTGTCGAAGGCGTCGGCGAGTTCGCGGAACTCATCTCTGCGGCCCGGAAGCCGGATTCGATGGGAGAGCGATCCGGTCGCTGCCATGCGTGTGGCATCTGTGATGCGAGTCAGGGGGGCGAGCATCCGGCCGGCGAGAAGCCATCCTCCCAGGAGACCGAACACCAGCAGAAACGCCAGCACGATGGCCGCGGCCGGAGCGAAAGCGCGCAGGAGGAAGGAGTTGTTCCCGGGCACCAAGCTCACCGATGGTGCTGATCACACCGTCGGGTACGTATCGCAGGAGGAACTCGAACGATTGCCCGGGCTGGCCGGCGAGCCACGCGGCGGCGAGCATCAAGGCACCTGCAAGCATGAGGAACCCGGCGTAGCTCAGGGTGAGTTTGAGGCGAACGCTCAAACCAGGCGCCCTATCCACGGTCCCCTCCCTCACGCCCGGTGCCGGGTGCTGTGTCGATGCGGTAGCCGACGCCGGCCACGGTGGCGATGATCCAGGGTTCGCCGAGGCGTTTGCGCAGTCCCGAGACCGTGATGCGCACGGCGTTGGTGAACGGGTCTGCGTTCTCATCCCACGCTCGCGCTAGGAGTTCTTCGGCGCTGACGACACCGCCTTCGGCAGCGACGAGGACTTCGAGCACTGCGAACTGCTTCCTGGTCAGCGCGACGTAGCGGCCGTCGCGGTAGACCTCTCGGCGGAACGGATCCAGCCGCAGACCTGCGATCTCTCGCACAGGCGGCCTGTTGTGTGCGCGCCTGCGGTCGAGCGCTCTGAGACGGAGCACGAGTTCTCGGAGTTCGAACGGCTTCGTGAGGTAGTCGTCGGCGCCGAGCTCGAACCCGGTGGCCTTGTCGTCGAGACGGTCGGCAGCGGTGAGCATGAGGATCGGCATGCCGCTGCCGGAGGCGACGATGCGGTTGGCGATCTCGTCACCGGTAGGTCCGGGAATGTCTCGGTCGAGGACGGCGATGTCGTAGGCGTTGACGCTCAGCAGCTCCAGAGCGGTGTCGCCGTCACCTGCGATGTCTGCCGCGATCGCTTCCAGGCGTAGGCCATCGCGGATGGCTTCCGCCATATAGGGCTCGTCCTCAACGAGCAACACACGCATGCCCCGATGCTACGAGCTGGCGCATGTCGTCGGCATATCGAAAACCAGATACGTGCTGGCAACACCACGCTGCCTTGACTGGAGGCATGACCTACAGCAAACGAGCACGAACAACGACCCGTCGGATTCGGATTCGCAGGATCCGTGTCGCCGGCCTGCTCGTCGTCATCGCGGCGATCGCCGCAGCCCTCGGCTCCCAGTTGCTGGCGTCCTCGTCCTCGTCCTCGACGGCCGCATCACCCATCGACGTCCTTCGCAGTGAGCACCGTGGTGCGCTTGGCGAGGCTGACGGTGCCGTCGTCCTTCGCAGCGAGCACCGTGGTGCGCTTGGCGAGGCTGACGGTGCCGTCCCCGACGGCACGACGGTCTTTGATGACGAGATTCCGGGTGTAGCCAACCTTGATCCAGCTCTCCTCGGTGCCCTGCGCCAGGCTGCAACTGATGCCGCAGACGACGGCGTCGAGTTCTTCGTCGATAGCGGCTGGCGTTCCCCGGAGTACCAGGAACAACTACTCCATGAGGCGGTCTCGAAGTACGGCTCAGAAGAGGAAGCTGCCCGATGGGTGGCCACCCCCAACACGTCTGCTCACGTGTCGGGGGACGCGGTCGACATTGGGCCCTTCGATGCCACGGCGTGGCTGTCCGAGCACGGCGCCGAGTACGGGCTATGCCAGATCTACAGCAACGAACCCTGGCACTACGAACTGCGCCCCGAAGCCATCGATCACGGTTGCCCTCCCATGTACGCCGACCCTACGCACGATCCAAGGATGCAGCAGTGACCAGCACGCTCGGCATAGAACCGGTGTCAACGCAATCACCACGCGCGGGAGAGGCATGGGTAGAAGAGCACGGCCGCCGGCCGCCGGGAATCGATGAGATTCGATCGGGCGACCTGAGACTCGAACTCGCTTCTGGGCGGGACCACACACGGGGACGCACCACCACGTCGATTCATGACGCAGGCGGCGGTGACAGCCGCCTGAAACACCTGCCCCCGCTCGCCCTGACGGTCGAGCACGGGGGGCGGAGAGGAACAGCCTCGCCGGTCGGTCGTCTACGGCTCAGTGAACCGCTCGCGCGGGATGTTCCAGACGACACGCTCCTCGCGCGGCCCTCGGACGAGCGCGATCGTCTCGGAGTGGAGGGCGGCGGCCGCGGCCAGGATCCAGTAGCCGAGGGGATAGGCGGCTCCGAGGAGCAACGGCCGGATGATGGCCCGGTCGTAGCCGCGTTCGAGGGTGAGCGCGACGACCATCTGGATCAGGGCCACGAATGCGATCGCGATGCCCCACGCGAGTGCGAACCCGAACGCGTTGTCTACCTCGCCAGGAAGCTGCCGAGCGCGGCGGTCAAGAGCGCCGCGACCAGGACGACAACCCAAACCAGCGACGCGAGCGCTTCGAGGCTCATTAGCCACATGCGATGGTTGCGCCAGCGGCTGACCTCGCGCGAGGTGAACGTGGAGCACCTCACCCTGACCCGCGCCCAGCGCTTGCGCTGCGCCCACAGCGTGCGGACTGAGGCGGGAACCTGCATGCCGACCAGCGCGCGAGGCTCATAGGCCGTCTGCCACCCGTTGAGCAGCAGCTTCCAGGTCAGGTCGATGTCCTCGGTTGCCATTCGTGAGTCGTAACCACCGACAGCGAGGACGCGATCGCGGCGGAAGAGGCCGAGGACGCCGGCGACGACCCCGACCCTTCCGGTCAGCGACTGCGTCCGGCGGATCAGGCCGATGATCGAGGCGGCCTCGAGGGTCTGCATCGCAAGCAGGAAACGGCCGCGGTTGGTGACGTGAGGGGCGCCGGCGACTGCGGCGACAAGCGGGGATCGGCACATCCGCGCGACGAAGAGCTTGAGCGCCTGGGGGTGCATGTGCGTGTCGGCGTCGGTGACCGCGACGAGTTCGTGGCGTGCCTGTCTGAACCCGACGTTCAGCCGGTCAGCCTTGCCGCGATTGACCGGGTCGCGGATCACGCGGCAGCGCGGGTCTCCCGCGCTTGCCTCGATCACGGCGGCTTCGGTGGCGTCGGTGGAGCCGTCGTCGAGGACCAACACCTCAAACTCCGGATAATCCGATGCGATTGCTGCGGCGACACAGGTTCCGATCACCGCCTCCTCGTTGAAGGCGGGGATCAGCACGGTCACGCCCGGCCAACCTCCTTCGGGCTGCCCAACAGGGTCCCGCTCCTCCAGCAACCGGAAGAGCAGACCCCGGCGATCCACAACGCGGCGGTGCAGACCGGATAAAGCGCCACGAACGCGAGCAGCAACTTAGCCGCCGTCGACATACCGCTCCTCCTGCCGCACGCGCCCTTCCCGGATCAGCGTGAGCACCACGAGCGCGACGACAAACGACGCGACGGTCACCGCCGATCCCAGTGCGATCGCCCAGCTGTACTCGAAGAACCAAGCGGCGATCGCGAATGCGAGAGCCAGAGAAGCGGCCCCAGCACGACCCCCGCGACCAAACTCGCACGCGAAGCCGGGTGGAGCGGATCGAAGCGAACCGGCGCGTCGTCACTCACGGCAGACGAACGATGTTGACAGGTTCCAGTCCCGCCGGGCCCCACCGAAAGGGTGAGAGTCGGCAGGAGCGCGATCAGCGGATCGCGGTTCGGTCGTTCTTGAGCAGCGGCCGCGTGGTCGGTGACGCGGGTTGGCAAAACGGGTAGCAATCTGTCGAGATGAGGGGTTCGCGGCCGTGAACCGCAACAGCAAGAGGTTCGTCTTCACCCTCAGTCGGCGTCTGGACTACCTCGAGACGAAGTTGGCTTGCGGCAATCATTCCGCGACGGAGGCCGACTACCTGAGGGCCGAGATCTCCGCGCTGCGATTCGCGCTGGGAGTCATCGGTGAGGCAGATCGCCAGACGGACGATGACGGCAGGACGCTTCTTGCCGACCTTGACCGCGCCGCAGCTTCAACTCGCGCCAGGGCGTACGTGTAGCGCGATCCTTGCGCAGGGGCGTCCGGGCGATGGTCCGGCCGCGGTGGCCGTGGGGCATGTTCGTGTCGTGGCAAGCTAGCTCCTGCCCCTTCGAGATCGAGAGGTAAAGAGTTGGGACTTCTACGCATGGCAGCCCGCACCGCCGTCGTCGCCGGAACCGCCACCGCCGTGCACGGGCGTGTCCAGCGCCGTCAGGCCCAGAGGTGGGACGAGCAGGACGCGCAACAGCAGCCCCAGTACCAGCAGCCGCCGCCGGAGCCCCAGGACGACGCCACCGCGCAGCTTCAGAACCTGGCGAACCTTCACGCTCAGGGCGTCCTCACCGACGAGGAGTTCGCAGCCGCCAAGGCCAAGATCCTCGGAATCTGACCAGCCCCGGGCCAGCCTGCGCCGCAGGCGCTCACGTCGAGACTGGGCAGGACGGCACCCTCATGCCGGTCCGCTCGCGATCGGTCTGCGTCGTGGCTGCCCATAGGGGTCGAACTCGGGCACGGGCGCGGTGCCTTCTCAACCCGAAACCTGTCCGACGCGCTACGGCGGGTCACGTAGCGGCCGGTAGTTGGAGTGGTAGATGCGTTCGCCCACGAGGCGTAGCGTCATGTTGCGGATGATCGGGGGCAGGTTTCGCGTGCGGTCGCGGCGGTGGGTTTGATCCTGTACCCATGTGATGCGGGCGGTGCGCCGTCGCTGGTATTCGGTCAGCGCCTCCTCGATGTCCTGGCTCGTCGCGAGCAGCATCGGCGAGCACGAGTGCGTCCTCGAGCGCCATCGCCGCGCCCTGGGCCATGTTCGGCGAGCTGGCGTGGGCGGCGTCCCCGACGAGCACAACGCGACGTGCCGTCCAGGCCGGCGGCACGACCTCCTCGATCGGGGCGAAGTACGCGTCGCCGGCGTGCTGCAGCAGGCGCGGCACCGGGTCGGCGAAGTCGACGAACAGCTCGCGCCACTCAGCCCCGCGAGCGTCGGCCGCCTCACTCGAGTTGACGTCGGCGTAGCAGTAGACGCTGCCTTCGCCGAGCGCGACGGTGAGGAAGGCGCGGCCTCGGCCCAGCATGACCGTCCAATCGCCGATCTCGGGGAATCCCTCCGCGACGAATCGCCAGCTTGCTTGTCCCACGTAGCGGGCGGGAGGACCGCCGAGCGGCGAGGGTACGGATGGTCGAGTGGACACCGTCCGCACCGACGACGAGGTCGTACGCGCCGGTCGAGCCGTCGGAGAAGCGCACCCGCTTCGCCTGGCCGTCGTCATCGAGATCTGTCACCGAGAGGCCGAGTCGGACCGGAACCTCGGCGCTCCCCGCGCGGAGGGCCTCGTGCAGCGCCGCTCGGCGAATCGCGACACAGGCTGCGACACCGTCCCAGTAGCTGCGAACGTCGATGTCGGCGAGCAGGCGGCCACGGTGGTCGAGAAACCGCTGCCGCACGATCGGGTTCGCACGAGCAGCCAGCTCCGCCCAGATCCCGAGCTCGTCGAGCGCCCGGACGCTGTTGCCAGGCAGGTACAGGCCGGCGCCGCTCGTCTCCCACTCGGGCATCCGCTCGACGACCTCGGCCGTGATGTCCGCGCCGCCGTAGAGCGCGGGCAAGCGCCAGACCGGCGATGCCGGCACCGACGATCAGCACACGCGGCGTCACGGCCGTTGGACGGAGACCTCGAGCTCCCGCTCCAGCGCCACGAACGTGCTCTGGAACGCGCGCCGGATTCCGCGGTCGAGCAGCAACCGGTCGAAGAGGCCGGCGATCCCGCCGCGCGGTTCGTACTCGACGACGAGTCGGTAGACGAATCCCTCGCCGTCGGGCTCGAAGTGGCGCTCATGCCGTGCGTCGGGCAGGCCGGGCTGCGTGCTGGTGTAGGTCACGAGCCGGTTCGGCTCGAACGCCGTGATCGTCATCGTCAGCTCGCGTTCGCGCCCGAGCAGCCGAGTCGTCAGCCGGGCCGTGTCGCCGACGGCTCCCCAGCTCGAGCCCTCCTCGAGGCGCACGTACCCGGGCCAGAACTTCGACCAGTTCGCCGTGTCCGTGATGAAGGCGAAGCCACGCTCGACGGCGACGTCGTAACGGTGAGCGGCTTCGACTCGCTTCACGGTGCTCGCTGAGTTCGATGCGATCGCAGTGCTCGCCGTGCGGGGACTGGCCGACGCCGCGCGCGCTCAGGTCAGGGCAGACGTCGAAGACTCGCTCGGCCGATACGCAGTCGAGAGCGGCTACGAGGTGCCCTGCGTCGCGCTCTGCGCCGTGGCGAGCTAGGAGCTGCCGCACGGGCGGACGGCAGCCTCAACGCGCTGGCCGGTAGACGAGGATGTGGATTCCGTCGCCGACCGTCTTCGCCTCGACGAGCTGCAGACGCTTCGGGCCGCTGGTCTCGGCGAAGAGGCGCTTCCCCGCGCCGACGATGACCGGGTAGACCATGAGGCGCAGCTCGTCGACGAGCTCGTGCTCGATCAGTGTCTGCGCGAGCTGCGGACTGCCGTGGACGACGATGTCGCCGTCGTACTGCGCCTTGAGCTTTCCTACCTCCTCGATGACGTCGCCCCGCAGGACGGTCGTGTTGTTCCACTCCGGATCCGTCAGAGTGGAAGACACGACGTACTTGGGCATCGTGTTGAACTTGTCCGCGAACTCGCCTTCGACCTGTGGCCAGACCGGCGCGAAACCGTCGTACGTCACACGACCGAACAGCAGCGCGTCTGACGCCATGGTCTCGTCGAACTTGAACTCGTCGCCCTCCGGCCCGCGCCGGAAGTCGTCGATCCAGCCGACACGCGCAAAGTCCTCGGTTCCGCTGGGTGCCTCGACGACACCGTCGACGGAGATGTACTCGGTTATCGACGATTCGTCCCATCTTCGATCCTCCTCGGCTTGTCGTATGCGACCGTTGAGAGAGACCGCCGTTCGAGCCGAAAATCATCGGCGCCAAGCGGACGATGGAGTCGTGTCTACCCGGCGTCGAGACCCTCACCGGCGAGGTCGCGTACTAGCCTGCGAGGGCAGCGTTCAGCGCGGACGCGGTTTCGGGGCCGACCCGACCGTCGACGGAGAGACCGTTCGCCTCCTGGAACGCGGCGACGGCTGCTTCCGTACGCCGACCGAAGGTCCCGTCGGCCGGACCGGGGTCGTAGCCGGCTCTCGCCAGGGCCCGCTGGAGCTCTTCGACGAGCGCGGGATCGCCTTCCCCGCGCAGGAGCTTCGTGCCCTCGGGCAGCGCGAAGGCTGAGGCGCCGCCCGTGGACGGCGTGGTCGACGACGGCGTTGGCGACGGGCTGGGCGCGGGAGCGGCGGCCGACGGAAGGGTCTCGCTCGGCACGGGCGTCGTGCTGGTGGAGGCGGGCACAGGTGTCACCGGCGCCTGACCTCCGCCCCCCCGGAGCAGAAGCACCGGGATCACGACGGCGAGTCCGAGCGCGACCACGACCACGAGCCCGGCGACGAGGCGTCGGCGCTCGATGACCGCGCGGCGGGCTGCCGCGGCGGCAACCGGTCGGGCAGCGGGATCGGCTGTCTGGTCGCGCGAGACAGCGCCCACGGGTGACGGAGAGCTCGTGGTCGGCGGGCGAGGCGTGTCGGCGCTCGCCGCGCTCCGTCGGAGTCTCGCTCCAGTCGTCATCGGAGATGTCGCCAAGCCAGTCGTCGAGCGGTTGTCCGTTTCGGCCGAACCTCGACAGCGCTCCCCGATGAGCGCTGGTGTCCGCCTGGGCGTGTGTCGTGCACACGAGCAATGCTAGGCAGCTCCCCGGCGGTCATTCGGGAATCGGCATCGCGGCGGCGGGCGGCTCTGCGAACGCGATGCTGTTCCGTCCGGGTCGGGGATCCTCACATGGCGGACGCCGTTCGAATAGGTCTCGATCGGTTCGTGCTCGATGCGCTGGGCGGCGAGGCGCTCGAGGAGGGCGTCGAGACCGGTGACGGCCAGGGTGGCGCCGCCGTCGACCTGCGCGCGTCGACATGCGCAGCACCGGACAGGTAGAACCCGCTGCGTGGCGCCGCGGTCGGTCCGCCTCTCGAGCCCGGAACGCGTCCTGTTTCCCGACGAGGGGATCACGAAGCAGGACCTGTTCGAGTACTACCGTGCGATCGCGCCGGTGCTCGTCCCGCACCTGCGCAATCGGCCGTTCACGATGAAGCGCTCGCCCTACGGCGTGGCCGGGGAGGTGTACTTCCAGAAGCAGGCGCCGAAGGGGATGCCCTCCTGGATCCCGACGCGCACCTTCCGCACCTATCCGCGCGAGGGCGAGTCGCGGCTCGTCGACTTCCCGCTCGTCAACTCGCCGGAGGCGTTGCTCTGGATGGTGCAGATGAACTGCATCGACATGAACGCGTGGTACTCGCGCGTCGACAAGCCGCACCGCCCGGACTTCGTGCTCTTCGACCTCGACCCGCCGGATCTCGACACGGCGGCTTCGCGCTCGCGATCCGCGTCGCGCACCTGATCCGCGAGGAGCTCGAGCGGGTCGAGCTCGAGTCCTACGTCAAGACGAGCGGGGCCGACGGGATTCACGTGCTCGTCCCGATCGCGCGCCGAGCGACCTTCGAGCGGACCTACGCGTTCGCGGAGCGCGTGGCGCGCAGGCTCGAGGAGCGGCATCCGGGGCTCGTGACGACCGAATGGCTGAAGCACAAGCGCGAGGGCGTGCTCGTCGACCATCGTCAGAACGCGCGGGGGAAGACGATCGCCTCGGTCTACTCGGTGCGGCCGAAGCCGGGCGCACCGGTCTCGACGCCGCTTCGCTGGGACGAGCTGACAGAGGACCTGACACCGCGTCGCTTCGGGATGCGCGAGGCGCTCGAGCGGGTCGAACAGCACGGCGACCTGTTCGAGCCCGTGCTCGCGGGCGGCCAGGCACTCGGACGTGCCCTCAAGAAGCTGCGCTCGTGATGTCAAGCTTGACATCGATGTTCCTGCCGCTGTTCACGGTGGCTCTCGGCTCGAAGCGCGGATGGGATGGGGTAGCCCTGATGCAGCCCTCGTCCAGCCGCCCGACATCTCCATGCGGGGCGCGTGATGCGTAAAGACGTGCGTGAGTTCATTCGGCGGCTCGAGGCCGCGGGCCTGACCGTCGAGGCGACACCGGGGCACTACCGAGTCCTGCGCGACGGAAAGCCGCTCCGCAAGGCAAGCGGCATGCCGTTCATGCTGCCGTTCTCCCCTGGCACGACCCGCTGGCGCAGGGCGGCAATCGTCGAGCTGCGGAAACTCGGGATCGACCCGTAGCCCGTCAGCACACGACGCCGGGAGCCTCGTACCCGCACACGGCGCAGGTGGCCACGACGGCGGTCAGGAACGTCGCAGTCGGTTGGTGCGCGGTGGCGCGCGACCTACTCCTCAAAGCGACCCGTGGTGTCGCGATCGCGGTCGTATCGTCGCGTGAGCGGAAACGGCGGCAACCAGGACTCGCGACGGACGGTCCAGAGCTCGTAGGTCGGCTTCAGTTGGTCAGGGGCATCCAGTGACCCCAGGTTCACTTCGATCTCGTCTGCGCTGCGTGCGAAGACGGACGAGCCGCAGCGGGGACAGAAATGCCGCCCGGCGTACTCGCGTGTTTCGCCGTCGATCGTCACCGCATCCTGAGGGAACACCGCGGAAGCGTGAAAGAGGGCTCCATGATGCTTGCGGCAGTCGAGACAGTGACAGAGGCCGACCCGGTATGGGCGTCCCGACGCCACAATTCGGACGTTGCCGCACAGGCAACCGCCGGTGAAACGGTCCATGGTGCGTCTCCTCTTGGTTCGAGCTAGGTCCGGACGTACCTGATGTGCGTCACGCCGGGCGCCTCGACCGCCTCGACCTGCTCGAGCTTTGCGTCTCCCACGTTGTCGAAGAGCCGCGCGCCGCCGCCGAGCAGATTGGGGACGATCGAGACGACGATCTCGTCGAGCAGACCCGCCGCGAGGTACTGCTGAGCGACGGAGGCTCCGCCGGCGAGAGACACCCCCTTCCCGCCGGCGGCTGCCCGCGCCTGCTCGAGCGCCGACTCGATACCGTCGGTGACGAAGTGGAACGTGGTTCCTCCCTGCATCTGCAGTGGCTCGCGCGGATGGTTGGTGAGGACGAAGACGGGATGGTGGTAGGGCGGGTTGTCTCCCCAGTAGCCCCTCCACGGTTCGTCGCTCCACGGCCCGGGACCGCCGCCGAACATGTTCCTGCCCATGATGGTCGCGCCCGCGCCGCCGAGGATGTCCTCGGCGAACGGCGTGCTCGCGTTGACCTCGCCGCCTTCCCCCCCGTGGCTCTCGCGGAACGTCTCGAGCGAGACCAGCCAGTCGTGGAGCTCCTCACCACCAACCCCGAGCGGCTGGTCAACCGACTGGTTCGGGCCGGCGACGAAGCCGTCGATCGACATCGTGATATTCAGCTTCAGCCTGCTCATCGATCCTCCCTCGTGTCGGAATCGCTCGTAGGACCACCCAGCAGGGGAGAAGTCATCGGGCAGCCGGGAGCTTGATGCGGTTGGTTTGTGGCGGACCTCCAGCCCAGCAGCTGAGTACAGGCGTCCCAACCCTCAGAGTACGGCCTGCCGTATCCGCGCGTGTGTCGTCGCATGGCAGGCTCCGACTCGGAGAAGCAATGGTCGAGATGGCCGAACAACCGACACAGGTAGAGGCGGTGGAACCCGACGACGAGAGCGCCCAGGAGGCGAATCTCGCGCTCCTCGTCGCGGCCCTTGGCGGCGGTCCCGGCGACCGGCGCGACGCGGGCGTGCGTCGCGGCACGACTGACCGTCCGCAGAAGGGGACCGGCTGACGACCCGGGTTCACGGCGAGGCCCACGCGCCGAACTGCTGACGCCCGACTCGAAAGCTAACCTCCTGCCCCTTGGAGGCCGTCGAGGTGCGGTGGTCGCCGCGGGCGCGGCGATGGCGACTGGAGGTGCCGTGGGGTGAGGCGCCGCGGCTCACCGTGCCGCAGGGAACGAGTCGTGCCGGCGTCCAGCGCTTGCTCGAGGAGAAGCGCCTGTGGATCGAGGATCAGCGGCGTCGCCAGGTGCCGCGACTCTGCCTCGACCCATGCGCGGTCAGTGAGTCGCAGGCGCGTAGGACCGCGCGAGAGCTCGTTTCAACGTTGGCAGAGGAGGAGGCCGAGCGTATCGGCGTCGAGTACCGCCGAATCCGTATCGGAGGGCAACGCACTCTCTGGGGCTCGTGCTCTCCACGCGGCACGCTCTCCTTCAACTGGCGGCTCGCGCTCGCGCCACCTGAGGTGCTGGACTACGTGGTCGTGCACGAGCTCTGTCACCTGCGCGTCCCGAACCACTCGCGACGGTTCTGGGCGCTCGTCGAGCGACATCGCCCGCACTGGCGCCGGCAGCGCAGTTGGCTGCGTGACTACGGGCCCGAGCTCCTCGCATTCCGCCCTCACGTCTGAGCGGTCTACAGCTCGGCCGCCGCAGCGCCGAGCCCACTTTCGAGAGTGACGAAGAGGTCGTCAGGCGCTTCCGGGCTGCACGACGCGGCTAGAGCCCGCTCGCTGGGAAAGGATCAGCGCTTACCGAACAGGTAGTGCGAGACGAGCCACTCGCTCCCACCCTCGAACCCCCAGAGCTCGGCGCAGGCGAGGAAGAAGACCCGCCAGCGACGTCGATCTACGCGAGCTTAGGCAGCACGTGGGGTTGTGGAGCCCAAAAGGGATTCTTGGCGCCACTCGCTCGGATCTGGCTTGAACACACGGATTGCGGGCTGTTGAAGGGGCTCCTATAGGGCTCCATAAAGGGGAGCCCCCTCGACGTGGCTTGGCTTGAACACAGGGATTGCGGCCTGTGGGGGGCGCACGGTTAGTGCGCCTTGAGTGCGCCCCCTCCGACGCGGTTTGGCTTGAACACAGGGGTGGCGGGCGGTTGGGGGCGCCCATAGGGCTCCGGTAGGCGGAGCCCCAGGTTCGCCACCGCGTCTTCTTGGCTGATCACGAGCTAAGTCCCACCCGCCAGATCAGTATCCGGCCGACACGAGTGAGCCCAGTCGAAGTGCCGGGAGCGGCGCGGATGCAACGGATTGGCGGCACCCTCGTCCGTGGGCTCGTCTACGTCCTGATCGCCTTGGCAACCTTCGTCGTCATCACACTCGTCACCTCCCGCGATTAGCTCTCAGAGCGCGCACCCGACCGCGGCGAGTTCCAGGCGTTCCTGTGGAAAAAAGGGCGTGATGAAAGATCTCGGCACCCTCGCTCGCAACGGTCGCGACTATGGGGCCGGGCCCGGGGGGGGGGGCGGCGGTCACGCCGGAGGTCGCGGGTTGGAGTCCCGTCGCTCCCGTCTCCCGATGCCGCATCGCGCCTGAGCCTCCCGGCCCCGGCGCGTTAGCAGGAGCGCCGCCATCCTGTGCCAATCCTGGGCCGAACGACAGGACTCGCTCACCTCGGCCTTCGCTCTCGGCCGCGACGAGTTTCGCGCGGGCAAGTCTTCGGTCTGACCATGTGGGCCGACGAAACGTAGGAGCCGCTGCCATGTCCCAGCCGGACCAACTGCCCCGCATCGGAGCCCCTGCCACCCGCGCCCTCGCGGGTATCGGCATCACGCGCCTGTCGCAGCTCACCGAATACTGCGCCGACGACCTGCTCAAGTTCCACGGCATGGGTCCCAGGGCGATCGGCCTCCTTCGCCAGGCGCTTGCTGATCAAGGGCTATCGCTTCAAGACGACACCTGAGCGGAAGACCGTCGATGGTGGGTGGGGCTCCCTACCGCGAGGCCTCATCTCGGACGCCTGCTCCTGCATCGGGTGGAGGGCGTCGAGCCGATCCGCGATTGCGGCGTGCGCCCGATCGACGAGCGCGCCGTGGTGCCGCTTGATCATCCGCACCGACGTCCGCATCACGCGGGCGAGTCTCGAACACGGTGACGCGCGCGTGGAGCGCGTTTCAACGCAAAAGATGTCGCGTAGCGCGTACGGGGTTCGCGGGAGTCAGCACTCCCGGCAGCCGTTACATCCCTCTACCGTCCACGAAGCAGCGACGATCAATGTTTTCAGCTAACTATCGGGATCGCGGACGAAGCAGAGCAGCGAGCCGCCCTCCCGCACCGAGTACGGTGGCCGCTCGGGCTCGATCCCCTTCTCGGCGAGCGCGGCGAGGGTCTCCTGGCATGTTCTCGATCGTGAGCGCGACGTGCCCGTAGGCGGTGCCGAGCTCGTAGGAGTCGACCCCGAAGTTGTAGGTCAGCTCGAGCTCGGGCTGCGGCTTGCCGGGCACGCCGAGGAAGTAATTGACCGCCTCGTCGCGGATCGGCAGCTCGCGCCGCTTCTCGAGCCCTAGCGCCTCGTAGAACGCGACCGACCGCTCCGGGTCGGTGATGCGGTAGCAGGTGTGGATGAGCTCCATGGGCCGAGCCTATCGCGGCCGTCGTCCCGGGTGACACGGGTACGGGAATCCGTACCAAGCAGCCGTGACGCGCGTTGCTAGGTTCGAGGTGATGAACGCCGGGCGCGTCAATCCATGGCTCGTCCTGGTCCTCGTCTGCCTCGCGCAGTTCATGGTCGTGCTCGACGCGACCATCGTCAATGTCGCCTTGCCGTCGATCCAGGCCGATCTCGGGATGTCCGAGTCGAGCCTGCAGTGGATCGTCAACGCCTACGCGCTGCTCTTCGGCGGCTTCCTGCTGCTGGGGGGCCGCGCGGGCGACCTGATCGGGCGCAAGCGCGTGTTCCTCGGCGGCCTCGTGCTCTTCACGGTCGCCTCGCTGCTCTGCGCCCTCGCCACCGGCGAGACGACACTGATCGTCGCGCGCGGCCTGCAGGGTCTGGGCGCGGCGCTCGTCTCCCCGGCCGCGCTCTCGATCGTGACGACGACCTTCGCCGAAGGAGCCGAGCGGACGAAGGCACTCGGCGTGTGGGCCGCGATCGCGGTGGGCGGCGGAGCCGTGGGGCTCGTCCTCGGCGGGCTCCTCGTCGACGTCCTCTCCTGGCCGTGGATCTTCTTCGTCAACGTGCCCGTCGGTATCGCCGCCTTCCTCGTCTCCCTGCGCTACGTCCCGGAGTCGAAGGACGAGCACATGCACAGGAGCTTCGACCTCGCGGGCGCGGCATCGGTGACGGCGGGGCTCATCGCGCTCGTCTACGGCATCGTCCGCTCCTCCGCGCTCGGCTGGGGCTCGACCGAGGTGCTCGGGTTCCTCGCCCTCTCCGCCGTGTTGCTCGTCGGCTTCGTCTTCATCGAGCGGCGCTCGGCCGAGCCGCTCGTCCGCCTCTCGATCTTCTCGGTGAGGACGGTGCGCGGCGCGAACGCGGCGATGTTCGTCGTCGCCGCCGGCCTGTTCTCGATGTTCTTCTTCAACACGCTCTACGTCCAGCGGGTGCTCGGCTTCTCGCCGCTCGAGGCCGGGTTCGCGTTCGTCCCGTTCACGGCCGGGGTGATCATCGGAGCCGGCCTCTCGCAGAGGCTCGTTCCCGCCCTGGGCGCCCGGGAGGTGCCCCTGATCGGAGCGGCGCTCGGAGCGGTCGGGCTCCTGCTCTTCCTGCGCCTCACGCCCGAGTCGTCGTACCTCACGGACCTGCTGCCCGGGATCATGCTGGCGTCGATCGGGATGGGCCTCGTGTTCGTGCCGATCACGCTGATCGCGACGAGCGGCATTCCCAACGACGACGCGGGCCTCGCGTCCGGCCTCTTCAACACGTCGCAGCAGATCGGCGGCGCGCTCGGGCTCGCACTGCTCTCGACGCTCGCCACCAACCGCACGGAGGACGAGCTTGCGTCGGCAGGCGCGCGGCCGACTCCGGCCGCCACGGCGGACGCGCTCGTCAGCGGCTTCCACGTCGCCTGGCTCTCCAGCGCGATCCTGCTCGCCGCCGGCGGTCTCCTGCTTCTCGGGTTGCTTCGGCGTCGTGACGTCGCCGCGGTCTCCGGGGGCGAGGTCGCTCCCGTCGTCGCGTAGCTCGTAGCATCGCCGCACGGCGGTGCCGACATCTCCGGATCGGCGCGCCCGTGCTGCGCCGTGCGGCGCCCGTCGCGTCAGAGCTCTCGACTGCGGGGCTCCAGGGCCGAGACCCGGCGCGGCCCGCACGCGATCCAGTCGCGCACTATCGTCACGGCATGTGCCACGAGCCCGACTCCGCGCCCCCGATCCCGCGCATCTCCGGAGCGCTCCGTCTCGCACGACGATCTCGTGCTCGAGGCGGCCGACGGGAACCGGCTTCGCCGCGTTCCTCGCGACGCCGGAGGAGCCGGGAGGCACCGGGGTGGTCGTCCTCCCGGACGTGCGGGGCCTCTACCGGTTCTACGAGGAGCTCTGCCTGCGGCTCGGCGAGCGCGGGCTCGCGGCCCTCGCGATCGACTACTTCGGCCGCACGGCGGGCGTCGACAAGCGCGACGACGAGTTTCCGTACATGGATCACGTCGCGCAGACGACGCAGGACGGCCTGCGGAGCGACGTCTCGGCCGCCGTGGCCTTCCTTCGCTCCGAGGCCGGAGGAGCGCGGCAGAGCATCTTCACGCTCGGGTTCTGCTTCGGAGGGCGCCTCTCGTGGCTCGCCGCGGCCGACGGGCACGACCTCGCCGGCGCGATCGGCTTCTACGGCCGTCCCGGGCCGTTCCAGGACGGCACCCCAGGGCCGATCCAGCGCGCTTCGGAGCTCGCCTCGCCCGTGCTCGCCCTGATGGGCGGCGACGACCCGGGCATCCCGCAGGAGGAGATCGACTCGTTCGATGCCGCGCTCGAGGCCGCGGGCGTCGAGCACGACGTCGTGACGTACTCGGGGGCGCCGCACAGCTTCTTCGACCGCAAGCAGGAGCAGTTTGCGGCGGAGTCCGAGGACGCCTGGAGCCGTGTGCTGGCGTTCCTCGAGCGTCACGGATAGGAGGTGCACCCGCGCGCATGCAGCCCGACGTCGCACTCGAGCAGGGGCGGGCGTCCTACGCGGCCAGCGTTTGGGGGGCAGCCCACGAGGCGCTGAGCCGGGCGGACCGGGAAGCGCCACTCGACGGGCCGGATCTCGAGCTGCTCGCGACCGCTGCCTACATGCTCGGCCGCGACGACGAGTGGACGGCCGGGCTCGAGCGCGCCCACCAGGTCTACGTCGCGGCGGGCGAGCGGCGTCGCGCGGCGCGGTGCGCAGGCTGGATCGGCGTCAACCACATGCTGCGAGGCGAGATCGGGCCGGCGACTGGCTGGCTCGGCCGTGTGCAGCGGCTGTTGGAGGGTGAAGGGGACTGCGTCGAGCGCGGCTACGCGCTCCTACCGGCCGTCTTCCAGCATCTGGCGGTCGGCAACTGGGAGGCCGCAGCCGCAGCAGCCGGTGAGGCCGCGGCATACGGCCAGCGCTTCGGGGAGCCCGACCTGTTCGCCCTCGCGGCGCACTCGCAGGGGCACATCCTGGCCACGGGCGGTCGCGTGACCGAGGGTGTGGCGCTGCTCGACGAGGCGATGGTCGCGCTCACGACGAACGAGCTCTCGCCGATCGTCGCCGGGCTCGTCTACTGCGGCGTGATCCTCGCCTGTCAGGAGGTCTACGAGGTGCGCCGCGCGCAGGAGTGGACCGCCGCTCTGAGCAGGTGGTGCGACGGCCAGTCGGATCTCGTGGCGTTCACCGGCCGCTGCCTCGTGCACCGGGCGGAGATCCTGCAGCTCGCCGGTGACTGGAACGACGCGCTCGTCGAGGCCACGCGCGCCGGGGAGAGGCTGGCGGCCGGCTTCAACCAGGGCGCGGCCGCCGAGGCCTCCTACCGCCAGGCAGAGCTCCATCGCCTTCGGGGCGAGCTGGCGGAGGCCGAGCGGGCGTACCGCGACGCGAGCCGACGCGGGCGCGAGCCGCAGCCCGGCCTCGCTCTCCTGCGCCTCTCCCAGGGACGCGGTGACGCGGCCGCCGCGACGATCCACCGTGTGCTCGGCGAGGCGGGTGGGCCCTTCCGGCGTGCTGCCCTGCTCGCGGCGGCGGTCGAGATCCTCCTGGCCGTGGACGACGTTCCCGCAGCGCGCGAGTCCTGCACCGAGCTCGAGGAACTGGCGGAGGGATACGGGAGCGAGCTGCTGCAGGGCATGGCGCACCACGCCCGCGGTGCCGTGGAGCTCGCGGCGGGCGATCCGGCGGGGGCGCTCGCATCCCTGCGCCAGGCGCTCGAGAGGTGGCAGGAGCTCGGCGCCCCATACGAGGAGGCGCGATCCCGCGAGCTCGTCGGCATGGCGTGCCGGGCACTCGGCGACGCGGACTCGGCTCGCCTCGAGCTCGAGGCCGCGCGCGGGATCTTCGCCCGCCTCGGTGCGGCAGTCGACCTGGATCGGCTCGCGCGCCCCGACGGAGACCCCACCTCCGGCGGCCGTGGAGGCCTGTCGCCGCGCGAGCTGGAGGTCCTTCGCCTCGTGGCGACCGGCAAGACGAACAGGGAGATCGCCGGCGAGCTGGTCGTGAGCGCCCGAACGGTAGACCGCCACGTGAGCAACATCTTCGCGAAGCTGCACGTGTCCTCGCGGGCCGCGGCGACCGCGTACGCGTACGAGCACCAGCTCGTCTGAGCCGGGGCCCACGTGGGTGGAATCACCCACGCGCCGGCGCCCGTGATTTGGGTGGAACCGCCGAAGTAACCGCGACCGCAGCGCCCTAGTTTCGGATGCATCGATCCAGCAAGGGAGCCGACATGCCCAGAGCATCCAGAACGACCGCGTCCGAACGCGTCTCGATCGACGGCCTCGACGTTCGCACCGAGCACCTCGACGGCGGCTACTCCGTGTGCTTCGAGGAGCACGGCGCCGACGCCGACCTCGCCGCCCTGTTCCGGGGGCTGCCCGACGACCGCGCGCAGGTTCCGCGGTGGGGCTACGTCATCGACGGGAAGGTGACGTTCCGCTTCGCGCGACCGCGAGGAGACCTACGAGGCCGGTGACGCGTACTACGTGCCGCCCGGCCACACGCCCGTCCACCACGCCGGCGCCGAGCTCGTCGAGTTCAGCCCGACCGAAGGGCTCAGGGAGACGATCGCCGTGGTGATGCAGAACCTCGAGGGCGGCGGCATCGCGGTCGCGGGTGGTGCGGCATGACGACCCAGCCTCGAGAGCTGCACGGCCTGGAGCTCGTCGCGACTCGACCGCGGAGTCGTGACGCTGAGCCCGTCCGACCTGGACGATCTCGGCGCGAGCGGAGGGAGGATGCTCGTCGAGGGCGACGACGGGTGGGAGGACGCGGTCCTCCTCTGGAACGGAATGGTCGCGCGGAAGCCCGCGCTCGTCGTCCAGCCGACGTCGGCTGCCGAGGTGGCGGCGGCCGTCGCCTTCGCGCGCGACCACGGGCTGCTGCTCGGCGTCAAGGGGGGAGGCCACCACATCGCCGGCACCGCGATCGCGGAGGGCGGGCTGAACCTCGACATGTCGCGCATGCGCGACGTCGCCGTCGACCCCGAGGCGAGGCTCGCGCACGTCGGGCCCGGCTGCCGGCTCGGCGACGTCGACCGGGCGACGCAGGAGCACGGGCTCGCGACGCCGCTCGGGTTCATCTCGGAGGTGGGCGTCGCGGGGCTCACCCTGGGGGGAGGCCTCGGCTACCTGACCCGCCGCTTCGGCTGGACGGTCGACAACCTCGAGGAGGTCGAGATCGTCACGGCCGACGGCGGGATCAGGAGGGCGAGCCGTAACGAGCATCCCGACCTCTTCTGGGCTGTCCGTGGCGGCGGGGGCAACTTCGGCGTCGTCACCCGGTTCACGTTCCGGCTGCACGAGGTTGGCCCGATCGTCTACGGCGGGCTGATCGGCTGGCCGTTCGAGCGCGCCGACGAGATCCTACGGGCCTACCGGACGATCACCTCCGAAGCACCGCGAGAGCTCACCGTCTGGCTGGTGATGCTCCACGCGCCGCCGCTGCCGTTCGTGCCCGAGGAGTGGCACGGAATGAAGGTCTGCTCGATGGTCGTCTGCTGGAGCGGCGACCTCGAAGAGGGCAGAGGCGGCGCTGGCGCCGCTCCGCGCGCTCGGTGACGCGGCGGTCGACCTCCTCCAGCCGTGGCCGTACGTCCAGCAGCAGTCGTTCCTCGACGAGAGCGAGCCGAAGGGCGCGCACTACTACTGGAAGACGGAGTACGTGGGTGAGCTGAGCGACGGCCTGCTCGACGCCGTCCGGGACACGTTCGCAGAGTGCTCCGTCCCCGAGGCGCAGGTCGGCTTTCTCCATCTCGGCGGCGCGCTGAACGACCGGCCCGAGGACGACGGCGCGGTGGGCAACCGGGACGTTCGCTACGTGGTGGGGGTCAACGGCATGTGGCACCAGGGCGAGCCGGACGCCGACGCCTTCCGCGAGTGGGTGCGAAGCGGCTGGGAGCGCGTGAGGCCGTTCTCCCTCGGGCGCACGTACGTCAACTTCCAGTCGGCCGACGAGGACGACGCGCGGGTGCGGGCGACGTACGGGACGAACTACGGGCGGCTCGTCGAGATCAAGCGGCGCTACGACCCCGGGAACCTGTTCCGCGCGAACAGGAACATCGACCCGCTCGGAGGGTGATCATGGAGCGGAACGACCTCGACGGGCGGCTCGAGGCGGCGCAGGCGGCCGTCCTCGACCGGCTTGCGCCCGGCACACGCGCGCGGCGGGTGCGTTGGTCGCGGGGGGAGACGCGCGTGCTCGAGCTCGGCGACGGCCCGCCGCTCGTGCTCGTCCACGGCTTCATGGACAACGCCGCGCTGTGGGCGCCGATCCTGGGCGCGCTCGCGGCCCGGCACCGTGTGATCGCCGTCGATCTCCCGGGCCACGGGCTCGCGGACCCGTTCGACTATGCCGACGGCCGACCTCCAGGACGTCGGCGCGAACCTTCGTCCGCGAGGTCCTCGACGCGCTGGAGCTCGAGTCCGCCGCCCTCGTCGGCTCCTCGCTCGGGGGCTTCGTCTGCACGGTCTTCGCGCTGGACGTCCCGACCCGGGTGACCAGCCTCGTCCTCGTCGGGGCGCCCGTCGGCGTGACGCGGGAGGTCCCTGGCCCCCTCTTCGTCATCGGCCTGCTCGCGGGGATCCCCGTCGTGGGACGCGGCATCGCCCGCCGCCTGCTCTCGACGCCCACGCGCGAGAGCCTCAGGAAGCTGATGGGGCAGATCGCGGTGGCGCACCCGGAACGGCTCGACGACGGGATGCTCGACGCCGACGTCCTGGGCCAGGAGCGGAACCGCGAGTCGTACGTCGGCCTGCTGCGCTACCTCGGCCGCCCTCGCGGCCTCATGCCGTTCGTCGGACGCCTGGTCCTGGGGGAGGGGTGGGACGACGTGGCCGCGCCCACGCTGCTTCTCAGAGGCGAGCGGGACCGCTTCGTGACGTCCAGGGTGGAGGAGGCCTACCGGGGGATCGCCGCCAGGAACCCGAACGTCCGGATCGTCCCCGTCGAGGAGGCCGGCCACCTGCTCTGGCTCGACGCGCCCGAGGAGGTCGTGCGCGAGATCGAAGGGTTCCTCGCGGACGTGCCGGTCGGGGTGGAGGTCGCCTGAGCGGCGCGACGCGCGGTCAGATGCCCCGGTCCGACCACTTGAGCCAGGTCGCGAGGGCGAAGGGGAGGCTCATCAGCAGCGCGACGATCCCGAGCACCTCGTGCCCGGTCGCGAAGAAGATCAGGCCGACGACGACGGCTGCCGCGAACGCACCCAGGGCAACGAGGAATCCCATGGCCACTCCTTCTCGGGTCGGGGTGGCGTGAGCCTACTGCGCGTCCGGGACGATGACCATGCGGCGGAGCGGCTCGACGGGTCGCCTGTCACTCGCCCTCGAGGTCCTCCTCGACGAGGCCGAACAGCACGCCGTCGACCCACGTGTCGTTCCGCCGATACGCCTTGCGGCGGACCCCCTCGCGCACCCAACCCGCCCGCTCGGCAAGGCGCAGCGCGCGCTCGTTGAAGCCGTACACCTCCATCTGCAGCCGGTGGAAGCCGACCTCGCGCAGCAGGTGCGTCTGGAGCGCCCGCGCGGCCTCGACACCGACGCCGCGACCGCGGAAGGCGGGGTCGACCGCCAGGCCGCCGACCGAGGCGATGCGGGAGCGTTGGTTCACGCGCTCCCACGTCACGGTCCCGGCGCGCCTGCGCTCCAGCTCGATCACCATCACGCCGAACGCCTCCGGCTCCCGCTCGGCGCGGTCGATCTCCGCGCGGATCGCCTCCTCGCCCGTCGGGCGCACCGCGGCGAGGTACGGGCCGACGTCCTCGTGCGCGACGAGGGCTGCGAGGAACGGGACGTCGTCCGGGGTCGCCGTCCTGAGCGAGACGGTCACCCCGCCGGAACCTCGGCCGCCCGCGCACGCCGGAGACGGAGCGCGCCGGAGCCCAGCGCGACGCCGGCGAGGATCAGCGCCATCCCGGCGACCGCCGAGACGGTGACCCTCTCGTCGAGGAGCACCGCCCCGTAGACGAGCGCGAAGAGCGGGATCAGGTACGTGACGAGGCTCATCCGTCGCCCGCCGAAGAGGCGCAGCATCCGGTAGAGAACGAGCTGCGCCATGACCGTGCCGACGAGCGCCAGCGCGAGCAGCGACAGGATCGCGTCCCCGTCGGGCGCGCGCGACGGGACCTGGACGAGGGCGAAGGGCAGGAGCGAGACGGCCGCGGCGAGCATCGCGCCGGTCGCGAGCACGGGGCCCGGAACCCCGACCACGCTTCGCTGCCCGATCACGTTGCCGGTCGCGTAGGCGAGGGACGCGAGCACCACGGCGAGCGTCCCGGCGACCGCCCACCAGCCCCCCTCCGGGTGGAGCCCGGCGAGGACGCCGACACCGACGAGGCCGAGCCCGAACCCGACGAGCTGGGCGCGCGAGAGCGGCTCGTGCGGCAGGAAGCGGAGCCCGAGCAGGATCGTGAAGAGCGCCACCGTCGACTGGGCGATCCCGGCGATCCCCGAGTCGATGTGCTTCTCGCCCCACGCGATGAGCCAGAACGGCAGCGCGTTCGCGACCACGCCGATCACGACCCAGCGCCGCCACGAAGCCCGGAGCTCCCGGACGGCGCGGCTGCCGCCCATCCTCGCCGCGAGGAGGCCGAACAGCACGACCGCCGCGATCGAGGCCCTGGCGCACATCAGAGGCGCGGGCTCGAGGCCGCCCTCGACCGCCACCTTGATGAAGAGGTACGAGGCGCCCCATACCGCCGCGAGGGACAGGAGGAGGGGCCAGTACCGGCTCACCCCGCCACGCTACCGACCCCGGAGTCTCGCGCCCGTCGCGAGGGCGGTGCCCCCGAGGATCAGCGCCAGTCCCACGAGCGCGGACGTCGTGACCTCCTCGTCGAGGAAGATCGCCCCGTAGACGAGCGCGAAGGCGGGGACGAGGTAGGTGACGAGGATCGCCCTCGATGCGCCCGCGCTCGCGATCAGCGTGAAGTACAGGACATAGGCGACTCCCGACCCGAGCGCGCCGAGCGCGACGACGGCGGCGATCGCACCGGCCGAAGGGAGCTCGTCGGGAGCCTGGGCGATGCCGAAGGGCGCCGCCAGCGCCGCGCTCACGGCGAGCTGCCCGAAGGAGAGCTGGAGCGGCGGCAGCGACCGGGCGACCGTGCGGCCCGCGTACAGCACGGAGCCGCCGTAGCACAGCGCCGTCCCGATCACCGCGAGCGCGCCGACGAGCTGGCCGCCTTCCTGGACGCCGACGAGGAGCACGACACCGAGGAAGCCGACGCCGACCCCCACGAGGCGAGCGCCGTGCACTCGCTGGCTCCGGTCGATCCACGACGCCAGGAGTACGGTGAAGATCGGCGCAGCCGCCTGGATCACCGCCGTCAGCCCCGAGTCGATCCGTGTCTCGGCGAAGGCGAGGAGCCAGAAGGGGAGCACGTTGTTGAGCGCGGCCAGCACGACGATCGGGCCGAGGTGGTCCCGCAGCCCGCGGAGACCCCCACGGCCCGCCACCAGCGGCAGGAGCACGAGGGCCCCGACCGCGACGCGGCCGAGGACGACGACGGACGGCTCGAGCTCGTCGACGCCCAGCTTGATGAAGAGGAACGAGGAGCCCCAGATCGCCGACAGCGCGAGCAGCAGGCCGAGGTCGCGCCGTGACACGCCGTGACGCTAGAGGCTGTCAGGCCCCGCGCGCGCCGGCAGCTGCCAGCCCGGGGCATCGGCCGGCCTCCGAGTCTCGAGCGTGGTCGTCCCCCGGCGCCGGCGGGTGCCCGATCGGTGACGACAGGGGCGGGGGGTAGACTGACCTCCTGAGCCCGGTCGCGGAACAGCCGCTCCATCGCCAGCTCGGCCTCACGGACGGGGAGCTCGATCGCATCGTCAGCCTGCTGGGGCGCGAGCCGAACCATTTCGAGCTCGCTGTCTTCTCGCTGCTCTGGTCGGAGCACTGCGGCTACAAGCACTCCGCCCTTCTGCTGCGGCGGCTCCCGAGCGAGGGCCCGCACGTGCTCCAGGGGCCGGGTGAGAACGCGGGCGTGCTCGATCTCGGCGACGGTCTCGCCGTCGCGTTCAAGGTGGAGAGCCACAACCATCCCTCGGCCGTGGAGCCGTTCCAGGGCGCCGCGACGGGCGTGGGCGGGATCCTCCGCGACATCTCGGCGATGGGCGCGCGCCCCGTCGCGCTCCTCGACGGGCTGCGCTTCGGCGCGCCGGACCTCCATTTCTCCCGCGCGGTCGGCGGCATTGGCCATTATGGCAACTGCGTCGGGGTGCCCACCGTCGGCGGCGAGGTGGTGTTCGACGACGTCTATGCGTCGAACTGCCTCGTCAACGCGATGTGCGTCGGGCTCCTCCCCGTGGAGCGGCTCACGCGAGCCAAGGCGACGCGCACGGGGGCGCTCGTCCTCCTCTACGGCGCGACCACCGGCCGCGACGGGATCGGCGGCGCGTCCGTGCTGGCGAGCGCCGAGCTGGGGGAGGGAGATGCCGACAAGCGACCCTCCGTCCAGGTCGGCGACCCCTTCACCGGCAAGCGGCTGATCGAGGTCTCCGTCGAGCTCGTCGAGCGCGGCCTCGTGCTCTCGCTCCAGGACTGCGGTGCCGCCGGCCTCGCGTCGTCCCTCTCGGAGATGGCGGCCGACTACGGGATCGACGTCCACCTCGACCGGGTGCCCCAGCGCGAGGAGGGCATGGAGCCGTGGGAGGTGATGATCTCGGAGTCGCAGGAGCGAATGGTGGCGATCGTCGCTCCCGAGCGGCTCGCGGACGTGGAGGCCGTGATCGACCGCTGGGAGCTCCACCGCGCCGTGATCGGCGAGGTGACCGAGACCGGTCTCCTTCGCGCCCTGTGGGAGGGCGACGAGGTCGGCGCGATCCCCGCAGGCTTCCTCACGGACGACTGCCCCCGTTACTCGGTCGAGCAGGAGCCGCGGATCCCGCCGGGGGAGACACCCGTCGCCGTGCCGCGGGCACCGGAGGCCGTGCTCGAGCTGCTCGCCTCTCCGGCGCTTCGCTCGCGGGCATTCGTCACACGCCGGTACGACCAGCTCGTCCAGTCCCGCACGGTTCGCCGCCCGGGGCTCGACGCGGCCGTGCTCCGGCTCCGCCCGGACTGGCGCGGCCTTGCGGTCACGCTCGACGGGCAGGGACGCCTCGGCACCCTCGATCCGCGCGTGGCCGGCCAGCTCGCGATCTTCGAGGCGGCGCGAAACGTGGCGTGCGTCGGAGCCGAGCCGCTCGGCTTCACGGACTGCCTCAACTTCGGCAATCCCGAGAAGCCGGAGATCGGCTGGGAGCTCGCGGAGTCGATCGAGGGGATGGCGCTCGCTTGCGAGGCGCTCGGCGTCCCGATCGTCTCGGGCAACGTCTCGCTCTACAACGACACGGACGGCCGGTCGATCCCGCCGACGCCCGTCGTGGGCTGCGTCGGTGTCGTGCCCGATGTCCGGCGGGTTCCACGCGGCTGGCGCGAAGGCGACGCGCTCCTGCTGGCGCGGTCGCGGTCGCCGCTCACGCTCGCCGGCTCGGAGGCGCAGGCGCGCTGGGGCGCGCCGGGCGGCACGCCGTCGCTCGACCTCGCCTCGGAGGCCGCGCTCGTGGGGTACGCGACCCGTGCCGCCCGGCACGCGTCGCTCGTGCACGACGTGTCGGAGGGCGGCCTTGCCGTCGCGCTGGCCGAGGCCGCGCTCTGGAGCGGCCTGGGCGCGTCCCTCGAGCTCGACGACGATCCGCTCACGCTGTTCGGCGAGGTCGGCGGTCAGGTGATCGTCGCCGTCTCCTCGGGCCAGGTCGAGCCCGACCCGACCGGCGGCGACGTCGACGTCAGGCGCATCGGCACGGTCGGCGGCGGCGACGTGCTCGGGATCCCGCTCGCGGAGCTCACCGAGGCATACGAGGGAGGCCGCTGATGTGCGGCGTCTTCGGCGTCCGCTCCACCGAGCGCGACGTCGCCCGGCTGACCTACTTCGGGCTCTTCGCCCTCCAGCACCGCGGGCAGGAGTCGGCCGGCATCGCCGTCTCCGAGGGAGGCCGTGTGACCGCGCTCCGCGAGATGGGCCTCGTGCCACAGGTCTTCGACGAGGAGAAGCTGGCCGCGCTTCCCGGCGAGGTCGCGATCGGCCACACGCGGTACTCCACCACGGGAGGCGCGTACTGGTCGAACGCGCAGCCACTCGTCCACCACGGCGCGGTTCGCACGGTCGCGCTGGGCCACAACGGGAACCTCGTCGACCCGACGCCGCTGCGAGACGAGCTCCGCGCTGACCGCGTGCGCCTCGACACGACGTCCGACACGGAGGTGATCGCCGCGCTCCTGGGCCGCGATCCCGCTCCGCTCCCCGACGCCGTCGCGGCGACGATGCGTCGGCTCGAAGGGGCCTATTCGGTGGTCGCGATCGCGGACGGCGTCCTCGTCGCCTTCCGGGACCCGCTCGGGGTCCGGCCGCTCACCCTCGGCCGGATCGGGGACGACTGGGTCGTCGCCTCCGAGACGTGCGCACTCGACCTCGTCGGCGCGGAGGTCGTGCGGGACGTGCTCCCGGGCGAGGTCGTCTGGGTGGACGAGGAGGGCTGTCACGCGGCACAGGCGGTCCCGAGCGGCCGGACAGCGGCGTGCATCTTCGAGCACGTGTACTTTGCGCGGCCCGACTCCTCCCTCGGCGGGACGGGCGTGCACGCGGCGCGCGTCCGGATGGGAGAGAGGCTCGCCGAGGAGGCGCCCGCCGACGCGGACCTCGTGATGCCGATCCCCGACTCCGGCACGCCGGCGGCGGTCGGCTACGCGAAGCGGTCCGGCATCCCGTACGAGGAAGGGCTGATCAAGAACCGCTACGTCGGCAGGACGTTCATCGAGCCCGACCAGGAGCTCCGCAGGCAGGGAATCAGGCTCAAGTTCAACCCACTCGACGAGATCGCCGGGCGCAGGCTCGTGATCGTCGACGACTCGATCGTGCGCGGCAACACGATGCGCCAGCTCGTCCAGATGCTGAGCGAGGCGGGTGCCGCCGAGGTGCACGTCCGGATCTCCTCGCCGCCTGTCGTCTCCCCCTGCTTCTACGGGATCGACATGGCCGACGAGGCCGAGCTGGCGGCCGCGCACCGCTCGGTCGAGGAGATGCGCGAGCACGTCGGGGCGACGAGCCTGCACTACCTGTCGCTCGACGGGATGCAGTGGGCGACGCGCCTTCCCGAGGAGTCCGTCTGCCGCGCGTGCTTCACGCGGAACTACCCGACCCGCGTGCCCGAGGAGCGCCTCGCGGCGAAGCACCGCTTCGAGCCGACCGTCGCCCGCTCCTAGCCTCACTCGCCCTCACAGCGGAGTCGCTGGGAACACGCCCGGCCGGAAGCGGCGCTAGGCTCGGCCCCGTGCCGTCAGAGGACCAGACGTACGCCTCCGCGGGGGTCTCCCTCGCGACCGCCGAGGCCGTCGTCGACCGCCTGCGAGCGGCCGTCGCCTCGACCCGGACAGCCGGTGTGGTGGGAGGGTTCGGCGGCTTCGCCGGGCTCTTCGCGATCGACGACCGAAGGCTGCTCGCCGCGTCTACGGACTCGGTCGGGTCGAAGCTCGTGCTGGGGCGCCGCGCGGGGAAGCTCCGCTGGTGCGGCGCCGACCTCGCCGCGCACGGGATCAACGACGTCCTGACGACGGGCGCCGAGCCGCTCTTCTTCCTCGACTACGTCGCGGCGAGCACGATCGACCCCGAGCAGGTCGCCGAGCTCGTCGAAGGGGCGGCCGAGGTCTGCCGGGCCGCTGGCTGCGCGATCCTCGGCGGCGAGACGGCCGAGCTCCCCGGGATCTACCGGGACGAGGAGGTCGACTTCTGCGGCACCGTCGTGGGGATCGTCGAGCGGGAGGCGCTGATCGACGGGTCTCGCGCCGAGCCGGGCGACGTCGTCGTCGGCCTCCCGTCGGCGGGAATCCACGCGAACGGCTTCTCGCTCGTCCGCCGGATCGTCGGCGACGGCCCGTTCGACGCCGAGCTGCTGCTCCCCCCGACACGCTGCTACCTCGACGACGTCCGGGCGCTCAGGGCGCGCGCCGACGTCCGGGCGCTCGCGCACGTGACGGGCGGCGGGATCGCGGGCAACCTCGCGCGCGTACTGCCGGAGGGCGTCGGCGCGGTGGTCGACGCCGGCTCGTGGGAGCGCCCCCCGGTCTTCGCCTGGCTCGCCGAGCACGGGGTGGCCGAGGACGAGCTGCGCCGGGTGTTCAACATCGGGATCGGCTTCTGCGCCGTCCTCCCGGCGGGTGACGTCGGCCCGGGCGACCTCGTGATCGGCCGGCTCGAGGCCGGCGTCGAGGGCGTCGAGTGGGGCGACGCGTGATCGGCGTCCTCGTCAGCGGGGAGGGGACGAACCTCCAGGCGCTCATCGACGCGGGGCTGCCGATCGCCGCCGTCGCGTCCAACCGGCCCGGCGTACGCGCGCTCGCGCGAGCGGAGGCGGCCGGCATCCCGACCGCCGTGTTCGAGGCCGAGGGCTACGCGAGCCGCGACGAGCGCGACGAGGCGCTCGCGCGCTGGCTCGCGGAGCGCGGCGTCGAGCTCGTCGTCCTCGCCGGCTACATGCACCTGCTCCGGCCGCGGTTCTTCGAGGTCTTCGGCCGGAAGATCGTCAACACGCACTCCGCGCCGCTGCCGGAGTTCCCCGGGCCGCACCCGATCGAGGACGTGCTCGCCGCGGGCGTGAGCGAGACCGCCGCGACGGTGCACTGGGTCGACGAGGGCATCGACACGGGGCCGGTGATCCGCGTCGAGCCCGTGCCGGTCGAGCCGAGCGACACGCCCGACACGCTCCGCGCCCGCGTCCAGGCCGTGGAGCACCGGCTCCTGCCGGAGGTCGTCAAGGAGCTGATCGCGGCGTGACGATCCGCCGGGCCCTGATCTCCGTCTACGACAAGACGGGCGTCGCCGCGTTCGCGCGCGAGCTCGTCGGGCTCGGGGTCGAGGTGCTCGCGTCGAGCGGCTCGGCGAAGCTGCTCAGGGACGAGCGCGTCCCGGTGACCCCGCTCGAGGAGCTCACCGGGTTCGGCGACCTGCTCGGGCACCGCGTGGTGACGCTGCACCCCGCCGTGCACGGCGGGATCCTGGCCCGCCGGGACGTCCCCGACGACCTCGCGCAGCTCGAGGCACACGGCATCGCGCCGATCGACCTCGTCTGCGTCAACCTCTATCCGTTCGAGCGCACCGTCGGGCGGCTCGACGTCTCCTGGGAGGACGCGATCGAGCAGATCGACATCGGCGGCCCCGCACTGCTCCGCGCCGCCGCGAAGAACCACGCGCACGTCGTGCCCATCTCCCGACCGGAGGACTACGAGCCGCTGATCGAGGAGTTCCGGATGAACGCGGAGGTCTCGGCCGAGACGCGCCGCACGCTCGCGGCGCGCGCCTTCCAGCGCACCGCCTCGTACGACGCCGCCGTCGCCGGCTGGCTCGGGCGCGACGACGCGTTCCCCGAGACGTTCGTCCCCGTGTTCGACCGCTACCTCGACCTTCCCTACGGCGAGAACCCTCATCAGCGGGCCGCCTACTACACGCAGCGGGGCTCGAGGACGCATCTGCTGGCGCGCGTCGAGCAGCTCCAGGGGAGGCCGCTCTCGTTCAACAACCTCGGCGACCTCTCGGCAGCGCGGCTCCTGATGCTCGAGCTCGACGGCCCGGCGGCGGTGATCGTCAAGCACGCGAACCCCTGCGGCGTCGCCGTCGCCGAGACGATCGAGGAGGCGTACGAGAACGCGCTCGCCTCGGACCCCGTGTCGGCCTACGGCGGCGTCGTCGTGCTCAACCGGGAGGTGGGGGCGACGCTCGGCAAGGCTCTCGCCGCCCAGTTCGTCGAGGTGCTCTTCGCGCCCGGCTACGACGAGGAAGCGCTGGAGGAGCTCGCCGCGAAGCCCAACGTCCGCGTCCTCGTGGACGGGGAGCGGCGCGCGTTCGTGACGACCGAGCGCGACCTGCGGCGAGTCCTCGGCGGCCTGCTCGTCCAGGATCGCGACGCGAACGGCGACCCGCCCGACGCGATGGACGTCGTGTGCGGCGACCCCGACAGCGCGACGTGGGACGAGCTCCTCTTCGCCTGGACGGTCGCGAAGCACGTCACCTCGAACGCGATCGTGATCGCACGCGGGCGGTCAGACGCTCGGCATCGGCGCCGGGCAGATGAGCCGCGTCGACGCCGTCCGGATCGCGGTCGAGAAGGCGCGCGACCTCGGCCACTCGCTCGCAGGGAGCGGTGCTCGCCTCGGACGCGTTCTTCCCCTTTGCCGACGGCCCCGAGCTCGCGCTCGAGGCCGGCGTGCGGGCGATCATCCAGCCCGGCGGGTCGAAGCGCGACGCGGACGTGGTCGCCGCCGTGCGCGAGGCAGGCGCGGCGATGGTGCACACGGGTCGCCGTCACTTCCGGCACTGAGTTCGTTCGCGAGCGGGATTCCGCAGAAGCGGAATCCCGCCGCTCGGATCCCCCGCCTGCGGCGGGGGCAGATCCCTGAAGGCGCCGAGCGGATCCGCGACGTTCGCCGTCGGTCCCGCCTGCGGCGGGGCAGTCCCTGAGGCGTCCCGCTTCGCTGGCCGCAATGAGCGATTCGACTGCCTCGCAACTGAGCTTCGAGCCCCGACCCCGAACTAGCCATCCGGCGGGCGGGACCTGACCTCCGGGCAGCAGGAACGCTGGTACGGTTCCGCGGTCGCTGACACCGACGGCGCGCCGCAGCCCGCGGCCATCGAGTCCACGCCGTCCCGTGCCGCTTCGCGCCTGCCGATGCCTCGTCGCCTCGTCATAGCCACGTTCCTGTGCATGATCTGCGCGATCTGCGTGGCACTCGCGGCACGCCCCGCGCACGCGGACACGAAGCGGCCGCTCCTCGCGGGGAGCGTCGAGAGCCCGGCGAAGTTCGTGCTCCCCCCGAAGCCGCGTCCGCGTACCGCTCGGGCAGCGGGCGGTGAAGCTCGCACGGAAGCAGCTCGGCGTCCCGTACGTCTGGGGCGGCGCCTCCCCCTCGGGGTTCGACTGCTCGGGGCTCGTCAACTGGGTCTACGGGAGGCTGGGCGTCCGGCTGCCGCACAATGCCGCGGCGCTCTACTCCGTGGGCCGCCCCGTCCCTCGCTCGGCGCTGCGCCCCGGCGATCTCGTCTTCTTCAGCGGGCTCGGCCACGTCGGGCTCTACGTCGGCCACGGCCGGATGATCCACGCGCCCCAGTCGGGGCGGACGGTGGAGATCCAGCGGCTCGACCGCCGCTCGAACCCACCCGTCGGCGCCAGGCGCATCGTCCGCTTCTGACCGTCGGCGGGTCGCCCGGGAGCTCACCGGTGATCATCTAGGCTTCCGCCCGCATGGGCCGCGAGTATCCGACCCTCCTCGATCTCGTCGGCTCGACTCCGATCGTGCGGCTCGTCTCGTTCGGGCGCGAGACCGGCGCCACGCTGCTCGCGAAGCTCGAGTTCATGAACCCCGGCGGCTCGAACAAGGACCGGATCGGCCTCGCGATGATCGAGGCGGCGGAGCGCGACGGCCGCCTCCGGCCCGGCGGGACGATCGTCGAGCCGACCTCGGGGAACACGGGCGTCGGGCTCGCGATCGCGGCGGCGCACCGTGGCTACCGCTGCATCTTCGTGATGCCCGACAAGATGAGCCAGGAGAAGATCTCCACGCTGCGGGCGTACGGCGCGGAGGTGGTGATCACGCCGACCGCGGTCGAGCACGACTCTCCGGAGAGCTACTACTCGGTCTCGGACAGGCTCGCCGAGGAGATCCCGGGAGGCTTCAAGCCCGACCAGTACTCGAACGAGGCGAACCCGGAGGCGCACTACCTGACGACAGGCCCGGAGCTCTGGGAGCAGACGGGCGGCGAGGTCGACGCGATCGTCGTGTCCGTCGGCACCGGGGGGTCGATCTCGGGGATCGGGCGGTACTTCAAGGAGCGCAAGAGCTCCGGTGCGGATCGTGGGCGCGGATCCCGAGGGATCGGTGTTCACCGCGGACGAGGCGCACCCGCTGCACCCCTACCTGGTCGAGGGGATCGGGAAGGACTCGTGGCCCAAGACGATGGACCCTCGGTCGTGGACGAGTGGGTCCGCGTCTCCGACCGCGACTCGTTCCTCACCGCCCGGCGTCTCGCGCGCGAGGAGGGCCTGCTCGTCGGTGGCTCGTGCGGGTCGACCGCCTGGGCGGGGCTCGAGGTCGCCAGGCGGCTCGGCCCGGGGTCGACGGTGCTGATGACGTTCCCCGACGGGGGCCGCTCGTACCTCTCGAAGTTCTACGACGACAACTGGATGATCCAGTACGGCTTCATGGAGCGCCGCGCCCCGGTGCCGACCGTCGCCGAGGTGATCCGCTCGAAGCACGGCGAGGAGGCCGCGGTCCCGGAGCTCGTCGTCGTGGACGCGCACAAGAAGGTCGGCACCGCGATCGACCTCATGCAGCGCTACGGGATCTCGCAGCTGCCCGTCGTCCGGCACGAGCCGGTGGACGACCTCACGGACATCGTCGGCTCGATCCAGGAGCGCAGCCTCCTCGACCGGGTGTTCCGCAACCCGGACGCCCTGAACGACGACATCGCGGTGGCGATGCAACCGCCGCTCGCGGCGGTCGACTCCCACGCCTCCGTGGACGAGGTCTTCCAGGAGCTGACGGGGTCCGGCGGCGCCGTCGTCGTCGGCGCGGGCGGCAAGCCCGTGGCGATCCTCACGCGGTCTGATCTGCTCGAGTTTCTCGCCGCACAGCGGACGCAGGTGGAGGCCTAGCCTCCTCTCCGCGGCGGCGGCGCGGCCCTCGTGCCGGGCGGTGACGACGACCGCGCCGACGATCAGCGCGGCCCCGGCGAGCGCCGCGAGCCCGGGCCGCTCGTCGAGCACGAGGGCGCCGAGCCCGACCGCGACGAGCGGGTTCACGTACTGGTGCGTCACGACCTGCGAGATCGGCGCGTTGCGCAGCAGCCAGACGTAGGTGCTGAAGCCGATGACCGAGCCGGCGATCGCGAGGTACGCCCACGCCGCGACGGGCCCCGCCTGGAGGTCGGCCCGGTCGAGCTGGGCTCCTTCTCCGACGACGAGCGCGGCGCCCACCAGCACGAGACCGCCGCCGAGCATCTCGTAGACCGTCGCCACGAAGGGGTCGGACGGCAGGGAGAGCCTGCGAGAGACGAACGACCCGCGGGACCACGACACCGACGCGGCGAGCATCACGAGCAAGGCCGACGGCGACCGAGCCGCCTCCGATCCCGTCGGGCCCGACGACGAGCGCGAGCCCGACCAGCCCCACCGCCGCGGCGAGCACCGTCGCGCGGGGCACACGCTCGCCCGCGAGGGCGCGCCACACGACGATCTGGAGCGGGACCGAGCCGGCGATCATCGCCGCGACGCCCGAGTCGATCCGCGTCTCGGCAACGTGCACGAGCCCGACGCCGAGCGCCAGCAGCACGACGCCGAGCCCGAGCGGCGGACAGCGCCTCCCGGCGCTCGACGCGGAGCGACCGGCGCGCGAGCGCCAGGATCGCCGCCAGCACGGCGGCGGCGGCGAGGAACCGGGTGCCTGCGGTCAGGAGCGGAGGCAGCGTCCGGACGGCGAGCTTGATCCCGAGGTACGTGGAGCCCCAGACGAGGTAGACGACCCAGAGCGCCACCCAGAGCTCGAGTTTCCCGCGGCTCACGGCGAGTGCGACGCGCCGGTCCCTCGCCGCGTGAGATCGGTGGTGCGATTGCCGGTGATCATCTAGCCTCGTTCAACGATGGGGCTGCTCGAATCCATCCGCCGCCTCTTCGGCAGGGCCGAGGACGCGATGAACCACGCGGACTACGCGGCGCTCGACGCCGTTCACCACGCCGAGGACCGTCTCGACGACGCGACGGGCGGAAAGTTCTACGACGCGGTCGAGAAGGCGGACGAGGAGGCCGGGGAGTTGCTCGAGCAGCTCGGGCTCGACGAGGAGCCCGGCGAGGCCCGAGGCTCCGCGGAGCTAGCGCCGTTTGCCACCCGACAGCGCGAGGCGTATGGTCCCGCGCATGGGATTCCTCGACAAGCTGTTGGGTAGGACGAAGGACGCCGCCGGCGACGTGGCCGAGAAGGTCGAGCCGATGGTCGACAAGGCGCAGGACAGCTCCTCGCAGGCCTGGGACAAGGCCAAGGACAAGCTCGACGACGCCACGGACAAGGGCGAGGACACGGCCGGCGACGCGGCCGCCCAGGCGAAGGACACCGTGTCCGACGCCGCCTCGACGTCCGACTCCGGCCCCTCCGCCGCCTAGCGACGCCGCACTGCTCGGCTCACGAACGAGGCCGCGTGGCCCCGCTCGTTGGCCTGCGCGAGCCCGTCCTCGTCGAGGGCGCCGATGCGCTCGAGCAGCCCGAACTCGTCGCGGAGGTGCGTCTGCATCATCTCCGGGCCGTCCGTCGCGATCGTGAACGGCACACGGTGCTCGACGAAGCGGTGGATCGTCTCGCGGACCTCCTCCTCGCCTCCGAGCGCCTTCGTGAGCAGGTTCGAGGTCGGGCAGATCTCCAGCGTCACGTTCGCCTCGCGGATCAGCGTCATCAGCGCCGGGTCGCGTGCGGCGAGGATCCCATGGCCGATCCGGTCGGGCCGGAGCGCCTCGACGACCTCTCCGATCTCCTCGGCCCCCGTCTCACCCTCCTCGCCGACGTGGATCGTGATCCCGAGCCCGGCCTCTCGCGCCGTCTCGATCATCGGGGAGACCTGCGTGTAGTCGTAGCGAAGGCCCCCGGGGCGTGGGCCGGCGATGTCGACGCCGACCACGCCGCGGCTCGCCCAGCGGATCGCCTTGTCGACGATGATCTCGTTCTGGCGGGCGTCGAAGGTCCGGTCCATCATCAGGATCAGCCCTGCTCGCACCTGCGGGTACTCGAGCCTCGCGATGTCGAGCCCGCGGATCGCGGCGAGGATGATGTGGTCGAGGTCGCGCTCACCGCCGCGGTTGCGCTTCATCGGGTTGAAGCGGAGCTCGAGCGTGGTGATGCCCTGCGAGCGGTACGCGCCGCCGATGGCCGCGTGGACGGACCGCTCGACGGCGAGCGGCGAGGACTGGATCAGCTCCGTCCAGTGGTAGATCGCATCCAGCTCGTCGAGGTTCTCGACGCCGCGCGGGTCGGAGACGGTGACGAGGGCGTCGAACGCCCAGTAGTCCTTGACCGGCAGGGAGATGCCCTGCTCGTGGGCGAGGCTCCACATGATGTCCGAGGCCACCGACCCGCCGAGATGGGTGTGGAGCTCGGCGAGCCCGACGTCGGCGAGGAGCATGCGCGCGAGTCTACGCGCGGCCGTGACGCTCGCAATCGCGGCTCAGGCCGCTGTCGTCGCCTTCTCGACGAGCTCGCGCAGCGGCTCGATCCAGGCCGGGTCGACCATGTGCGGGACGGGCGTCTCCAGCCGGAGCACGTCGGCGCCCGCCGCCGAGAGCACCTCGGCGGCCTCTCGCCCGAACTCGGCCGGGATCACGGGGTCGAGCGACCCGTGCGCGATCCCCACGGGCATGCCTGCGAGACGCTCGGGGGAGAGGGGCCAGCGCTCGACCCGCGGCAGGAAGCCGGACATCGCGACGACGGCTGCGGGCCGCGCGCGACCAGGCCCGAGGCTCAACGCCCAGCTCATCACCGCCCCCTGGGAGAAGCCGCCAAGGACGACCTTCTCCAGCGGCAGCTCGAGAGCGTCGAGGAAGGCCTCGAGCCGCGGGGCGGTGTCGTGGAACGTGGCGGGGTCGGGCGTCGGGATCCCGCCGAGCGCGTACCAGTGCCTGCCCCCGGGAGGGAGCTGAAGCGGGCCGCCCGGCGTGAGGCCGAGCAGCCGCCTCTCCGGGTCGAGCAGGTCGAGCAGCGGGAAAGAGGTCGTGCTCGTCCGCCCCGCGGCCGTGGAGGAGGACGAGCGCCCCTGCAGCCTCACCCGCAGGTTCGCGCCGGAGCGCCGCCAGGGGCGCTACCCGCGTGCCCGTCACCTCGCCCATGCCGCCCTCGGATCCGGCAGCGGCGTCAGCACCGGCTCGATCTGCGAGCGCAGGTGCTCGAACGCGGGGGGCAGGATGAGCGACTCGCCGAGGTGCTCGGGATCCTCGTCGATTGCGAAGCCGGGCCCGAGCGTCGCGAGCTCGAAGAGCACGCCGCTCGGCTCCCGGAAGTACACGGACCGGAACCAGAAGCGGTCGATCACGGGGGTCGGCCGCAAGCCGGCCACGGCCACGCGGCGCTGCCACGACTCGTGGTCGTCCATGGTCGACGCCCAGGCGACGTGATGGACGGTCCCGGCGCCCGGCACGCCGGCGCCGGGCGGCGCGTCGTATCCGTACAGCCCGCCGCGGGCGGCGCCACGCACCTCCCAGTCCGAGCGCCCGCTCGAGGTGAAGCCGAGCACCTCCTCGAGAAGCCGTCGACTCCGCTCGGGCTCCGTGCTGAAGGCACGTACGCCGTCGAACCCGCGCAGCGCGACGTCGGTCGGGATCTCCGGGTGCAGGGCGACGAGCGGCTCGTCGGGCACGTGCGAAACGGCCAGCTCCAGTCCGAGGCCCTCCGAATCCTCGAAGCGCAGGCTGCCCGGCTCGCGTCGCACGGCGATTTCTTCCCCGGCGAGCCGCTCCTCCCAGAAGCCCAGCGCCTCCTCTGAGGCCACCCGGAACGCGACCGAGTGCACCATCCCCGCGCCGGCGCGTCCCCCGCGGGCGCCGGGGTATTCGAAGAAGGTGATGTCCGCTCCGGCGCTCCCCTGCTCGTCGGCGTAGAAGAGGTGGTAGACCGTCGGATCGTCCTGGTTGACCGTCTTCTTGACCAGCCTCAGCCCGAGGACCCGCGTGTAGAAGTCGACGTTCCCGGGCGCGTCCCCCGTGATGCACGTCACGTGATGGATCCCCTCGAGTTGCATCGTCGCGCCCGCCTCCCGACGGTCGGTGGCCTGCATGTCCGGTGTCGATGGTGTCATACGCTCGCTCCTCTCCAGCAGCTATCCTTGCGAGTACAACTAAATTATTGCATATGCAAGGATCTCCGACGACACGCCTCTCACCGCTCGAGCTCTCCGCCTGGGCCGGCTTCCTTCGGGCCCACTCGGCGCTCGTCCGCGAGCTCGACCGCGAGCTCGAGACCGCCCACGGGCTGCCGTTGACGCAGTACGAGGTGCTCCTCCGCCTCGACGCAGCCCCGCAGAAGAGGCTCCGCATGAGCGAGCTGGCCCGCTCGGTGCTCCTGAGCCAGAGCGGCGTCACCCGCCTCGTCGACCGCCTCGAGCGGCAGGGGCTGGTCGTCCGTGAGCCCTGCGCCGAGGACCGGCGCGTGCTCTACACGCGGATCACCGGCGAAGGCCGGCGGCGGCTCGCCCGGGCCAGGCCCACCCACCTCGCGGGAGTGCGCGCCCTGTTCCTGCAGCACTTCGACGAGGACGAGCTCCGCTCGCTGGCAGGCGCCTGGGAGCGGCTCCAGCCGAGCACCAGCGCCTGAGCCTGCGAATTCGTCCGCCCGACTCCGCGGAGGGACCGTGACGCGTCGCGGCCGAAGGGCGATTCATTCGCCCGAAAGGCCAATCAGACCGTGGCGGGCGCGGCTCCGAGAAGGAGGGGGCCCGTGGGGGAACCATGGGTTCCCCCACGTAGAGAAGGAGGGGGTGCGTGGGGAACCAGGGTTCCCCCACGCTCAGGTTCCCCCACGTCGAATAGGCTCCCGGAGTGAAGATCGGCATCGTCGTGCCGTTCTCCTGGTCGTTCTGGGGGGCGGTGGTCGAGCACGCAGAGCTTCAGGCGGCCGCTCTCGAGGCTCGGGGACACGAGGTTCGCCTCGTGATGGGCAACGACCCGCCGGGGCAGTTCACGCGGGCCCTCCACCCGCGCGTCGGTCGCCACGGGAACCCGCCGGCCAACGTGATCCCCGTGGGCCGGTCGGTGATCGTGCCTGCGAACGGCTCGCTTCCCAACATCGTCCTGAGCCCGCGATCCTTCTTCCGGGTCAGGCGCGTGCTCGAGCGGGAGCGGTTCGACGTCTTGCATCTCCACGAGCCGATGACGCCTGCGATCTGCGTCGCGGTGCTCGCGCTGGCGCGGACGCCGATGGTCGCGACCCACCACGCCTCCGGGGATCTCGGCTGGATGCGCCTCGGCATGCCCGGCTGGGGGTTCCTGATGGATCGCATCGATCAGCGGATCGCGGTCTCCGAGCGTGCGCGGGACTCGGCCGACCGCTGGTTGGGAGGGCCGTGGGAGGTCGTCCCCAACGGTGTCCTGATCCCCGAACGGGCGGATCCGGCCGATCGCGAGCACACCGTGGTCTTCGCCGGCCGCCACGAGCCGCGGAAAGGGCTGCAGGTCCTCCTGCGCGCCTGGCCGGAGCTCCACCGCCGCACTGGAGCCCGCCTCGTCGTCGCCGGCGCCGACCCGCTCGCCGTACGGCTGCTGCTCACCAGGCTCGGCGTCTCCGACGACGGGATCGAGGTCGTCGGCTTCCTCTCCCAGGACGCGCTCACGGACCTCCTGAAGTCCACCAAGGCACTGCTCGCCCCGTCGCTCGGCGGCGAGAGCTTCGGGATGGTGCTGACGCGCGCGTTCGCGTGCGCGACCCCCGTCGTCGCGTCGGACATCGACGGGTACAGGGAAGTCGTGAGCCCCGAGACAGCCGTCAACGTCCCGCCGGGCGACGTGCCCGCCCTGGTCAGCGCCGTCGAGGGCCTCCTCGCCGACGAGCCCCGGCGCGCGGCGATGGGCGCGGCCGCGCGGCGGCGCGCGGAAGCGCACTATTCCTGGGCGGACATCGCGAGACGGCTCGAGGGCATCTACGAGCGCGTCGTCGTACGCGCGCCCGCCCCGGTCGAGGACGTCGCAGCGTGACCCGGCTCGCCGGGCTCGTCCGCAACCCGTGGGCGGGTGGGGTCTTCGTCCTCGCGTCGCTCGTCCTCGCGATCCTCGCGCTGTGGTGGCGCGGGCCGGACTGGAACACCGTCTACCACGCGTTCGACTTCGTCAGCTGGCGCTGGGTCGTGGTCGGCGTCTTGCTCAACCTCCTCTCCGTCCTGTTCAGGACGTGGTCCTGGAGCCTCACGATCGACCAGGCGATGCCGCCTCCACTCCCGCGGTTCCGCCAGGTGTTCTCGGCGTTCGGGGTCGGCCTGCTCGGCAACGCCGTGCTTCCGGCGCGGGCGGGCGAGCTCGCCCGGGTGGCCGTGCTGCGTCGGCACCTCCCGCACGGGAAGGGCACGAGCGCGACGCTGCTCGGGACGGTGTTCGCCCATCGCCTGTTCGACCTCTTCCCGATCGCCCTGCTCGTCGCCTACGTCGCCGCCACCGCGAAGCTGCCGCACTGGGCGGTCACCGGCGTCGTGATCGTCGGCCTCGTCGGTCTCGGCCTGCTCGCCCTGGCCGTGCTCTCGGCGCGCCGCGCGCACGGGGCCGCGCCGCACGGCCAGCGCACCGTGCGGCGCCTGCTTGCGATGGCGCGCCAGGGGCTCGCCGTGCTGGGCGCGCCCGGTGCCGCGTTCGCGGCGATCTGCTGCCAGATCGTGGGGTGGACGCTACAGCTCCTCGCGGTCTGGGTCGTCACGAAGGCGTTCGACCTCGACGTCCCGCTCCCCGCTGCGGCTCTCGTGCTCGTGCTGATGAACATCGCGACCGTCTTCCCTCTCTGGCCCGGGAACGTCGGGCTGCTCCAGGCGGCCGTCGCCCTGCCCCTCGTGCAGTACGGCGTGCCCTACGGGACAGGCTTCGCCTTCGGCCTCGTCCTCCAGGCGATCGAGATGTCGGTCGGCGTCGGCGTCGGCCTCGTGATGCTCGCGCGGGAGGGCCTCTCGCTGGCCGCCCTGCAGCGGATGGAGGACGAGGAAGAGACCTCCGCGGAGGACGTCATCGACGAGCTCACGGACGAGGAGCCCCTGCTCGAGGCGGACGGCGCCTACGTCACACCGGGGCGCTCCCGGCGCTGAGCGCGCCGAGTCGCGCCGCGATCACGGTGTCGGCGGCGGCCTCGCTCGGTGCGTGGCCCGTCACCGCCGCGACGAACGGCTCGCGCTCGAGGGCCACGAGCTCCACGTCCGTGACGGCCGTCGCGCTGGCGGTGCGCGGCACGTTCCGCAGCAGCGCGATCTCCCCGAACGACTCCCCGGGCCCGAAGCGCCGGCCGAGGATCTCCACCTCGCCGGACTCACGACGTAGAAGCGGTCCCCGGGTCCCCCTCGCGCACGATGGTGGTGCCGGCGGCGAACGCGGCGGGCGCCGCGTCGCGGGCGAGCCTCTCCAGGACCGGTTCCGGTAGAGCGGCGAGGATCGGCACCGCGCGGAGGAGGCGCGTCGGCTCGGGCGCCGCCGTCGGTGCGGTCGAGCTCGCGCAGGCGCGGCCGCGTCAGCAGCGCGAGCGCCGGCAGCAGCGCGCCGGTCGCGATGAGCGCGGCCTCGGGGCCGACGAGCTCGATCAGAGCGGGAGCCGCGAGCGCGCCGAGCCCGAGCGTGGCGAGCAGCAGGCCGTCGAGCGCGCCGAGTGCGCGGCCGAGCACGGCGTCCGGGACGGCGCGCTGCATGATCGTGAGCGCGTTCACGTCCACGATCGAGTTGCCGATCCCGAGCACCGCGAGAGCTGCGACCGCGATCACGGAGATGGGGAGGCCGCCGACCAGGGCGAGCGGCAGCCCGAACAGCGCGAGCCCGACCCCGAAGTCGCGCGCGAGCCGGCCGGCCGGCGAGAGCACGAGCGCGACGAAGCCGCCGATCAGGCCGCCGACGCCGACGGCTGCGTAGAGGAGGCCGACGCCCGCCTCGTCGAGATCGAGTAGCTCGAAGGACGTGACGACGACGAGCACGTTGAGCGCTCCCGCGACGAGCGTCTGGGCGCCGTAGAGCCCGACGAGCGTCCGCAATGTCGGCTCGCGGACGATCGTGGCGATGCCCGCCATCACCCCGCCGTGCCTCGGCCTCCGCGGCGGCAGCGTGTGGGGGGGCCTCGCGCGGGTCTTCGAAGCGTCGCAAGCCCAGCACGAGGAACGCCGACCAGAGGAACGTCGCCGCGTTCGCGGCGAACACGACCTCGGCATTGCTCACAGCGAGCAGGAGCCCGCCAAGTGCCGGGCCCAGGAAGGTCCCGATGCTCTCGAGGGTGCTCGAGGCGACGTTGGCCGCGGTCAGCTCGGTGGGTGTCCGCACGAGCACGGGGAGCAGGGCCGACTGGGCCGGCCTGAACACCGTCCCTGCGACGGTCGAGAGCGCCACGAGCGCGTAGACCACGTACGCCGGCCCGTCCGCGGCGATCGTGGCGGCGGCACCCAGCATGAGCGCGCACCGGGTGAGATCGCTCGACGACCATCACCCCTACGCGCTGGAACCTGTCGACGAGCGCCGAGGTGAACGGCGCGGCGACCGCGGCCGGGATCAGCCGGATCAGCCCGACGAGGCCGACCGCGGCCGCCCCGCCCTGGTCGTACGCGTAGACGCCCAGGGCGACGAGGTAGGCCCAGCCGCCCAGGATCGAGCCGACCCAGGCCAGCTGGAGCCGACGCAGCGGGGGGCTCGCGAGCACGTCGCGCAGCGCACGCAGCGCCGCTTTCGACCGCCCCCCGGGCTCGGATGCCGACGATCCGCTCACGACCGTTGCGCACCACACCAGAAATGCGGGAAGATTTCACCCTGCCCGTTCGTCGGGTGGATGAGATGCCCAAGCCCGGGCATCCAGTCGAAAGGAGCCCCACGGTGTCGGACGAGCGCGAGAAGATCCAGATCGAAGAGCCCGAGCGGGTAGCCGATCGCGTTGCCGAGGAGGAGGACGAGGACTTCGAGGCGCACCGGCTGCAGGTCGAGCGGATGGACAACGACGGCAAGGTCGACGTGGGACGCGTCGACGCGGGCCGGGTGGACGACGACGGCAGGTCGACGTCGGCCGGGTCGACGCGGGCTGAACCGAGTTTCCGGTCGACCGGCTCTCCCGCGGGGGGCCGGCTACGGCTGGCGGTACGAGCGGCACGCTCGATCTATCGCGAGCAGGAATCCGCGAAAGCGGATTCCTGCCGCTCGATCTTGTTTCGCGAGCGGGAATCCGCCGAGCGGATTCCCGCCGCTCGGATCCCCGCCTGCGGCGGGGCAGATCCCTGAAGGCGTCCCCTTCGGGGCCGCAACTGCCGCGTCCGCTGTCGGACTCCGCCGCTGCGGCGGGCAGATCCCTGAAGGCGTCCGCTTCGGGCCGCAATGCCCGCCGTTCGGGTCGGCGCCCGCGCTGGGAGATCTCGACTACCCGACGGCTAGCGGCCGCGGGCGGAGAGGACGCGCTCCAGTGCTTCGAGCAGGCTTCGGCCGGCGTCGTCGTCGGCGTCCTCGACGAGGGACGCGACCCGGGCGACCAGCACGGCGCTGCCGTCGCCGCCGAGCGCCGACCGCGCGAGCCGGGCACGGCGGAGGAGGTCCAGGCCGATGGCTGCCTGGGTGGAGAAGCGCGAGAGCAGCTCGAGCTCCGCGAGCCCGAACGGCCGGTCGGGCGCGCGGTCCAGGACCGAGAGGACGCCCAGCGCGCGCTCCTCGTGGAGCAGGGGAGAGGCGACGATGCTGTTGGGGACGTACCCGGTCGACTCCGCGCGGTCGCGCGAGAAACGCGGATCCGCCTCGAGGTCGTCGACCACGAGCGGCTGGCGCGTGACGAGCGCGAACCCGGCGATCCCCGTGCTCGAAGGGAACCGCGAGCCGATCAGGGTTCCCTCGCCCTCGCCGGCCACCGCCTCGAAGACGAGCTCGTCGGCCTCCTCGTCGAGCAGGAAGACCGACGCGGCCTTGGCGCCGAAGATCGTCCTGGCGACGTCGACGATCGACTGCAGGAGCTCGCGGAAGGTCTCCTCGTCGCCGCCGAGCAGGCCCGTGGCGGCCGCGCTCCGGGCGTCCAGCTCATCGGTCATGCCGGTCCCTCCGTGTTCGTCGCGGTCAGGTGCAGGACGCTCTTGAGCTGGTACGGCGTCAGCTCGGGATGCTTCGCCAGCACGAGCGCCGCGACCCCTGCGATGTGCGGGGCGGCGAAGCTGTTCCCGGTGCAGCGGAGCGTCGCGCCGCCGAGCCACGCGACCTCGACGTCGACGCCGCGAGCGAACAGCTCGACCGGCGGGGTGGGGTTCGCGTACCAGGCGAGCGGGTCGGCGCTCCTCGTGGCTCCCGACGGAGATGACCGACGAGAAGCGCCACGGGTAGCTGTCGACCGGAAGGTTGTGGGCCGAGGCGACGAGGATCGTCCGGTTGAAGTAGGCGAGGTCGGCGAGCTCGTGGAGCTCCTCGGCGAACCGGCGCTTCGTGGTGGAGAGGCTGAGGCTGATCACCCGGTGACCGGCCTCGATCGCGTGCCGGAGACCCGCGAGGATGAGATCCGCCGCACCCGTCGAGCCGGCGCCCAGGACGCGGACGCTGTGGAGCCTGCAGTCGGGCGCGATGGAGCGGATGATCCCCGCGCAGGCGGTGCCGTGGCCGCAGACGTCGCCGAGCTCGTCGTCCACGATGGTGACGTCCTCGCCCTCCCGCACCACCGCCCGCGCGCTCGTGAGAGGGCCGACGAGCGGATGCCCCTGCTCGACGCCGCTGTCGACGACGCAGACGTCGACGGCCCCTCCGGAGCCGCGCGAACGCCCACTCGCGCGTGACTGCCGTCCCGCCAGGCCGAGTCGGCCTCGACCGGCGGCACGTCGCCCGGCGGCAGGCTCCAGGCCGGGACCGGCCGCGCGCTCATGTCGTGGCGAGCGCGACCTCGCGCGCCGCGGAGGCAGCCTGTGCCGCCATGTCCGCGCGGGTCGTGAGCGCGTCGTCCGGCCGTGTCGAGAGGTTCACGTGGACGAGGCGCGCCGCGGCAACGCTGGCGGCCTCGGCGAGTGTGGCCGCCGCCCAGGCGTCGCCGCGGACCGAGTCGTCGCCGTCGCGCGCCGCGAGTGCCGCGAGCGCGGCGACGTCTGCCGCCGTCTCGGCGATCTGGAGCGGTATCTCGGCCGCCCGGCGCAAGGCCCTGCCCGAGGGATGCGTCGCGCTCGGGATGCACGGAGCTGCTCCACCGCGCGGGCGTACGCGCGATGGTCGTCGTCGGCCAGCACGAGCGAGCGGTCGCCGAGCGCGGCGGCCTGGGCGGCGATCCCCGGCGCCTCCTCCCATTCGTGGGAGACGCGGGCGACGAGGCGGACGAGCCCCGAAGCCATCGTCGTCGCGAGCGCGGCCGCAGAACCGCCCGCCGGGCCGGGCCCCGATTCGGCGAGGACGTCGTGCAGGCGCCCGACCGGGACGGCGGCGACCGTGAGCCCCGTGGTGGAGAGGCTCACGATACGAGGCGGCGGCGCAGGTGGGCGACGACGACGGGGGTCGGCTCGACGCCTTCGGCGCGGAGCATCGCCTCGAGGTCGGCGGCGACGAGCTCGCGGAAGTGCTCGTCCCGCTCGATCCGCTCGAGGATGGTCTCGAGCTCGCGGCGCGCCGCAGGCAGCTGCTTCGCAGCCTCCACCCACCCCATCGGGGGCTCGGGCAGCGCACGCAGGAGCTCGGCGATCCGTTCCTCGGGCGTCATCGTCATGTTCCCACCTGTCCACCCGACGCGGTGGACTCGGTTTTTCTTCCCGCCGGCTCGAGCACCTCGCGCAGGCGCGTGAGGCAGCGGGCGATCCTGCTCGCGATCGTCCCGGCCGGCAGCTCGAGCTCCGCCCCGATCGTGCGGTAGCTCTCGTCCCGGCAGAAGAACCGGTCGAGGATCTCGTGGCAGTCGGGGGAGAGCCGCGCGAGCGCCGAGTGCACGGTCAGCGCCTCGTCGAGCCGGTCGAGGCCCTCGTCGGCCGCGTCGGGCACGGTGCCGACCAGGAGCTCGCGCCCGGAGCGTCGGAGCGCGTCGACCGCGCAGTTCCGCGCGGTCTGGGCGATCCACGGGCGCAGCGCGCGGCTGTCGCGAAGCGTGTCGAGCCGTTCGAACACGCGGGCGAAGACCTCCTGGAACGCGTCCTCGGCGTCCTCCGGGTCGAGCCGGTAGACGCGCACGAGGATCGCGTGCACGTACCGCGCGTAGCGGTCGACGAGCATCCCCCAGGCGTCCTGGTCACCCTCGCGGCAGCGGGCGACGAGCTCGGCGTCCGACGCGGCGTCCACCGCGGCCCCGTCGGCCTACCTGTGCTCGGCGGCGCGGAGCCGCTCTGCGAGCAGCTCGAGCAGCTTCCACGTCACGGACGGCCGGGACTCGGCGAAGCTGCGGAAGCTCCAGACCGGCAGCGCGAACGCCCGGAGCCGGGACGTCGCCGTGACCGTGGCCGAGCGGGCGGACTTGTCCACCAGCGCGATCTCGCCGAACGACGCGCCCGGCCCGAGCGTGCCGACCTGCGTTCCTCCCACCGTGACGTCAGCTGTGCCGCTGTCGACGACGAAGAAGTTGAGGCCACCCTCGCCTTCCGTGGCGATCTCCTGGCCCGACTCGAACTCCCGCTCGATGAAGTCGGTCGCGAGCTGAGCGACGGAGGCGTCATCGAGCTCGGCGAAGATCGGAATGCTGCGAATCAGGTCGGAGCTGGGCTGTGCCATGGCGGCGACCTTACCCGTCCCGCGGGGCGCTGTCATCCCCGGGCGCGGCGCCCCCGAGCCGCAGCTCCTCGATGCGCAGCTCGGCGCGTTCGAGGCGGTCGACGCAGGCGCGGTAGAGCTCCTCGCCGCGCTGCCAGAGCGCGAGCGCCTCGTCGAGGGCGACGTCGCCTCGCTCGAGGCGTGCGACGAGCTCGTCGAGCTCGCGCTGGAGCTCCTCGAACGACCGTTCGGCGCTCACGGGCTGACCTCCTCGACCCGCACACCGAGCGCGCCGCGGGCGAGCTCGACCTCGAGGCGGCCGCCCACGGCGACGGCGCCGGCGTCCCGAACCACGGCGCCTCCGGCGGCCCGCACGATCGCATAGCCACGCTCGAGCGTCGCCCGCGGCGAGAGCGCCTGCAGCCGCACGCCCGTCCTGTCGAGCGCGGCGCGTCGTCGCTCGAGCAGCAGGCGGGGCGCCGAGGAGAGGCGCGCGCGGCTCTGCTCGACTCTCACGCGGTCTCGCTCGAGCACCCGCGACGACCCCGCGTCGAGCCGTCGGCGCGCCTGCACGAGCGACGAGCGGAGCTCGTCGAGGTCGGGGACGACGAGTCGAGCTGCTGCAGTCGGGGTCGGCGCGCGGACGTCGGCCGCGAGATCGCAGAGCGGCTCGTCCTGCTCGTGGCCGACGGCCGACACCACCGGAACCGGGCACGCGGCGACCGCCCGGACGACGCGCTCGTCGCTGAAGGGGAGCAGATCCTCGAAGCTGCCACCGCCGCGCGCGAGGATGACGACGTCGACGCCGTCGCAGGCCGAGAGCCGGGCGAGGGAGCCGACGATCGCCTGAGGCGCGGCAGGCCCCTGGACGCGTGTCTCTGCGACGACGAGGCGAACCGCGGGGTACCTCGTCGTGATCGCCGCCACGATGTCTCCTCTCGCGGCGGCGTCGACACCCGTGAGGAGACCGACCCCTCTCGGGAAGCGCGGGAGCCTGCGCTTGCGCTCCGGGGCGAAGAGCCCCTCGTCCGCGAGCGCGCGCCGCAGGCGCCCCAGGGCAGCGGCATGGTCGCCTGCGCCGACCCGCTCGAGCACCGCGATCCGGAAGCTCAGATCCCCCGGGCCTCGTACAGCTGGAGCGCCCCGTTCGCCTGGACGCGCTCTCCCTCGCACGGCAGGGGCTCGAGCAGGTCGAATCGCCGGCGCGGCATCGTCGCCGGCAGGCAGGCTCCCGTCTCTGCGTCCTTGAGCGTGAGGAAGACATTCGCCCACGCCGGGTTGCGCCGCAACTCGCTGACCTCGCCCTCCACCCACACGTCGCGGACGCGTGCGAGGTACGTCGCGAGCCGCCGGTTGAACGCGGCGACGCCGTACACCTTCCGCTCGCCCGCCGTCCGCTCCATGGAGCGGAGGGTAGTGCCTCATCAAGACTCCGCAGAGCGCAAATCCGGCGTCCGCCCCGCTTGGCACTCGGGTTCTGTCCCTCACCACGGTGCGCGATGACACGACGGGGCAGTTGCGGCCGCGAAGCGGACGCCTTCAGGGACGTGCCCCGCCGAAGGCGGGGATCCCGCGACGGCAATCCGCTCGGCGGATTTCCGTCTTGCGGGCTACAACAGGATCTCGGCGGCGGTCACGGGGTTGCAGCCCTCGTCGACGAGCTGGACGCACGTGTGGAGATCCGCCTCGCTCGCCGCGAGCCGCTCGGCGAGCGGCAAGCGGGAACCCGGCCATGATCAGCACGTGCAGACGCCAGCTCTCGACCTTGGACTGCTCGTCCTCGCGCCACACGGGTGTCTCGGTCATCTCGGCCATGGTGCACGGTGTTTCGTGCTGCCTTTGACGATCCCTGCACCCGGAAAGTTGGCGCGACGTGCTCGGGCGACCGTGGTCAGCGGGCGTCGAGGCGCTGGGCGACCTCGTCGCGCACGAGCAGCTCGACCGCCCGGTCGAGCTCGCGCTTGAGCCGTGTCGCGGCCTCCTCGCGGGCCTCGCGGAGGCGCTCGTCGAGGGCGAGCATGGCGATCTGCGCGTGCCGCTCGGCCTCGCGCTCGGTGACCCGCTCGAGCCGCTCCGTCTGGCGGCGCTCCCATTCCACGAGCACGACGTCGAGCCGAGCGCGGACGTCGGTCTCGGCCCGCTCGATCGACTCCGCGACGGCGGCCTCCCGCGCGCGCAGGCGCTCGGTGATCTCGTCGATCGAGCGGCGTCGCTCGAGCGTGTGTGCCTCGAGCTCGTCGAGCGCCTCGGTGACCGCCTGTCCGGCAACACGCTCGAGCTCCTCCCGCAGGCGGACGACGGTCTTGCGCTGCTCGTCCGCCGTCGACCCGAGCTCGGCGGACTCGGCCTCGAGCCTGGCCTCCACCTCGGCGATCGCGGAGCGGTATCGCTGCCCGAGGTTCGTCAGCTGGGCTTCGAGGTGGCGCTGCGCCCGATCGAGGTCCTCCGAGAAGGCGCGGAGGCGGTCCTCGAGCCGGCGCTCGGTGCGGGCGAGCTCCTCGGAGAGCGCCTCGCCCGTGTGCCGTTCCCGCTCGGCGAACGCCGCCCGGCGCTCCTCGCCGAGCCGGCGCTCCTCCGCGGCGAGGACGGAGGCGGTCTCTGCGCGCTCGCGCGCGATCACGCGCCTGACCTCCTCCGCATGAGCGGCGGTCTCCGCCGCGACCGCCTCGCGCACGGCCTGTCGGGCCTCTGCGACGAGCTCCGAGGTGGCGACCGCCGAGGCGCGCGCCTTGCGGAGCGCGACCCACAGCGCGGCGACGAGCAGGGCCGCTGCGACCAGGAGGGCGGCGAGGATCCAGACGGCCACGCCACCAGGGTAGAGCGCGGCTAGCGGATCCGCACCGCGACGAGCGTCGCGGCGACGAGGATCGACGACGACCGTGAGGAGGCGGAGCGCCGCCTCGTACGGCTCCACCAGCTTCTCGCCCGTCAACGTCTCACGCTCACCGTCCGCGCCGACGAGGTGGCCTTCGACCCTCGCCGTGTCGCGGCGCAGTCGGCGGGCCGCCCGGGAGAGCCGTCGCTGCGCCAGCGAGAGAGCCGTCGCCCACGCCGCCGCGAGGAGCGCCTCGACGCGAAACGTCCCCGTCTGCGCCACGAACGCCGTGAGGACCGGGAACGCCCCCCACGAGAGCGCGAAGCCGAGGTCGGTGTGCGCCCTCCCGCCGAGGAGCTCGAGGTTGTAGACGCGGCACGAGCACGACGCCCACCGCGACGAGCGGGAGGATCCAGAGGGTGCGCTCGAGCGCCACGGCGACGCCGATCGCCGACGCGGCCGCGACGGAGCCGACGGCGAGCGCGACGAGGGCCGGCGAGGGGATCTCCGTGCGGAGGGGCCGTCCGTCGAGCTCGTCGAGAGCATGCGCGCCGACCCCCATCGCCAGGGCGAACGCGAGCACCGTCAGGCCGAGCGTCCACCAGTCGACCTCGGCCGCCAGGCACCCGCCGACGACGACGTAGGAGAGGTGCCAGGCGGTGTACGGCAGGTGCAGCAGCGTGACGTAGTCGCGCCAGCCGCCCGGCCGCAGCGCGTAGAACGCCGGGCGCGACGCCGGGATCGACCTGTCGCTAGCGCGCATCCCGCCGCCCCCAGACGACGAGCCCGCCGCCGAGGCTCGGGCGGCGCACGCCGCACGTCCTCGATCCCCGCCGCGCGCCAGAGAGCGACCAGCTGCGGCTCCGGGAGCGCGGCGTGGAACCGCCGGATCGAGGGGCCGAGGAACCGGCCGACCTCGTGCCAGCCCGGGGAGAGGAGCCTGCCCGCGAGCGGAAGCCCGACCCCGACCCACAGGTCCCACGGCGGCCGCCAGACACCGCGCGGCAGCCCGAACTCGAGCATCGCGACGGTTCCGCCGGGCCGAACGACCCGGGCGAGCTCCCGGAGGGTGGCGGCCGGGTCGTCGACGTAGCGGAGGAGATACGTGAACGTCAGGTGGTCGAACGACCGGTCGGCGAACGGAAGCTCGTCGGCGGATGCTTCGACGAGCTCGACCCGGTCGCCGAAGCGCTGACGCGCGAGAGCCAGCATCTCGGGGCTCTGGTCGACGCCGGTGACCCGGAATCCCCGCTCGAGCGAGTGCCTTCGCGACGAGACCGGTGCCCGTCGCGACGTCCAGGACCTCGCCGCCGTCCTGCGGTAGCCGCGAGACGAGGAACCGCCGCCAGCGCGGGTCCTGCCCGAACGAGAGCGCGGCCCCGACGCGGTCGTAGGTCGGGCCGAGCGGCGCGAACAGTGCCCGGGCGTGGCGGCGTCGCTCGGAGATCATCCGGTTCTATCCTGGCACGGTGGGCCTGCCGGAGGACCTCGAGCGGATCGCGGTCGCGGCCGCGGGCGCACGGCGACGGGAGCGCGGTGAGCGCCGTCCTCGCGGCGGAGCCGGCCGCCGGGTTTCGCGTCTACGTGTGCGCCTTCGAGTCGCCCGCGGGCGACCGCACCTGGCTCGCGCTCGACGACGACGCCCGGCCGGTCGCGGCGCGGCGGGACGTCCGGGACGCCGTCTCGATCGCGGCGCTCTGCGAGGTCGCCGAGGAGGCGGCCTTCCCCGGCGACCTCGACGACCTTCGCGCCCAGCTCGTCGCGCTCAGGATCGCGGAGGCGCCCGAGGGGATCGGCGAGGCCGAGGACGCGGCCCGCGACCTGCAGCACGTGGTCGGTGCTCCGCCTCACGTCGCCTCCCCGGAGCGGCTCGACGCGATCGGGCAGGCCGCCCGACGGCTCGAGCTCGCGCTCGACCCTGCGGCGCCGTCGCCGTTCTCGGCGGCGATGCGGAGCGCCGCGGCCGTCGCGGACGCGCTCTGGGCGGACGTCCAGGCCGCGTACCGGGGCGAGCTTGTCTAACCTGGGAGGCATGGAAGGCGGTGGCTTCTTCCCGTTCGGCGGCGACCCGGAGGAGATCATGCGAGGGCTCCGCGAGTTCGCCGAGCAGCAGGCCGAGGGCGTCAAGGAGGCGCAGCGGGAGCAGTTCGCGACACTGACGCTCTCCACCGCCGTCGACCTGACCCAGGCGGCGCTCGCGCAGATCGCGCCGTCGGGCCCGGTCGACCAGCAGGCGCTCCAGCTCCGCGACGCGATGCGAGTCCTGTTCCCGGAGGCCGTGGCCCTGGTCTCCGCGGCACGCCAGGGCTTCATGCGCGAGTAGCTCTGGCGCCACCGGACGGCGCCGGCTCTCGGGCGGCGGAGCCGCCCTCCGCCGGGCGCCTGACGTCGCTGAGCGCACCGTGCCTTTCGGGTCTGTGCTGTCGCACTATCCCCTCCGGCCCGGCACGCTCAGCGACGCCCCGGAGGCGCCAGGCGCCCGGCCCGAGCCACCGGACGGCGCCGGCTCTCGGGCGGCGGAGCCGCCCTCCGCCCGGGCCTGACGCCACCGGCCGGACGCGCCAGGCGCGGGCCTGGGATCCTCGGTGCGGATGCGGCGTGCCCGTGTGACTACGATCCTGGCCCCGTGAAGCTCTTCGACCGCGCCGTCGTCCGTGTGCTACCCGCGGTGCCGCGGGCCGTCGTGCGCAGGGTCGCCGCGCCCTACATCGCCGGGGCCGACGCTCGACGACGCGCGCCGGGTCGTCGCCGAGCTGAACGCCGAGGGCATGCTGGCGACGGTCGACGTGCTCGGCGAGGAGGTCACGCAGTCCCGAGGAGGCCGAGGCGATCGCCGGCGCCTACCACGACGCGCTCGCGGCGATCGAGGAGGACGGGCTCGACGGCGAACGTCTCGGTCAAGCTGACCGCGCTCGGGCTGAAGGTGGACTCGGCGCTGTGCCGGTCGCTCACCGAGCGTGTCCTGCGCGACGCCGAGGCGCGGGGCATCTTCGTCCGCATCGACATGGAGGACTCGAGCACCACGGACGACACGCTCGAGCTCTACCGGTCGCTCCGCGCGGAGGGCCACGAGGGCGTGGGGATCGTCTTCCAGGCCGCGCTTGCGGCGCACGCTGGACGACATCGCGGCTCTCGCGCCGCTCAGGCCGAGCGTGCGGCTGTGCAAGGGCATCTACCTCGAGCCGTCCTCGATCGCGTTCCAGGAGTTCGAGGTGATCCGCAAGAGCTTCGTCGCGTGCCTGGACGCGCTGCTCGCGGCCGGGTGCCGGGTCGCGGTCGCGACGCACGACGAATGGCTGCTGGAGCGGGCCCTCGAGCGCGTCGAGGGGCTCGACGAGACCGCCTACGAGCTGCAGATGCTCCTCGGCGTCCGCGTCGACCGCGCCCGCGAGCTCGTCGCGGCCGGTCACCCGCTGCGGATCTACGTCCCGTACGGCCGGCGGTGGTACGAGTACTCGCTGCGCCGGCTGCAGGAGAACCCGAAGGTCGCCGGCTACGTCGCCAGAGGACCTGCTCGGGCGGATCGTCCCGGCCGCTGCGGGGTAAGGGATCTGGCCGCGAATGCAGGCCGCTGCGTACGCGGTCACGGCTCTGTGTGGACGACGACGTCGGCGACGTCCGGGAGCGCCTCGCGGATCCGTCGAGAGAGGGCGCTCGCCTGCGTGTGGGCGTCCGCGACGCTCGTCGAGCCGTCGAGGGCGAGGGTGACCAGGACGACCAGGCCGTCGTCCGTCTCCAGCGTGCGCAGGGAGCGGGGCGGCTGCCCGCCGATCCCGGCGATCGTGCGCTCGAGGCGCGCGAGGTCGTGTGTCCGCACGCGGCCCGGGGCGCGCTCGGCGAGCGGCTCGAGGTGCGTCTGCACGGTGCCCACCTCCGGCACGTCCCGGCGGATCGCCTCCTCCACCTCCTCGGCCATGGCGTGGGCCGCGGCCAGGTCGAGGTCGCCCGGAAGCTTCAGGTGCAGCGACGCCTCGAGGCTCTCCCCGGTGTCGATCAGGGCCAGGTCGTGGAGCTCCCTCACGTGCGGGACCGTCATGGCGGCGGCGCGCACCCGCTCGCGGAGCTCCGCCTCCCGTCCCGCGGGCTCGACGTGGACGACGACGTCGCTCTCGGGGAGCGCCTCGTGCACGGCCACCTCGACCCGATCGGCGGCCGCGTGACCCTGGCCCACGGCCGCGCCGGGCGAGACGCCGATCACGACGTCCGCGAACGTGCGGCCGCCCGCCTGCCTCAGCCGCAGCCTGCGCACCACGACGGGCGGCTCGAGCCGGTCGATGGCGCCGCGCGCCGCGTCGAGGGCGTCGGCGGGAGCGCGGTCCATGAGCACGTCGACGTTCCGTCGGATGAGCCGGGCCGCGGCGAGGACGACGAGCAGGCGACGAACAGCGCGGCGATGGAGTCGCCCTCGGGGAAACCGGCGCGTGCGGCCACGAGCCCGCCGACGACCGCGAGCGTGCCGAGCAGGTCGGTGCCGAAGTGGACGGCGTTCGACAGGAGCGCCGCGCTCCCGTAGCGCCGGGCCGTCCGGTACGAGACGACCGCCCGGGAGAGGTCGATGCCGATCACGACGGCGGCCGCGGCGAAGGCCCACCAGGCCGGCTCGACGTCGAGCTCCAGCCATCCCGCGAGACGGGCGACGGCGAGCGCGCCGACCACGAGCGAGACGAGCACGAGGAACGCCGCCTCCGCGAGCGCGGCCAGGTGCTCGGCCTTGCCGTGGCCGTAGAGATGTGCCTCGTCGGCGGGCTTGGTCGCCCAGCCGACGGCGAAGAACGTGAGCAGCGCGGCGACGAGATCGGTCCCCGAGTGAGCGGCCTCGGCGACGAGGCCCAGGCTGCCGGCGGCCAGCCCGGTCACCAGCTTGATCGCGATCAGCGCGACGGCGGCGACGACCGACGCGAGCGCGGTGCGGCGGAGCGGCGACACGAGCGGGAACGCTACTCGGAGGGCGGCGCCGAGACGCCTCGCCGACGGGCGGCGAAGATGCCCGCCGCGATGAGGACGCCCCCGGCCAGCTCGAGCGGCCCGAGCGACTCCGAGAGCAGGACGACCGCGATCGCGGATGCCAGGAAGGGCTGGAGGTTCGCCGCCAGCGTGGCGCGGGCCGGGCCGATTCGGTCGAGCGACCTGAACCAGAGCTCGTTCGTCAGCACGAGCGGGCCGAGGTCGCGAACAGGAAGAGCACCCAGACCTCCCAGCCGAGGCCCCAGTCCTGGTCGGAGAGCTGCGGCGCGGCGGTGAGGGCGATCGGCACCCATGCGACGGCGAGCACGGTGCCGCTGATCCTGGTCGCCGAGTAGCGGCGCATCAGCGGGACCACGAGCATCGAGTAGCCGGCCCACGTCGCGGCGGTGAGCACGCCGAGGAGCACGCCGCCGAGGTCGCCGGAGAGCGTGCCGCCGGAGCCGAGGGCGACGAGCGCGACGCCGACGAAGGAGAGCAGAGCGCCCGCCCAGAAGCGCGGAGGCAGCGACTCGGTGCGGAGCATGAGCCCGGCGAGCGCGGCGAAGATCGGGGTCGCCCCGAGGATCAGCCCGAGCACCGAGGCCGACGACTTCTCGAGCGCGTAGACGAACCCGATCTGGTTCACGTAGACGAGCGCGGCTGCGGCGGCCACCAGCCCCAGGTCGCGCCGCTCGATCCGGACCGATCGCTCCAGCGTCAGTGCCAGCGCGACGATGACGACGACGGCCAGGCCGTAGCGGCTGGCCGCGTACGCGAGCGGCTGGAAGCCGTGCGTGAGGATGTACCGGCTGACGGTGAGGTTGAGCGACCAGAGCCCGATCGTCGTGAGGAGCATCAGCTCGACGGTCGACAGGCGGCGCATCGGGCCGACGCTACAGGCGGGGCGCCGTTAGGCTTCGCGCCCGATGACGGCGCCGACCATCGAGGACATCGACGCGCTGGTGGGGCCCGCCACCCCGCACTTCGCCTACCAGATCCGGGCCCGCGTGCGCGAGGCGATCGCGGGCCTGCCCGAGGACGATCCCGTGCGCCGCTACGCGGAGGAGAAGATCGAGCTGCTCGACCGGCTCGGGCATGCGTCCACCAAGGCGGAGAACTCCGAGCCCGAGTCCCGGGAGCGCATCGGCTGGGAGACGATCCCCTCGTCCGCGCCGGCGCAGGCCCCGCTCCCGCGCCGGTGAGCGCCGCCGGCCGTCGCGTCTTCGTCACCGGAGGATCGCGCGGCATCGGCAGGGCGATCGCGCTTCGCCTCGCGCGCGACGGGGCCTCGACGGTGGCGATCGGCTACTTCCGCTCGGACAGCGCCGCCGAGGAGACCGCCGAGGAGATCCGCGCGCTCGGCGCGGAGCCCGTTCTCGTCCGGGGCAACGTCACGTCGTCCCGTGTCGCCGAGCAGGTCGAGGCGCTCGGCCCGCTCGACGTCCTCGTCCACAACGCCGCGACGGGGGTGATCCGGCCCGCCCTCGAGACCGAGGACAAGCACTGGGACTGGACGCTCAACGCGAACGCGCGCGCCCTGCTCGGGCTCGTCCGCGTCGCCGCGCCGGCGATGCCCCAGGGCGCCTCGGTCGTCGCCCTCTCGAGCCTCGGCTCGGTGCGCGTGCTCCCGAACTACACGCTCGTCGGCGTCTCGAAGGCGGCGCTGGAGGCGCTCGTCCGGTACCTCGCCGTCGAGCTCGCCCCGCGAGGGATCCGCGTCAATGCGGTCTCCGCGGGCGTCGTGGAGACGGGAGCGCTCGAGCACTTCCCGAACCGGGAGGAGATGCTCGCCTCCGGTGCGCGCAACCCGGCCGGCCGGCTTGTCACGCCGGACGACGTCGCGGGAGTCGTCTCCTTCCTGTGCTCCCCCGACGCCGAGATGATCCGCGGGCAGACGCTCGTGATCGACGGCGGCTGGTCGCTGCCCGCCGACTGATGCCGGACGATCGTGTGCGTCTGCAACAGCGAGGCAGTTGCGGCCGCGACAGCGGACGCCTTCAGGGATCTGCCCCGCCGCAGGCGGGGATCGAGCCGCGGGATTCGGCTCCTGCCGAATCCCGCCTGGCGAAGCAGGCATTGGTCCTCGACTGGGACGGGACGGCCACCGAAGTCGACACGCTGCACATGGCGATCGAGCGGTTCGGTGACCTCGCGCGTGTTCCACGCGCTCGAGGACGAGCTGGGCAGGCGGCTGACGCTCGACGAGGTGATCGCCGCCGAGATGGCGACGATCCGGGCGCCGCTCGAGGTCGTCGTGCGGCTGGCTCCTCGAGCACGTGCGCGTCCGTCGCGGCTTCGCCGAGCTCGTCGAGGCCCACGACCCGCTGATCGTGTCTGCCGGCTTCCACGAGCTGATCGAGCCGATCCTCGAGCGGGAGGGCATCGCGGCCCGTGTCGCGGCGAACCACGTCACGCCTCACCCGGACGGCTGGCGGACGGCGTTCCCGGACGGGCCCCTGTGCGAGGTCTGCGGGGAGCGTTGCAAGCGGGCGGCCGTCGCGGGACTCGGGCCGTTCGCGTATGCGGGCGACGGCATCTCCGACCGCTGCGTCTCGCTCGCAGCCGAGCGGCGGTTCGCGCGCGCGGGGCTCGCCCGCTGGCTCGACGAGCAGGGCGTCGACTACGAGCCGTTCGACGACCTCCGCGACGTGCTCGGCGCGCTGGAGGCACCGTCGTCACGCCGACGCCTGAGCGCCCGCGCCGCGACCCGAAGAGGAGGTGCCGGCGACGGCCGAGGGGGATGACCGCCGCCGGGCTCCACAAAGCATAGATCCAGTGAGGCGTCTGCGGTAGGCCGGGGTAGCATCCGCGCGGTGAGCGTCCGCGCCGCCACGCCCGCCGACGCCGCGACCCTGGAGGAGCTGTGGCGCGCGTTCGAGCGCGAGGTGCCGCCTCCGCCGCACGTCGACCACGACCCGGGGCAGCGAGCTGGAGGAGATCCGCGAGATCGTGGGCTCGGGCCTCGCGTTCCTCGCGGAGGACGAGCAGGGCGACCCGGTCGGGTTCGCGCTGGCCCGGCGTACGGGCTCCCGACTCGCCCGGCTGACAGACCTCTACGTCGAGCCTCCGGCGCGGCGGAGCGGCGTGGCGGCGGCGCTCGTCCACGCCGTCGCGGACGCGCTCGCCGCCCAGGGTGTCGAGCACCTCGACCTCGAGGTCGGGTCGTCCAACGCCGGTGCCCGAACCGTCTACCACCGCTGGGGCTTCAGCGAGGATCTCGTCGTCCTCGTCGCCCCCGTGGAGGGGCTCCGCGAGCGCCTCGAGCCGGGGAGGCACGCGGAGTCGTTCGCCTCGATCCACGTCCAGACGGACGCCGTCGTGGACGTCGAACGTGCCGTGCGCGACTTCGCGCCGCGGATCGGCTCGCGCGGGTTCCGGATCACGGATCCGCGCAACGGCTGGGTCACCGTCTACGACGAGATCGCAGATCAGGATCCGACCGCGCGCGCCCGCCTCGCGCGCGAGATCTCGTCCCGCATGGGGGCGATCGTGGTGTCGCTCTCGCTGGAGGTCGACCAGGTCGTGCGGATGGTCGCCCTCGACCGAGGGGGCATCGTGGACGAGTACCTCTCCGTCCCGGAGTTCTACGGCCCGCTCCCGCCCGGCGACGTGATCGGGCTGGCCGCGAACCCCACGGTCCTGGCGCGCCTGACCGGCGCGGACCCGCAGCGGGTGAAGGACATCGCCCGCACCGCCGCGTCGCCCGCCGACCTGCCGCCGGCGAAGGAGATGCTCGCCGCTCTCGCCGAGGCGCTCGGGCTCGAAGGGGCACTGCACGGCTACTCGACCTACTAGGGGTAGCCTCAGCATCGTGCTGACGCTCTACGACGCCCCGCGCTGCCCGTACTGCGCCCGCACGAGGATCGTGCTCGCGGAGAAGTCGGTGCCGTACGAGACGGTGACCGTCGACCTCACGCGCCGGCCGGCGTGGCTGCTCGAGCACAACCCGCCCAAGGGGCGCGTCCCCGTGCTCGAGGAGGACGGCTGGGTGCTCCCGGAGTCCGCCGTCATCGACGAGTACCTCGAGGAGCGCTTCCCGGAGCCGCCGCTCCTGCCCGCCGACCCCGGCGAGCGCGCCGCCGCCCGGCTCGTCGTCTTCCGCTTCGACGATCTCGGCAAGCCGTACTACGCGCTCCGCCGGGAGGAGTCCGGCGCCGAGGAGCGTCTCGCGGCGGCGCTGGCGAGGCTCGATGGCCTGCTCGGGGTGGCGCCGTTCCTCACCGGGCGGGCGTTCGGCCTCGCGGACGTCGCGTACGTGCCGTGGCTGCTGCGACTGCGCGATCTGATGGGCGTCTCGCTCGAGGGGTACCCGGCGGTCGTCCGCTGGCTCGAGACGTGCTGCGAGCGGCCCTCGGTCGCAGCCGAGGTCGAGACCGTCGCGTCGCTCGCCGCATGAGCGTCGTCGCGCACCGGCGAGCTGGCCGGGCGGCTCGGCGAGCCGGGGCTCGTCCTGCTCGACGTGAGGCACCCCGACGAGTTCAGCGGCACTCTCGTGGCCCCGTGCGACCCGCGGCCCGGGCGCATCCCCGGCGCGAGGAACCTCGACCTCGCCGACCTGCTCGAGGCCGGAGGAGCCGAGGGGGTTCGCTCGCTCGTGGGCGCGCCGGAGGGCGCCGAGGTGATCGCCTACTGCCACTCGGGGAGCCGCTCGGCGATGGCAGTCCACGTGCTCGCCGCGGCGGGCTACGCGGCTCGGAACTACGAGGGCTCGTGGCACGAGTGGTCGCGCGACCCCGCGCTGCCCGCCGAGACCGGCCCGCCGTAGGACGCGTCTAGGACGATGTGACGCGCGTCGCCTCGTCGAGGAACGCGAGGCAGAGCGCGCGGCCCTGCTCGTTCCAGGCGGCGAGGTAGCGGTCGGTCTCCGCCACGATCTCCTCGAGCGGCTTCGGCAGCTCCGACGCACCCTCGACGAACCAGCTGTCGAGCATCTGCCGGTCGACCTCGGCGTGGAACTGGATGCCCCACGCCCGGTCGCCGAGGCGGATACGCCTGTCGGGCGGCGGCGCTCGCGGCGAGCTCCACGGCTCCGGCAGGGAGGTCGAAGGTGTAGTAGTGCCACTCGAACGCCTCGACCCGGCGAGGGAGGGCCCCGAGCACCGGGTCGGCGGCCCCGTCGTCGTTCAGGTCGACCGGGAACCAGCCGACTTCGGCCTGGGCGGCCGGGCCGACCCACGCTCCTCTCGCGCGAGCCACGAGCTGCGCGCCGAGGCAGACGCCGATCGTCGGCACGCCCGTCTCCAGAGCCCGCTCGATGAACGCCACCTCATCCGCGAGCCACGGGTGCTCGGCGTCCTGGTCAGGGTGCATCGCCCCGCCGAAGACCATGATCGCGTCCCAGCGCCCCGGGTCGTCGGGCGCCGCGTCGCCTTCGGCGACGACCCAGCGGTCGAGGTGGTCGCCTCGCTCGACGACCGCGCGCTCGAACAGCCCGCCGCCGCCCGTGGCGGCGGGGTGGTGGACGACGGAGAGGACGCGCATCGCGCGACAGTATCGGCCGCCTCGCCTGTGCCCGTGCGGAAGCCCGGGTGTCTGACACCGTTCGCACCGCGCAGAGCGACAGGACCACGAGAAAGCCCGGCGATTCCAGGGAGATCCTCGACGGCGTCCATGACAGATGTCGAAAAGGTGTCAGACACCGATTTCTGTCAAGAGGGCCGTTCCGGCCGTGTCCGTTCCCGACACCGCCGCCGCTCTCGCCGTCAGAACAGCGTCAGCTCGGTGGGCGGCGGCTCGACGGCGCCGGACGCCGGCACGCCCGCCTCGTCGAGCAGGCCGCGAAGGATCTGCGCGCTGCGCGGCGCGAAGTCGTCGCGGTTGTTGTTGAACATCGCGTAGACCTCGTCCGACTCGTCCGCGAGGCGCGCGAGCGGCTCGACCCACTCGGCCAGCTCCTCGGGCGAGTACAGCCAGTCGAACCGATCGGCGGCGATCCCGCCGCGGATGTTCCAGGTCTGCGCGTTCCGGCCGTGGAACCGCACGTAGGAAACGCGGTGCGTGGAGGCGGCGATCGTCGGCGAGACGTTCGACGCCCGGGTGCGCGGGCTGTCGAGCGAGACGAACGCGAGGCCGTTCGCCTCGAGGAACGCCAGCGTGTCCGCCCGCTCGTCCTCCTCGGTCCACGAGCGGTGGCGGAACTCGACGAGCGGCACGAGCGGCTCCAGCCGCCCGCGCGCGCGGGCGAGCTCGGCCTTCGCCTCGTCCGACTTCTTGAACCGCGGGTGGTACTGGAGGAGCACCCCGCGGAGCTTGCCGGACAGCTCGAGCGGCTCCAGCGCGGCGCGGAACAGCCGGAAGTCCTCGTCGCTCGGCTCGGCCTCGTGCCAGGTCATCGCGGCCGAGGCCTTGACGTGGAACGTGAAGCCGTCGGGAGTCCGCCGCGCCCAGCGCTCGGTGACCGCCGGGTCCGGGAGCGCGTAGTACGGGGAGTCGACCTCGACGACGTCGAACCGCTCCGCGTAGTAGCGCAGTCGCTTCTCGGCCGTCGAGACGCCGCGTGGGTACCAGGCCTTGAGGAGACCCTCGTCGGCCCACGAGCACGTCCCGATCCGCACGGTCGCGGCCATGAGCCTGTTCTAGTGGAACGGGCGCCCCGGAGGGCGCCCGTTCCGGTCTCGGTGGTGCGCGCTAGCGGATCCGGACGGTCCCGGACGTGGCGGTGAAGCCGCTCACGGTCGCGTTGACGCACGGGACGCCCAGCGCGGAGAACTGACCGCACACGGCAGCAGCGTTCCGGCCCGCGACGACCGCGCGCGCGCGGAACGTCGTCGCCTTGGACCTCCTCGGCACCGCGTAGGTGAACGATCCGTTCGCCCTGCGCGGACACGGTGGCGATGCGCCGCGCCCCGGCCAGGATCGACACGCGCGTGGCGACGCCGGCGCCGCCCTGCGTCACGCGCCCGGTGAGCCGCTTGACGCCTCTGACCTTCCGGCCCGAGAGGGTGATCCCGCCGGGCGCGATCGCGGCCGGCGAGGCGACGGTGGCGGCGGTGTTGACCGTCCCGACGCCGGGGTTCCACGGCGTCCAGAGGGCCACCCACGCACCCTGCACGACCGGCCCGAAGACCCCGGTCAGGGTGAGGTCGGCGCTGAGGAACTTCGAGCCGAAGGTGGCGCCGATCGGAGCGGGGAGATCGGGCGGCGGGAGGCAGAACACGAGCTGCGCCGAGCCGAGTGCCGTCTGGGCGCCGCTCGTCGGGAGGACGTACGCCGGCGAGGTTGATCGTCTGCCCGGCCGCCTGCAGCACGAGCAGCAACGTCACCTGCGGCGTGGCGCCCAGGGTGCACTGCGCCTGCGCGACCGGTGTGACGGCGCCCGGAGGGGCGACGACGATGTCGCCGGCGAGCGGGAGCAGGGCGCCTCCGAGCTGGAGCGCGCTGACCTGCGCCCTGGCGACGCCGACCTTCGTCCCGGGTGCCGCAGTGGTCGTGACGGCCGTTCCGTTCGGGATCACGATCGCCGCACGCGCGGTCGCGTCGTCTCCGACGGCCGGCGACGCGACGATCCTCGTGACGTTCCCGGCCGCGTACGACACCGACAGCTTCGGCGTCGTGTATGCCGCCATGGCGACGGCCGTGACCGCGAGCGCGGCGAGCGCCGCGAGCGCGACGACGGCCGTGCGTGTCCGCTTTCTCATCGTGTCTTCTCTCCTCTTCGTCGAGTGCTCGTGGGTGAGACGTGCCGGGGTGCAGCGAGTTGGCGCGGCCCGGCTCACCGCGCGGCGAAGGGCCCGGCGGTGCGAACCCACTGCCTGTTGTCGTAGCGGTACAGGTACACCGTGTCGACCGAGAACGCGTCCGCCGCCGACGTGCGCAGGCGGGTCCCCGGCAGCAGGAACGGGTTGGCGGTCGTGTTCAGGCTCCTGGCCGCACGCAGCAGCGCCCGCCCGCGTGAGGCTCTTCCCCGCGCGACGCAGCGTGTCGACCATCGTCCAGGCGACCGTCATCCCGTACCAGTGGTAGACGTCGGTCGCCTTCGCGCCCGGCGCGAACCGCTTCAGGATCGAGCGATACAGGGCGACCGTGGGATCCTTGCGCCACACGGGATCGCTCGGGTTCTTCACGAACGCGATCGCTCGCGCGCCCCGGGTCAGCCCGGGCGCATTGGCTCGCGCGATCGCCATGATCGTCGGCTCGATCGACACGGACGCGAGGTAGAGCTGCGGCTTCCAGGCGAGCTTCTGCGCGGCGACGATCGCCTGGATCATGAACTTCGGCGTGGCGAAGAGCATCAGCGTGTCGGCCCCGGACGCCTTCAGGCGTGCGACCTGGGCGACGACGTCGGTGGACGTCAGCTCGTAGGGCTCGGAGGCGACGACCTTCGGCCCCCGGCCGGCGAGCGCGCGCGAGAGGCCACGCGTCATGTCCTTGCCGAGCTCCGTGTTCTCGAGCAGCACCGCGACCTTCGCCCGCGGCCGGCTGGCGGCGATGTCGCGCCCCAGCACCGCGCCCTCGCCCCGGTAGCTCGGCAGGAAGCCGACCGTCCACGGGTACCGCGCAGACGCGCCGCCGAGGGCCTGCGAGCCGTCGCCGGCGAAGAGCTGCGGGACCTTCTGGGCGTTCAGGTAGTCGCGGATCGCGAGGTTGTTCGCGGTGCCCACCGCGTTGAAGATCGCGAAGACCCTGTCCTGCTCGACGAGGCGCCGCGTCAGCTGGACGGTCTGGGCCGGGTTGTAGGCGTCGTCGTAGTAGCGGTACTCGATCTTCCTGCCGTTGACGCCGCCCTTCGAGTTGACGTAGTCGAAGTACGCCTTCGCGCCCGGGGCCGACGGTGCCGAACGCCGCCGCCTCCCCGGAGAGCGGGACGGTGCCGCCGAGCAGGACCGTCGTCCCCGACACGCCCGGCTCCTCGAGCGCCCCCGCGGCGGCGACACCGGTCGTGACGAGCGCGGCGAGAGCCAGCGCGAGCAGCCGTCTCATCCGGAGATCGGGGTCGACAGCTCGGGGATCCGCAGCTTGCCCGCGGTGACGCGGAGCCTGGCGGTCGACGGGAACGGCAGGTCGAGATAGAGGAGGTTGGCCGGCGCTCTGCGCGAGCGACGAGGAGCCGATCGTCAGCGTCAGGCGCGAGCCCCTGGGCAGGAACGTCGCCTGGTCGGAGAGCGCGATCCGGTACGTCCGCGTGCCCGACCGCGCCGGGACGCCGCCGCCCGCGACGACGATCTCCTTGCCGGCGGGCGTGCGCGCGCTGAGCACGGCCACGATGCGCGACCACCCGCCCGAGGTCGTCGCCGTCACCTCGACGGTGGGCGAGCCGAAGACCTCCATCGCGCGCGGCCTGGGAGGCAGGGGGAAGCGATAGCGGCCGGACTGGGCGATGCTGCGCCCGGCGGGGATCGTGAAGTGGCCGAACGCCACCGGCCTGCGGACGACCACCTTCGGGAGCCCGGCGAAGCGCCGCGGCTGGCCGCGCCAGCGCTCCGGCGCGATCGCGACGGGGCGGGAGAGCTGCGCGGCGGTGTCGCCGCGCAGGAAGCGGTCGAACCAGCGCGTCCCCTCGGTGAGCATCGCCGGGGTGTCCGCGGCCGCCGCCGAGGAGGGGGCATGGCCGTGGAGGCCGATCCAGAGCTTCTTCGGGCCGGCGAGGGCCGCGTACGCGCGCTTCGCCTGGTCGAGGCCGAAGGCGAAGTCGCGGCGGCCCTGCATCAGGAAGACCGGGGTCCTCACGCCTTTCAGCGCGGAGATCGAGGAGCGGGCGGCCGCGAAAGGCCGCACGCCCGAGAGGTCTCCCCGGAACGCCGCGTCCCGGATCGCGAAGACCTCGGGGTCGACGCGCTTCGGGTCGAGCCCGGCGAGGAACCCGGTGATCACCCCGGTCTTCGCGAGCCCCTGCGGCGCGAGCGCCTGGAGAAGGTCGGTCCAGCGAGATCGAGATCTCGAGCGCGGCCCACGGCACGCCGGCGGCCAGCGAGTTCCAGGCGGCCCCGCCGCCGTAGGAGACGCCCCAGCCGCCGATCCGCGCGTCGGCGACCTCGGGCCGGTCGCGCAGCCAGCCGAACACGGCCCGCACGTCGGCGATCTCCTTCGGCCCGTCGATCCCCACGAGGCCGCCCGAGTCGCCGTGGCCCCGCGCGTCGTACGCGAGCACGGCGTAGCGCTCGCCCATGATCCCCATGGACTGCGCGACCGCGAGCATCCCGGCGCGGTTGCCGCCGAGGCCGTGCATGTAGACGACGGCCGGCCAGCCGCCGGGAGGCGGGGCCCGTCCGGAAGGGTGAGCGTGGCGGCGAGCTGGGTCCCGTCGGCCGAGGGGATCGTCACGTCCTGGCGCGAGAACGCGCCTGCGGGCGCGGAGGCGAGGAGCGCCGCGACGGCCGCGAGCACGGCGAGCAGCGCCCCTCTCGAGAACCCCGACACGGCGGCCAGGGTAGCCCACACCTGTGAGCGCTCTGGGGCCGTCCGTATCATCCGCGCGATGGACGGGCGGCCGATCGGCGTCTTCGACTCCGGGGTGGGCGGCCTCACGGTCCTCCACGAGCTGCTCGTCACGCTCCCGCACGAGGACGCGGTCTATCTCGGCGACAACGCGCGCCTGCCGTACGGGCCGCGCCCGCTCGCAGAGGTGAGGCGCTTCGCGCTCGAGGTCGGTCGCCATCTCGAGCGCGAGGGCGTGAAGCTCGTCGTCGTCGCGTGCAACTCGGCGACCGCCGCGGGGCTGCCCGACCTCCAGCGGGCGCTGGAGGTGCCCGTCGTGGGCGTGCTCGAGCCCGAGGCGCACGCGGCCGCCCTCACGACCCGCAACCGCCGCGTCGGGCTGCTCGCGACGGAGGCGACCGTCGCGAGCGGGCGCTACGAGGAGCTCGTCCACGCGCACGACGCCGGGGTCGAGGTGATCGCGGTCCCGTGCCCGCGCCTCGTCACCCTGATCGAGGGGCCGGACCCGTTCGGCGAGGAGACGACGGAGGCGGTGCGCGAGGTCGCCGCGCCGCTCAAGGACGCCGGGGTCGACACGGTGATCCTCGGCTGCACGCACTATCCGATCCTGCGACCGGTCTTCCAGCGGGTCTTCGGTCGCTCCGTCACGCTCGTCTTCTCGGCCGAGGAGACGGCGCGCGAGGTCGCGGAGACGCTCGAGCGCAAGGGGATCGCGAACGGCGAGGGCCGCGAGGGCTCGTACCGGTTCCTGACGACCGGCGACCCGGCCGCCTTCCGGGAGATGGGGAAGCGATTCCTCCAGCTGCCGATCCGCGACGTCGAGCACGTGACGCTCGCCGCCGCCGCCCCCGCGGCGGCCTGACGCGTACCGCTTGACGGCGCACGCGGAGCGGGAGCGAGATATATCTCGCCCGCGACAGCGCATCGCGACCGCGAAGGGATGAGATGAAACGCCACGACGGGCGCAGGCCCGATGAGCTGCGGGAGCTCGACCTCCAGCCGGACTTCCTCGAGCAGCCGCACGGCTCGGTGCTCTACGCGCAGGGGAGGACGGTCGTGCTCTGCACCGCGACCGTCGAGGACGAGGTGCCGCGCTGGCTGCGCGGGAAGGGCAAGGGCTGGATGACGGCCGAGTACTCGCTGCTCCCCGCCTCGACGGGGGAGCGGACGCAGCGTGCGGTCTCACGCGGCCGGCCCGACGGCCGCACGGTCGAGATCCAGCGCCTGATCGGCCGCGCGCTTCGCAGCGTCTGCGACTTCCAGGCGCTCGGAGAGCGCACGCTCTGGCTCGACTGCGACGTGCTCCAGGCCGACGGCGGGACGCGGTGCGCGGCGATCACGGGCGCCTACGTCGCCGCCTTCCGCGCCCTCGACCGGTTCGCGCTGACCAAGGCGCTGCCGTCGTCGGTCGCCGCGGTCTCGGTCGGCGTCGTCGACGGAGAGCCCGTGCTCGACCTCGACTACGTCGAGGACTCCGCCGCAGAGACCGACATGAACGTCGTCCAGGCCGCGGACGGCCGCCTCGTCGAGGTGCAGGCGACGGCCGAGCGGGAGCCTTTCTCGCGCGAGCTCCTCGACCGCCTCCTCGACCTCGCCTCGGGCGGGATCGCCGAGCTCGAGGCCGCCCAGCGGGCCGCGTGCGAGGCGCCGTCGCTGCTCTGACCTCGTGACCCGGCCCCGGACGCTCGTCCTCGCCTCGGGCAACCCGCACAAGCTCGAGGAGCTGCGGCGCGCCCTGCCCGGCTGGGAGATCGGGCTCGTCGGCCGTGACGACCCGCCGCCCGAGGACGGCGCGACCTTCGAGGACAACGCCCGGATCAAGGCGCGCTGGGGTCGTCTGCACGCGCCGCCGGGCTCGTGGGTCGGCGGGTGAGGACTCGGGGATCGAGGCGACCGCGCTCGGCGGCGCTCCGGGCGTGCACTCCGCCCGCTGGGCCGCCGGCGACCCGGTCGGGCGCATGCTCGACGGCGCTCGCCGACGAGGAGGAGCGCGGCGCGCGGTACGTCTGCGTGGTCGTGGCGGTCGGCCCCGACGCTCGCGAGGTCGTCGCGCAGGGGATGCTCGAGGGCACGATCGCCCGCGAGGCAGCGGGGAGCGAAGGGTTCGGGTTCGACCCGATCTTCGTGCCGGTGGGGGAGACCCGCACCGTCGCCCAGCTGGGAGACGACTGGAAGCGCACGCATTCGCACCGCGCGAAGGCGGCTGCTGCGCTGGCGCTCGCCGTCTCGTGAGGGCCGCGCCCGGCGGCTACGCGGCCGGAGGAACCCGGGCGAGCGGGGCCGACCGCTTGGGCTGCACCTGCCGGCCGGTGACGCCGTAGGCGAGGACGTAGTTCAGCGCGGCGCCGAACACGATCACGTTGGCCATCACGTAGAGCCAGACGAGGAGGAGGAACGTCGTGCCGAGTGCCTGCAGGGCGACGACCTCCGACGAGAGGAAGACGAAGAGCGGCAGGGACTGGAGGGTCGCGACGAGCACGACGGCGCCGAGGATCGCCCCCGGCAGCACCTCGCGCCGCGTGAGTCGGGCGTTCGGGAGCCGGTGGTAGGCGGAGAGGAGGAACGCGAACACCGCAGCGCCCGACGTGAGGATGGTCAGCGCGAGCGCGACCCACCGGTTCGAGACGACGTCGCTCGCGTAGCGGCGGAGGAGGTCGTAGCCCAACGTCCCGACGGTCAGGCCCGCGAACAGGACGACGAGCGCGCCGCTCATGTAGACGACCGCGAGCACCTTCCCGCGCAGGAAGGGCCGGTTCGGGCGGCCGTAGAGGATGTTGAAGGCCGACTCGAGCGCAGAGAAGAGCGAGAGCGAGCTCCAGAGCAACGCGATGCCGCCGACCACCGAGAGCGTCGCCGCGTTCTTCTGCACGGCATCCACGACCTTGACGATCGAGTCGACCGACTGGTCCGGGAAGACGTCCTCGAGATACGAGACGAGCGCGCTCGACGAGTCGGCCTGGTCGAGGAAGCCGAGCACGGACAGCGCGAGGAAGATCAGCGGCACGAACGACGCGAGCGCGAAGTAGGCGACCATCGCGGCGAGGTGGGTGCCGCGCTCGGTGAAGAAGCGGTCGAAGGTGGCCCGGATGGCTCGCATGAACCGGCAGTTTGCTAGCTTCGGGCGCCGGCATGGACGCCTCCGCCGCTCTCTCCGAGCTCGTCGGGCTCTCGACACAGGTGGTCGAAGCGGTGATCGCGGGCACCGACGGGAAGGTGGAGGCGGCTCACGCGGCTGGCGACGACCGCTCGCGTGAGCTCGCAGCGGCCGGGGCGGAGCTGCTCTCTGCGGCCGCCTCGATCCGCCCGGGCACGCCCGTCGAGCGTGTGCACGTCGACCTCGAGCGCGGCTCGCTGGTCGCGGTCCGCGACCCCGAGCGGACGATCGTGGCCACGACCGTGCCCGAGCCGACGGCGGGGCTGGTCGCCTTCGACCTCCGCACCGCCCTCCGCCGCCTCCGAGGTGACGAGGCGTGAAGCTCCCCCTGCTCGTCGCCGCCGGCGCCCTCGGCCTGTGGCTCGTCCGTCGGGGCAGTCGCCCGGACGGGCGCCGCGTGGCGGTCGCGTGGGAGGACGGCTCCGAGCTCGAGCTGGGCGCAGGGTCGGCGGAGGGCGAGCTGCTCGTGGGGATCGCCGGGAAGGTGCTCCGGTGACGGTGGTCGACGAGCTCGGCCACCGGCTGCTCGACGTCGCGCTGCTGGAGGGCGAGTTCACGCTCCGCTCCGGCAAGACGTCGCGCTGGTACCTCGACAAGTACCGCTTCGAGACCGACCCGGTCCTCCTGCGGGAGCTCGGGGAGCGTCTGGCGGCCACGATCCACGACGTCGAGCCGGACGCCCTCCGGCTCGCCGGGCCTGCGCTCGGGGCAGTCGCGCTGGCGGCTTCGGCCGCCATGGCGTCCGGGCTGCCGTTCATCATCGTGCGCGGTGAAACCAAGGGATACGGCACCGGGAACCGCATCGAAGGACCGCACGAGCCGGGCGAGCTCGTGTGTCTCGTCGAGGACGTCGTCACGTCGGGCGGCGCCCTCTGCGAGGCGGTGGAGGCCGTTCGCGCGGCCGGGCTCGTCGTCCGGCATGCCGTGTGCGTCGTCGACCGTGAGGAGGGCGGCGCAGACGCCCTCGCCCGGCTCGGCGTGCGACTCGCCTCGCTCTATCGTGCGGGCGACCTGCTTGCGGCGCAGAGGCACGAGATGAACCCGCATGGTTGAGCCGAAACCGTCCGGGCTATAGGCTCGGGCGGGGTTCGACAAGAGACCAACGACCAGGGAGGATCGAACGTGACCAAGCAGGAGTTCGTGGATGCCGTCGCCGACAAGGCCGGCCTGACCAAGCGCGACGCCGGCACCGCAGTCGACGCGGCCCTCGGCGTGATCGAGAGCACGCTCCGAAACGGCGATTCCATCACGTTCACCGGCTTCGGCAAGTTCCACGTCACCCGACGCGCCGCCCGCCAGGGCGTGAACCCGCGCACGGGCGCGCCGGTGCAGATCGCCGCGGCGAACGTCCCGAAGTTCTCGGCCGGCTCGCAGCTCAAGAAGGCTGTGAACTGATCCGTTAGTCCGCGGGACGGAAATCCGCCGAGCGGATTTCCGTCCCGCCGCCGACTTCGCCGCGAAGCAGGAATCCGCCGAGCGGATCCTGCCGCGGGATCCTCGCCTTCGGCGGGCAGATCCCTGAAGGCGTCGGCTTCGCCGCCGCAACTGCCGCGCAGCGTCGATTCCGCGTCCCGAGCGATGCGACTCGTCACGCCGCGACGCTTCGGATTGCATGCGAACGTATGTTCGCCTAGCATGTCGCCGGCATGCAGCTGTCCTTCGATGCGGCGGACCGGCTCGTCGAGCTCGTCGAGGCCCGGCGCGGGCCCGTGCCGGCGGAGGAGGCCGCGCGCGTCCTCTTCGCGCTCGCGAGCGCGCCGGCGGCGCTCGCCCGCTCGCTGCTCGACGACGTCGTCACCGGAGACGCACGGCTCTCGTGGCGCGGAGCGGCGGTCGGTCTCGCCGCGCCTCCGGGCGCGGACGTCCCGCTCGAGCACGCGCATTTCGTCGTCGTCGACCTCGAGACGACCGGCCTCACGCCGCGCACGGATCGGATCTGCGAGATCGGCGCGCAGCGCGTCCGCGACCTCGAGCTCGTGGACGCGTTCGAGACGCTCGTCGACCCGGGCACGACTCTCCCGCCTGCCGTTGCCTCGCTCACGGGGATCCGCCAGGACGCGCTGCGCGGCGCGCCGCGGGCGGACGTCGCGGTCCGCCGGCTGCTCGCGTTCTCGGGCGACGCCGCCATCGTCGCCCACAACGCGCGCTTCGACCTGGCGTTCCTCGACCGCGAGGTCGAGCGCCTCACCGGCCGGCGCATCGCAGCGCCGGTGGTGGACACCGTGTGGCTCGCCCGCAGGCTGCTCGGCGAGCGCACGCGGCGTGTCGGGCTCGCCACGCTCGCGCACTTCTTCGGCGTGCCCACCGAGCCGTGCCATCGCGCGCTCCCCGACGCGCGGGCGACCGCCGAGATCCTCGTGGTGCTCGTGGGCCTCGCGCAGGAGCGCGGGGCGCGAGACGCTCGCGGATCTCGTCGAGCTCGCTGCGCCGCGCGCCCGCCGCCTGCCACGTCAAGCGCTCCCTCGTCTCGGGGGCCCCGCCCCGCCCGGGCGTCTACGTCTTCCACGGGCCGGGTGGGCTCGTGCTCTACGTCGGCCGCGCCCGCGACCTCCGCGCCCGCCTCCGCTCGTACTTCGCGGGAGGGCGGCAGCGACCCGCCGTCGAGGCCGCGCTCGGCGCGCTGGAGCGGGTCGAGTGGCGCGAGACCGGCTCCGAGCTCGAGGCGGCGCTCGAGGAGCTCCGGCTGCTGCGCGAGCTTCGCCCGCCCGCCAACGCCCGCGGCACGCGGCCGGACCGCCACGTCTACCTCCGGCGCCGCGGCGGGAAGTGGCGGGTGAGCGACGAGCCGACGCCGTTCGGGCCCCTTCCCGGACGACGCCTCGCGAGCACGGCCGCGCGCGCGCTCGAGGGCCACGAGTCCGACGACGTCGCGGCGGCGGTCCCGATCGTCCGCGGGCGGCTCCGCCGCCTCGGGCAGGAGCTCCGCTTCGAGGACGCGGCCCGGCTGCGCGACCGGCTCCAGGCGCTCGAGACGGCTGTCGAGGCCCTCGCCGAGCTCGACCGCCTGCGCCGCCTCTCGGCCTGCGTCGTCGTACCGGCCCGGCAGCCGGGCTTCGTCCGCGCGCACGCGATCGCGCGCGGGCGGGTCGCCGCCGTTCGCCTCGTCCCGCGCGGGCCGGGAGCCGCGCACGAGGCGTCCTCGCTCGTCGCCGACGCCGAGCGCGCCTCCCGCTCGACCGCGCCCGAGGACGCCGACGAGCTCCGCCTCGTCGCCTCCTTCCTGCGGCGCCCACCGCCCGAGCTCCGCGTCGCGCGGCTCGATGCGGCGGCGATCTGCGCGCTGGTGGACGGGATACCCTTGGCCGCGTGACGAGCGACGCCGCAGGCGCTCCCACGCCCTTCGCCGATCGTCTCGCAGATGCGGTCGAGCGCAAGCGCTCGCAGCTCGTCGTCGGGCTCGACCCGGTCGTCGACCTGCTCCCCGTCGAGCTCCGCGGCGAAGCGGCCGCCGGACGAGCCGCTGCGGCCGGCGCGGTCGAGAGGTTCTGCAAGGGGATCGTGGACGCGGTCGCCCCGTACGTCGTCGGGGTGAAGCCGCAGGTCGCGTTCTTCGAGGCGCTCGGCAGCGACGGCTGGCGGGCGCTCGAGATCGTCTCGCGCTACGCGCGCGAGGCGGGTCTGCTCGTGATCGCCGACGCGAAGCGCTGCGACATCGGCTCGACCGCGCGCGCGTACGCGGCCGCCTTCGTCGAGCCGCGCGACGGCGAGCCGCCGCTCGCGGACGCGCTGACCGTCAGCCCCTACCTCGGCCGCGACTCGGTCGACCCCTTCCTCGCCGCGTGCCGCCGTGACGGCGCCGGGCTCTTCCTCCTCGTCCGCACCTCGAACGCAGGCGCGGCAGAGCTCCAGGACGCGGTGCTCGCGGACGGGCGACCGGTGTGGCGCCACGTCGCGGAGCTGGTCGACCAGTGGGGCGAGGACCTCGTCGGCGCGCGCGGGCTCTCGAGCGTCGGCGCGGTCGTGGGCGCGACGGTCCCTCGCATCGTGGGCGAGGCGCGGCGCGAGATGCCCCGGGCGATCATCCTGCTGCCCGGCGTCGGCGCGCAGGGCGCCGGCCCGCGGACGTCGCGCGCGCGTTCACGAGCGGCCCGTCGAGTGCACTCGTCAACGCGTCGCGATCGGTGATCTACGCGTACCGCGACGCCCCACCCGACGACTGGCGCGACCGCCGCCGGCGCGGAAGCGGCGCGGCTCTCGGCCGCCGTGTGGTCGGCGGCCGGGTGGTGAGCCTGGACCGGGCGCGGGTCGCCCGGGTGGCTGCGCCGATCGCGTTCCTGCTCGCGGTGACGATCGCGGTGCTCGTCGTCCGCGCCAGGCCTGCGCGACGACGAGGTCGACCTCGCCCACGCCGCGCCGGGTGACGGCGCCCTCCGCCGCGTCAGCCTCCGTGGTCGTTCGCTCGGGAGACACGCTCGAGGGGATCGCTCTCCGCGTCGGCACGAGCGTGGACACGCTCCAGCGCCTGAACCCGGGGCTGCGGCCCGAGGCCCTGCGCGTCGGCCGGCGCATCCGCGTGCGCCCGGGATGAGACGGCATCCGGGGTCGCTACCCTGGGGCAGCGTGATGCGCCTCGGTCTCGCCGTCGCGGTCCTCCTGCTCGCGATCTGCGCACCCGCCCACGGGGCCGCGCCGCCCGTCCAGGCACGTGCCTACCTCGTCCAGAGCACCGTGGACGGGCACACCCTCGCGGCGCGTGGCGCCGACGGCCCACGTGCGATGGCGAGCATCACGAAGCTGATGACCGCGCTCGTCGCGGTCGAGCGGGTCTCACTCGGACGAGGTCGTCACGGTGCCCGCAGCGGCCGCCGGCGTCGGCGAGTCGACGCTCCACCTGCGGGCCGGTCAGCGGGTCACCGTGCGCGACCTGCTGATCGGCACGCTCGTCCCCAGCGCGAACGACGCCGCGACCGCGCTCGCCGTCGCCACCGCGGGGACGGTCCCGCGGTTCGTCGCCCTGATGAACGCCAGGGCGAAGGAGCTCGGGCTCGCGGGAACGCACTACCGGAACCCCCACGGGCTCGACCAGGCGGGGCACGTCTCGACCGCGCGCGACACCGCCTCGCTCCTCCGCGCCGCTCTGCGTGTCCCGGCGATCCGCCGGTATGCGGTGCGTCCCGGGCGACGCTCTCGAACGGGCGCGTCGTCGAGTCGACCGACAACCTGATCGGTCGGCTGCCCGGGTTCGTCGGCGGCAAGACCGGCCACACGACGCTCGCGGGCTGGTCGCAGGTCGCGTTCGCGCGCGTGGGCCGGGTCGGCGTCACGGTCGCCGTCCTCGGCGCGCCGACAGAGGCGCAGCGCGACCGCGATCTCACCGCCTTGCTCCGGTTCGGCCTCGAGAGCTACCGCATGGCGCGCGTCGTCGACCCGTCGCGGACCTACGCGATGGTGCCGGTCGGCTGGGGAGAGAAGCCGGTCCGGCTCGTGGCGCCGCGCGCCGTCGACCGACCGACGTCGACGCACCGGCCGCTCTCCGAGCGCGTGGTCGTGCCGGCCGTCGCCGCGTTGCCGATCGCTGCCGGGCAGCGCCTCGGCACGCTGGTCGTGAGGGACGGGGCGCGCGTGGTCGCGCGCTCTCCGCTCGTCGCCGACCGCGCGCGCCCCGCGCCCGGCCTCGGCGCAAGGGCCGGGTGGGTCGCCCGACGCACCGTCCATCATCTCGTGGGGCTGCTGCCGTGACCCCGCGGAGAGCCGCATGATCGTCACCGTCACCCTCAACACCGCGCTCGACCGCTCGCTCACGGTCCCGACCCTGCAGCTCGGCCAGCGCCACCGCGCGAGCGAGGTGCTCACGCTCGCCGGGGGCAAGGGGATCAACGTCGCCCGCGCGCTCAAGCGGCTGGAGGTCCCGGTCGTCGCCACCGGCCTCGCGGGCGGTCGCACGGGCACGCGGATCGTCGAGGAGCTGACCGGCGAGGCGATCCTCAACGACTTCGTCCGCATCCGGGACGAGTCGCGGACGTCGACGCTGCTGGTCGACCCGACGTCCGGGCAGGCAGACGGAGATCAACGAGTGGGGGCCGAAGGTCACGGAATCCGAGCTCGGGATCCTGATGGACAAGCTCCGCTACCTGTCCCGCGGCGCCGACGCGGTCGTCTTCGCCGGCTCGCTGCCCCGTGGGGTGGCCGAGGCCTTCTACTTCGAGGCGGCACGCGAGCTCGCGCGCCGGGGTGTCCGGGTGGCGCTCGACACCGAGGGCGAGCCGCTGCGGCTCGGCCTCGACGCGGAGCCCTGGCTCGTCTCTCCGAACCAGCACGAGGCCGAGCAGCTCGTCGGGCAGGAGCTCTTCGACGAGGAGGACTTCGTGATGGCCCTCGACGCGATCGCGGAGCTCGGCGCGCGCAACGTGCTCGTCACGCTGGAGGACGGTGCCTTCGCCCTCGTCCGCGAGGACCGGCGGGTTCGCCGGTACCGCGCGGTCGTGCCGCGCCTGGAGCCGGTGTCGGTCGTGGGAGCGGGGGACGCGTTCCTCGCGCAGTGGCTCACGTGCCGTCTCGACGGCGTCGAGGCCGAGGAGGCGCTGCGTCTCGCCGCCGCCGCGGGAGCCGCCTCGGTGCTCGACGTCGGCGCGCGGCCGGTTCGACCCGGCCGAGGCGCGCCGCGTGGCGACGGCGGTCGAGGTGCACGAGCTCCAGGCGGTCGGTTAGTCCGCGAAGCAGGAACCGCCGAGCGGATTCCTGCCGCGGTATCCCGCCTTCGGCGGGGCAGATCCCTGAAGGCGGCCGCTTCCGCGGCCGCGACTACCTCGAAGCCAGTGCCCATGCGACAGGCCCCGCCGGGCGGGTTGGTAAGCTCGCTCGCACTTGGGTGACACGCAGGAAAAGTTCGCGAAGGAGGGCCTCACCTTCGACGACGTCCTGCTCCTGCCGGCCGAGTCGGCCGTGCTCCCCAACGACGTCGTCACCGCGAGCCGCCTGACGCGCACGGTCGCGCTGGAAGTTCCGCTCGTCTCGGCCGCGATGGACACGGTCACCGAGGCGCGGATGGCGATCGCGCTCGCGCGGCTCGGCGGGATCGGCGTCCTGCACCGGAACCTCTCCATCGCCGACCAGGTGGCCGAGGTGGACAAGGTGAAGCGCTCCGAGGCGGGGATGATCGTCGAGCCCGTCACGCTCTCGCCGGATGCGCTCGTCGGAGACGCGCTCGACCTGATGCAGCGCTACCGGATCTCCGGGATCCCGATCACCGACGCCGACGGCCGGCTCGTCGGGATCCTCACGAACCGCGACCTTCGCTTCGGTGTGCCCTCGACGATGCGCGTGTCCGACGCGATGACGCGGGAGGGCCTCGTCACGGCCCCGGTCGGCACGACGCTCGAGGAGGCGCAGGCGATCCTGGGCCGCCACCGGATCGAGAAGCTCCCGATCGTCGACCTCGACGGGCGCCTCAAGGGGCTGATCACCGTCAAGGACATCTCGAAGCGGGAGGCGTATCCGCTCGCCACGAAGGACGAGCGGGGGCGCCTGCGCGTCGCGGCCGCGGTCGGGGTGGGCACGGACGCGCTGGAGCGCGCAGCGGCACTGGTCGACGCCGGGGTCGACGCGCTCGTCGTCGACACCGCGCACGGCCACTCCCTGGGGGTGGTCGACATCGTGCGGGCGGTCAAGGACACGCACGACGTCGATGTCGTGGCCGGGAACATCTCGACCGCCGAGGCGGCCGACGCGCTCATCGACGCAGGGGCCGACGCACTCAAGGTCGGCCAGGGCCCTGGATCGATCTGCACGACCAGGGTCGTCGCAGGCGTCGGCGTCCCGCAGGTCACGGCGGTCGCGGACGTCGTCTCCGTCGCGGCCGACCACGGCGTGCCCGTCATCGCGGACGGCGGGATCACGTCCTCCGGCGACGTCGCGAAGGCGATCGGCGCCGGGGCGGACACCGTGATGCTCGGCTCGATGCTCGCGGGCACGGACGAGGCACCGGGCGGGGTGATCGTCGTCCAGGGCGAGCGGTTCAAGGAGTACCGCGGCATGGGCTCGCTCGGCGCGATGAAGGCGCGCTCCTTCTCGAAGGACCGGTACTTCCAGGGAGACGTGGAGGACGTCGCGGAGCTGATCCCGGAGGGGATCGAAGGGCGCGTCCCGTACAAGGGGCCGCTCGGGCCGATCGTCCACCAGCTCGTGGGTGGGCTGCGGCAGGCGATGGGCTACTGCGGCGCCCCGACGATCGAGGCACTGCAGGACGCGCGCTTCGTCCGCATCACCGGCGCGGGCCTGCGCGAGAGCCACCCCCACGACGTCACGATCACGAAGGAAGCGCCGAACTACCGCCGTGGCTGAGACCGCCGAGGTGATCGCGTTCCCCGGCGGTGAGCCGGCGCCCGAGGAGCGGCCGGTCCTCGTCCTCGACTTCGGCGGCCAGTACAGCCAGCTCATCGCCCGGCGCGTGCGCGAGGCGCGCGTCTACTCGGAGCTCGTCTCGCACCGGCTCGGAGCCGAGGAGCTCCGCCGGCGCAACCCGTCCGCGCTGATCCTCTCCGGCGGCCCGGCCTCCGTCTACGCGGAGGGCGCCCCGCTCGCCGACCCGGGCATCTTCGAGCTGGGCGTCCCGACGCTCGGCATCTGCTACGGGATGCAGCTGATGGCCCGCGAGCTCGGAGGGGCACGGTCGAGGCGAACGACGTCTCGGAGTACGGGAAGGCGGACGTCGAGCTCGACGGGTCCGCGGCGCTGTTCCACGACCTCGCCAGCGAGCAGGTCGTGTGGATGAGCCACCGCGACTCGGTCACGGCCGCGCCCGCCGGAGCGCGCGTCACCGCGTCGTCGGAGACGACGCCCATCGCTGCCTTCGAGGACCCCGACCGCGGCCTGTACGGGGTCCAGTTCCACCCCGAGGTCGTCCACACGCCGCAGGGACAGCGGATGCTGGAGAGCTTCCTCTACGACGTCGCGGGCGCGCCGCCCGCATGGACGCCCGCCGCCGTGATCGAGGAGCAGGTCGAGCGGATCCGCGCCCAGGTGGGCTCCGAGCGGATCATCTGCGGGCTCTCCGGCGGCGTCGACTCGGCCGTCGCCGCGCTCCTCGTGCACAAGGCGGTGGGCGACCAGCTGACCTGCGTCTTCGTCGACCACGGCCTGCTGCGCGAGAACGAGGCCGAGCAGGTGGTGGAGACGTTCGGCCACCACTTCCACGTCCCGCTCGTCCACGTCGACGCGCGCGACCGCTTCCTCAGGCGGCTCGAGGGCGTCAGCGAGCCGGAGGAGAAACGCGCGATCGTCGGCGAGGAGTTCATCCGCGTCTTCGAGGAGGAGGCGCGCAGGCTGTCATCCGGCGCAGGACCGAATCCGCTGGCGCGACGCCGGTCGCGCGAACACCCCGGCGACGTGCGGTTCCTCGTCCAGGGCACGCTGTACTCCGACGTGATCGAGTCCGGCGGCGACGTCGGCGTGGCCGCGAAGATCAAGTCGCATCACAACGTCGGCGGGCTCCCGGCCGACATGAGCATGGAGCTCGTCGAGCCGCTGCGAGCGCTGTTCAAGGACGAGGTGCGCCGCGTCGGCGAGCAGCTGGGGCTTCCCGAGCGCATGGTGTGGCGCCATCCGTTCCCGGGGCCCGGCCTCGCGATCCGGATCATCGGCGACGTGACGGAGGAACGCCTCGCGATCCTCCGCGCCGCAGACGCAGTGCTGCTCGAGGAGGTTCGCAGGGCCGGCCTCTACCGCGAGCTCTGGCAGTGCTTCGCGGTGCTCCCGGCGATCCGGTCGGTCGGCGTGCAGGGCGACGAGCGCACGTACGCCTACCCGATCGTGATCCGGGCGGTCACCTCCGAGGACGCGATGACGGCGGACTGGGCGCGGCTGCCCTACGAGCTGCTCGACACGATCGCGAGCCGGATCGTCAACGAGGTGCCCGGCGTGAACCGCGTCGCGCTCGACCTGTCGTCGAAGCCCCCCGCCACGATCGAGTGGGAATGAGGGAGTAGGCCGGAGCGCAGCCCGGCTCGCGGATCAGAGCCTCGGGCCGGTGCGCCGTCGGGCGCGCGCGCCCGGCCCTCCGCCGGCCAGACGGGGACCTCGACGACGCCCGCGGGGTCGATCTCGACGCCGACGTGCGAGCCGACGCGAGGCGTGTCGACTCCGACGACGACGGACTCGAGCCCGGTGCCGTCGTTGCGTCGCAGGCGGACCCGGACGACCGCTCCGTCGCGATCGGCGGCGGTGACGACCGCGTCGTCGCCCTCGACGATGCGAACCGCCTCGGGTCGCGTCACCGTGGCGCGGTCGCCGTCGCGCACGACGTTGTGGATCCCGAGGAAGCGCGCGACCCAGTCGTCGGAGGGGCTCGCCCAGAGCTCGTCCGGCGCGGCCACCTGGGCGAGGCGACCCTCGCGCAGGATCGCGACGCGGTCGCCCAGGGCGAACGCCTCGCCCACGTCGTGCGTGACGTGGACGACGGTGAGCCCCAGCCGCTCGAAGAGCGCCCGCAGGTCGGCCTGGAGGCGCTGCCTGAGCGGGCCGTCGAGCGCGCCCAGCGGCTCGTCGAGCAGCAGCACACCCGGCCGGGGGGCGAGCGCCCTCGCGAGGGCGACGCGCTGGCCCTCTCCGCCCGAGAGCGTCGTCACGTCTCGGCGCTCCGTGCCCGACGAGACCCACGAGCTCGAGCGCCTCCGCCACGCGTGCGGCCCGCTCCGCGCCGGGGAGCCGGGCCACGCTGGGGGCGAACGCGACGTTCCCCCCCACGTCGCGGTGCGGGAAGAGGGCGGCGTCCTGGAACACGAGGCCGATCCCGCGGCGGTGCGGGGGGACGCCTGTGACGTCGGTCCCGTCGAGCAGCACGCGACCCGCCGTCGGCGGCTGGAGGCCGGCGATCACGCGCAGGACCGTGGACTTGCCGGAGCCGCTGGGGCCGAGCAGCGCCAGGCGCTCGCCCGATCGGACGTCGAGCGAGACGCCCTCCACGATCGGGAGACCGTCGATCGTCACACCGACCTCCTCCAGGGTCACCCTCACCGCCTGCCTCCGAGCAGGAGCGATCGCTCCGAGAGGAGCGCCACGGCGGCGACGATCGCCATCAGGACGACGCAGAGCGCCATCGCGGTGCCGACGTTCTCGGCGCCGGGCCGGCCGAGGAAGCGGAAGATCGCCACCGGCACGGTCGGCCAGTCCGCCCGTGCGACGAAGACGGTCGCGCCGAACTCGCCGAGCGAGACCGCGAAGGCGAGCCCCGCGGCGACCGCCAGCGGCCGCGCGAGGAGCGGGAGCTCGACGTGGCGTCGCACCTGCCCGGGCGTCGCGCCGAGCACGGCGGCCGCCTCACGCAGGCGGGCGTCGACCGCCCGCAGCGCGGGGACGAGCGAGCGGACGACGAACGGCAGCGCGACCAGCGCCTGCGCCACCGGGACGATCGCGGGCGACGAGCGGAGGTCGAGCGGCGGGTCGTCGAACGCGAGCAGGAAGCCGAAGCCGAGCATCGCCGCCGATGCCCCCAGCGGAAGCATCAGAAGCGCGTCCAGGCCGCCACGCCCGCGCGCCACCGCCACGGCAGCGGGGATCCCGACGGCGAGGGCGATCGCCGTCGCGCCCGTCGCGAAGAGGAGCGAGTTTGCGATCGCGTGCCAGGGGGCGACGAAGAGGGCCGGGGTCTCGTCCGCGAGCGAGGTGAAGTGGTCGACCCCGTAGCCGTCGCCGACGCTGAGCGAGCGGAGGACGAGCGCGAGCGGAGGAAGCGCGAGGAGCGCCAGCGATCCCGCCACGATCGCGCCCACGACGAGCCGCTCGCGCCCCACGGGCCGGGGAGCCGGCCGCCCTCGCGCGCGCCTGCCCCCGAGCCGCCGTTCCAGCCGTCCCGAGACCAACACGGTCGCAGCGACGGCGGCGAGTTGCAGCAGCGCGAGGGCCGCCGCGGTGCGGAGGTCGAACAGCCGCGCAGCCTGGTTGTAGATCTCCGACTCGAGAGTCGCGTAGCGCGGCCCGCCCAGCACGACGATCACGCCGAACGACGTGAAGCAGAAGAGGAACACGATCGACGCGGCGGAGGCGAGCGCCGGCGCGAGGAGCGGGAGGGTCAGGCGCAGCTGCCTGTCGACGGGCGGCGAGCCGAGCGTCGCGGCGGCCTCCCAGAGGCGCTCGTCGAGGCCGGCCCAGAACGCGCCGACGATCCGCACGACGACGGCCACGTTGAAGAAGACGTGCGCGAGGAGGATCGCCCAGACCGAGCGCTCGACCCCGTCGGGGAGCAGGGCGATGAACGCCGTGGCGACGACGACGGTCGGCAGGACGAACGGGACGAGGACGAGCGCCTCGACGGCCGACCGGCCCCGGAACCGGAACCGCGAGAGCGCCCAGGCGAGCGGCAGCCCCACGAGCAGCGTCAGCGCCGTCGAGACCGTTGCCTGCCAGAGCGTGAACCACGCGACCTCTCGGGTCACGTCGCTGGTCAGGACGTCGAAGGGGAGATCGACCGTCCCGTCGACGACGAGGCTCCGCTCGAGAATCGCGACGAGCGGCCAGAGGAAGAAGACGGCGAGGAACGCGACCGGAAGCGCGGCGGTCGCGGCGTGTCGCGCCCTCAGCGCACGACGATCTCGGTCCACCGGGCGACCCAGCGGTCGCGGTTCCGGTCGATCCGCTCGGCGGGGAGCTGCAGCGGATCGGCGGGCGCGATCGCGTGCTCGACGAACGCCTCGGGAAGCTCGACCGCGTCTCGCACGGGGTAGACGAACATGGATCCCGGGACGTCGGACTGGAACCGCTCGGAGAGCATGAAGTCGATCAGCTGCTTCGCTCCGTCCTCGTTCCGCGCGCCGCGCAGGATGCCCGCGTACTCGACCTGGCGGTAGCAGCCGTCCTCGACGGCGGCGGTCGGGGAGGTCTGGAGCGGCTTCGACGCGAAGATCACCTCGGCGGCCGGGCTCGTCGCGTACGAGACGACGATCGGCCGCTTGCCCGGGCTGCCGGCCGCGCCGGAGAACTGCTGCGTGTACGCCTCCTCCCAGCCGTCGACAGCGAGCACGCCGTTCGCGCGCAGATCGCGCCAGTACGCCTGCCAGCCCGGGTCGCCGAACGTCGCCACCGTCGCGAGGAGGAAGGCGAGCCCCGGCGAGGAGGTGGCGGGGTTCTCGACCACGAGCAGGTTGCGGTAGCGGGGCAGGCGCAGGTCGGCGAGGCTCGTCGGCGGGGCGATGCCGTGCTCGGCGAACCACGCCCGATCGACGTTGAGGCAGACCTCGCCGTGGTCGACGGGCGTGACGTGGGGGTCGGGCTCTGCGAAGTCGGGCTCGAGCGCCGCGAGCTCCGGGGAGACGTACTCCTCCAGCAGGTCGCCCTCGAGCGCACGCGAGAGGACGGAGTCGTCGATCCCGAAGATCACGTCCCCCTGCGGATCGCCTGCCGTGAGGAGCGCGCGGTTGAGCGCCTCGTTCGCGTCGCCCGCCTGGAGGATGCGAAGCGACAGGCCGCTCTCCTCCTCGAACGCCTGCCTGACCCCCTTCGAGACCGCGAAGGAGTCGTGCGTGACGAGCACGACCTCGGTCGGCGCGTCCCCGCCGCCGCACCCCGCGCCGACCAGCACGCGCCGCCACCGCCACCGCGCCGACGGCGTGCTCGAGACGAGGCACTTGTGTCGATTCACCACAAACCTCCCTTCGACCCGTCGGGCCGCACCGCGAAGAGGACGCCGCTCACGACGCTGACGCCCGCCTGCGCGCCGGTGAAGACGTTCGAGACGCCCCGCGTCGAGCCGGGCTCGAGCGTCTCGCCGGCGAGCGGGTACTCGAGGCCCGTGGTCGTCACGCCCGTCGCCGGGCCTGCGGGCGCGAGCAGGGTCACGATCTCGCCCGCTGCCCCGGTTAGCGTGCGTTGCCCGTGCACGACGTGGACCAGGGCGTCTCCGACGAGCGCGTCGACCTCGAGCTCCGCGTATCGCTCCGATCCGAGCAGCAGCAGGGAGGCGAGCAGGTGGTCGAGGCGGCCGTCGGCGCTGGCGACCACGAGGATCCGCCGCGCGCCCAGGAGGACGGCCTCGTCGAGGGCGAGCTCGAGGTCGGTCGCGTCCTTGGCGACCGGGTGACGCACGATCCGCGTGCCGGCGTCCCCGGCCGCGGCCAGAGCGTCGGCCGAGACGGAGTCGAGGTCGCCGATCACGACGTCGACCTCGACCCCCAGCGCGAGCGCGCGATCGAGTCCGCCGTCGGCTGCGATCACGGTCGCGGCGTCGGGCAGCGGGCAGCGAAGGCCCGGGCCCCGAGGCGATCACTACGACGTCCGGTTCGGTCAGCACGTTCCTCCGCTGGCATTACCCAGGTCAGGTTCTGCGGGTCGGCGGCACGTGTAGCCGCCCTCTCAGCCCGGTCGCCCGAGCTCCCCGGTTCGCTCCCGATGATCCTACCGCGCCCCCTGTCCGTGGTGCCAGGCTGCGGCGCCGCCACGGCCCCCGCCTGCCGGCGCCCGAAGCTAACCCGACGGCCCGACCGCGAAGCCGCCTTCCCCCGTCGGCGTCCGCTCGTCGATCTCGATCCGGTCGACGTTCGCGCCGGGCGGCCCGTGCCCGAACCACGCGACCAGCACCTCGACGTCCTCGAGCGCGCCCTCGAGCTCGGCCTCGACCGCCCCGTCGTCCCTGTTCCTGACCCAACCCGAGACCCCGAGCTCCATCGCGCGCCGTCGGGCGCTCTCGCGGAACCAGACCCCCTGCACGCGACCGTGCACGACGACGCGCCGGCGGACGACCTCCATGGATCAGTACTCGTGTGTCAGCGGCCGAGGGTCGTCTCGTCCGCCGGGCGCGCGGCGCGCTCGGCGGCTGCTCGCGCCCGCGCCTCGAGGCTCGGGACCACGCCTGGATGTCGAACGGTGCCGTCGCCTCGGCGCCACGCGGGCTCGTCTCCATTCGCCTCGGCTTCCTCGGCGATCTCGTCCACGAGCGCGTCGAGGTCGTCGGGCTCGAGCCAGTTCTCGATTCGCAGCCCGGGCACACGGTCGAACAGGCGTGCGCTGCCCGTCACGAGGGTCATGTCGTGCGCGAGCGCGATCGAGGCGATCCGCAGGCTCGGCTCGTCCAGCCGGACACCGACCTGCTCGAGCTGCCTGCGCAAGGCGCCGTAGACCTCCGCCGCGTCCTCGTCGAAGGGGATCACGGTCTGCGCGGCGGCGATCAGCTCCCGAAGCCGGGGGATCGTCTCTCCGTCGCCGTTCCGGGCAGCCGCGTACGTGATCTCGGCGACCGTCACGGCCGTCGTGCACTGCTCGGATGCCGGCGTCCGTGCGAGTCGCCGCACGAGCTGCATGGGCGGCTCGCGGAGGAGGGCGGCGGCGACGATGTCCGTGTCGAAGCAGTACACCCGCTACTCGACCTCCGGAGCCTCGCGCTCGCGGGCGACCGAGCGCGTCGCGACGACTCCTGCGACGACCTCGTCGAGGTCGTCCCGTGCGGCCAGCGCCCCCGCGAACGCGGCCAGACCGAGCGGGGAATCCTCCCCGTCGGCCGGCACGGGCACGATCGCGGCGACCGGACGGCCGCGCCGCGAGACGATCACCCGCTCGCCCTCGCTGACGCGGTCGAGGATCTCGGCGAAGTTGCGCTTCGTGTCTGCGACTCCCGGCATGGAGACTCATGATGACACCCGGCGCAATGGCTGGTTGTCAAGTGGGTGAGAAGCGCCGCGTGCGGAGACGAGACCCCTGGTCGTCGACGCCTCCGGACCCCCCGGGGCTCCATCACCGGGGTATCCCGCCGCACGGCCCTCCGCAAACCCTCGCCCATCGAGGATCACCGGGTGGTCGTGAAGCAGCCGGGCCGGCGAGCCGAGCGCCGCCTCTCTGCCAGCCTCCGCGGTCGCCGTCCGGGCGGAGGCTGCTACACTCCGCCGCCGGCGGTCACCTGACCGCCCTCTTTCCGAGCGATGACGACCTACACCGCCAAGCCGGGCGAGATCCAGCGCGACTGGTACGTCGTGGACGCCGAGGGCAAGACCCTGGGCCGCCTCGCCACGGAGATCGCCGACACGCTGCGCGGCAAGGGCAAGCCCCAGTACACGCCGCACGTCGACACGGGCGACTTCGTGATCGTCGTGAACGCCGAGAAGATCCACGTCACCGGCAAGAAGCTCGACGACAAGCTGGTGCGCTGGCACTCGGGCTACCCCGGCGGGCTCAAGGAGCGGACGCTCCGGGAACAGCTCGAGCGGCGCCCCACGGAGGTCATCCGGAGAGCGGTGAAGGGAATGCTTCCGAAGAACAGGCTGGCCGCGGCGCAGCTCCGCAAGCTCAAGGTCTACGCAGGCCCGGAGCACCCGCACGCGGCGCAGTCACCGAAGGCCCTGGAGGTCTGATGGCCGAGCTCGCCTCCTACCGTGGCACCGGCAAGCGCAAGACGTCGGTCGCGCGCGTGATTCTCCGTCCCGGCGACGGCGCCACGTGGATCAACGGACGCTCGCTCGAGGACTACTTCCCGCGTGCGACGCACCGGACGCTCGCGCTCGCGCCGCTCAAGGTCGCCGACGCGGAGGGTCGCTACGACCTGCGCGTACGCGTCCACGGCGGCGGGGTCAGCGGCCAGGCAGGCGCCGTGCGGCACGGGATCGCGCGGGCACTGGTCGAGGCGGATCCCGAGCTTCGCGTGCCGCTCAAGCGGGAGGGCTTCCTCACACGGGATGCACGCCAGGTCGAGCGCAAGAAAGCCGGCCTGCACAAGGCGCGCAAGGCGCCGCAGTTCAGCAAGCGCTAGGTCTCGCTCCGTCGCGAGCGGCCGAGCGCGAAACACTCGCGGATCTCGACGTGTCGGACCAGAATCTGCACATGGGAGGGGTCGTGGTGCGGGAAGGCGCTGCCATCCGGCGCTGGTTCGGGACGGACGGCGTCCGGGGCATCGTCGGCAGCTCGCTGACCGAGGAGCTGGTGGAGCACGTCGGCCGTGCGGCGACGCTCTGGTCCGGGCGCGGGCGGGTGCTCGTCGGCCGCGACACGCGCGGCTCGGGCCCGGTCCTGGAGGCGGCGCTCACCCGGGGCATCGTCGAGGCCGGAGGGACCGCGGTGCTCGCCGGCGTCCTCCCGACCCCGGCCGTCGCGCTGCTCTCGCAGGACCTCGGCCTGGTGGTCTCCGCCTCGCACAACCCGCCCGAGTACAACGGCGTGAAGGTCTTCGACAGGGAGGGCCACAAGCTCACGGACGCCGACGAGCTCGAGATCGAGGCGCTGCTCGAGACACGCGGCCCGGGTGGAGGCGCGATCGAGCGCGCGGACGACGCCGTCGGCGGCTACGTCGACCACGTCGTCGAGCACTTCGGCTCCGACCTCGCCGGTCTGCGGATCGCGGTCGACTGCGCGAACGGCGCGTTCTCCGCGATCGCCCCGGACGTCTTCGAGCGCCTCGGTGCGGAAGTCACAGCGCTCGCGGCAGCGCCGGACGGCACGAACATCAACGCGGGCTGCGGCGCCACCGACCTGGCGATGCTCCAGTCGACGATCCGTGCCGGCCGCTACGACCTCGGGGTCGCGTTCGACGGTGACGGCGACCGGATGCTCGCCGTCGACGCCGACGGCGAGGTCGTCGACGGCGACCAGATCCTCGCGGTCTGCGCGCTGGCGCTCGGCGTCGAGCTCGTGGCGGTGACGACCATGACGAACCTCGGCTTCCACCGCCTGATGGAGGAGCGCGGCGTGCGCGTCGTGACGACGGACGTCGGCGACCGCTACGTGCTCGAGGCGCTCCGCCGGGAGGGCGGCGATCCTCGGGGGCGAGCAGTCCGGCCACCTCATCGTGCTCGACGGACATGTCACCGGTGACGGGCTCGCGGCTGCGCTCACGCTCTGCCGGTCGCTCGACGGCCGGTCGCTCGCCGAGGCGGTCGCGGTCATGCCGCGCTACGCCCAGGCGAAGGAGAACGTGCCGGTCGCGCGCCTCGAGGTTCCCCGCGCGCGTCGTCGAGGAGGTCGAACGCCTCAACGCCGAGCTCGACGGCCGCGGACGCGTGCTCGTGCGGCCCTCCGGTACGGAGCCGCTCGTGCGCGTGCTCGCCGAGGCCGAGCGCGCGGAGGAGGCCGCGGAGCTCTGTGCTAGCATCGCCAATCTCGTCCGGCAGGAGGCCGGCGTCCGATAAAAGCCCTGCAAAGCGGGCGCATCCGCCAGGGCATGCGCGTCCGGGCGAAAGGAGGCCAGATGTGCGGGATCATCGGATACGTCGGGCCGCGGGAGTGCAAGCCCCTCCTTCTCCACGGCCTCGAGCGCCTCGAGTACCGGGGCTATGACTCGGCCGGGATCGCGCTGCTCGAGGCGAACGGCCTCACCTACACGCGCGCGGTCGGGAACCTCCAGAACCTGAGGGAGCGTGCCGGCACGACAACGTCTCCGGCGACGACCGGGCTCGGCCACACGCGCTGGGCCACCCACGGCGGCGTGACGGAGGAGAATGCCCACCCTCTCGCGGCGGAGGAGGTCGAGAAGCTCGCCGTCGTCCTCAACGGGATCGTCGAGAACTACCGCGAGCTGCGTGGAAGGCTCACGGAGGAGGGCCACGTCTTCTCCTCCGAGACCGACGCCGAGACGGTCACCCACCTGATCGAGGACCACTACGACGGCGACCTCGTGGAGGCCGTCCGCAAGGCGTACTGCGAGCTCGAGGGGCACTACGCGTTCGTGGCGATCCATCGAGACCACCCGGGCCTCCTGGTCGGGGCCCGCCATCAGTGCCCGATGGTCGTCGGGCTCGCCGCCGGCGAGACCTACCTCGCGTCGAACGCCGCCGCCTTCCTGCGCGAGACGCGCGAGGTCCAGTTCCCGTCCGACGGCGAGATCGTCGCCGTCACCCCCGAGGGGTCGAGGTTCTTCCGGGCTGCCGACGGGTCGCCCGTCGAGCACGAGGTCGTCGAGCTCGACTGGGACGACGAGGGCGCCGAGAAGGCCGGCTTCGAGACCTTCATGCTGAAGGAGATCCACGAGCAGCCCGACGCGGTCGCCGAGACGATCGGCGACCGGCTCCGCAAGGGGAGGCTCGAGCTCGAGGGCCTCGGGATGGACGACGAGGAGCTCCGGCACCTGCGCCGCATCGTGATCCTCGCCGCCGGCACGGCCTACCACGCCGGCGTCGCGGCTCGCTACGCGATCGAGGAGTGGGGTCGCGTGCCGGTCGAGCACGACATCGCCTCGGAATGGATCTATCGGAACCCGGTGCTCGACGCCGACACGCTCGTGATCGGCATCTCGCAGTCGGGCGAGACGCGCGACACGATCGAGGCGATGAAGCTGGCCCGCTCGATGGGGGCCCACACCGTCGCGATCACGAACATGATGGGCTCGCAGATAACGCGCGAGGTCGACTCGGTGCTGTACACGCGCTGCGGGATCGAGATGGCCGTGGCCGCGTCGAAGACGTTCACGGCGCAGCTGAGCCTCCTGTTCCTCGTCGCGCTCAAGCTCGCGCAGGTGCGGGAGACGCTTCCGGCCGGCGAGCTCGAGTACATCGTCAACGCCCTCTACGGCCTGCCGGCGAAGATCGCGCAGTTCCTCGAGGGCAACCATCCGATCGACGAGATCGCGCGCCGCTTCCACGACAGGCCGTTCTTCCTCTACCTGGGGCGCAACATCGGGCTCCCCGTCGCGCTCGAGGGCGCGCTGAAGCTGAAGGAGCTCTCGTACATCCCGACCGAGGCGTACTCGGCGGGCGAGATGAAGCACGGCCCGATCGCTCTCCTCGACGAGACGACGCCGGTGGTGGTGGTGGCGACCCGGATGGAGGGCGTCTACGACAAGCTCGTCTCGAACATCCAGGAGGTGCGTGCCCGCGGCGCGCACGTGATCGCGATCGCATCCGACGGGAACGAGGACATCCAGCACCACGCGGACGACGTGATCTTCGTCCCGAAGGCGCCCGCGTTCCTCTCGGCGATCCTCGCGGTGATCCCGCTGCAGCTGCTCGCCTACCGCATCGCGCGGCTCCGCGGCCTCAACGTCGACCAGCCCCGGAACCTGGCCAAGACCGTGACGGTCGAGTAGCCGATGGACGACGAGACCACGCTCGATCCGTTCGCGGACGGCGTTCTGCAGCCCGAGGAGCTCCAGGGCGATCCGCCGCCGGAGCAGCCGTTCACCTGCGCCTCCTGCGGGCTCGGGATCGGTGACGAGAGCGAGACGACCTGCCCGGCCTGTGGCGCCGATCTGACCGCGCCGGGCGCGCTCGTCCGCCGCTGACGCCGCTAGCCGCCGTCGCTCCGCCGACGACCTCCCGACGGCACCGCGTCGGCGGCCGGGGATCCGCGCGAGTAGGATCCCGCGCGACCGTTGGCCGTCAGCCACTCAGGGGAGAGAACGATGCGACTGCGTCTCGTCATCGCCGTGACCACGTTCGTCTGCGCGCTCGTCGGCGCGCCCGGGGCCTTCGCAGCCTCGAGCGACCTGTTCATCTCGGAGTACGTCGAGGGCTCGAGCAACAACAAGGCGCTCGAGATCTTCAACGACACCGGGGTACCTGTCGATCTCGCGGCCGGGGCGTACAACGTCCAGATGTTTTCCAACGGCTCGACCTCGCCGAGCGTGACCATCAACCTCAGGGAGGTCGCTGACGACGACGTCTTCGTGCAGCGCATCGAGCGCGTGCTTCCGATCGTCCCCGACCAGACGAACGGCGCCGGGTGGTTCAACGGCAACGACGCGGTCGTGCTCCGCAAGGGCACGACGGTGTCGACGCGATCGGCAGAGCGGCGGAGCGGGTGTGTGGGAAGGGCTGTGAGTAGAGCGGCTCTTGATACAAACAACACGACGACGAAAGCGCCTCGTTCACCAACGACACAGAGCAGCACGCTACTCGACGCGTCGCGGCTCCGCGAGCAGTGCTCGACGTGATCGGCAGATCGGCTTCGACCCCGGGACGGAGTGGGGCACGGGGCTGACGAGCACGGCGGACAACACGCTCCGCCGCAAGAGCACGATCGTCGCCGGCGACCCGACCGGCAGCGACGCGTTCGATCCCGCTGGCCAGTGGGACGGCTTCGCCCAGAACACGTTCGACGGGCTCGGCGCACACACCGTGGTCGGGCGATGCGCCGTTCGTCGCCGCGACGACCCCGGCGAGCGGTGCGGCCGACGTGCTGACCGCGTCCGACATCGAGATCACGTTCAGCGAGCCGGTGACCGTCGCCGGCGCCACGTTCTCGATCTCGTGCGCCGCGAGCGGCGCCCACGCGTTCGCGCTCTCCGGGGGGCCGACGACGTACACCCTCGATCCGGCCGCCGCCTTCGCGCTCGGCGAGCGGTGCACCGTGACCGTGGACGACGCCGGGGTGTCCGACGTCGACACGGACGACCCGCCGGACACGATGGCGGCCGACCACGTGTTCAGCTTCACGACCGTGCCGCTCCCGGCGCGCATCTTCGAGATCCAGGGGGCGGCGCACGTCTCGCCGCTCGACGCGCGGGTCGTCTCCGGCGTCCCGGGCGTGGTCACCGCCGTCCGGCCGAACAGCTTCACGATGCAGGACGCCCTCGGTGACGCGAGCGACGCCACCTCGGACGCGATCCTCGTCTTCGGCACGGGCATCGGAGGGTCGGTCTCGGTCGGGCAGGCCGTCACCGTCGCCGGTGTCGTCAGCGAGTTCAGGCCGGGCGGCGCGGCGCACGAACCTGACGACGACGGAGATCGTCTCTCCCGTCGTCACGCCGGGCGGCCCGGGCGCGCCGATCGCTCCGACCGTGCTCGGCCTGGGCGGCCGGACGCCGCCGACGACCGTGATCGACGACGACGCCACCGGAGACGTCGAGACGAGCGGCACCTTCGACCCGGCGACGGACGGGATCGACTTCTACGAGAGCCTCGAGGCGATGCTGCTGCGCGTCAACGACCCGGTCGTCGTCGGCCCGACGAACGGCTTCGGCGAGCTCTGGGTGCTCGCCGACGACGGCGCGGGCGCCGAGCGTCCGCACGGCCGCGAGGGCATCGTCGTCCGCCCGACCGACTTCAATCCCGAGCGCATCCAGCTCGACGACGAGATCGTCGGCTGGGCGCGACGCCGGACGCGAACGTCGGCGACCGCTTCACGTCGGCCGCGGTCGGCGTGCTCGACTACAACTTCGGCAACTTCGAGCTCCTGCTCACGAGTCCCGCTCACCCGGGTCGACGGCGGCCTCGTGCGCGAGGTCGACGCGTCCGCAGGCGGCCGGCGAGCTCGCGATCGCGACCTTCAACGTCGAGAACCTCTCGCCGGTCGATCCGCCCGACGAAGTTCGCCCGGCTCGCCGGCCTGATCGTCGAACAACCTGCGCGCGCCGGACATCGTGGCGCTCGAGGAGATCCAGGACAACGACGGGCCGGCGAACACGCACGTCACCGACGCGTCGCTGACCCTCCAGCAGCTGATCGCCGCGATCCAGGCGGCAGGCGGCCCGACGTACCAGTTCCGCCAGATCGATCCGGTCGACGACCAGGACGGCGGTCAGCCCGGCGGCAACATCCGCGTCGGCTTCCTCTTCCGCACCGACCGCGGCCTCGCAGTTCGTCGACCGGCCGGGCGGCACCTCCGTGACGCCGAACGGTGTCGACGGGCAAGAACAACAAGACGCAGCTGCTCTTCAGCCCGGGCCGGATCGACCCGGCAGAACCCGGCCTGGGCGACGAGCCGCAAGCCGCTCGCGGCGGAGTTCCGGTTCCGCGGCAAGACGTACTTCGTGATCGTGAACCACTTCAACTCGAAGGGCGGCGACCAGCCCGCTCTTCGGCCGCTTCCAGCCGCCCGCCGGGTCGACGGAGACGCAGCGCCACCAGCAGGCGCAGGTCGTGAACGACTTCGTCGACCAGATCCTCGCGGCGGACAGGAACGCGCTCGTCGTCGTGCTCGGCGACCTCAACGACTTCGAGTTCTCCGAGACGGTCGCAGATCCTCGAAGGGCGGCGTGCTCACGAACCTCATGGACACCCTGCCGAAGGCGGAGCGGTACTCGTACGTGTTCGAGGGGAACTCGCAGGTGCTCGACCAGGTGCTCGTCAGCGGACAAGCTCGACAAGCCGACGACGTCGTACGACGTCGTCCACGTCAACGCGGAGTTCTTCGACCAGGCGAGCGACCACGACCCGCAGGTCGCCCGCTTCCTGTTCGACGACGAAGACGACTGACGTAGGGACTGACGCCGTAGGGTCTGCCGCCCGTGGCGCTTCTGCCCGGCGGAGAGCCTCGCGGGGATCAGTCCCCTACGGAGACAGACGCCGTGGTGATCTCGTCGAGCTCCGAGGAAGGCGGCCGTCTACGCTCACGCCGTGGAGGCGCCGCCGCACGAGACGCCCGCGCGACCGTCAGGCGGCTGCCCGACGGGGCGGTCGAGGCCGACCGGCTCGCGGTCGAGGAGCCGCTCGAGATCCGGATCAACGGCACCGCGGTGGCCGTCACGATGCGCACTCCCGGGCACGACGAGGAGCTCGCGCTCGGCTTCTGCCTGACAGAGGGCCTGCAGCCGGTCGCCGCCCACCCGCCCGAGGACCTCGCCGCGAACGTCGTCGAGGTGGAGGCGCCCGACGCCGACCTCGGCCGGGTCCAGCGGTCGTTCTACACGTCGTCCTCCTGCGGTGTCTGCGGGAAGGGCGCGCTCGAGGCGGTCGCGGTGGACGCGCCCCGGGTCGACAGCGACCTCGCCGTGCCGTTCGAGGTCGTCTCGACGTTGCCGGGCCTGCTCGGCGCGGCTCAGGCGACCTTCGCGCTCACCGGGGGCCTCCACGCGACCGGGCTCTTCTCCGCCGGCGGTGAGCTGCTCTGCGCCCGCGAGGACGTCGGCCGCCACAACGCGATGGACAAGGTCCTGGGCTGGGCCTTCGGCGAGGGGCTCCTGCCACTCTCGCGATCGATGCTCTGCGTCAGCGGGCGGCTCTCGTTCGAGCTGGTGCAGAAGGCGGCGGTCGCGGGCTGCCCCGTGCTGGTCGCGGTCGGCGCGCCCTCCTCGCTCGCCGTCGAGCTCGGCGCCGACCGGGGGATCACGCTCTGCGGATTCGTGCGGGACGGCCGGGCCGGGGTCGTACACCGAGCCCTCGCGCATCCTGGCGTGACGACCGCTCCGGACGGGCAGGGGCCCGGGCGGCGTGCCGCTCACCGGCGTCCTCCTGGTGGGCGGCGCCTCGACGCGGTTCGGCTCGCCCAAGGCGCTCGCGCGTCTGCGGGGAGAGACGCTCGCGGAGCGGGGGCACAGGCTGCTCGCCGAGGCCTGCGACGAGGTGCTCGTGGTCGGCAAGGCCGGCGAGCTGGAGGGGCTGCCCTACCCGGTCGTCGACGACGGCGCCGCGGGGCGCGCGCCGGTGCACGGCGTCGTCGCGGGGATGCGCGCGCGCGCGACACGACGTCGTCGTCGCGCTGCCCGTCGACGTCCCGCTCGTCACGCCCGGGGCGCTGCGCGCGCTCGGGGACGCGCGCGCGGTTCCCGACGCCGGGATCCCGCTGCCCGGCGCGTACCCGCGGGAGCTGCTGGGCGTGCTCGAGCAGCGCGTCGCCGCGGGGAAGCTCTCCCTGCGGGGGGTCAACCCGGTCACGCTCCCGCTCCCGGAGGGATTGCTGGCGGACGTCGACGTGCCGGAGCGGCTCGCAGAGCTGGAGCGGCCCGGGCACGCCCTCGTCGTGGGAGCCACCGGGATGCTCGCGGGGCTCACCCGCGAGCTCGCGGCGCGCGGCCACCCGGTCACGTCGATCGCACGCCGCCCCGCCGGGCTGGGCCCCGGCGTCACGTCGGTGCCGCTCGACTATCGCGACAGCGAGGCGCTTTCGGCGGCGCTCGCCCGGGCGGTGGAGGCCCGCGGGCCGCTCGAGCTGGCGGTCTGCTGGATCCACACCGACGCACCCGCCGCTCCGCAGCTGGTGGCGGCGGCGCTCGCGCCGGGGGCGCGGCTCGTGCAGGTGTTCGGCACGCGAGTCTGGCCGCTCGAGGACGTCCCGTTGCACGTCGCCTACCGCAGGGCCCTGCTGGGCTCCACGGAGGGGCGTTGGCTGACCCACGACGAGATCTCGGCCGGCGTGCTCGAGGCCGTCGACGCGGACCAGCCGACCTGGGTCGTGGGCGAGCGGGACGATCGAGCGGCCGACTGAGGCGGCACCGGCCCAGCTCGTGGCGGCTGCGGCCGCGGCGGGCACGGGGGTAGATTGGCAGCACCAGGGTCGGAAGGAGCCGAAGCATGCCCAAGCCGCAAGGTCGCCTCACCACGCCGCTCGTCCGTGACGGAGACGGGCTCCGTCCGGCGTCGTGGGACGAGGCGCTCGACACCGTCGCCGCCGCGTTCGCGCGGGCCCGCGAGGCGGACGCGTCCACGTCGTTCGGGATCTTCTCGTGCTCGAAGGCGACGAACGAGATGAACTTCCTGGCGCAGAAGCTCGCCCGTCAGGTGATGGGCTCGAACAACATCGACTCGTGTAACCGCACCTGACACGCGCCCAGCGTCGTCGGTCTGGCGACGGTGTTCGGAGCGGGCGGCGGCACATCGTCGTACCGCGAGATCGAGGAGACGGACGTCATCCTCCTCTGGGGCTCGAACGCCCGGGAGACGCACCCGATCTTCTTCCACCACCTCCTCCGCGGGGTGCGGAACGGCGCGCGCCTCTTCGCGGTCGATCCACGCCGCACCAGCTCGGCGCAGTGGGCGGACCGGCTGGCTCGGGCTCGACGTCGGCTCCGACATCGCGCTCTCGAACACCATGGCGCGCGAGATCATCCGGGCGGGCCTCCACAACCGCGAGTTCGTCGAGCGCGCGACCGAGGGGTTCGACGAGTACGCGGCCTCGGTCGAGCCGTTCACGCTCGAGGAGGGCGAGCGCCTGACGGGCGTTCCCGCGGAGGTGATCCGCGAGACGGCCCACGCCTACGCGCGCGCCGACCGGGCGATGATCTGCTGGACGCTCGGGATCACCGAGCACCACAACGCCGTCGACAACGTGCTGGCGCTCATCAACCTGGGCCTGCTGTGCGGCCACGTCGGACGCTACGGCTCGGGGCTCAACCCGCTGCGGGGGCAGAACAACGTCCAGGGCGGCGGCGACATGGGGGCGATCCCGAACAAGCTGCCCGGCTTCCAGGACGTCGAGCGCGACGCCGACGCCCGCGCCCGCTTCGAGGCCGCGTGGGGGACGCCGATCATCCCGCAGGTACGGCTGGCACCTGACGCAGATGTTCCACGCGATGGAGCGCGGCGAGCTCCGGACGCTCTACGTGATCGGCGAGAACCCCGCGCAGTCGGAGGCGGACGTCAACCACGCCCGCCGGCTCCTCGGGCGCCCTCGACTTCCTCGTCGTGCAGGACATCGTCATGACGCGGACGGCCGAGATGGCCGACGTCGTCCTGCCCGGCACCGCGTCGTGGTGCGAGGCCGAGGGGACCGTGACGAACAGCGAGCGGCGCGTGCAGCGGGTGCGCAAGGCGCTCGACCCGCCCGGCGACGCCCGCGACGACCAGTGGATCCTCGCGGAGCTCGCGCGGCGGCTCGGGCACGACTGGGGGCACCCCACCGCGGAGGAGGTCTGGGACGAGCTCCGCTCGCTGTCGCCGATGCACCGCGGGATGCGCTACGACCGGCTGGACGCGCTGCGGCGGGATCCAGTGGCCGTGCCCCGACGAGGAGCACCCCGGATCGCTGTTCCTCCACGGGCGCCTCTGGGCCGAGCCGGTCGAGGGGCCGCTCGCTCCGTTCAGCGTCGTCGAGGCGCGGCCGCCGTTCGAGGCGCTCGACGCCGACTACCCCATCCGGCTGACGACCGGACGGCGTCTCGAGTCGTTCAACACCGGTGTCCAGTCGGGCCGGTACCGCTCGCCGCTCCACCGCGGCGAGTCGCTCGACCTCTCGCCGGAGGACGCCGAGCGGCTCGAGCTCTCCGAGGGAGAGGTGGTGCGCGTCTCGTCGCGGCGCGGCTCGGTCGAGGCGCCGGTGCGGATCGATGCCTCGCTGCGCGCCGGGCTCGCGTTCATGACCCTGCACTTCCCCGACGAGGTCGACGTGAACCAGCTCACGATCGATGCCACCGACCCGAAGTCCGGTACTGCCGAGTTCAAGGCCGCGGCCATCCGGGTCGAGAAGCTGGAGCAGGCTCCGCTTTCGCTAGAAACCCATGCAGGTGAGCCGGTCGACGCCATCCTCTAGAGGCCAGATGCGGGTCATGGGCATGCGCGATCGGGGGCCCGCGCGCGGCGCATCGCCGCCGTCTCGCTGCTCACCGATACCTTCGGGTATCGGCGAGCACGGATACGACCACGCTTCAACGCGCATGCCCTTCCCCCCAAGCACCCCCGACCCACATCAGGCCTCTCAATGGACCTGAAGCTCGTCCCTCACGCCGACGCGACCCCCGGCGAGCGTGCGGCGCTCGATGCGGTGCTCGGCGCGCCGGTGTCGGGCTGGGAGGGCGGCGCGCGGGAGGCCGGCGTCGACGGCAACACCGCGGCGGGCGGCCACGCCGCCCGCGCCAGGCGCCACCTGCTGCTTCCGGCGCTGTGGGCGCTCCAGGAGCGGATCGGCTGGATCAGCCCGGGCGGCCTGAACGAGATCTGCCGGAGGCTGACCGTGCCGCCGGCGGACGCGTACGGCGTGGCGACGTTCTACGCCCTCTTCGCGCTCGAGCCCAGGCCGCCGACGCGTCGTCCACGTCTGCGACGACATCGCCTGCAGGTGTCACGGCTCGGAGGAGCTGATCGCCGAGCTCGAAGCTCGCTTCGGACCGGAGGGCGAGCTGTCGGAGGACGGGTCGGCCACGTGGCTTCGCAGCCCCTGCCTGGGCCAGTGCGACCGCGCACCCGCCGCGATGGTCGCGGTCGCGGGCGACGATCCTCTGGAGCGCGCCCAGGCGCCCGTCGACGGTGGCACCCTCCTCGACCTCCTGGCGGGGGGCGAGCCGCGGCCGTCGCCGTCCGCGCCGCTCCCGCAGGCCGGCGATCCGTCGCTCCGGCTTCTGCGCCGAGTCGGGTCGGTCGACCCCATGAGCCTCGACGGGTACCGGGCGCACGGCGGCTACGCCGCGCTCAGGCGAGCCTTCGAGCTCGGACCGGAGGGCGTCCTGCGCGAGGTGAGGGACTCGAAGCTCGTCGGCCGGGGCGGGGCGGCCTTCCCCACCGGCGTGAAGTGGGAGGCGGTCGCGCGCCAACCCGCGCGGCCGCACTACCTGGTCTGCAACGCCGACGAGTCCGAGCCCGGCACGTTCAAGGACCGCGCGCTGCTGGAGGGCGACCCGTTCGCGGTCGTCGAGGCGATGACCGTCGCCGCGTACGCGACCGGCTGCGAGCGCGGGTACGTCTACATGCGGGGCGAGTACCCGGAAGCGCGCCACGCGCTCGAGCACGCGCTCGCCGAGGCCCGTCGGCGCGGGTTCCTCGGCGACGACGTGATGGGCGAGGGCTTCGCGTTCGACGTCGAGGTCCGCCGAGGGGCCGGCGCCTACATCTGCGGCGAGGAGACGGCGATCTTCGAGTCGATCGAGGGGAAGCGAGGCGAGCCGCGCAACAAGCCTCCGTTCCCCGTCGACGTCGGCCTCTTCGGCAAGCCCACCGTCGTCAACAACGTCGAGACGCTCGTCAACGTGCTCGATGTCGTGCTCGGCTCGGGCCCGTCGTTCGCCGAGATCGGGACGGAGGGCTCGACCGGGACGAAGCTGCTCTGCGTCTCGGGGCACGTCCTGCGGCCCGGGCACCTACGAGGTGCCGTTCGGGGTGACCCTTCGCGACGTGCTCGAGCTCGCGGGCGGCGTCCCCGGCGGTCGAGCGCTGCAGGCGGTGCTGATGGGCGGCGCGGCCGGGAGCGTTCCTCGGGCCCGACGAGCTCGACGTGCCGCTCACGTTCGAGGGCATGCGCGAGGCGGGCGCGACACTCGGTTCCGGCGTCGTGCTCGTGCTCGACGAGACGGTCGACCTGCCGCGGCTCCTGATGCGCATCGCCGCCTTCTTCCGCGACGAGTCGTGCGGCCAGTGCGTCCCGTGCCGTGTCGGGACGGTGCGCCAGGAGGAGGCGCTGGCCCGGCTCCTCTCGGGCGAGCCCCGGGGCGGGGTCGAGCGGGAGCTGGCGCTGATCGGCGAGCTCGGCCAGTGCATGCGCGACGCATCGATCTGCGGGCTCGGCCAGACGGCCTCGAGCGCGGTCGAGTCGGCGATCCGCCGGCTCCACGTCTTCCAGGGGGAGCCGGCATGACGGAGCTGCTCGCGCCGCAGCGCATGATCGAGCTCGAGGTCGACGGGCAGCCCGTCCGCGTGTTCGAGGGCTCGACGATCCTCGACGCCTGCACACGTCTCGGAATCGACACGCCGACGCTCTGCTACGGCGAGACCCTCGAGCCGGCGAACGTGTGCCGCGTCTGCGTCGTCGAGGTCGAGGGCTCGCGCGTGCTCGTGCCCGCCTGCTCGCGCAAGGCGGAGCCGGGGATGAAGGTGCACACCGACTCCGAGCGCGTCCGCCTCTCGCGGAAGCTCGTGCTGGAGCTGCTCGCCTCGTCGGTCGACCTCTCGACGACGCCGGTCGCGCCCGGCTACCTGAGCCGCTACGACGCCGAGCCGGAGCGCTTCGGCCCGCCGGCGCCGCCCAGCGACGACCGCGATCGCGCGCGAACGGGGCACCACGTCGAGCCGGACGGGCGGACGGCGGCGACCGTCCACCAGCCGGTCAAGGTCGACAACGAGCTCTACGTGCGCGACTACTCGAAGTGCATCCTCTGTTACAAGTGCGTCGACGCCTGCGGCGAGCAGCACCAGAGCACGTTCGCGATCCACGTCGCCGGGCGCGGCTTCGACGCGCGGATCTCCACCGAGCTCGAACACGCCGCTGCCCGAGTCGGCCTGCGTCTACTGCGGCAACTGCATCGCGGTCTGCCCGACCGGCGCGCTCATGTTCCGCTCGGAGCACGAGCTTCGTGCCGCCGGGGACTGGCGCGAGGACGAGCAGACGGTGACCGAGACGACTGCCCCTACTGCGGCGTCGGCTGCTCGCTCGAGCTCCACGTGCAGGACAACCGGATCGTCAAGGTGACGAGCCCGGCCGACCACGACATCACGCTCGGCAACCTCTGCATCAAGGGCCGCTTCGGCTTCCCGCACGTGCACCCTGACGCGACCGGGCGGCGGCTCCCGCCGCGAAGCCGGCCAGCCCGCCTCGGCCCGCTCGCGCACGCGGCCGGGCCTACGGTCGGCCAGCTGCACCTCGCCGCTCGCGACGAGCGTGGTCGACCCGTCCGGGCGGTGGAGCGTGAGCCGGCCGTCCGGAGCGATGCACCCGGCGGTCCCGGCCTCTCCGGCCGACCCGGACATCCCGTCCGCGCAGCGCGTTGCGCGCCTCGAGCTCGTCGAGGAGCGGGGCGAGCCCGACCGGCACCACGCGTCGTAGCGGTGCTCGAGGAGCTCGAGCAGCGACGCCAGCAGCATCGCGCGGTCGAGCGCGCGACCCGAGGCGGTCAGCAGCGAGGCGGCCGGCAGGCGCGTCTCGGCCGGTAGCTCGGCCTCGGTCTGCGAGACGTTGACGCCGATCCCGCAGACGACGGCGCCCTCGGAGGCCTCGAGCAGCACGCCGGCGACCTTGCGCCCGGCCAGCAGGACGTCGTTCGGCCACTTGACGCTCGCCGCGTCCCTGCTCTCCTCGACCGCCTCGGCGACGCAGAGCCCGGCGACGAGCGAGAGCTGCTCGGCGGCCGCACCGGGAGGCGGCCGCAGCAGGAGCGAGACGAGGAGCGAGCGCCCGGCGAGTCGTCCCAGCGCCGACCCTCTCGCCCGCGACCTGCCGTCTGGTGCTCCGTGACCGCGACGGCCCCCTCCGGCAGGTCGCTGCCGCGGAGGACGTCCTGCGTCGAGGGGCACGACTCGCTCCAGAGGTAGGGCTCGCCGAAGCGGCCTCGGAGCAGCGGGCGCGACCGCGTCGGCCGTCAGAGGCTTGTGTTGCATCGCCACGAGCTCCTACTCCGGCGGCGGCGGCGCGCGGTGGCGCTTGAGCCGGGCCCGGCGGCGCTTCTCGGCGAGCCGCCGCTCGCGCGAGGCCGCCGTCGGCCGCGTCGGGACCCGGCGCCGCTCCACGCGCAGCGCCTCGGCGAGCTTCGCGACGAGCCGCTCGACGGCGAGCTCGCGGTTCCGCGCCTGGCTCCGCTCGTCCTGGGCGACCGCGCGGAGCACCGGGCCCGAGCGGGCACGACCACGCGCGCTTCTGGCCGGCGGTCAGCGACGGGGAGGCCTCGACGTCGAACACGGCCTCGACGCGCGTCTCCGCCTTGTTCGCGTGCTGCCCGCCCGGACCGGACGAGCGGGAGACCCGGAGCTCGATCTCGTCCGGGTCGATGGAGACCGAGCGCGTGACACGAATAGACTCCCGGCCCATGGCGTGCATTCTCCTGGACGTCGACGGGGTGCTGCACGTCTCCGGGGAGGCGATCCCCGGCGCGCCGGCGGCGGTCGCCGCTCTGCGCGAGTCGGGGCACACGCTCCGCTTCGTGACGAACAACTCGACGAGGCCGCGCGCGCAGCTCGCCGAGGAGCTTCGGGCGCTCGGGTTCGAGCTCGCCGACGACGAGCTCCAGACGACCGCCCGCACCGCGGCGCGGGAGCTCGCCGGCAAGCGCGTCTTCGCGCTCGTGATGGCGGGCGTCGTCCCGGATCTCGAAGGAATCGAGCTCGTCGGCGAGGGCGCGCGACGCGGTGCTCGTCGGCGGCTGCGACGAGACGCTCGAGCCGAACCAGGTCTTCAGCTACATGAACCTCGCGCGCGCCTTCGCCGAGATCCAGATGGGGGCGGAGCTCTACTGCCTGCACAAGAACCGCTGGTGGCAGACGAGCCGCGGGCCGCTCCTCGACGCCGGCGCGTTCGTCGCCGGGCTCGAGTACGCGACGGGCGTCGAGGCGACCGTGCTCGGCAAGCCGAGCCCCGCGTACTTCGCGGCCGCCCTCGACGCCCTCGGCGCCGAGCCCGAGCTGACGTGGCTGGTCGGCGACGACGCCGAGTCCGACGTCCGTGCCGCGCAGCTGTTCGGAATGCGCACCGCGCTCGTCCGGACGGGCAAGTTCAGGCCGGACACGCTCGAGCAGCTCGACGTGACGCCGGACGTGGTGCTCAGCTCGGTCGCGGACCTGCCCGACTGGCTCGAGCGGGCGCTCTGACGTGATGCCGGTCCGGATCGGCACGGACGTGATCGAGATCGAGCGGATCCGGCGCGCGCTCGAGCGGCCCGGGTTTCGCGACCGCTGCTTCACGCCCGACGAGCAGGCGTACTGCGAGTCGCGGCGCAACCCCGCCGAGTCCTACGCCGCCCGGTTCTGCGGGAAGGAGGCGGTCGGCAAGGCGCTCGGCTGCGGCGTGCTCTTCACGTGGAAGGAGATCGAGATCGTCGGCCCGCCGAAACCCGGTGTGACGCTCGCGGGCAAGACGCTGCGCTGGGCCGAGAAGGTGGGGATGCGCGAGATCGACGTCTCCCTGACGCACTCGCACACGATCGCCGCCGCGACGTGCGTCGCGGATCTCGAGTCGCCGCCCGTGCGCCGCCCGCGGCCGTGATGCACGAGCCGCTCTACACCGCCGGCCGAGATGCGCGCGGCCGAGGAGCGGTACCCCGGCTACCCCGAGACCGCCGGCGAGCTGATGGAGCGCGCCGGGGCGGCGGTCGCGACAGAGGTGCTCCGCTCCTACCCGGACGCCCGCCGGTTCGCCGTCGTGTGCGGCGGAGGGGCGAACGGCGGCGACGGCCGCATCGCGGCGCGGATCCTCCGCGAGGCGGGACGGGACGCCGTCGAGACGGACGACCCGTCGGGAGCCGAGGTCGTGATCGATGCGCTGTTCGGCACGGGGTTCCGCGGCGCCCCCCGGCCCGAGGCGGCGGCCGTGATCGAGCGAATCGGCGCGAGCGGTGCTCCGGTCGTCGCGGTCGACCTGCCCTCCGGCGTCGACGCCTCGACCGGCGAGGTCGCCGGCGCGGCCGTCGAGGCCGACCTGACCGTCACGTTCCACGGCAAGCAAGGTCGGGCTGGCCGTCGTCGCCCGGCAGGTTCCACGCCGGGAGGGTCGTCGTCGCCGACATCGGGCTCGAGCCCGCCCCGACCGCGATCGTGCGCGCCACTGCCTCGATCCTCGACCGGGTCCCGCGTCGGAGCGAGCGCGACACGAAGTTCACCGCCGGCTCGCTTCTCGTCGTCGGGGGCGCACCGGGGACGACCGGCGCAGCCGTCCTCGCCGCGACGGCGGCGCTGCGCGCAGACGCGGGCTACGTCACGCTGGCGGTCCCCGCGCCGTGCCTGGGCATCGCCGAGACGCCTCGCCCTGGAGCCGGTCAAGCGCGGCTTCGAGTGGGCGACCGCCGTGGAGACCCTGGACGCCGACCTCGGACGCGCGTCCGCCGTCGCCCTCGGCCCCGGCCTCGGCCGGTCGGAGGAGGCGCGCGCGCTCGTCAGGGCGCTGCTGGAGCGGACGCGCTCTTCCCGTGGTCGTCGACGCGGACGGCCTCTTCGCGCTCGAGCCGGTCGGTCGTCCAGGGCCGCTCGTGCTGACGCCCCACGCGGGCGAGCTCGCGCGCCTCCTGGACGAGAGCTCGGAGTGGGTGTCGGCGCACCGCCTCGCAGGCGGCCGGCCGCTGCGCGGAGCGGTTCGACGCGGTCGTGCTGCTGAAGGGCCCCGACACGATCGTGCGTGCTCCCGACGGGCGGACGATCGTCTGCGACACCGGCCCGCCCTCGCTCGCGACAGCCGGCACGGGCGACGTGCTCACCGGCGTCGTCGGCGCGTTCCTGGCGAAGGGCCTCGATCCGGTCGACGCGGCGGTCGCCGCAGCCGTCGCCCACGGTCGAGCCGCCAGGGCGGTGCCGCGACAGGCGGGGCTCGTCGCCTCGGACGTCGCCGCCGCACTACCGTCCGTGCTGACGTGACGCTCACTCGGCCGCGCGTCGTGGAGCGTCGCGAGAATGGAGGCGTGGCCCGCTCGCTCGTCACGATCGACCTCGGCGCGATCCGCCACAACGCGCGCGTGCTCTCCGAGGCGGTCGCCCCTGCCGAGCTGTGGGCGGTCGTCAAGGCGGACGGCTACGGGCACGGCGCGCTCGACGTCGCCGGCGCCGCCCTCCAGGGCGGCGCCGACCGCGCTCTGCGTCGCGACCGTCGGCGAGGCTCTCCCGTTGCGCGATGCGCATCCCGGGACCAGGATCCTCGTGCTCGGCCCCACCGACGACGGCCGACGTCGCGACGGCACGCGAGGCGGGCCTCGAGCTGGTCGTCTCCGACGAGCGACTGCCCGAGGGCGTCGCCGTCCACCTGAAGCTCGACACCGGCATGGGCCGCTGGGGGCTCGGCGAGCTGCCCGAGCCGGGAGGCGCGGTGGTCGGCCTGATGACGCACCTCGCGACCGCCGACAGCGACCGGTCGTTCGCCATGGAGCAGCTCGAGCGGTTCCTCCGCGCGACCGAGCCCTACGCCTCCCGCTACGTCCGCCACGCGGCCAACAGCGCAGCGGCGCTGAACGCGCCCGAGACGCAGCTGGACGCGGCGCGCTGCGGGATCGCGTTGTACGGGGTCGACCCCGAGGGAGTCGACGCCACGCGGTTCGGCCTCCGCCCTGCGCTGCGGTGGGAGTCGGAGCTCGCGCAGGTGCGACGGCTGGCGCCGGGTGACTCGACCGGGTACGGCCGGCGGTTCGTCGCGACGGAGGAGACCTGGATCGGGATCGTCCCCGTCGGCTATGCGGACGGCTTCCGGCGGGACCTCACCGGGACGGAACTGATGGTGGCGGGCGGTCGCGTCCCCGTCGTGGGGACGGTCTCGATGGACGCGCTCGCGGTCCGGCTGCCCGGGCCGGTCGACGCCGGTGAGCCCGTGACCCTCGTCGGCGACGGCGTGACGCTCGAGGCCCACGCGCTCGTCGCCGGGACGATCGGCTACGAGCTCGCGTGCGGGATCCGGGTGTCGCCCGGAGCGAGGCGGACGAGAGAGGTCGTGCGATGACCGGCTCGGTCGAGCATCGACGCGCGCTCCAGGCCGAGCGCCACGACGACCTGCAGGCGCGGCTCCGGAGGCTGCTCGCTCCGCTCCGCGGCGACGAGCGGGCGCTCGACGTCGGCTGCGGAACGGGCGCGCTCGCCTACGCCCTGGCGCCGCTCGTGGGCGAGGTCGTGGGTGTCGACTCCTCGGAGGAGCTCCTCGCCGCTGCCCGCGAGGACGCGCCCGAGGGATGCACGTTCGTGCTGGGGGACGCGACGGCGCTCCCCTTCCCGTACGGCGACTTCGATCTCGTCGGGTGCATGCGCGTGCTCCACCACGTCCGCCGGCCCGAGCTCGTCGTCGCCGAGATCGCACGCGTGACGCAGCCCGGCGGCCGCATCCTGCTGGTCGACCAGCTCGGCGACGTGGACCCGATGCGAAGCCTCGAGCTCGACCGGTTCGAGCGCGCGCGCGACCCGTCGCACACCCGCCTCCTGCCCGACGCCGACATCCGCGGCTACCTCGAGGCGAACGACCTCGTCGTCACCGCCAACGAGATCGTGCGGGAGCGGAGGGAGATGGAGCCGCTACCTCGATCTCGTGGGGCTGGAGGGCGAGGAGCGGGAGCGCGTCGCGAGGATGGCGCCGGACCCGCACGAGGTCGAGGTCGGCTGGTACGTCGCCCGCAAGGCCTGATCTGGCTTGCGCCTGACAGACTACCGACCAGTAGTCAGCGTGACACCTTCCCGGTAGCCTGTTGGGCGCATGATCGAAGACGTCAACCCGTTCGTCTACTCGCACCCGGTCTCGCCGGAGGACGTCGTCGACCGTGAGGAGGAGGTGCGCACGCTCCTGCGGAACGTCGTCGGGGGCCACTACGTCCGGCTCTACGCACCCCGCAAGTACGGGAAGACGAGCCTGCTCAAGCTCGCCCTCCACGACGGTGAGCGGAACGAGGGGCTGATCCCGGTCCTCGTCGACCTCTATCGGGTGTCGTCGATCGCGGACGTCACGGTGCGGCTCGAGCGTGCGTACGCGAAGCAGCTGAAGGGCGAGGTCAGGCGACGCGTCGAGGCATTCCTGCAGCGGACGGGCGTCGGCCTGTCGCTCGGCGCGTTCGGCATCAGCGCGCGGCTCCAGCTCGAGCCGACCCGGGACGTGCTCCCCGCGCTGCACGCGCTGCTCGAGCTGCCGCTCCGGCTCGAGGCCGCGGGCGGCTACCGCGCGTTCGTCGCATTCGACGAGTTCCAGGACATCGGGCGGATCGACGGCCTGGACGGTCTTCTGCGCAGCCACATCCAGCACCACGGCGAGGTCGCGTCCTACGTCTTCGCCGGCTCCGAGCCGGGGCTGATGCGGCTGCTGTTCGAGACGAAGGACCGGCCGCTGTACGGCTCGGCCGTGCCGATGCGCCTCGGCCGCCTGGCCGACGCCGACATCGCCGCGTACGTCGCCGAGCGGTTCGACGCGACCCGACGGTCCGCGGGCGAGGCCCTGAACCCGTTGCTGGGCGCCGCGCAGGGCCACCCGCAGCGGACGATGCTCCTCGCGCATCGCCTGTGGGAGGAGGTGCGACCGGGGACGGAGGCGACGCTCGAGGACTGGGAGGCGGCGCGACGCGGCCGCGATGCGGGAGCTCGAGCCGGAGTTCGACGCCCAGTGGCGCGGGCTCGACACGTCGGAGCAGAAGACGCTGCGGGCGATCCTTCTGGGCGCGGGCTCGCCGTACCGCTCGGCGGCGCTCCGGCGGCTCGAGCTGACCAAGGACGTCGTCCGGCGGGCCCTGCCGCGTCTCGCGGCGACGGCCGAGATCGAGGAGCGCGAGGAGGGCGGCTACGCGATCGTCGACCCGTTGTTCGCCCGGTGGATCGAGCGGCTCAACGACCCGCCGGACGAGGCCGACGAGGGCTACACGGAGCCGGACCGGTAGTCCGACATCCCCGCGAAGCGCGCGATCAGGCCCGGCGCGAGAACCTGGACGACGGAGATCGGGCGGTACGGGAACCACGGCACCGTGATCTCCCGCTTGTCCTTCTCGACGGCCCCGACGACCGCTTCCGCGACCCTCGGCGGCTGGATCACGAATCGCCCCAGGAGGCGGCTCTTGAGGACTCCCTTCTGCGGGAACCCCTCGGTCTCGACGAAGCCGGGCAGCACCGAGTGGACGCTGATCCCGGTTCCCCGCAGCGCGTACGCGAGCGAGCGGGAGAAGGCGAGCTGCGCGTGCTTGGAGGACGCGTACGCGCCCGACGGCGCGAATGCGACCGTCCCCCCGACGGAGATGATGTTGACGACGTGCGCGCGGCGGTCGCCGGACGCCGCCGCCCACCGGAGCCCGGGGAGAAGCGCCCGGGTGCACCAGACCCCGCCCAGGTAGTTGACGTCCATCACGCGGCGGATCAGCTCCGGGTCGACCGTGAGGAACGTGCCCCGCGCCGGGATCCCCGCGCTGTTGACGAGGAGGTGGATCGCCGGATGGCGCTCGAGGACGCCGGCCGCCATCGCCTCGACGGCCTCCCGGTCGCTCACGTCACAGACCTCGACCTCGCCGCCGAGCTCGTCGGCGAGCGTGCGGAGTCGATCCTCCCGCCGCGCGACGAGGACGCAGTGCCAGCCCTTCTGGCCGAGCAGGCGCGCGATCGCCTCACCGAGCCCGGAGGACGCGCCCGTCACGACGGCGATCCGGCCGCCCGAGGCGGCCGGATCGGTGGCGGGCGTGGCGCTCATCTCGGAGCACCCTAAGCGAACACGCGCAAGGTGTTCACGTTGATCTCGACCGTGTCGCGGATGTCCTCCGCGTATCCGCCGGCGAGCGTCACGCAGATGGGCACGCCCGCCGCGCGCGAGCGTGTCCCGGACGAGGGCGTCACGCTCGCGCAGACCGGCCTTCGTGAGCGACAGCCGGCCCGAGCCGGTCGCCCTCGTACGGGTCCGCGCCTGCGAGCACGAAGCAGAGCTCCGGACGCGCCCGGCGCAGCGCGGCCGGGAGCACGCGCGCGAGCTCCGCGAGGTACTGCTCGTCGCCCGTGCCGTCGGGGAGATCGACCTCGACGTCGCCCGGCACGCGTCGGAACGGGTAGTTGCGCCATCCGTTCACGGAGAGCGTGAACGCATCCGCGTCGGCGGCGAGCAGGGCGTGCGTGCCGTCCCCCTGGTGGACGTCGACGTCGACGATCAGCGCGCGTCGAACGCGGTCGGACGCCCGGAGCTCCCGGAGGGCCGTCACCACGTCGTTGAAGACGCAGAATCCCCGACCGGAGTGGGCGAACGCGTGGTGCGTCCCGCCGCCGAGGTTCGCCGCGACACCGTCCTCGAGGGCCGCGCGCGCCGCCATGATCGTCGCCCCGGTCGACCGGCGCGAGCGCTCGACGAGCTCCGGCGACCACGGGAGCCCGAGCGCCAGCTCCTCGCGTCGCGCGAGCCGGCCGTCGCGCACCCGCTCGACCCAGTCCTCGTCGTGCGTGCGGCGCAGCTGGTCCCAGCCCGCGGCGGCCGCGTCCTGCACCTCGACGCCCGCGAGCCCCTCCGCTGCCTCGCGCACGAGCCGGTACTTGTCGAGCGGGAACCGGTGCCCCTCGGGCAGCGGGTACGTGAACAGGTCGTGGGCGAACGCACGCACGACGGGACCGTAACGACGCGCAGTAGGATCGCCGCCATGCCGGGGCGGTTCGAGGGCAAGCAGGCGCTCGTGCTCGGGGTCGCCAACCGGCGCTCGATCGCCTGGGCGATCTCCGAGCGGCTCGCCTCCGAGGGCGCCCAGCTCGCCTTCACCTACCAGGGCGAGCGGATCGAGAAGTCCGTGCGCGACCTCGCCGCGACCGTGGACACGAAGCTGGTGACGCCGTGCGACGTCCGCTCGGACGACGACCTCGACCGGGTCTTCGCCGAGACCGCGGAGGCGTTCGGCGGAGGCCTCGACGTGCTCGTCCACTCGGTCGCCTTCGCCGCCGCCGAGGACCTCGAGGGCCGCTTCACGGACACCCCGCGCGACCGGTTCTGGATGGCCGTGGACATCAGCGCGTACTCGCTCGTCGCCTGCGCGAGGCGGGCCGAGCCGCTGATGGAGGCGCGCGGAGGCGGCTCGATCGTGACGATGACGTACCTCGGCGGCGTCCGCGCGGTGCCCCACTACAACGTGATGGGCGTCGCGAAGGCGACGCTCGACGCGTCGATGCGCTACCTCGCGTGGGACCTCGGCCAGAAGCAGATCCGGATCAACGCGATCTCCGCAGGGCCGGTGCGAACGCTCGCCGCCCGCTCGATCGCGGGGTTCACGACGATGGAGGAGCTGTTCGAGCAGCGCGCGCCACTCCATCGCACGATCGACTCGGCGGACTGCGGGGCCGCGGCCGCGTATCTCCTCTCGGAGGACGCGAGGAACGTGTCCGGCACGACGCTCTACGTCGACGCCGGGTACCACGCGATGGGCATGTAGCGCGCGGGGCGCGGCCGTTAAGGTCCACGGGATGCCCGGGCTCGCCCGCCGTCTCGCCGTCGCTCGCGGGGACGAGCCCGCCGATCTCGTCGTGCGCGGCGGCCGTGTCCTGTCGGCCTTCACCCGCGAGTGGCTCGAGGTCGACATCGCCGTCGTCGACGGCGTGATCGCAGGCGTCGGCTCCTACGAGGGATGGGAGACCGCCGACGCCGACGGGCCGGTACGTCGTCCCCGGCTTCATCGACGCCCACATGCACATCGAGTCGGTGAAGCTCCTGCCGGACGAGTTCGCGCGCCTCGTCCTGCCGCTCGGGACGACCGCCGTGGTCGCGGATCCGCACGAGATCGCGAACGTCCTCGGCTCGGACGGCGTCCACTGGCTCCTCGACGCGACCTCGGGCCTCCAGCTGGAGGTGTTCTTCACGGCCCCCTCGTGCGTGCCGGCGTCCTCGTTCGAGTCGCCCCGGCGGCCGCTCGCGCTCGGCGATCTCGAGGCGCTGATGCGGCGCCGGCGGGTCATCGGGCTCGCCGAGATGATGAACTTCCCGGGGGTCATCGCCGGCGCTCCGGAGGAGCTCGAGAAGCTCGCGCTGGACGGCGCCGCGCACGTGGACGGCCACGCGCCGGGGGTGCTCGGGAAGGAGCTCCAGGCCTACGTCGCGGCCGGGATCCGCTCGGACCACGAGGCGTCGACGGTGGAGGAGGGCCGCGAGCGGCTGCGCGCGGGGATGTGGCTGCTCGTCAGGGAGGCGTCGATGGCGCGCAACCTCGAGGCGCTCCTCCCGCTCGTCACCGAGTACGGCCCGGGCAGGATCGCGTTCTGCACCGACGACCGCGACCCCGAGGACATCGTCGACCGCGGCCACGTCAACGGGATGGTGCGCGACGCGGTCGCGGCGGGGATCGAGCCCGCGGACGCTCTGCTCATGGCCTCGCTGCACCCGGCGCAATGGCACGGGCTCGCGCGGCACGGTGCGATCGCGCCGGGCTACGTCGCCGACCTCCTGGTGCTCCCCGACCTCGAGCGGTTCGTGCCCGACGTGGTCCTGAAGCGCGGGCGGCCGCTCGAGGACGTGCCGCGGAGGGAGGTGCCCGACTGGGTCCGGCAGACGGTCCGGGTGAAGGCGGTCACACCCACGGACTTCGCGATCCCGTGGGAGGGCGGTGCGGCTCGCACGATCGGGCTCGTCGCGGATCAGGTCCTGACCGAGTCGCTCGAGCGCGAGCCGGCCGTCGTCGACGGGCTCGCGGTCTCCGACCCGGAGCGCGACCTCGTGAAGCTCGCCGTCGTCGAGCGGCATCTGGCGACCGGGCGGATCGGGCTCGGGCTTCTCTCCGGCTGCGGGCCTCCGCCGTGGAGCCCTCGCGTCGACCGTCGCCCACGACGCGCACAACCTCGTCGTCGTCGGCGTAGGTGACGAGGACATGGCGTTCGCGGTGCAGCGGCTCGCGGAGATCGGCGGCGGGATCGTCGCGGTGGACGGCGGGAAGGTCGTCGCCGAGTGCCCGTTGCCGGTGGCGGGGCTCCTGTCCGACCAGCCGCTCGACGTCGTCGTCGCGCAGAGCCGCGCCTGCAACGACGCGGCGCACGAGCTCGGCTGGACGGGCCACACGCCGTTCCTCACGCTCGCCTTCCTCGCGCTCTCGGTGATCCCGTCGCTCAAGCTCACCGACCGCGGGCTCGTGGACGTCGACCGCTTCGAGCTCGTGCCTCTCGAGGCGGGGGAGCCGAGCGGGCTCCCCCGCCGCTAGACGCATCGCGGCTTACTTCAGGCTCTTCTGCTTGGCGATCGCGCCGGAGAGCAGGTCGCCCGTCATGAACATGTGGGCATAGGCGGCGCGGTAGGTGTCGGCGGCCTTCGCGTAGTTCCCGCTCGCGTACGCGTCGAGCTGGTTCTTCAGCTCGAGGACGTGACCGAGGAGGTCGTTGCGAACCGCGAGCTTCGGGAGCCCGGTCGCGCCGGCGAGGAAGTCACCGTGCCTCACCGTGTACGTCTTGAGGTTCGCGACCGCCCTGTTCTGGCCGGTCGTGTCCTTCTTCGCGAGCGCCACCGTATAGTCGACGAAGAACTTGACGTGCGCCCGCCACTGGAAAGGGCCGTCGAGGAACGTCTTCGCGGCCTTGGCGCCGTAGATCGAGCCGATCGCCTGCGACAGCGCGACCGAGTTCCGGTCGAGCGCCTTCGCCGCGGCCGGGAAGCTCTTCGAGCCGGTGACGCCGAGGTTGGTCGCGTTCATCGCGAGCACGGCGTGCTCGCCCAGCAGCCGGTTCAGGGTGTTCCGCAGGTCGGATGCGGTGAGAGTCGTCGCGGCCGCTGCACCCGTCGAGTGCATCCGGTGCGGAGCCTGGGACATCGTCTCGCCTCCCGTCCCGCCGTTCCCCGCGGTGGCGGCGATCACGCCGACCACGGCGGCCGCGGCGGACGTCGCGATGACGAGGGTCGTGCGGCGCATGGGGTCTCCTTCCGTCGAGGTCGCCGCTTGTTCGTCGTGGGCGCCCGGTCGGTTCGGCCGCTGGGGCGACGGCAGCGCGCACCTCCATTTCTGGTTCATCGCCCGGCCCGCGCGGATGCCGCAGCTGCGGACGAGCTTCGCCGCGATCTGGGACGACATCCTGCCGCCGCTCCCCGAGGAGCTCTGGCGGGCGAACCTCGCGGTGGTGGCGCGCGCCCTGGCGCAGGGCGGCGGTCGCGCGCACGTCTAGCGACTGAAGGTCGCGATCGGGCCGTCGCGGGCGAGCAGCCGCCAGCCGCTCCTCGCGGAGCCTCGACTCCGCCCGCTCCGCGCAGTCCGCGCGCGAAGAAGCCGCTCTGCGCGTACAGGCCGCGGTGGACGGTGACGAAGCGCACTCCGAGGTCCGGTGGGATCGTCCCTCGCCCGCACGAGAGCCCGCGCAGCTGCCTCGCGAGCCGGTCGGCGGCGGGAGGAGCGAGGGTGGAGTAGCCCTGCGGCCGCTCCCTCGGGCTCTGGCGCGCATAGCCGAGGTAGGCGCTCCCGTAGTGGACGTCCGGGCGGAACACCGGGAGCTCGAGCAGGCGGCCGTCGCCCCGGATCGCCGCATACGCGGAGCTCGGGGCGTCCGCCGCCACGGCGCCGAACACCGGCACGCGCAGGTCGACCGCGAGCACGACGACCGCGACGCACCGCGGCGAGCGGCGAGAGCGGCTCGTGTCGATTCGACACGAGCCTCGTCAGAGCGCCTCGATGCCGAACGCCGCGAGAGCGGCGATCGCGAGGCAGGCGATCGGCATCAGGCGCTCCGGGACCCGGGTCGCATCGAGCCCCGGGACGCGGTGCCAGAGCGTCTCGTACCCGGGAAGGTTGGCGCCCAGCGCCAGGAGGCACGGGACGAGCGCTGCCACGCCCGAGCAGGGCCGCGAGCCCTCGCTGCGGTCGGCTGGCGAGGAGCCAGAGCCCGGCCAGCGCGACGAGCGGTGTGAGCCAGCCGACGAACACGAGCTCCTCGATTCCGCCTCCCACGCCGCGCGTGACGAGGTCGGCGAGCTCGGCCGAGTAGCGCTCGACCTGCGCGAAGGAACGGCCGGTGCCGATCGAGCCCGCGACCGCCTAGCGCTCGACGGCGATCCCCGCCAGGACCGCTGCCGCGGCTCCGGCGCCCGCCTTCCACCAGTCGGCGCGCGGCAGCCGTGCCCAGGCGTAGCCCAGCGCGAGCGGGATCGCCCCGAGCGTCAGGTGGAGCTGTCCCGAGAGCGGCAGCGCCGCAAGAGCGATCCCCGCGAGCACGAAGCGGCGACGTTCGAGCGCGAGGAGGAGTGCGGGAAGGAGGAACGCGACGAGCCCGAGGAGGTGGCCTGTCGACTGGCCGACGCGGTACGGCATCAGGCAGAAGACCGCTCCGCCGACGAGCGCCGCGGGGGCGGATGCGCCGAGCGAGCGCAGCCACCAGCACGCGACCCCGCCCGCCAGCACGAACGTGAGCAGCACGATCAGGTTGTAGGCCCAGACGTCGTCCAGCACGGAGCGAAGGGGCCAGTACGGCAGGCCGAGCAGCCACCCCTGGAGGCTGGGCGGCGCCTCGGCCTCGGGCCGGAACGAGTAGGGATCCGAGATCGGGGACGCGCCGCGACCGAGCTGGTGCCCGACGAGCCAGAAGGCCCAGCCGAGCTGGAGATGGTCGCCGGCGGCCGCCTGGCCGTGACCGGCCGCGGGACGCGCGAGGTAGTGGCCGTCGGCGTGCCGGACCGCGGGCCACGCGGCCAACAGCGCGCACGCGGTGTAGAGGGCGAGCGCTAGGAGGACGAGGCCGAGGCGAGGATGGCGTCGACGTCCGGCAGCTCGCTCCCCAGGCTCCACGACGCGACGACCGTATCGCCCCGGACGAGGAACGCGCTCCGCTCAGCCCGCGGCAGGCCGTTCCACTCGGACAGCACCCCGAACCCGCGCGAGGCCTCGCCGAGGCGGTCGGAGATGAGCGTCACCTTCTTGCCCAGGCCGAGCGCCTCGGCGAACGCGCGCTGCGACCACGGCCCGTCGAGAGACACGCCGAACGCGCGGATGCCCGCGCCGTCCAGGGCGTCGTGTCGGTCGTGGAGCAGCCGCAGCTCGCTGGTGCACGTCGGCGACCAGTCGAACGGGTAGAAGCAGAGGAGTGCGTCACCGCCGCCCGCGATCGCATCACGGAGCGGCACGGGCCCGTCGAGCGCGCCGGTCCACACCCTCGCGGCGGGGATCGCGTCTCCGGGCCGGAGCATCCCTGCAGCCTACGGCCGGATGCTCCGGTGGTCAGCCCGCGGAGGCCGCCGCGTCGGCGGGCAGCGCCTCGGTCGCGTCCGCGATGGCCCGCACGACCTCGACGATGTCCCGGTTCGCGTTGAAGACCCGCAGCTGGCCGCGAAGCGGAGTTGCCACGCGCGAGCAGGTCCTCGATCCCCTCCAGCTCCCGCTCGGAGCCGAGCTCGCGCGCGTGAGGCTCGAGCTCGCGCAGCGTCCGCCGGAGGAGCTTGGAGACGAGGGACGCGGATCCGCCGGCCGGTGGCGAGGTCCATCACCGGCGCCTCGAGCCCGTACCGGGCCGCGAGCCACTTGTTCTCGCTCGTCAGGATGCGGTGGTGGGTGGGGATCTCCTCGCCCGCGTCGTAACGCTCGCTCAGCTGCTTGACGAGAGCCTGGCAGTAGGCGGCGATCGCGACAGCGTCCTCGATGCGGGTCACGGCGTCGCAGATGCGCACCTCGATCGTGCCCCACTTGGGGTGGGGGCGGATGTCCCACCAGATGTGCGTGTAGTCCGCGATGCATCCCGTGCGCTCGAGCTGGCCGACCACCGACGCGTAGTCCGCGTAGTCACGGAAGCGCGGCGGAGGCCCCGAGCGGGGAAAGGCCGAGAACACGATCTGGCGGCTGGACGCGAGCCCGGTCGGCTCTCCGCGCCAGAAGGGTGAGCTCGCGGAGAGCGCGAGGAGCGGCGCGAGGTGGGGGAGGAGCCCGTTGACGACCTGGATCGCCTTGTCGGGGTCGTCCACCGCGACGTGGATGTGCATCCCGAAGATCAGCTCGCGGCGCGCGACGTACTGGAGCTGGTCGATCAGCGCGTGGTAGCGGTCCTTCGCCGTGATCCGCTGGCGCTCGAAGAGGCTGAACGGGTGGGTTCCCGCGGAGCCGACGCGGAGACCCTGGTCGCGCGCGACGTCGCGGACGTACCCGCGCAGGGTGGCGAGCTCGTGCATCACGTCGGCGGCGGTCCGGCACACGGGTGTCGCGATCTCGAGCACCGACTGCATGAGCTCCGAGTTGAGGAGGTGCGCGAGCTCGTCTCCCCGGATCGCGTCGAGCACCGTCTCGATGTGCTGCACGAGGTCGAAGCTCGTCGGGTCGAGGAGCATGTACTCCTCCTCGACACCCAGCGTGTACGGATCACTGGCGCCGAACTTGTGGTCGAGCACGCTCGCGGCGAGCGCACCGGTGAGCCCGGTGATCGACTCGGGAAGGACCTGCTTCACGGGATGACCGCCTCGGCCTCGATCTCGACCTTCCATGCGGGGTCGAGCAGTTGTGCGACGACGCAGGTGGCCGCCGGCCGGACGTCGACGAACGCCTCGCCGTGGGCCCGCGCGACGCCGGCCCAGTGGGCGGCGTCCGTCACGTAGATGTTCGTCCGCACGACATGCGCGAGACCCGACCCCGAGCGGTGCAGCGCCTCGGCGATGATCTCGAGGCAGAGCACTGCCTGCTCGTACGCCCCGTCGGGCGGCGGCGAGCCGTCCGGTGGGATCGGCGCCGCCCCGGCGACGTGGACCCGATCGCCTACGACGACCGCACGCGAGAAGCCTGCGACTGCCTCGTAGGGCGAGTGGCCGGTGATCAGCCTCCGTTCCATGGGGGCTTAGTATCGCCCCCCGTGCGTGCCCTGCACCAGATCGACGCCTGGGCGGTCCCGTTCGCGGCGGCCGGAGTGACCCGTGCGGGGGGTGTCGTCGCGACCCACGGGGACAGCCGCCGAGCGCTGCGGTTGGCCTCGGTGTCGAAGCCGGTCGCCGCGCTGGCGACGCTCGTCGCGGCGGAGGAGGGCGTGCTCGACCTCGACGAGGCGGCGGGGCCGCCCGGCTCGACCGTGCGCCACCTGCTCGCCCACGCCTCCGGGCTCCCGTTCGAGGGCGAATCGCCGATCGCGCGTCCCGGGCGGAGGCGGATCTACTCGAACGAGGGCTACCGGGTGCTGGGCGGCCACGTCGCCCGGCGCGCGGAGATGCCGTTTGCCGACTACGTTCGCGCTGCGGTCGTGGAGCCCCTCGATCTCGACCTCGACGCCAGCGGCCATCCCGGAGCGGGGATGCACGGCTCCCTGGATGACCTGCTCACGCTCGCGCGGGAGCTCCTCGAGCCGCGGCTCGTCGCGCCCGAGACGCACGCGGAGATGGTGAGCGTCCAGTTCCCGGGGCTCGACGGCGTCCTCCCGGACTTCGGCCGCTTCAGCCCGCTCGACTGGGGCCTCGGCGTGGAGCTCAAAGGCGCGAAGGCGGGGCACTGGTCGGGAACGCTGACCTCCCCGCGGACCTTCGGCCACTTCGGCGGGAGCGGCACGTTCCTGTGGGTCGACCCGGATCGCGCGGTCGCCTGCGCGACGCTGACCACGAGGCCGTTCGGCGAGTGGGCGAAGGAGGCGTGGCCCAGGCTCTGCGACGCCGTCCTCCGAGAGCTCGAGTGATCTCACGGATGGACGCTCCCGGCCGTTTCACTGGTGGTGGAAGGTGAGGATTCGTCCGCGTGAAGCTCTACGACTATGCGGCGTCGGCGAACTGCCTGAAGGTGCGCATCCTCCTGCGCCAGCTGAACGTGCCCTACGAGCGGATCGACATCGACATCTTCGCCGGCGACACGCTCACGCCGGCGTACGCCGAGGTCAACCCGCTCCGGACGACGCCCGTGCTCGAGCTCGACGACGGACGCCGGCTCCCCGAGTCGAACGCGATCCTGCTCCTCCTGGCCGGGGGAACGCCGTTCTTGCCGGAGGACCCGTACGACGTCTCCCGCGTCGTCGGCTGGCTGCTCTACGAGAGACGGAGTGATGTGCGGACGCGCGGCCGGGCGCCGGGGCCTCGATCTACGACTGATCTACTCGTCGTCGGCGAACAGCGGGCGCAGCAGCTCGTCGAACGCCTTCCGGTCGCAGCTCGCCACGACCGAGGGGAGCATCGTGGTGATCGTGGCCGTGCGGGGAACGCCCATCGCCAGCGCGACCTCGCCGAAGCTCTCGCCCGGGCGCAACATCGAGCGCGCGCCGCGGCCCACCTGCGTCACGGAGGCGAGTCCCGAGAGGAGCACGTAGAAGCGGTCGCCCTCGGTGCCCTCTTCGACGATCGTGTGCCCGCCGGGGACCTCCTCCCGCGTCATCCGCTCCGCGAGCCGGGTGAGCGTCTCTCCCGGGAGCGACGAGAGCAGGCCGACGCGCGACAGCTCGGTCACGGACGCCGGGACGTGCCGCGGGCTCACGGCGATACCGTAGCCCGTGCATGGCGATCCTCCACGGCTGGCGCACCTGCCCTCGCTGCGCGGAGCTTGCTCGCCAATCACGGCGCGCGGGCGGTCTGCACGGCGTGCGGCTCGATCTACTACGCCAACTCCGCGCCCTGCGTCAGCGCCCTCGTCGAGGACGAGGCCGGGCGGGTGTTGCTGTCGCGGCGCGCCGTCGAGCCCTTCCTCGGGCTGTGGGACGCGCCCGGAGGCTTCCTCGAGGAGGGGGAGCACCCCGCCGACGGGCTGCGGCGCGAGCTCCTCGAGGAGACGGGGCTCGCGGGGGAGCCGGACCGCTTCGTCGGGATGTGGATGGACGTGTACGGCGACGCGCCGGACGCCGCCGCGACGCTGAACCTCTACTGGACGGTCCGCGTCGGCGAGGGAGAGCCGGAGGCGGCAGACGACGTCGCCGAGCTCCGCTGGTTCGCGCCCGACGAGCTGCCTGCGCCCGACGAGCTCGCCTTCACCACGGTGAAGGACGCGCTGGCGGCCTGGCGAGCCCTCCCCGAACGGAGAGCCGGCGTTCACCGGCTCTCCGCGGGGAGGGATCGGGAGGAGCGTCTCTAGACCGCGAGACCGAGCGAGCGCTCGATCGCGCCCTTCGGCTGTGCGCCGATCACGGACGCGGACGGCTCGCCGTCCTTGAACAGGATGAGCGTCGGGATCGAGGCGACCCCGTAGCGCTGCTGGAGCTCTTGCTCCACGTCGATGTTGACCTTCACGAGCTTCAGCTCGGTCTCCGCGCTCGGCCGCGATGCGGTCCAGCACGGGGGCGACGGCGTGGCAGGGGCCACACCACTCGGCCCAGAAATCCACGAGAACGGGCTTGTCGCTCTTGATGACCTCCTGCTCGAAGGTCTCGGTCGTCACGTCGAGTGCCATGGTTCCTTCCGTTTCGATGTTGCTCGTAATGGCCGTTGTCAGCAACGGCATACCCCGTTATCTACAACGACATGCCCCGGAAAACCCTTCCCTAGAATCGACCGCATGTTCGCACCCCTCCCGGACAAGCCGGATCATGACACGCTCGAGCAGGGGATCCTCGAGCTCTGGGAGCGGGAGCAGACCTTCTCGCGGCTCCGGGCGCTGAACGCGGACGGCCCCCGCTTCAGCTTCGTCGACGGGCCTGTGACCGCGAACAGGATGGTGCTCGGTGTCCACACCGCCTGGGGGCGGACGCTGAAGGACGTCTTCCAGCGCTACAAGGCGCTGCGCGGGCACCACCAGCGCTACCAGAACGGGTTCGATTGCCAGGGGCTCTGGATCGAGGTGGGCGTCGAGCGCGCGCTCGGTCTCAACTCGAAGCGCGAGATCGAGGAGTACGGGCTCGCCGAGTTCGCCAGACGGTGCCGCGAGGTGGTCGTGGAGTCCTCCCGCGCGTTGACCGACGGCTCGATCCGGCTCGGTCAATGGATGGACTGGGGGAACGACTACTTCACGTTCAGCGACACGAACATCGAGTACATCTGGCGGTTCCTGCAGCTCGTGCATGAGCGCGGCTGGCTCTACCTGGGTCACCGCTCGACGGAGTGGTGCCCGCGCTGCGGCACCTCGCTCTCGCAGCACGAGCTCACCCAGTCAGGGGTGTATCAGGAGCGGAGCGACCCGTCGCTCTACGTCCGCTTCCCGCTCCTCGAGCGACCGGACGAGTCGCTCGTCGTCTGGACGACGACGCCCTGGACGTTGCCGGCGAACGTCGCCGCTGCCGTCAAGCCGGACGCCGAGTACGGGCGGCGCGAGAACGGCGAGTGGGTCGCCGTCGCCAGGTATCCCGACGAGCAGTTCGACCGTCGCGCACTCGGCGAGGAGCTCGTGGGTCTTCGCTACCGCGGTCCCTTCGACGACCTCGGCCCCGGTGGGGAGGTCGACCACCGGGTCATCCCGTGGGACGAGGTCTCGCTCGAGGAGGGAACGGGCATCGTCCACATCGCGCCAGGCGCCGGCCAGGAGGACTTCGAGCTCGGCCGCCTCCACGACCTCCCGGTGCTCTCCCCGGTGGACGAGGCGGGCCGTTTCTACGACTCCTACGGCTGGCTGCACGGCCTCTCGACGAGCGAGGCGGCTGATCAGATCGTCGGTCGCCTCGCCGAGCAGGGCTTCCTGCTCGAGGCCGGCACGTACCTCCACCGCTATCCCCATTGCTGGCGCTGCGACACCCCGCTCATCTGGCGCGTGACCGACGACTGGCTGATCTCGGTGGATGAGCTTCGGCAGACCGTTGCTCGACGCGAACGCGACGGTCGAGTGGACGCCCGCCTACATGGGCAAGCGCATGGACGACTGGCTGCGCAACATGGGCGACTGGAACATCTCGCGCCGCCGCTACTACGGCCTCCCGCTGCCGTTCTATCCCTGCGCGTGCGGGCATCTGAACGTGATCGGCTCGAAGGCGGAGCTCGTCGAGCGCGCGACCGGCCCGGTCGACGGGCTCGAGGAGCTCCGGCGACCCTGGGTCGACGACGATCCGGATCCGCTGCGAAGCCTGCGGCGAGGAGGTCGAGCGCATCGCCGAGGTCGGCGACGTCTGGCTCGACGCCGGCATCGTCCCGTTCTCGACGCTCGGCTGGGAGAGCCCGGAGTACGTTCCCGAGGGCTATCGCGACCGGCGCCGCGAAAGGGCTGACGCGCGCCGACCTGCCCGACCACGCCTACTGGGAGGAGTGGTTCCCGGCCGACTGGGTCTCGGAGATGCGCGAGCAGATCCGGCTCTGGTTCTACTCGCAGCTCTTCATGTCCGTCGCCCTCACGGGCCGCGCGCCGTTCACCAAGGTGCTCGGCTACGAGAAGATGCTCGACGAGACGCGGCCGCGAGATGCACAGCTCGTGGGGAAACACGATCGACGCTCCGGATGCGTTCGCGCGGATGGGCGCCGACGTGATGCGCTGGCAGTTCTGCGCGCAGCCGCCCGACCGCAACCTGCTGTTCGGCTTCGGGCCCGCGCACGAGATCCAGCGGAAGCTGCTGACGCCTCTGGAACTCGGTCACGTTCCTCGTCCAGTACGGCAACGTCGAGTCGCTTCACGCCGCGCTACGAGGACCTGTCGAGGGCCCCGACGGCGACGCTCGCCCCGCTCGACCGCTGGCTCGTGGAGCGCACGCGGCAGCTCGTCGCGGAGGCGACCGAGGCGTACGAGCGCTGGCTGACCGTCGACGTGATCCGGCCGTTCGAGTCGTTCCTGGACGACCTCTCGAACTGGTACATCCGCTGCTCGCGCCGCCGGTTCTGGGAGGGCGACGAGGCCGCGCTGCGCGTGCTCTGGCACGCCGTCGTCGCAGTCGCTCCGCGTGATCGGGCCCGTGCTGCCGTTCCTCGCGGAGCATCTCTGGCAGGTGCTCGTCCGCGGGGCCGTGCGAGGGCGCCCCGACTCGGTGTTCCTCGCGGGCTGGCCGACGCCGACGCGAGCCGGACGCGGCGCGCGCTCGAGGCGATGGCCGACGCGCGCCGGATCGTCGACCTCGGCCGCGCGGCGCGGTCGACGTCCGGCGTCAAGCTCCGCCAGCCGCTCGCGCGCCTCGTCGTCGAGGGGGTCGAGCCGGCCGAGGAGCTCGTCGCCGTCGTGCGCGACGAGCTTCGTGTGAAGGACGGTCGAGTTCGGGCACGTCGAGGCACGCGCTCGTGCGTCAAGCCGAACCTGCCCGTGCTCGGGCCGAAGCTCGGCAAGGAGCTCGGCGCGGTGCGGGCAGCGCTCGCCGCCGGCGAGTTCGAGGAGCTCGGTGACGGCCGCTTCCGGGCGGCCGGCCACGAGCTCTCGCCGGACGAGGTGCTCGTGGAGCGGTCTGGCCGCGACGGATGGGCGATCGCCTCCGCGGACGGCGTCACCGTCGCCCTCGACACGACGCTCGACGAGGCGCTGCTCCGGGAGGGCCGGGTCTACGAGCTGATCCACCTCGTCAACTCGATGCGCAAGGAATCCGGTCTCGCGCTCACCGACCGGATCGCGCTGACGATCCCCGCGCAGCGACGCCGATCTGCTCGAGCACGCGGAGTGGATCAAGGCGGAGACGCTCGCCGTCTCGCTCGACGCGGACGGCGGCGACGCAGCCGGCCTTCGCGAAGGCAGTCGCTACGGACCGTCCGCACGGCGTCTGTCCCCGCTGCCGCGGCGTCACGGGGGACAGACCCTGCGGGTCAGTCCCGTTGCGACTCGGCGAGCTGCGAGCTCGCGCCGGAGCTCGACCGGGAGCCTGAACGTCACGTCCTCGTCGACCATCCGGTGCGATTCGATCCGCTCGACGCCGCGGGCCCTGAACCAGTCGCACACGCGCGTCACGAGGTGCTCGGGCGCGGACGCCCCGGACGTGATCCCGACCGTCTCGACCCCGTCGAGCCAGGCCTCGTCGATCTCCGCCTCGTCGTCGATCAGGTGCGAGGGGACATCGGCAGCGCGGGCGACGTCGACCAGCCGGTTCGAGTTGGACGAGTTGCGCGAGCCGATGACGAGCAGGAGGTCGATCTCGCCGAGCATGTCCTTCACCGCCCACTGGCGGTTGGACGTCGCGTAGCAGATGTCCTCCTTCTTCGGGCCGACGATCCCGGGGAAGCGCCGCCGCAGCGTGCCGATGATCTCGCGCGGTCTCGTCCACGGACAGCGTCGTCTGCGTGACGTACGCGACCCGGGTGTCCTCGGCCAGCTCCAGCGTCTCGGCCTCGGCGACGTCCTGGACGAGGATCGTCGCATCGGGGGCCTCGCCCATCGTGCCGACGACCTCCTCGTGGCCCTCGTGGCCGATCAGCAGCACCGTGTACCCCGCGGCCGCGTACCGCTTCGCCTGCACGTGCACCTTCGTCACGAGCGGGCAGGTGGCGTCGATCACGTCGTGCTCGAGCGTCCGCGAGTGCTCGTGCACGGAGGGGGCGACGCCGTGCGCGGAGTACACGACCGTCGCGCCGCGCGGGACGTCGGTCTCCTCCTCCACGAAGATCGCGCCCCGCGCCTCGAGGTCGCGCACGACGTGGATGTTGTGGACGATCTGCTTGCGCACGTACACCGGCGCGCCGTAGTGCTCCAGCGCACGCTCCACCGTCTCGACGGCGCGCTCGACCCCGGCGCAGTAGCCCCGGGGCGAGGCGAGCAGCACGCGCTTCACGCTCATGGACCGACAGGGTACTGCCGTCGGTCAGCGCGAGGTCTGCGCGAGGACGACCCCGGCGAGGACGATGACGCCGCCGACGAGCTGCGCAGCCGAGAAAGTCTCCTCCAGCCAGGCCCACGCCACGATCGACGCGAGCAGGACCTCGAGCATCGACACCGTCGCGACCCTGGTCGCGGGGAGGTGGTGGAGCGCGCCGAGCGAGAGGGCGAACGGCAGGATCGTGCCGGGGACGACCACCCAGAGGCCGAGCGCCCACACGGGCGCGCTCGCCGACTCCAGCGCTCCGTCGAGCGAGATCGTCGCTCCGAGCTCGTCGAAGGGAAAGCTCCACCACGGCTGCAGCACGGCCCAGAAGACGGCCGCCACGCCGAGCGAGAGGCAGGTGAGCGAGAGGGCGTCGCGTCGCGCCGTCTGGTGCTCGCCCGCGAGGTAGTAGGTGGCGAGCGCGCCGGCCGCGAGCAGCCCTGCCACGACGCCGACCGTGTCCAGGCGGAAGTCCCGCCACACCTCCGCCACCAGCACCAGGCCGGCGAGCGCGAGCGCCAGCGCCGCCCACACCCTCCTGCGCACCGGCTCGTGCCACACGAGCCGGGCCCAGAGCGCCACGAGGACCGGGGCCGTGAACTCGAGCAGGAGGCCGATGCCGATCGGCAGCCGCTCGATCGAGACGAGGTAGAGCCACTGCACGAGCGCGAACCCGACGATGCCGTAGAAGACCAGCAGCGCCAGCTCGTCACGGGCGACCCGGAGCCGGCCCGGGGCGGTGACGGCGAGCACCGCGGCGAGCCCGAGGAACGCGCCCGTGGCGCGGAGCTCGGTCAGCCGGACGCTCGTGATGCCGCTCTGGGTGAGGATCACCTTCGACACGGTGCCGTTGACCGCGAACAGGGCGGCGGCGGTGGTCACCATCGCGTACCCGAGCCGCGGGTGCGGCCGCCCGGCCGGCCGCGCGCCGTGGAGGACGATCTCCGTCACGGCGGCAGGCTAGTGACGCCGATGCTCAGCGCGGCGGCTTGACGTGCATGATGATCGATGATCGATTACGCTCGACGAGATGACCGTCGCGCTGTTCGTGACCTGCCTGGCGGACACGCTGTACCCGGCGGTCGGCAGCGCGACGGTGAGGCTGCTGGAGCGGCTGGGGGTGGGGGTCGAGTTCCCGCGGGCGCAGACGTGCTGTGGCCAGCTGCACCTGAACGCGGGCTACCCCGACGTGGCCGCGACGTTGGCGCGCCGGTTCGTGGAGGTGTTCGACGGCTACGAGGCGGTGGTCTCGCCGTCGGGGTCGTGCGTGGCGCACGTGCGCGCCCATGTGCCCGAGCTGACGGTGGACTCGGGAGGTGTGGCTGCGCGGACGTGGGAGCTGTCGGAGTTCCTCGTCGACCGTCTGGAGGTGACCGAGGTGGGCTCGGGGTTCGTGGGCTCGCTCACCTACCACCCGACCTGTCACTCGCTTCGGCTGCTGGAGGTGGGGGAGCGGCCGGAGTCCCTGTTGCGGGCGGTGCCCGGTGTCGACCTGCGTCCGCTCGACGAGGCGACGGAGTGCTGCGGCTTCGGCGGGACGTTCGCGATCAAGAACGCGCAGGTCTCCTCGGCGATGCTGGCCGACAAGCTGCGGCGGGTGGAGGAGACGGGGGCCGGCGCGGTGTGCGCGTGCGACGCATCGTGCCTGTTGCACATCCGCGGTGGGCTGGAGCGGCGGGGAAGCGCGGTGCGCGCCGTGCACCTGGCCGAGGTGCTCGCCTCGTGAGGGCGGCCGCGAGCCGCTCTGCTGTGCCGGTCCCGTTCGAGGAGGCGGCGCCGGCCGCGCTGGAGGACGCGCAGACGCGCGCGAACGTGCTGCGCGCGACGACCTCGATCCGCGCCAGGCGGGCGGCGGTCGTGTCCGAGGTGCCGGACTGGGCGGAGCTGCGCCTGGCCGGGGAGGCGATCCGCGACTCGGCGCTCGCGCGGCTCGACGAGCTGCTGGTCGTGCTGGAGGGCGCGGTGACGAGCGCCGGTGGGGAGGTGCACTGGGCGGCCGACGCGGCCGAGGCGAACGAGATCGTGGTGCGGCTCGTGTCGGCCACGGGCGCGCGCGAGGTGGTGAAGGTGAAGTCCCTGACGACCGACGAGATCGGCCTCAACGACGCGCTCGGCTCGGCCGGGATCACGCCGCTCGAGACCGACCTGGCCGAGCTGATCGTCCAGCTCGCCGGGGAGCGGCCCTCGCACCTGCTGGTGCCCGCTCTGCACCGCAGCCGACGCGAGATCGCGGAGTTGTTGCGCGAGGCGCTCGACCGGCCCGACCTTCCCGACGACCCGCCCGCGCTGACCGCGGCGGCCCGCGCAGTACCTGCGGGCCGCGTTCCTGCGCGCGCGGGTCGCGGTCTCCGGCGCCAACTTCGCGGTCGCCGAGACGGGCACCGTCTGCGTGGTCGAGTCGGAGGGCAACGGCCGCATGTGCACCACCCTCCCGGACACGCTCGTCACGGTGATGGGGATCGAGAAGGTGGTCGCCGAGTGGCGCGACCTCGCCGTGCTGCTGCAGCTGCTGCCGCGCTCGGCGACCGGCGAGCGGATGAACCCCTACACGTCGCTGTGGACCGGCGTGCGCCCCGGCGACGGCCCCTCGGCCTTCCATCTCGTGCTGCTCGACGCCGGCCGCGCTCGTGCGCTCGCCGACCCGGAAGGCAGGCCCGCGCTGCGTTGCATCCGCTGCTCGGCCTGCGTGAACGTGTGCCCCGTGTACCGCGCAGACCGGCGGGCACGCCTACCCCACGGTCTACGCCGGCCCGATCGGGGCGATCCTGCAGCCGCAGCTCGACGGCGAACGCGGGGTCGCCGCCTCGCTGCCCTACGCCTCCAGCCTCTGCGGCGCCTGCGCCGACGTCTGCCCCGTCCGGATCGACATCCCGCGGATCCTCGTCCACGAGCGCGCGAAGGTCGTCCGCGGCTCGAAGCCGGGGCTCGAGGGACGCGCGCTGCGCCTCCTCGCCCGGGCCTTCACGAGCCGCCGAGCGCTACGAGCGGGCCCAGCGGCGTCGCGCGCGCGCTCCAGCGGCCCGCCCTCCGCGACGGCCGACTGCGCTGGCTCCCCGGGCCGCTGGCCGGCTGGGGCCGCTCCCGCACCCTGCCCGGCGTCGCCGAGCAGACCTTCCGCGAATGGTGGGAGGCACGTGAGCAGCGGCCGTGACACCGTCCTCGGGCGGATCCGGGACGCTCTCGCAGACCAGCCTGCGGCGCCCGAGATCCCACGCGGCTACCGCACCATCGGGCACCGCTCGCCGACCGAAATCGTCGAGCTCTTCGTCGAGCGGGTCGGCGAGACCGGCGCCGTCGTCATGCCCGCCACCGACCCCGCCGCGGCGGTGCCCGCCGCTCTGGCCGAGCGCGGAGCGTCGCGTGTGACGGTCGCGCCCGACCTCGACGCCTCGCTTCGCCCCGCGGGCGTGGAGGTCGTCGAGGACGACGACCTCCCGCCCGCCGAGCTCGACGCGCTCGACGGCGCGCGTGACGACGTGCGCCGCCGCCTGCGCGGAGACGGGCACGATCGCGTTCGACGGCGGAGAGGGCCAGGGCCGCCGCGCGATCACGCTGGTGCCCGACCTGCACGTCTGCATCGTCCGCCCGCCGCAGATCGTGGAGACCGTGCCCGAGCTGTTCGACAGGCTCGCGCCGTCCGCCCGCGAAGGCCGGCCGATCGTGCTCGTCTCCGGCCCCTCCGCCACCTCCGACATCGAGCTCGAGCGGGTGGAGGGAGTTCACGGGCCCCGGCAGCTCGTCGTCGTCCTGCAGATGTGATGCAGGCCGTCGGCGGCCGTAGACTTGTCAGGCACGGGGTGTAGCTCAGCCTGGTAGAGCGCCCGGTTTGGGGCCGGGAGGTTTCGTCGGTTCGAATCCGACCACCCCGACTTCGGATGGGTCGTGCTCTCCCCGCGCTGGTGACGGCCGTCGCCGCGGCGCTCGGCCCAGTCGACCGTCGAGTGCCACGCGCGCGCAGCCGGCCTTTCGCGGTACGATCGCGCGACTCTCGCCGCGCTGACGCGCCGCGATGACCGGCGTCTCGTGGCGACCCGGCTGCCCGGTGCGGCTCGCGACCTTCGGCTCGTCACGTGCCGGCTACTGGGGCTTCGATGGCCGGGTCGCAGACGGGGCGCATCGTCGTCCACCGTGACGTCGCCCGCGACGTCGTCGTCGGTGCTCCGCCGCCTCTACGCCGCCCGGTTCCCGATCCGCCGCATGGTCCCGGTCGACGCGTACGGCGGCGTCGACTTCCGCTCGATCGAGGCGGACAACACGTCGGCCTTCAACTGCCGCTACGTCGACGGCACGACCCGCTGGTCGGAGCACGCGTACGGCCGCGCGATCGACCTCAACCCGATCGAGAACCCGTACGTCACGTCGGGCGGCACGACCTCGCATCGCGGCGAGCGTCCCGTATCTCCGGCGGACGCCGTACCGGCGCCGGGATGGCCGTCGACGGCGGCGCGGTCGTGCGCGCGTTCGACGCCGTCGGCTGGGGGTGGGGCGGTCGCTGGTCGGGCGGCCAAGGACTACCAGCACTTCTCGGCGAGCGGGCGGTGATCGGCGCCCTCGCGCTCGGCGCCGGGGCGATGCTCCTGGCGGTCGGAGCCGTGCGCCTGTCCGCGCTGTTGCGGCCGAACGGCACCGCCTCCTTTCTCCTCGGGGCGTACGTCGCAGGCCTGGCTGCAGCTCGTCGTCGTCCTGTGGGCGCTGTCGCTCTTCGGCTGGGTGACGAGATGGGGACTGCTCGCCGGCCTCGCGCTCGTGTGCGGCGCGCTCGTGCTCGACACACGGGGATGGAGCGACGTCGGCGTCCGTCTGCGGGACGGAGCGGGCGCGCTGCGCGAGCGCTCTCGCTGACCCCGCCTGCGCGCTCCTGGGCGTCGCCGTCGTCGCCGTGCTCGGCTACGCGGTCGCGCTCGGCCTCGGGACGCCGCAGAACGACTTCGACACGATCTTCGACCACCTCTGGCGCGCGGGGCTCTGGATGCAGAACCAGGCGGTCGGCTACCCGGAGTGCGCATGCGCCCCGTACGTCAACGCGTATCCGCCGCACGGCGAGATGGGCGTGCTGGCGACGATGGTGCTCGGCGGCTCCGACCGGTACGTGAGCGCTCGTCCAGGCGTCCGCGTATCGTCGCGCTCGCGCTCGGCGTGATCGGCGTCGGCGCGGGCGATCGGCCTCGGACGCTCGGAGGCGCTTCTCGGCGGGCTGCTCGTGGCGACGCTTCCCGTGATCGCGCTGCAGGCGTCCACGGCGCAGAACGACCTCGTCGTCGCGTCGTTCCTCGTCGCCGCGGTCGTCCTGCTCCTCGACCGGGGGCGCGCGCTGCCCTGGCTCGCCGGCGACCGCGACCGCGCTCGCGGTCGGGACGAAGGTGACCGCCGTGATCGGGATCCCGGTGCTCGTCGTCGTCGCGCTCGCTGCGCGCCGGCCGTGCGCCGCGGCCCGCGCCTCGCAGCCGTGCTGGCTGGGCGCGGCGGCAGGCGCGTACTGGTACGTCGTCAACTGGTGGCATGCGGGGAGCTGGGACGGCGGGTTCCCGGACGAGAAGGCCGAGCCGGGGGTCGCGGCGGCCGTCGCCCGCGGGCTGCGGTCGGCTCGCATCAGCTCGTGGAGCTCCCCGGCGCGGTCGGCCGCGACCGCTGGCTCTACGCGCGTCACCGCCGCGGTGCTGCTCGCCGGCCTCGTGGCGGTCGCTCTGGCGTCGGCGCGGCCGTGCCGCGCTCGCGGCTCGGCGCGATCGCGCGCTGATCGCCCTCGCTGCCCGTGCTCACGCCGGACGTGCGCCGCTACGTCGACGAGGCGTACCTCGAGCTCTGGCGGGCCGTCGGGCGCGACGACCTCGCCGTCTCGATCGGGCGGGACATCACGCCGCTCCGCCTCGAACGTCACGTGGTACGGGCCGCTCGGCGCGCTGCTGCTCGTCGGCGGGGCTCGTCGTGCGCGGTGGTCGCGGCGCGGCGCGGCGCGATCCACCGGCTCGGGAGTCGCTGTTCGCCCTCGCGCCGGTGTACTGGATCGCGGCGCTCGTCCGTCGTCCTCTTCTACCAGGACGCGGCGGGCCGGTTCCTCGATGGCGCCGGTGGCGCTCGCCGGCGCGACGTGGGGGCTGGCGGCCGCGTGCGCGGCCCTCGCCTGGGGGCTCGTCGGGATCGCAGTCACCGCGCTCGCGCTGGCGGTGCTGAACGACACGAAGCGGCCGTCCGGGGTGCCGCTCCTCGAGCGGCCGGCGCCCGCGAGCTACTGGTCGACAGCCGCGCTGGCGAGGCGCAGGGGAGCGAGGTCCACGTCCCCGACCTGATCCGCTTCGTCGACGAGCGCGTGCCCGATGCCGCGCGCGTCGGCCTGGCGATCACGGCGAGCGACGCCGGCTACGTCTTCTTCGGCCGGCGCTCGACCGGAGGCTCGACCTGCTCCGTCCGGGCGCCGCCGATGCTCCGAACGCGACGTGGGCCTTCGTCAGCCCGCCGGGCGGTCGTCGCTCGCGCCGCGGCTCTGCCCGGCATGGCGGCGCGAGGCGGCCGGCCGTCCGGGCTGGGAGGTCTACCGCGGCGCGCCGGGCGCGCTCCTGCTGAAGCCGATCGGAGCGGCGCGAGGAGCGAAGCGGGCGACCGGGCTCGAACCGGCGACATTCAGCTTGGAAGGCTGACGCTCTACCAACTGAGCTACACCCGCGATGGAGAGTAGCGTAGCGCCCGTGGCACCCGACGCATGGTCGTGGAACGCGGAGGCGCTGGTGCCGGTCGCGCTCGCCGCCGTCTACCTCGTCGCGACGCGCCGGTCAGACCGGCACGCGCTGGCGGACCGCGTCGTTCGTCGCCGGGTTGCGTCCTGCTCGTCGCGGCGCTCGTGACGCCGCTCGACACGCTCGCGCGCGAGTACCTCGTCTGGGCGCATCTGCTCCAGAACGTCGTGCTCGCGGAATGGGCGCCGCTCCTGCTCGTGCTCGGCATTCCGCCCGACCTCGCCGGGCGGCTCACCCGGCCGCGTGACCGTCGCGGTCCTGACGCGGCCGTGCGTCGCTCTCCCGCTCTGGGTCGGCGACCTACGCCGTGTGGCACGTTCCTGCGCTCTACGACGCCGCGCTTCGCCACCCGTCGAGCCTCCTGCCGCTCGAGCACGCGACCTACGTCGTCTCGGGCGTCCTGTTCTGGTGGTGCGTCTGGCAGGACGCGCCGCACCGGCTCTCGTCCCGGCGCGTGCCGGGCTACGTCTTCGCGGCGTTCGTCCTCTCGGCGCCCCTCGGGCTGGTGCTCGCGCTCGTCCCCGAGCCCGCTGTACGAGCTTCTACGCCGACGCGGCCGAGCGCGTCTGGGGGCTCTCGCGCCTCGAGGACCAGCAGCTCGGCGGGATGACGATGGCGGGAGAGCAGTCGATCGTCTTCTTCGTCGTCTTCGCGCTGCTGGTTCACGCGCTTCCTCTCCGAGCAGGAGCGTCTCGAGGAAGTAGCGTGAGCGGGGTGAGCGTGCGTCGCGGCTCGGCTGCCCTCGCAGCCCTCGTACTCGCCGCCGTGGCGGCCGCCGTCGCGACCGCCGCCTCGTCGCCGCCGGGATTCCGCGACGGAGTCGCAGCGGGCGAGACGACGTCGACGTCGGCACGGCTCTGGGCACGTGCTCCGCGGGCCGGGGCCGTTCGTCTCACGCTCGCCGTCGCCGACGGCTCGAGCGCAAGGGCGCGGACGTTCGTCGTCCGCGCCACCAGGGCGCGTGACCTCACGGTGCAGCGCACCGTCGGTGGGCTGCGCCCCGGGACGGTGTACCGCTACCGGTTCTCCCAGCGTGACCTGGCGAGCCCGGTCGGCTTCTTCCGAACTGCACCCGCACCTGCGACTGCGGCGACGGTCCGGTTCGCGATCACCGGCGACGCGGACGCCACACGCGGCCCGAACGGGAAGCCCGGATTCAACGGCTTCGAGACGTACCGCGCGATGGCGCGGGCGCGGAACGACTTCAACGTCAACTTCGGCGACACCATCTACTCCGACTCCGAGATCGGCGGCGCTCCGATCGCGCGCACGGTCGCCCAGAAGCGCGCCAAGTACCGCCTCGGGCTCGCCCTCGCGCCGCTGCGTCAGCTGCGTGCGTCGGCGGGCCTGTACAGCGGTTGGGACGATCACGAGTTCGTCAACGACTTCTCGCACGCGGAGCACGGTGCCGCGATCTACCGCGCCGGCGCGCGTGCGTTCCTCGAATACACGCCCACCTCGTACACGGCCCGAACAGGTCTCTATAGGAGCTTCCGGTGGGGCAGGAACCTCGAGCTCTTCCTCCTCGACGGGCGGAGCTTCCGAAGCGCAAAGGCCACAGCCGTCTGCGGTGGGGACATCGCGCCGACGGCGCCCACGGCCGTGCGCCAGGCGTTCGCAACGCTCGCCCCGGCGCTGGCGCGCCCGGTCCCACAGGCGTGCCTCGACTCTCTCGCCTCGCCGCAGCGGACGCTGCTCGGCGCGGCCCAGCTCGATGCGTTCACGAAGGCGATCCGCGCGTCGACCGCGATTTTCAAGGTGGTCGTCAACCCCGAGCCGCTGATGCAGCTCTATGCGCTCCCGTACGACCGCTGGGAGGGATACGCGGCCGACCGTGCCCGCGTCCTCGACGCGCTGCGGGCGGTGCGGAACGTCGTCGTCCTGACCACCGACACGCATGCCCACCTGATCGGTGAGATCAGGCGGGAGACGTTCGGCCCGCAGGGGCCCCAGGGGACGGGGATCTGGGAGGTGGTCACAGGCCCCGTGGCGACGAACACGTATGCGAAGGAGATCGACTCGTTCCTCGGCGCGCCCGGCTTCGGAGCCGTCGTGACGGGCGCGTTCTTCAAGCCGGCGCCGCCGCGCGGGCTCGGGCTTCTCTGCGCGCAGACGGACCAGTACGGGTACGCGCAGGTCACGGTGACGCGGGCGACGCTCACCGTGCAGCCGAGGACCGCCTCAGGTGGCGTCGTGGTCGACGCGTCCGGCAGCCGCTGCGCCCCGCTCGTCGTCCGCGCGTCGTGAGCACGGGCCCGAGGAGGGCGCGGTGAGCGGGAGGAAGCACTTCAGGGAGCTGCTCGGGCTCCCGCACGCGAAGGCGATGGTCGCCTGGTCGCTCCTCGGCCGGCTTCCGCTCGGGATGACGCCGATCGCGCTGCTCTTCCTCGTCCGCGGAGAGGGTCACGGATACGGCGCTGCCGGGATCGTCGTCGCCCTGCACGCCGTCGCGGTGGGCATCGGCGCGCCGATCGCCGGACGACACGTCGACCGGGTCGGCCCGGCCCCGGTCCTGCGCATGCGCGCGGTCGCCTACCCCGCGCTCATCGGGGCGGTGGTCGTTCTCGCTGTGCTGGACGCGAGCATCGTCGCCGTCGGCGCGGCTGCGGCCCTCGCCGGACTGGCGCTCCCGCCCCTCTCGTCGACGGTACGGATCGTGTGGCCGCGGATCGCACCGGGCGAGCCTTCGCTCGAGCGCCTACGCGCTCGAGGCCGCGCTCCAGGAGGTCTTCTTCGTCGGCGGGCCGCTGCTCGCTGCCGGCCTGGCCGCGGTCGAGCCTGCGGCGGCCGTCGCCGCCGCGGGCATCGCCAGCTGCGTCGGCACGAGCGCGACCGCGCGTCTCCCGCCCGTGCGAGCGACTCCGGCGTCCCGCGCGACCGGCGCGGGCCTGCTCGGCGCTCTCGGTTCGCCGGGCGTCCGCACGGTCGTGCTCTACGCGGCTGCGATCGGCGTCGGGTTCGGCGCGGTCGAGCTCGCGATGCCGGCCTTCGCGGAAGAGCATGGAGCGCGCGAGCTGGGCGGCATCGCGCTCGCGTGCTTCTCGGCGGGAAGCCTCGTGGGCGGCCTCGCGGCCGGGATGCGTCCGCCGCGCAGCGACCTGCGCCGGTTCGTCGGCGGGTGGGGTCGCGCTCGCCGCGGCGCTGCTCGGGCTGCAGCTCGCCGTCTCGATGCCGACGCTGTACGTCCTCTCGTTCCTCGCGGGACTGCCGATCGCTCCGACGATCGGCGCGCTCTACGCGCTCATCGACCGCTCCGCGCGGGCGGGGACCGCGGCCGAGGCGTTCGCCTGGTTCGGGACAGCCGTCTCGATCGGGATCGCAACGGGCTCGGCGGCCGGAGGCGCGCTCGTCGACGAGCGCGGCGTGCGATGGGCGTTCGGCTTCGGCGCGGCCGTCGCCTTCGGCGGCGCGCTTCTCGCCTGGGTCCGGCGCGGCACGCTGCGCGCATCGCCTCCGGCGGGTACCGAAGCCGAGCCGGCGTCTACCCTGCTCACGGAGCGCCCGTAGCTCAGGGGACAGAGCGGCGGACTTCTAATCCGCGGGTCGGAGGTTCGAATCCTCCCGGGCGCATGGGAAATACCTGCAAAGGTGGATGTTTCCGTGCGCTCACCCGGCACAGGTGGCGTCAGATGGCCGGCGAGGGCGGATTTCTTACCCGAGAAAACGTCGTTTCTTACCCGACGGTCCGCGCTCGAGCGTGCATTCGGGGATATCCGAGCGCTTCGCCGGACGTGCCTGTCGAAACGGATCGTGCCCCGCCTCCCAGGCCTCGATCTCGGCTGCGCCCACACACGGCCCGGACGTTAGCCGGGCAAACCGAGACTCGCGCGCGCATATCCCGCGGCATGCTTGCGGCCCCCTTCCCCGAGTCTCGGCTCGCTGTGCCGGCGCCTTGACAGGACTTGGGGCACCGCCTAGGTTCAACGCGTCGTCAGGAAGGAGGCGCCCTTGGCGCCGACTCGACACGTCTGTACCCGGTGCCAGGCGCCTGCCTGGGCGCGCCGTTGCGCCGTGGACGAGCGCAAGCGCACGAACGTCTCGCGAGGTAGCGGGCAACATGGCGAAGCAGTCGGGTGCGCGAAAGCCGGACGATCTCGAGGCCGAATGTCGCAAGTTCCTGGAGTGCCTGCGCAAGAACTGCCCAGACCTGCTCCCGCAGGACCCGGTCGAGGCGGGGACGCCGGTCGAGCCTCTCCGGGTCACGGTAAAGAAGGGCACCGGTCTGGTCAAGGCCGCCGTCAAGGACGCCGCCGCGGGCGCCCTCGGACGCCGACCCACCGACCCGCCGCTCGACGCGGTCGTCTGGACTGACGGCGCCGACTCGCTCCTCGTTCTGCTCGACAGTGTCCGGCTCAGCACGGCCGAGGGGATCGTCACCGTGAGCGTCGACGTCGCCTGCGATCAGCTGCGGGCGGGCAGGCGCACGCCGCAAGCTCGGGTCGAGATCGATCTCGTGGTCGGCACCGACGAGCGACCGGCGGGCCTGCTCGCGGCGGCCACGACTCCCCGAGGGCCCCCGTGGTCGTCGACCGCTGGGCCGATGCGCTGGTCGCCTTCGCCTGGCAAGCGCTTCTCGACACGGCTGCCGCGCTCAGCGCGGCCGCGGGCGCCGACGTCGACGGAACCCCGCTGATCCCCACGCAGTGGAGCGCCTCGAGGCAAGGGATCGCGGTGGGTCCTCAGGCTCGACACCCGTTCGACCGCCAGCCGGCCACCGGCCGGCGGCCTACCGCGACCGAGCCGCGATGAGCACGGACCTCGGCGATCTCACCGGCCTAAGCACCGCCCTCGGGCTGCTGGATGCTGACGGCAATCCCCGGGACGGCTGGTTCGCCGACCCGCCAGGTACCTGAAGACGCATGCTGGCCGACGCCGGTCAGCGCGAGGCGCTCCTGGAAACGGCCGACGACCTGCTGGGCGGCTCCGAGGCCGTGCGCGACGCCAAGGGCAGGACCTGGCTGCCCGTGTTCGAGAAGGACCCCGCTGGCCGTGTCGTCGTGTACTGGACGACTCGCGACCTGTCGTCCACGTCGGCCTCGGCGTGCGGGTCGCCGGGCGCCGCGCGCCGGGTGAGGTCGGGCCTGGATGTCGAGGTCTACGTGCCGCTGTTCGCGGCCGGAGGGTCGAACCCGCTGCTCCTCGGCGAGGAGGACGCAAGCGTCGAGGTCTCGCTCGGCCTCGAGCTGCCCCCGACGGCCGACACCGGGGCGGTGTCGCTTTCCCGGGTCGAGGCTTCGGCGCAGGTCCCGACCTGGGGCCCGGACCCCACGGTGGGCCTGGCCCTGCGCGGCCTCCGGCTGCCCGGCGCGCCGACGGCGACCGACGTCGTCGTCGAGGCCGACCGCTCGACGAGCTCGACGACGCCCTGCTCGACCTCGTCTTCGGGCTCCTCCACGCCGCCACGACTCCCTGCCCGCCACCGACCCGGCGCGGGGCCTGGCGGGCGTTCTCGGGCTGGTCGACGGCGACGGGGTGCCCGAGCTGCCGGTCGCAGACGTCATCGCCCAGGGCCCGACGGCGCTGGCCGCCTGGTTGGCCCAATGCCTGACCGGAGCCGCGCGCGAACCGTGGCTCGGCCACCTGGCGACGCTCCTCGGCGCCGTCGTGGCCGGCTCCGGCGACGCCGCGACCGTCCGCGTGCCGGTCGGCGGCGGGGTCACCGTCGTCCTCGACGTCGCCACCGTTCCCGGAACGGCCGGGCTGCCGGTGGTCACGCCGCGGCTGTCCGTCGAGGTGGCCGGCACTGCGGGCTCCACGCTGGCGCTCACGGTCGAACCCGTTTCCATCGACCTCGCCACGGGCGCGGCCGTCGCGCTGCCCTCGCTGACGGCGCTGGTCCGCGTCGGCTCCGGCGGGCCAGGCGCCCTGCTCGGACCGGTGCCCGGCCCCGGCGGGCTCCAGATCACGGTCGGCTCGTTCGAGGGCGGATTCGCCCTGGACGCGGACCGCCGGCCGCTGCTGATCCTGGCGGCTCTCGGCGCCCAGCGTCGGGTCGACGCCGTACGACCGGCTCGACCTCACCGACGGGGACGCCCTGGCCGGCGTCGCCGCACAGGCGGTGGTCGACGCCGCCGGGACCCTGCTCGACGCCCTCGGGAGCTCGGTGACGCCGTCGGGGTGCTGCTCGGGCTCACCGACCCGCCGAGCGGCCCGGCGCCGCAGGTCGATCCCGTCGCCCTGCTCGCCGACCCGCTCGGCGCCCTGCGCGCGCGGTGGCTCGCGCTGCTCGCCGCGCCCGGCCGGGACCGTCCGGTCGGTTCTGGAGGTCTGGCAGGAGACGACGGCCGCGGCCGCGGTTCGCGCCCGCGCGGTGACCGGCGACGGCACGCCCGCCAGCCCCTACCGAGTCGCCGTGACCGACGGCGTCGACCTGCTCGTCACGCGTTCCGACGGGGCGCGGCCGGCAGCGTCGTCAGCGTCGTGCTGGCTGCCGCGCGGCCGAGCCCCTCGCCCTCGGCGCGGAGGCGAGGGCCGACGTGCGCGTCGGTGCTGCGCGCCGACCTCGCGCCGGCGGCGCCCTCGGCCGAGCTCGGCACCGGCTGTCGCGTGCTCGTCGTCGCTGGCCGGTGACGGGGCGCCCGCTGCGGCTGACCGCCGACGGCTACGGCCTGTCGGTCGCGGGGTCGGGGCCCGAGTCAGCCTGGGACCCGCCACCGGGGCCCGGGTCGACCCGTGGCTCGACGAGCCCGCGCCTGCTGCTCGGCGGGCTCGAGCGGTCGCTGGCCGGGCATCGGAGTCGGCGGCTGGAGCGGGCTGCGCGCTGCCCGCGGCGGCACCGCCTCCGGAGTCGGCGGGCGCCGGACGCTGCCGTCTGCGCTCGAGGACGTCGCCGGCGTCGCTACTCGGCGCCGCCTACCGCGAGCGCCCGGCGTCGAGGGCGCGCCCGACGCGGTCGGCTCGCTGCTCGGCCTGGCGCTCACCGCCACCGGCTGGGCCGGGACGTGACCGGTCCGCGGACGGCTGTCGCTCGCAGGGCTGGTCGCCGACCCCGCGCGCCGAGCTGCGCCGCTGGGTCGGCTCCTCCTCGCCGTCGCCGGCGGCCTCGCGGCTGCCCGAGACGCGTCGTCGGGCTGCTGGCCGGCTGCTCGGCTCGCCGCTGCCGGGCGTCGGCGTGGACGGCGGCCCTGGGCCCTGGCCCTGCCCGGGCCGCGAGCCTTCGCGCTGCCGGCGCGGCCGGCGGGTCGTCGCTCGGCTTCGGCGTCGAGGTCCCCTCGCTCGTGCTGGCGCTCGGCGCCCCTACGCGATCGCTTCGGCAGCCGGGCGCCCGCCGCACTCATCGGTGGCAGTCCCGGCGACCCGGGCCTGCTCGAGCGACGTCCTCGCCGAGGGGATCTCGGCCGACGCCGACATCGACGACGTGCTCGCGCGACGCGCTCGCCGGCCGTGGCCCGCTCGCCGACGGGCTTCGACGCCCTGGTCGAGCGCTGGGGCGGCACCGACGGCGTCGTCGCGCTGCCCGACGAACTCGTGCCGGCCGGGCTGACCGTCCACCGGCCGAGCGAGCTGCCGCACACACCCGGCTGGACAGCCCGCGTGATGACCGAGGTGCTCGGCGAGGTCTGGGAGGGCCTCGGCGGCGCCCCGGCCCGGCTGGTGCCAGGTCGGCGTCGTCGCCGACGGCGAGCCGGACCTCCTGCCGCCGACCGGGCGCGCCGGGACCGCGGCCTCGAGGTCGACCTGACGCTGGCCGACGCGCCCGTCGAGGCGTTCCCGGTCCCCGCGCCCGGCGCCGGCGGGCACGACGGTGGTCCGGCTGGCGGGCAAGGCCGGGGCGGCCGCCTCCGGCGCGGGCGACGGGTTCACCGGCCAGGTCGCCCGGCTGCGCCGGCGCCTTCGAGGGCCTCACCGGCGGAGGCACGTCGATCGTCGTCGTGGCGGCGGGCGCCGCCGGGCGCCGGCGGTCCAGGCGGCCGACGGCCTCGCCGGGGTGACGCCGTCGTCACCGTCGCCACGCCGTGGACCGCCGCTGAGCCTCGACGACGTCGACCCGACCCGCAGCGCGGCGCGCCTGCGGATGCTGCGAACGCTGATCGAGCTCGCCGACGCCGACCTGGCCGCCGAGCTGGCCGGCTCCCGGAAGCCGAGCGCGCCGCGATAGCTGGTCGACGACGAGGACCTCGCCCTCGCCCGCGGGCTCGTCGGCTCGCTGCTGGCCCGCGACGGGCGCGGCGATCCGCTGACCGAGCTGTCGGCCCCCGAGCTGCCGCTGCCGGCGGGCCTGGCCGTCCATGCCGTCATCGGCTCCTGCGCGCCCGAGGCGGTCAGCCGCGCGATCACCGCCGCCGTCGCCGCGGCCTCGCCGGGCGGTCGCGGCAGCGCGTCAGCATCGCCGGCGCCGGCTCCGGCACGCCCGGCGCGGCCGCCGGCACGGCCCCGGCTCGGGCTGCACCTGCCGGCCGGACTGGGCGCCGCGGTGGGCGGCGTGCGGGTCGGCGCAGGCCTCGATCTCGACGCTCGTGCGCGCGACCGAGGCCGGGATCGCCGGTCCCGCGCTGCGCTGCGGCTGCGGATCGCCGGCGACGGCCGCTGGCTCGTCGGCGGGCCCGACGCGGCCCGGGCTCCGGGCCCCCGGCCGCTCGCCGTGCGGGCCGCGACGCTCGACCTCACCGCTCGCCCTGCCCGGTTGGGGGGCGCCGGGGTCGAGCCGACGCCGGCGCCGTCACCGAGGGCGGGCGGCTCGTCCTCCACGACGCCACGGCGTTCGGATCCAGCACTGCCCGCTGGGTCGTCGACCTGTCGGACACGCGCACCGCTGCTGCCCGAGGTCCGCGCGCTGCTCGGCGGGGTCGCGGCCCAGCTCGCAGGCCGACACCGACGACGCGGTAGCCGGGCTCGTCGACGTGCTCACCGCGCTCGGCGTCCTCGACGCCGCCGGCGGGTTCGACTCGACCACGCTCGGCAGGCTGCTCGCCGACCCGGCCGCCGTGGTCGACGCCGCGCTCGCTGACGCGACGCGAACGGCGTCGCTCGCCGCCGGGCTGCGGAGCATGCGTCGGCGACATCCGCGACGACGCGGGCACCACGGTCCGAGCTCCGGCCGGGAGACGTCACCGTCACCGCCGACCTCGGCGCGCGCGACGCTCGACGTCGTCCGCCGGCGCCGAGCTGGTCCGCCGCCGGGCTGCGCGTCGACGCTCGGCCTCGCCGTCGACCAGTCCGGAGCTGACGCTCACGCGCGCGGCTCGGCGGCGGCGGCGACCTGACGGCGGCCGGGCCTCCGGGCGGCGCGCTCGACGGTCGCGGCGTCGATTCCGGGCGGGCGCCGCGCCGACCTGACCGTCGCCGGCCACGCTGCGCGACCCGCGCGGTGCGCACGAGCGTCACTCTGTGGCCCGCCGGGCCGGAGACCCTGGACGAGCTGGTCGCGCTGCTCCCCGACGCGGCCGCGGCCACCGCGCTGCGGCCGGCCTGGCGCGCGCTCCGCTCGACGCTGACCGGGCTCGAGGCTCGCCCGAGCCCGCCGCGCTCGTGGACGCGCTGCTGACGGCGGCCGGGCTGCTCGCGGCGACGGCGACGCAGGCCCGCGTCGCCTGGCCGTCGGGCCTGGTCAGCGACCCGGCGCGTGGCTCGAGCAGGCGGCGGGCGACCTCGCGACCGCCGTGCCCGCGCTGGTCGATGCCGCGGCCGGACTGCTGCCGGCCGGCGCCGGGCCCGCGCCGGGCACGCTGCCGCTGACCGACGGCGTCACCCTGCGCACCTCGGCCGCGAGCGGCCGGCTCACGGCCGCTCCTCGCCGTCGACGCCGCCGCCTTCGCCGGCGGCGCCGGCGACCTCGTCGCTGCGGCTCGCGGCCGGTGCCAGCGTCGCGCGCCGGGACCGCCCAGTGGCGGCGCTGCGCCGACCTCTCGGTCGATCTCGGGGCGGCGGGCTCGGCGCGCTCCGGCTCGGGTCGGCACGGAAGCCGGCGGCGCGGACGCCGCGCTCGGCGTGACCGTCGCTCTCGTCCCCGACGGCCGGCCGGAGATCGTCATCTACCCCGCCGCCCGGGGCCTGGCCGGTCTCGCCGACGCGGCAGCCGCGGGCGCGGTCGCCGCGCTTCCCCCGCTGCTGACCCGGCTGGCGGCCGAGGACCCGGCCGGTGCGGCCCCCGCCACCACGGCCGTGGCCGTCGCCGGCCGGGTCGTCGCCCGGGCGGGGCGCGCCCTCGGCCTGGCCAGCGGCACGCCGGCGGTGTTCGACGGGGACGCGCTGGCCGCGTTCGCCGCCGACCCTGGTGCCGTGTTCGCGGCGCGGGCCGCGGCCTCGCCGCCGACGGGCTCGCGCTGATCGTCGACGCCGCCGACGCAGCGCTCGGGACCGCGGGCGGCCGCAGCGTGACCGAGCGCCGCCGGCCGGGTCGCGCTACCTCGGCCCGGCGACCCAGCGGGTGATTCTCGGCTGGAACCCGGGTGCCGGCGCGCTGGACGCCGGGGTCACCGTCAGCGGGCTGACAGGCGTCGGCGCCGTGACCGGCAGCGCCACGGTCAGCGGCGGCCGGCGTGCACGCCGTCGACGTGGCCGTCGGCCCGGCGCCGATCCCGGTCGGCAGCACCGTCACCCTGGCCCCCTTCGCCCGGTTCGCCGCCGGGTCCGTCCGGCCCGGTCCGGCGGTCGACGTCGGGCTCGGGGCCGTGGCGACATCCGCCTCCTGGTCCGGTTCGCGGGCACGGCGCGGCCTCGACGTACCTGCTGTCGGCCACGGGCGACCTCGGCCGCCGGTCGAGTCCGACGCGCCGGAGGACGTTGCCCTGGCCGTCGTCGCCGCGCTGCTCGACCTCGCCGGCGGCGGTGGTGCTCGGCATCGACGAGGTGGAGGCGGCGCTGGGCCGGCCGGCCCTCGGCACGACGACGTGACCGACCTGCTCGACGGCGTCCTGGTCACCACGGCCCCCTGCGGCTCGACCCCGGCCTGGCCGGCGACCTGACCGATCCCGACGCGCTGCTCCGCCGTCTGGCCGTGCTCGTCGGCAAACCTGGCCGACGCCATGCCAGCCCCGCTGCACCATCGGGACGGCACGCTCGAGGTCCGGGTCACCTCGATCGCGGCCCGCCGAACGACCGGCTGCTCGGCCTCACGGTCGCGGTCACCGGAGACGAGTGGGTCCTCAACCCGGGCAGCGACGTCCAGGTCGGCCTGGTCACCGATGCGTCCTGGATCTCCCGCCCCGGCCGTCGGGCATCACCCTCCAGGTTTTCCGGCTCCCGGCGACGTCCATCGAGCCGGCGCCGGGCGTCGTCGTCGGCGGCGTCGGCGTGCGGTTCTCGAGAGCGTCAGGCCCGCTGCTGGACGCCGGGCTCACCATCGACGCGGTCTCCCTGCTCGGGTTCGGCCTGGTCTCCGCGACGGCGACGGGCGTCGAGCCTCGGCGGCGGCGCCCGGGTGCGAGCTCGCCGGGCTCGGCGTGCCGCTCGGAGCCGGCGGCGACGGCAGCAACCCGGTCGCCGAGGGCCTCATGCCCGCAGGCGGCGCCGGCGACGACGCGCCCGCCCCACGGTTCAGCCCGGCCCTCGCCGTGCAGAAGCATCCCGGCAGCGCGGTCGCGGTCTCGCTCGTCGCCGGGACCGGCAGCGGCCCCTGGTGGCTGGCGATCCAGCGCGAGTTCGGCCCGATCTACCTCGAGCAGGTCGGCCTCGCCGTCGACCAGCGCGGGACCGGCTCGGGACCATCGCCGTGCTCATCGACGGCAAGGTCAGCCTGTTCGGGCTGTCCGCGGCGGTCGACGACCTCTCGTTCACTTACACGGTGGACGGCTCGCGGCTCGCGTTCGACCCGTCGCGCTGGGAAGATCGACGTCGCCGGCTTCGCGGTCACCGCGGACATAGCGGGCTCGACCCTCGCCGGCGGCCTGCGCAAGTTCACGCCTGCCGCGGGCGGCGTCGAGTACCTGGGCATGCTGCTGGCCCGCTTCGGGGTCTACGGCATCAGCGTCTACGGCGGATTCGGCCAGGTCGGCCCGCCCAACGACCGGTACGTCTCGCCTGCTTCCTCTTCGGCGCGGTCAACGGGCCGATCGGCGGGCCGCCGGCGTTCTTCGTCACCGGGATCGGCGGCGGCTTCGGCATCAACCGCGGCCTCGTCGTGCCGACCGACCTGTCGCAGTTCGGCGACTACCCGCTGATCAAGGCGCTGGACCCGGCGCGCCCGCGCCGGCGACCCGATGGCCGAGCTCGAGCAGGCCCGGGCGCTACTTCCCGATCCAGCGCGGCACAGTTCTGGTTCGCCGCCGGGATCTCGTTCAACTCCTTCGCCCTCGTCGACGGCATCGCCGTGGTCGCGCGTCGCAGTTCGGCGACGGCCTCGAGATCAACCTGCTCGGCCTGGCCCGGATGGCGCTGCCGCGGCCGCAGGTCGCGCTCGTCTCGATCGAGCTCGCGCTCGTCGCGCGCTTCTCCAGCCGCGAGGGCGTCGTTCTGGTCCAGGCCCAGCTGACCGACAACTCCTGGCTGCTCTCCCGGACGTCCGCCTGACCGGCGGATTCGCGTTCGTCGCCTGGTTCGCCGGGCCGAACCGCGGCCAGTTCGTGCTCACGCTCGGCGGCTACCACCCCGACTTCCACCGCGACGGCTACCCGGTCGTGCCGCGGCTCGGCCTCGCGCTGGCGGATCGGCAGCGCGATCTCGGTCACGGGCGAGGCGTACTTCGCGCTCACCTCCGAGGCGCTGATGGCCGGGCGTGCAGGTGGAGATCCGCGCCTCGTCGGGCCGGCCTGGGCGCACCTCGTCTTCGGCGCCGACGGCATCGTCTACTTCGACCCGTTCTAGCTCAGGTCACGCATCTACGCCTCGATCGACGCCGGCGTCACGATCGACCTCTGGTTCGGCGAGGTCACGATCTCGGTCACCTCTCGGCGCGGCTCACGGTCACCGGGCCGCCGTTCCGCGCCGTGGCGACGTTCGAGGTCGGCCCGGTCTCGGTGACGTTCGGGTTCGGCCCGGCGCGGACCGGCCCGCCGCCGCTCACGTGGCACTCAGTTCGTGCCGCAAGTACCTCGAGGAGGCCTCACCCGGCGTCGCCCGCGTGCTCGCCGCGATCACGGGCACCGGCACGGTCCCGCCCGCCGGCGGTGCCGGCAGCGGCGGTGACCAGTC
>CAVROJ010000040.1:0-22561 GCA_963722755.1 uncultured Actinomycetes bacterium
AGGTGTAGCTCCCGGGCGTGGTCGGCGTGCCCCGGACCTGGCCCTCGGACGCCAGTGAGAGTCCCGGTGGGAAAGCGCCCGAGCTGACCGTCATGTTCGTGCATCCGGGCCACGGTTCTTTGAGCTTGATGTCGAGCGCGTACGACGCACCGGCGGTCGCAGGCGGGCACAGGTAGTTGTCTCCGCCCGCACTCGTGCACGGCTCGTCGGCGAAATCTCCTGCGGGGGCCGCTGAGACGAGCCGAGGATCGCGGCGGATACGAGCAGAGTGCGGTGACGATCATCTGAAACGACGCATCGAGCTCCCTTCGGCGACGACGACCAGCTTCCTCGGCCTAGATCGGGCTCGAGGGCCGCTCGTCATGGCCTTGTTGACCACAAAACCGCGCGGCACGCTAGCAACGGGGTTGAAAGATTCCGTAAGGGTTGCAGGCGCGCATGACGGGTCACCCGCGGCGACCGCGGACCGTTCGGACAGGTCCTCGTGCCAGGCACGGAGACATGTCCGAACGGCGTAGGATCCGGCCGTGCCGACGCCGCTCCCGCGAGATCAGGCTCGTCGCCCGGCCGCGCGGCACGCCCGTCCCGTCGGACTTCGAGCTCGCCGAGGTCGAGCTCCCGGATCCGGCGGACGGCGAGGTGCTCGTCCGCAACGCCTTCGTCTCGGTCGACCCGTACATGCGGGGCCGCATGAACGACGTGAAGTCGTACGTCCCGCCGTTCGCGCTCGGGGAGCCGCTCACGGGGCGGTGCGGTCGGGCGGGTCGTCGCCTCCCGCAACGACGCGTGGCCCGAGGGCACGTGGGCTCGTGCACGACCTCGGCTGGCGCGAGGCCGCGATCCTGGACGGGCGCGGCATGCGCCGCGGTCGATCCGTCCGTCGCGCCCGTCTCGACGGCTCTCGGCGTGCTCGGGATGCCGGGGATCACCGCGTACGTCGGGATCGTCGACATCGGCGCCGTCGAGGAAGGGGAGACCGTCTTCGTCTCCGGAGCGGCCGGCGCGGTCGGGAGCATCGCCGCCCAGCTCGCGCGGATGCGCGGCGCCCGCGTGATCGGCAGCGCCGGGACACCGGAGAAGGTCGCCTGGCTCCGCGAGCTCGGGCTGGACGGAGCCTTCGACTACAGCGAGACGCCGACCAGGGAGGCGCTGCGCGAGCTCGCGCCCGACGGGATCGACGTGTACTTCGACAACGTCGGCGGCGAGACGCTCGAGGCGGCGATCGGCGCGATGCGCCTCCGCGGGCGCATCGTCGCCTGCGGCTCCGTCTCGCGCTACAACGCGACGGAGGCGCTCCCGGGCCCCCGCAACCTGTTCATGGTGGTGACGAAGCGCCTGCGGATGCAGGGCTTCATCGTCTCCGACCACTACGACCGCTTCGCCGCGTTCCTCGACGAGGTGGGGCCGCGCGTGGCGGACGGCACGATCCGGTACCGCGAGACGGTCGTCGAGGGAATCGAGCAGGCGCCGACAGCCTTCATCGGGATGCTCGAGGGCGCGAACGTGGGGAAGATGCTCGTCCGCGTCGGCCCCGGCCCGTGAGGCGGCTCCTGTGCCGCGTCTTCGGTCACAGGGTGCCCGAGGGCAAGCGCTTCTTCCTCACCCAGCGTCGCGCACGCTGCTCGCGCTGCGGCAAGCGAGTGCGCGTCAACCGCTGATCATCTGAGTGCGTCCAGGGCGGCGCGAAGCGAGGCGACGTACTCGCCCAGCGCCGCCGGGCCCTCCTCTGCGACCTGCACGGCGCGCGAGCCGACGGCCACGCCGTCGGCGAGCCGAGCGGCCGCCGCGGCCTGGTCGGGCGTCGAGATGCCGAACCCGGCGTAGAGCGGCACGCCGTCCGCCAACGGCCTCGTCCGCTCGACCAGGCCCTCGAGCGCCGCGGAGAGCTCGGCCCGCGCGCCGGTGGTCCCCGTCAGCGTGACGAGGTAGAGCCAGCCGTCGGTCGTCGAGGCGGCGAGCCCGATCCGCTCGTCGGTCGAGGTGGGTGCGACGAGGTGGATGCGGCGGAGGTCGGGCCGCTGACCCGCGGGCACGTCGGAGACGATGAGGCTCGTCGCGCCGTGCTCGGCCGCGTCGGCCGCGAAGCGCTCCCAGCCGTACGCCTCGAGCAGGGCGGCGTACGTCATCGGCACGATCGGCGTGTCCCCGACGAGGGCACGGGTCTCCGAGAGGCAGTCGAGGCACCGCGCCGTGCGCATCCCCCGTGCGAGCGCCCGTTCCGAGGCGCGCTGGATGACGGGGCCGTCGGCCAGCGGGTCGGAGAACGGAAAGCCGAGCTCGATCAGGTCCGCCCCTGCCTCGACCGCCGCCCGAGCGAGCTCCGGCGTCTCCGGCTCGGAGACGAGGTAGATCACGAGAGCCTTCCGAGGCAAGCTGCCTAACCCCGGCCGTCGAGCGCGGCGAGCGCCTCCGCGAGGTCCTTGTCGCCCCTGCCCGAGAGGCAGACGGCGACGTACTCCGCCTCGAGGCGGTCGACGACCGCGAGCGCATGCGCGGACTCGAGCGCGGGGATGATCCCCTCGGTCCGCGTCAGGCGCTCGAAGGCGGCCAGCGCCTCCTCGTCGGTGCAGGGCAGGTACGTGGCGCGGCCGCTGTCGCGGAGCCACGCATGCTCCGGGCCGACGCCGGGGTAGTCGAGCCCGGCGGAGATCGAGTGGGCGTCGGCGATCTGACCGTCTTCGTCCGCGAGGATCGACGAGCGCGACCCGTGCAGAACGCCCGTGCGGCCGGTCCCCAGCGAGGCAGCTCCCGCTGCCTCGACCCCTACGAGTCGAACGTCCTCGTCGTCGAGGAACGCCGCGAACATGCCGATCGCGTTCGAGCCGCCGCCGACGCAGGCGACGACGACCTCGGGCAGAGCGCCCTCCGCCTCGAGCAGCTGCTCCCGCGCCTCCCGCCCGATCACCGACTGGAGCTCGCGGACGAGCTCGGGATAGGGGGCGGGGCCGACGCACGAGCCGATCACGTAGTGGGTCGTCTCGACGTTGGTGATCCAGTCGCGGATGGCGGCGCTCGTCGCCTCCTTCAGCGTTCGCGTCCCCGTCTCGACCGGCTCGACGGTCGCCCCCAGCAGGCGCATGCGCTCGACGTTGGGGGCCTGGCGGCGCATGTCCTCGGAGCCCATGAAGACGACGCACTCGAGCCCGAAGCGGGCGCAGGCGGTCGCGGTGGCGACGCCGTGCTGCCCGGCTCCCGTCTCGGCGATGATCCGGCGCTTTCCGAGCCGCCTCGCGAGGACGACCTGGCCGAGCGCGTTGTTGATCTTGTGCGCGCCGGTGTGGTTCAGGTCCTCACGCTTGAGGTAGAGGCGCTTGCCGGGCGCGAACCGGGCGGCGAGGGTGATCGGCGAGGGGCGGCCGACGTACGTCCGGCCGAGCTCGTCGAGCTCCGCCTGGAATGCCGGGTCGCGCTGCGCTTCGTCCCAGGCGGCGGTCAGCTCGTCGAGCGCCGGGATCAGCGTCTCGGGGACGTAGCGGCCCCCGTAGGCGCCGAAGGTCTCCTCGAGCGACGTCATGCGCGCGCCGCCTCGACGTACGCCCGCACGCGGGCGTGATCCTTGACGCCGGGAGAGGTCTCCAGCGAGGACGAGGCGTCGACCGCCCACGGCCGCACGGCCGCGACGGCAGCGGCGACGTTCTCGGGGCCGAGCCCGCCGGCGAGGACGACCCTGCCCTCCGCAGCCGCCGCGCGCTCCCAGTGGCCCGGGTCGTCCTCCCCCCAGGGGAGGTCGAGCACGCCGCGCGACCGGCTCGCTGCCGCGGAAGAGCGTCGCCTCGCGGCCCCGCACCTTCCCCTCCTCGACCGTGTGCACCTGGTCGAGATCCGCCTCGCTCGGGCCGCCTCGCCGACCCACACGGCGACCGCGAGCGTGTCGTCCGGCACCGGCAGGACGCGTTCCGCCGCCCGCGGGCTCTCGGGCGCGAGGACGAACCCGAGCAGGTCGGCGCCCGCCTCGGCGGCGACGGCGACGTCCTCCTCGCGGGTGAGGCCGCAGACCTTGACGAGCGGGCGGGACAGGAGCTCGGCGAGCTTGGCCGCGGGATCGGAGGCGCGCATGAGCGTCGAGCCGACGAGGATCGCGTCTGCGCCGGCGAGCTCCGCGGCCGCGCCCTGGGCGCGCGACTCGATCCCGGACTCGGCGATCACGAGGCGGTCGGGAGGAACCTCCGCGACGAGCTCGAGCTGGGCGCGGCGGTCGATCGCGAAGGTGTCGAGGTCCCGGGCGTTCACCCCGATCACGGGGGCGTCGAGCGCGATCGCCCGGCTGAGCTCGCCCGCGTCGTGCGCCTCGACGAGCGTGTCGAGACCCAGGCGCGCGGCCTCGGCCATCAGAGCGACGGTCTTGCGCGTCGTCGAGGTCGCGGAGCAGGAGCAGCACGGCGTCGGCTCCGGCTTCCTTCGCAGTGCGGAGGTCGTCGGCCGTCGAGAAGAAGCCCTTGGCGAGGAGCGGAGCTTCGGTGGCGGCGCGGGCGGCGCGGAGGTCGGCCCATGACCCCGCGAAGCGCTCGTCCACGAGGACGGAGATCGCGGCGGCGCCGGCGGCCGCGTAGGCGGGCGCGATCCGCGCGGGATCGGCGTCGGGCCGGAGGTCGCCCGCCGACGGGGAACGGCGCTTGATCTCGGCGATCGCGCCGAGACCCGGAGCGCGCGAGCGCCTCCGCGAAGCGGCCCATCAGACGCGCGCCCCGGGAGAAGGCGACGAGCTCGTCCAGCCGGGTCGCGGCGTCCCCGGCGTCGAGCGTCCGGCGGGCGACCTCGAGGCCCTCGCGGAGGTCGTCCGCGTGTCCGGCCGCGGCGATCCCGCCCGCCGCGTTGAGGAGGATTGCGTCACGCTTCGGCCCTCGCTCCTCACCGGACGAGGATCGAGCGGATCTCGCGCCGCGTTCTCCTCCGGGCTCCCGCCGGCCAGCGACCTCGGGTCGGACGGCTCGATGCCGAGCTCGGCCGGGTCGATCACCCGGTCCCTCACGGCGGCGTCGACGACCTCGGAGACCTGGTTCGGCCCGCACGGCGAGAGCTCGTCGATCCCGCCGAAGCCGTGCACCACGAACGCCCGACGCGTCTCGAGCTGCGCCAGAGCGTCGGCGATCGTCCGGACGAGCGCGGGGGAGTAGACGCCGAACACGCCCGTGCGGGCGCCCGCGGGGTTCGTCAAGGGGCCGAGGACGTTGAAGATCGTGCGCGTCCCGAGCTCGCGCCGCACCGGTGCGGCGTGGCGCATCGCCGGATGGTGCGAGGGGGCGAACATGAAGCCGAAGCCGAGCGTGTCGATCGACTCCGCGATCCGCTCGGGCTCCTGCTCGAGGACGAAGCCGAGCGCCTCGAGCACGTCCGCCGAGCCCGAGGCCGAGCTCACCGCCCGGTTGCCGTGCTTCGCGACCGCCGCGCCGGCCGCCGCCGCGACGATCGCCGCCGCGGTCGAGATGTTCAGCGTCCGGCCGCCGTCGCCTCCGGTCCCGACCACGTCGACGACGTCGTCGCGACTCGGCCGCACCGGCAGGACGTGCTCGCGCATCGCCTCGGCGCAGCCGGCGATCTCGTCCGCGGTCTCGCCCTTCGCACGCAGCGCGACGAGGAACCCGGCGATCTGGGCCTGCGTCGCCTCGCCGGCCATGATCCCCGACATCACCTCGCGCGCCTCCTCGCGCGTCAGGCTGTGGCCGTCGGAGATCGCCCCGATCGCGCGGATGATCACGAGAGGAAGTTCCTGGCCATCCTCGGGCCGAGCGGCGTGAGGACGCTCTCCGGATGGAACTGGACACCTTCGATCGGGAGGCTCGCGTGTCGCACGCCCATCACCTCGCCGTCCGCGGTGCGCGACGTCACCTCGAGCACGTCGGGGACGGTCGTCGCGGCGAGCGAGTGGTACCGCCCGACCTCGAGCTCGGCGGGCAGCCCCTCGTAGATGCCGTGGCCGTCGTGCGTGACGACGCTCGACTTGCCGTGCAGGAGCGCCCTCGCCTGGCCGACCTCGCCTCCGAACGCCTCGACGATCGCCTGGTGACCCAGGCAGACGCCGAGCGTGCGTGTCGTCGGCCCGAGCCGTCGGATCACCTCGACCGAGACGCCCGCCGACTCCGGCCGACCGGGACCGGGGGAGATCACGAGCCGGTCGGGCGCGAGCGAGCCGGCCTGCTCGGGGGTGATCTCGTCGTTCCTGACCGTCACGACCTCGGCCCCGAGCTCCTCGAAGAGGTGCACGAGGTTGTAGGTGAACGAGTCGTAGTTGTCGATCATCAGCACTCTCACGCCCCTGGCCGCCTCCCGCTCCCGGCCGGCAGAGCCGGCCTCGCGAGCTGGTGCCGCTCGCGGCACCGGTCTCTCCGGGCCCGTTTTCCATGTCCCCTCCGGCCCGGCACCGCGAGCGACGCGGAGCTGAGAGGCGCGGGTGGTGTCACTGCACGAGCTCCTGCTCGGCCAGGTCGATCGCCGCCTCCATGGCGGCGAGCTTGTGCAGGCACTCCTCGTGCTCCGAGGCCGGGTCGGAGTCGGCGACGATGCCCGCGCCCGCCTGGAGGTAGGCGACGCCGTCACGCATGATCGTCGTCCGCAGCGCGATGCACGCGTCCATGGTGCCGTCCGGGAGCGAGTAGAGCACGGCACCGCCGTACGGGCCCCGCCGGAAGCCCTCGAGCTCGGAGATGAGCTGCATCGCGCGGATCTTCGGCGCGCCGCTGACCGTGCCCGCGGGGAAGCACGCGCGGAGCACCTCGAACGGCGTCACTCCGTCGCGGATCTCGCCCACGACCTCCGAGACGAGGTGGGAGACGTGCGAGAACCGCTCCACCTCCATGCTCCGGGCGACGTGCACCGTCCCCGCGCGGCAGACGCGCGAGAGGTCGTTCCGCCCGAGGTCGACGAGCATCACGTGCTCGGCCCGGTCCTTCTCCGAGGAGAGGAGACGTTCGACGTCACCCTCCGTCGGCTCGGTCGTGCCCGCGATCGGGCAGAGGCTCGCTCGCCCGTCCTCGCACGCGACCAGGCGCTCCGGCGACGAGCCGACGAGCGCGATGCCGCTGAGCTCGAGGAGGAAGAGGTACGGGGACGGGTTGACGCGGCGGAGCGCGCGGTACACGTCGAGCGGGGACGCGGCGGTCGGTCGCTCGGCCCGCTGCGACGGCACGCACTGGAACACGTCGCCGGCGACGATGTGACGCTTGACCTCCCGCACCATCTCCTCGTACCGCTCGCGGTCGGGATGGCGCACGAGGCTGCCCGCGGTGCCGCGCGTCTCGCGATGCCACGGGATCCCGGCCTCGAGCCGTCCCTCGACCTCCTCGGCGTCGCCCGCGAGCACCTCGGCCGTGCCGGCGCCGTGGTCGAAGCGCACGAGGGTCTCCGCGACGACGAGCCGGCTGTCGGGGAACCCGTGCCCGTCGTCCGGGAGCTCGACCGTCGGCTCGAGGGCGGCGATGTGGTCGTAGGCCAGGTAGCCGACGACCGGCAGCCCGAGCGACTCCGCCTCCTCGAACGTCACGAGCTGCGAGCCGGCTCCCATCCACGAGCTCCGGCCCAGACGTCCTCGCTCGACCGACTCCAGCAGGAAGCTGGCGCTCCCCATCCCGCGCAGCCGGAGGTATGCGCCGAGGGGCGTGAGGAGGTCGGTCGTGATCGTCGCGGTCTCGGTCATCGCTCTCGGAACGAAAGAGACCTCCGTGGGAGGTCTCGAGGCGAAACGGGTCGGTGTGCTCCTCGCTAGCGCACGCTCCCGCCTCGCCCGTGGCGCCACCACCAGACCAGGGTGCGAGCGGAAGCCATCGCGCCCGAGACTAGCGAGCCGTCGGTCCGCGCGCAATCCACGGGCTTCGAGCCGGCTGTGGAGCGATCGGCACGGATTCGCCACACTTTGCCCTTGACAGAAACCGGTGTCTGACACCGATTCTCGTCAAGATGGCCGTTCCGGACACGGCGGCTGCGGCGACGACGTGTGGCTACGCTGCTCGAGATGGCCAGCGCCGTGATCGTCTCCGCCGTGCGGACGCCCTTCGGGCGGCTCGGCGGCGGGCTCGCGGACGTCCCGGCGACGGAGCTCGGGGCGATCGCGATCCGCGCCGGGCTCGAGCGGGCAGGGGTCGACCCCGGACGAGGTCGGCTACGTCGTGATGGGCCAGGTGCTCCAGGCCGGGGCGGGGCAGGCGCCGGCGCGGCAGGCCGCGGTCGGCGCAGGCATCCCGAAGGAGGTGCCGGCCGACACGATCAACAAGGTGTGCGCGTCCTCGGTCAGGGCGCTCGAGATCGCCGAGCTGATGGTGGAGGCGGGCCGACACGACGTCGTCGTCACGGGCGGGATGGAGTCCATGTCGCGAGCGCCCTACCTGCTGCCCAAGGCGCGCTTCGGCTACCGGATGGGGAACGGCGAGATCCTCGACCACATGGTCTTCGACGGGCTCACCTCGACCTTCGACGGGCTCCACATGATCCAGCAGGCCTCCGCCGTGTCCCGCGACCTCCAGATCTCGCGCGAGGAGCAGGATGCGTGGGCCGCCCGCTCGCACGAGCGCGCCGCGGCAGCCCAGGATGCCGGCCGCTTCGACGACGAGATCGTCCCCGTCGGCGACGTCACCTCGGACGAGAGCGTCCGCCGCGACACGACGATCGAGAAGCTCGCGACGCTGAAGCCCGTCTTCGACCCGGAGGGCACGACGACGGCGGGCAACGCGCCCGGCGTCACGGACGGCGGCTCGTGCGTCGTCGTCTGCTCGGAGGAGTGGGCGGAGAAGCGCGGGATCGAGCCGCTGGCGCGGATCCTCGGGCACGCGTACGTCGCCGAGGAGTTCGCCTACATCGCGCGCACGCCCGCGGCCGCGGCCGAGAAGGCGCTCGCGGCGGCCGGCCGCACGATGGACGACGTCGCGCGGATCGAGATCAACGAGGCGTTCGCCTCGGTGGCGAAGCAGTCGACGCGGATGCTCGGCGCCGACGAGGAGCTGGTCAACGTCAACGGCGGCGCCGTCGCGCTCGGCCACCCGATCGGCGCCTCGGGCGGCCGCATCGTCGGGACGCTCGTGCACGAGCTGCGACGGAACGGCGGCGGCCTCGGCCTCGCCGCGATCTGCTCCGGCGGCGGCCAGGGCGACGCCGTGCTGCTCGAGGTCTGAGCCGAGCGCTGCTCCGATCTCTCGCAGCCGTGCCTGGCGGCGCTCGTGCTCGCCCCGGCGGCGCTCGCGCTCGAATGCCCCAACACCCCGCTCGACGAGCGGCTCGCGCCGGCCGACGCCGCATTCGTCGGGCGGGTCACCGACGAGCGTGCCGCCACGACGGGGACAGGGCGGCGTCTACCGCTTCGTCGTCGACCAGCGCGTGAAGGGGCCGGTCGGGCGGGAGGTCGAGGTCCGCTCCGCGGAGCGGCTCGTCGACGCGCGCGACGAGCCGATCGTCCACGACGAGGCTCTCGGCGTCCTTGCCAACCTCGAGGGCGCGGAGCTGTCGACCGAGTCGTGCCTGCTGACCGATCCCGGCGCCGCTGCTCTCCGCCAGCGACGAGCCCCGCGGGAACGCGATCAAGATCGTGATCGGTCTCGTGATCCTCGCGCTCGTGCTCGCGTACTCGGTTCGCCGCCTCCGCAGCCGGCAGGCCGAGCTCTCCGGGCGGGGTAGGCTCGGCCGGTGAGCTTCGACCGCGTGCTCGTCGTCGGCGCCGGCCAGATGGGCGCCGGCATCGCCCAGGTCGTCGCCGCCTCCGGCCGGCGAAGTGCTGCTGCACGACGCGCTGCCCGGTGCCGTCGAGCGCGGCCTCGAGACGATCGCGCGAAGCCTCGGCAAGCTCCACGAGAAGGGCGGCCCGGAGCCCGACGACGTGCTCGCCGCGCATCACGCCCGTCGATTCGCTCGACGGGCGCCGACCTGATGATCGAGGCGATCGTCGAGGACGCCGAGGCGAAGAAGGCGCTCTTCCGCTCGGCCGACGAGGCCCTTCCGGCGGAGGCGGTGCTCGCCTCGAACACGTCCTCGATCCCCATCACCGAGCTCGCGGCCGCGACCTCGCGCCCGGAGCGCGTGATCGGCATGCACTTCTTCAATCCCGTGCCGATGCTCGCCCTCGTCGAGGTGATCCGAGCCGAGCAGACGTCCGACGAGACGGCCGAGGCGATCGTCGCGCTCGCCCGTGACCTGGGCAAGACCCCGGCCGAGGCGAACGACTTCCCCGGCTTCGTCTCGAACCGCATCCTGATGCCGTTCATCAACGAGGCCGCGTACGCGCTGATGGAGGGCGTGGCGGAGCCGGAGGCGATCGACACCGTCGCGAAGCTCGGCTTCGCGCACCCGATGGGCCCGCTCGCGCTCGCCGACCTGATCGGCCTCGACACGTGCGTGGCGATCATGGACGTGCTCCACGAGGGCTCGGCAACCCGAAGTACGCGCCCTGCCCGCTGCTCAGGCGGTACGTCGCCGCCGGCCGCCTGGGCCGCAAGTCCGGGCGCGGCTTCTACGAGTACGGCTGAGCGACATCCGCACGGAAAGGCAGGTGTCCGCCTCGACGTCGGACACCAGTCGCGCCCCGGAACCGGGCCCTAGACTTCGGCCGTGGACTTCGCCCTGACCGAGGAGCAGCGCGAGATCCAGGCGCTCGCGCGGGAGGTCGCCGACACGGAGATCGCGCCGCACGCGTCCGAGTGGGACCGCGAGCACCGGTTCCCGCGTGACGGTCTTCGCGAAGCTCGGGGAGCTGGGCCTGATGGGCGTCTGCGTCCCCGAGGAGCTCGGCGGCGCAGGGGCCGACTTCGTGTCCTACGTCCTCGTGCTCGAGGAGCTCTCGCGCGCCGACGCAGGCGTGGGGGTGACCGTGGCGGTCCACACGAGCGCCGCGACCCTGCCGCTCGTCGCGTTCGGCACCGAGGAGCAGAAGGCGCGGTTCGTGCCGCCGCTCGCGCGCGGCGAGGCGATCGGCGCGTTCGCGCTCACCGAGCCCGGGTCGGGCTCGGACGCGGGCTCGCTCCGGACGACCGCCGTGCGCGACGGCGACGGCTGGCGGATCAGCGGGCACGAAGCAGTGGTGCACGAACGGCAGCCACGCCTCGACGTTCCTCCTCTTCGCGCGGACCGACCCGGCGACCGAGGGCGCTCGCGGCGTCTCCGCGTTCGTGCTCGACGCGGAGCACGTCGAGGTGACGCGCGAGGAGGAGAAGCTCGGGCTTCACTCGTCGTCGACCGCCGACCTGCGCCTCGACGGCGTCCGTCGTCGACGGCGACCGGCTCCTGCACGAGGAGCGCAAGGGGTTCGCGGTCGCGATGGCGACGCTCGACGGCGGCCGGATCGGGATCGCGGCGCAGGCGGTCGGGATCGCGCAGGCGGCGCTCGACACCGCGCGCGCGTACGCGCTCGAGCGCGAGCAGTTCGGCCAGAAGATCGCGGAGTTCCAGGCGATCCGGTTCAAGCTCGCCGACATGGCGACCGAGATCGCCGCCGCGCGCCAGCTGACGCTGCGCGCCGCGTGGCTCAAGCAGGCGGGCCTGCCTCACGGCGCGGAGGGCGCGATGGCGAAGCTCTTCGCCTCGCAGGTCGCAGTGCAGGCGAGCCAGGAGGCGATCCAGGTGCTCGGCGGCTACGGCTACACGCGCGAGTTCCCGGCGGAGCGCTACTACCGGGACGCGAAGATCACCGAGATCTACGAGGGCACGAGCGAGATCCAGCGGATCGTGATCGCCCGCGACTTGCTGCACGGGCGGAGCGTCGCGCCACCTGGAGCCGGCCGCGAGGTGACGCCGTGAGCCTGGCTTCGGCTGGACACCGAAGGACCTCTAGGAGCGTTTAGGCTCAGGCCATGCCGCCGCGCGAGGGACGAGCCGGTGCGCCTCACGCGGATCTACACGCGCGGCGGGGACGCGGGGGAGACGTCGCTCGGCGACGGGTCGCGCGTCTCGAAGCTCGACGCGCGGATCGAGGCCTTCGGCACCGTCGACGAGCTGAACGCCGCGCTCGGGGTCGTCCTCGCGGGCGATCGTGCCCGTCGAGATCCGGCCGGTCCTCGAGCGCGTGCAGAACGAGCTCTTCGACCTCGGGGCCGACCTGTCCGTCCCGGCGCACGTCGAGGGCCGGCTGCGCGTCGAGCAGTCGATGGTCGATCGGCTGGAGCAGGACTGCGACCGCTTCAACGCCGACCTGCCGAGCTTAGGAGCTTCGTCCTTCCGGGCGGGACCGACGGCGGCCTCGCGGCTCCACGTCGCGCGGACGATCTGTCGCCGCGCCGAGCGCGAGACGCTCCGGGCGGCGGGTCAGCACGAGCTCGGGCCGCTGGTCGGCGTCTACCTCAACCGGCTTTCGGATCTCCTCTTCATCCTCGCCCGCGCCGCCAACGCGCTCGCCGGGCGCGACGAGCCGCTCTGGAAGCCGGGCGCGACACGGGACTGACGGGCGCCCGCCGGCGGTCCGTCACGGAGGTCTTCGCGGTCGCGTTGCGGCTCGGCCTGACGTCGTTCGGCGGCCCCGTCGCGCACATCGGCTTCTTCCGGCGACGAGTACGTCGGCCGGCGGCGCTGGCTCGACGAGGGCGCGTTCTCGGAGCTCGTCGCCGTGACGAGCCTGCTCCCCGGGCCGTCGTCCAGCCAGCTCGGGATCGCGATCGGTGCGAACCGGGCCGGCCGGCTGGGCGGTCTCGCGGCGTGGGTCGGGTTCACGCTTCCCTCGGCGGTTGCGATGACCGTGCTCGCGCTCGCCGTCGGCTCCGCCGACCTGAGCGGCGCAGGCTGGGTTCACGGGCTCGAGCTCGTCGCAGTGCCGGTCGTCGCGACTCGCCGTCCTCGGGATGCGGCGCTCGCTCGCGCCCGACCTCGTCCGGCTGGCGCTCGCCGCTGCCGCGGCAGGCGTCGCGATCGCATGGGGAGGCTTCGCCGGACAGGCGGCCGCGATCGCCCTCGGCGCGATCGTCGGTGTCGTCGCTGTTCCGGGACCAGGCACTACCGCCTCGCCTGACGACGTCCTTCGCCGGCGGCAGGCGTGATGGCGATCGGCTGTATCGCTGCGTTCGTGGCGCTTCTGCTCGGCCTGCCCGCCCTCGCGGACGCGACGGACGCGGGCGCGGTCGCGCTCGTTCGACGCGATGTTCCGGTCCGGCTCGCTCGTGTTCGGCGGAGGGCACGTCGTCCTCCCGCTGCTCCACGAGGCGGTCGTCGCGCCCGGCTGGGTGGGCGAGCAGGAGTTCCTCGCCGGCTACGGGCTCGCTCAGGCGATGCCGGGGCCGCTCTTCACCTTCTCCGCCTATCTGGGCGCGATCCAGGAGCCGTCGCCCAACGGCGTCGCCGGCGCCGCGCTCGCCGTCGGTGCGATCTTCCTCCCGTCGTTCCTGCTGCTCGGCGGCGTGCTCCCCCTGTGGTCGTCGATCCGGCGGCACGCAGTCGTGCAGGCTGCCCTCGCGGGAGTCGGCGCCGCCGTCGTCGGCATTCTCGCCGCTGCGCTCTGGGACCCGGTGCTGACGACGTCGATCGACGACTGGGGGACGTCGTCTTCGCTGTCGCGCTGCTCGTCCTCCTCCGCCTGCTGCCGGTGTGGGCGGTCGTCCCGATCGCGGCGGCCGCGGGCGCCGCTCTGCTGCCTCTAGCCCGCGATGGCGACCACGGGCCATGTCCCCGTGAGCCAGTCGGCCAGCTTCTTCGCGGGCATCGGATGCCCGAGGTAGAAGCCCTGGGCGAGGTCGCAGCCGAGCGCGACCGCCGCCTCCCACGCGAGCTTGCTCTCGACGCCCTCGGCGACCGTCTCGAGCCCGAGGCCGTGCGCGAGCTCGACCAGCGAGCGGACGATCGCATCCGCGCGTCCTCCGCGCCCTGCCTCGTGGAGGAACATCGAGTCGATCTTCACCTGGTCGAGCGGGAGCATCCGGATCGCAGCGACCGAGGAGGCGCGGCCGAGATCGTCGAGCGACAGCCGAACTCCCAGGCCGCGGAGGCGCCTCACCACCGTCGCGTCGAGCTCCGACCCGGCGGCGGGCCCGGACGGGACGACCTCCAGGATCAGGCGCTCCGGAGCGACATCCGCGCCCTCGAGGAGGCGCTCGAGCCCGAGGACCAGCTCGCCGTCGTCGATCATGCGGTAGGGCATGTTGATCGACGCGTCGAGTTGGTGCCCGCGGCCCTCCCACTCGTGGAGGCGGCGGAGCGCGTCCTTGGCGACCGCGAGCGTCAGCGTTCGGACGAGCGGCGTCCGCTCGACGTGGGGAACGAACTCGGACGGGCCGACGAGCCTGTCGCCGCGGATCCTCCGCACGAGCGCCTCGCACCGCCACGACCGCGCCCGACGGGAGGGCGACGATCGGCTGGTAGTGGACGACGATCTCGTCGAGCTCGAGCGCCTTCTCCAGGTCCCGCACGACGCCGCCGTCGAGCGGGCGGCCTCTGCGCGACGGTCTCCTCGCTCATGTCGCGCTTCGTCGCGTACATCTGGCCGTCGGCACGTGCGAGCAGGTCACCCGGGGTCAGCCCGTCCTGCGGGAAGAGCGCCCAGCCGATCGACGCGTCGAGCTCGACGAGACCGCCTTCGACGCGGTACGGCCGGCGTAGCGCGTGCCGGACGCGGCCTGCGAGGGCTGCTGCCTCGTCGTCGGAGCCGGTCCCGAGCGAGAGCAGGACGAACTCGTCGCCGCCGACACGAGCGACCGTGTCCATCTCGCGCACCGACGCCTCGAGACGGCGGCTGATCGCGCGCAGGACTTCGTTGCCGGCCTCGTGGCCGCGGATGTCGTTCACGCCCTTGAACCCGTCGAGGTCGACGACGAGCAACGCGAACGGCTCGCCCGAGCGGCGCGAGCGCGCAAACGCCTGGGCGACGCGGTCGTCGAGCAGCGCCCGGTTCGGAAGCCCGGTCAGCGCGTCGCGCAGTGCGAGCCGCTGCGCGACCAGGAGCCTGGTGACGAGGACCGTCGTCGCGGCTCCCGCCACTCCGGCGAGCAGCATCGCGACGACGAACGCCTCCCGCGGCCGGTCGGTCCGGCTCAGGTCGAGGGCGGCGATCCCGCCCAGTCCGATCACGGCGACTGCCGCCGCGGGCCAGATGGCCCAGCGACGCGCAGCCTGATTCAAAGGCTTCGCCACAGTTGTTCGATCACTTTCTCGCGCCCCGACGCCAGGGAGCGGGCGCGTGCTCCGCAGTCCTCGGATCGTCACGCAGACATGTCTCCCCGGCCGCCACCCGTGCGGGGGAATCCCGTCCCTCGATCGGGGGGAGAGGATTCGGGGGGCGTCGCGGTGAAACACGCGCCGTGCGCCTGCGCGTGGCTGCCGTGCTCGTCTGGATCGCGCTCGCAGCGTGCTGCGTCGCCGTGTTCGGCCTCACGCTCGAGGCGCTCGTGAACGTGCTGGGCTGCGCCGTGGTCGTCGCGGTCACGGTGACCGATCTCGAACGGCGCATCGTGCCGAACCGGATCGTCGTGCCCGCGCTCGCCGTCGCCCTCGTCGTGCAGACCGCGCGCGACCCGAGCGTCGAGTGGATCGTCGCGGCGATCGCAGCCGGGGGCTTCTTCCTGCTCCTCGCGCTTGTCTATCCCGCCGGGCTCGGCATGGGCGACGTCAAGCTCGCCGCTTTCATGGGCGCCTGGCTCGGGTGGGACGTGGCCGTCGCGCTGTTCGCCGGCTCCCTGCTGGGCGCCGTTGCGGCCTTTGTCGTCCTGGCGCGGCAGGGGGCGTCGGGCCGGAAGACCACGCTGCCGTACGTCCCCTCGCTCGCCGCGGGGGCGGTCATCGGGCTGTTCTTCGGGGAAGCCCTGCTCGACGCCTGGCTGGGCTGAGCTGCTTCGCCGCTACTCGAGGGGCCGAAGCGGCTCGAGCACGGCGCAGGTGCGGTCGTCTTCCGGGTACGGCGAGCGCACCGTGCGGACACACCGGTAGGAGCCGTCGTCGAGCTCGACGTCGTCGCCGGCCGCGGGCGCCGGACCCCAGCGGACGAGCAGCCGGTAGCCGTCGCCGCTGACGAGCGCGACGTGCTCGTCCTCGCGCACCTGGCGTCGCTCGACGCCTGCATCCAGAGCGCGGCCGACGTCGTCGAGCTTTCGGGCGAGCTCGGCGAGCTCGACGGCGCGGTGCTCGAGCTCGAGCTCTCGCAGGCGGAGCGCCTCCTCGCGGCGCTCGATCGCGGCCGCGCGCAGCTCCACGGCGCCGAGCGCCCGCCGGCGCTCCTCGACGCTCGCCTCGGCCTGCTCGACCGCCGTCTCTCGCGTCTCGAGCTCGGCCGAGCGGACGCTCAGCTCGGCCTGGCGGAGATCGAGCTCGGCCGCACCGTCGCGCAGGATCTGCTCGACCCTGAAGTGGAGCTCGCGGGCGCGCTCCTCGCGGTGCTCGAGCTCCTCGACGGCCTTGCGGATCTGTGCCGACCGCTCCTCGAGCTCCCTGCCGCGCTCGGCGATCAGCTCCGCGACGGCGTCGGCGGCATCGGAGGGGGCGAACAGTCCGCGGAGTCGACCGCGCATCGTCTCGTCGGGCGCGGCGCGCCCGGGCCATTGCTCCCACTCCCGGTCGCTTCGCGCGTCTCTCTGCATGTCGATCTCGTCGACGCGCCGACGGCACATCCTCAGCCGTCGAGTTCGAATGAGCCGCCGGCGCTGTCATCTGTTCGACAGGGCGCGAAATCCTCCTCCCCGAAGGGGTAGGTCGACCTCATCCCTATGGGGGAGGACTCTTGTCCATCGCTTGCGTTGAATTTGTGCATGGATGCAATAGGTGCTCGTCTCCTGGCCGCGCGCATCGCGGCAGGTGTGCGGGTCGGAAGCGAGATCGAGCTCGTGTCGGACACCGACACCGAGCTCAGGGCCGGCGACCGCGGCGTCGTGTGCGGGATCGAGGCCGGCGGAACGGTTGTCGTGCGGTGGGATCGCGGCTTCAACCGCGCGATCGACCCGCGTCAGTCCGCGTTCCGCTCGCTCCCGGCCGCGTAGTTCCTGTTCTCCGAGAGGGGGACGTTCCCGCTTCGGGTGTCTGGCTGAAAGCCAGACACCGGGGGTGCGGGCCGAAGCACGCGGGACTGGTCAGCGGCGGCCGAGGTCGAGCGTGACGACCCACGTCGACTGTCCGCCGAAGACTCCGCCCGCGGCGGGGTTGAACATGACCCCGATGCCCGCCTCGCGGAAGACCCCGCGGAGGAGGTTCGCGCGGTGCCCGGGGGAGCCCATCCAGGCGGCCACGATCGCGGATGCGGTCGGCTGTGCGCCGCCGAACATGGCGAGGTTCTCGCCCACCGACCACAGCCCGGAGCGCTGCGCGTAGAACTGCTTGATCCGCTGCGAGAACTCTGCGCCGTTCCGCGACTCGTGGGTGAAGAACCCGTAGGTGGCCATCGCCCGCGAATGGCCGGCTGCCGAGCGCGACAGCAGCGTCGAATGCGGTCAGGCGGGTGAGGCCACGGTTCGCGCGGAGGGCGTTGATCTCGCGGAGCAGGAGCTCCTCGAGCGAGGTGTCACGCGTGACGGACGCGCTCGCCGCCGATCCGGCGGCGCCGCTCGAGGTGGCGGTCCCGGCGATGCCGCTCGCGGGGAATGCGAGCACGACGAGCAGCACGAGCAGGAACCGACCGCAGGCCATTACGAACCCTATCGTCTATCGCCGGCATCGCGCGCATGCCTCTTTATGGGGGTCTTGCAGCGGTTTCACCCAGCGGGCTCCAGCCGTGGGTGCGAGGCGTCCGACCGAAGTCGGGCACCGACGGCCGGCCTAGGACTTGTCCTGACCGTACCCGTTCGCGACGCCGCAGCCCGGTCCGTTCCCCGGGCCGTTGCCTCCGCCCGGGCAGCCGGGGCTGTCGTGCTCCCCGGGTCGGCAGAGGGCGTCTCGCCGGTATCGCCGGAGGGCGGCGTGACGGGAGGCTCGACGGGTGGCGTTGGGGTGTCGACCGGCGGAGTGGAGCCGGATTGGCCAGGCGCGCTGGATTGGCTCGGAGGAGCGGAACCGGCGCCTGCGTGGTCGGGCGGCGAGCCGTTGGAGGAGCCAGGCCCGGTGGGCGGCGGCGTGGGGCTCGCAGCGGGCGGCGTCGGCGCGGGCTTGGGCTTCGGTGCCGGCTTCGGCTTCTGGGCCTTGGGCTTCTTCGGCTTCGTCGGCTTGGGCGTCGCCTTTGCCGTCGTGACGGCCGGGTCAGCGGCACCCGCTGCGGGAGCTGTCCCCGCCGAGTGGCCGCCATCCCCGGCTGCCGGGCCGGACGACTGCCCGCCGCTGCCCGGCGAGACCGCCGGGCCGGACGGCTGCCCGCCGCTGCCCGGCGAGACCCCCGGGCCGGCCGACCGGTCAACGCCTCCCGGCGAAGCGCCCGGGCCGCTCGACTTGCCCGCCGCCGGAGGCTTCGAGGCCGGAGCGTCCTCGCTGCTGGCGAGCGCACCCGCGACCTGGGCTCTCCCCACAGCAGCGTTCGCCGCCACCGGGTTCGTCGCAGCGGAGGCCGCGCCCGAAGCCAAAGCCGAACCCAACGCGGACGCGCGCGGGTCAGCCGGGGCAGCGGCCTTCGCGCGCGCGGGCGTGCTCGCCGCACTGGAGCGCGACGACGATGAAGGCGACGACGATGAAGATGGTGTGACGGGCTTCTCCTGTGCGGCCGAGGTGGGCCCGTCGAGCACCGCCTGGATCCCCTTGTAGCCGATGCCCGTCGCGACCGTGGCGGCCACGATGACCGCCGCGACCTTGGCGACGACGGCGACCGAGCCACCGACCGCGGCCGACCCACCGGCTGCGGCGCCCGTCGCGGTGGCAACGCCGCCGGCACCGGCACCCGCCGCTTCGGCACCGTCCTCGCCGGCGCCGAGACCGATGGTCGGTAGCGACGACGCGGCCGAGGCGCTCGGCGCCCCTTTGAAGAGGGCGAGCCCGATCGGGAGCGGCAGCACGGCGAGGCCCTTGAAGGCCCGCCGCTGCCGCTTGGCGGTTGCGGCGAGACGCGAGCAGTCCTCGCACTCGGCGAGGTGCTCGTCGAGCCGGCGGCGATCCTTTCGCGACAGCCGGCCGTCCAGCTGCTTCGAGATCGCGAGCTCCGCGTTCTGACAGGTGACAAGGGCTTCGAGCTCCTCGGCGAGCGAGCGACGCGCGCGGAAGAGCAGCGTCTCGAGCGCCGAGGTCGTGAGACCGAGAAGCTCGGAGATCTCGTTGTAGGAGCGCCCCTCGAGCTCGCGCAAGACCAGCGCCTCACGCTGTGTCGGCGGGATCCGCTGGAGAGCGCGCACGAGCTCGTCGAGCTCGATGTCCTCCTCGGCGGGCTCGACCGGGACGTCCTGCAGCAGCTGGACCTCGGCCGGCCGCGAGGACGCGTGCCGCCAGCGTTGCCGGACGACGTTCTGCGCGATGGCGACCAGCCAGGTGGACGCGTTCCGCGGGACCTCTCCGCGCTCGAGCGCCCGAAGCGCGTTCACGAAGGTCGTCTGGGTGACGTCCTCGGCGTCGGCGTGGTTGCCCAGAACCGCATACGTGTAGCGGTAGACGTCACCGACATGACGCCGGTAGAGGTCGTCGAGCTGTGCCGCCGCTCTGGTGCTGGTCTCGGTCGCCGCCACGGGTTAGAGCCTAACGATGGTGAATTCTCGCGACCTGTGCATCCCCCTTACAGAGTCCTTACAGACGAGCGCGCAAGTTTTCGGGCCGCCGCGCATCTTCATCGGTGAAGGGCCAAGAACACACGTGACCAAGACACTTTCACTCATCGCTCTCCTGTCCCTCCTCGTCGTTCCTGCGGCTCATGCGGTCGAGCCGTCGGCGGCGCCGAAGAACGCGGCGCAGTGGTGCAAGGCGTGGAAGTCGGGAACACAGACGGAGCAGTTGAACCTTCTCTTCCCCGGGAACGCCGGGTTCGTGGCGACGTTCACGACGAAGGCCGGGAACGGGCTCGAGAAGAAGAACCTCATCGGCCGGTGTGTGTCGTTGACGGCAAAGAAACTCGCTGCGGCGCAGGCGGCCGCCGCGGCGGGGCCGTCACTTTCGAAGCGATGCAAAGCGGATCTCGCACGCGGTGGATCCGCGTACGCGAACCCCGGCCGTTGTGTGTCGGACAAGGGGCGGCTGATCAGGCCGTAAGGGGTCCCACGACCGGCGGTGCTCGCCCCACAGTGGGGGGTGGGGGGAGCACAAGCTCGAGGGGAGGGCTGCGGCAGCCCTCCCCTCAGTCGTTCTCGGGCCGATCTGTGCAGGGGCTCGTGTCGCCGAGGCCCTGCTCTGCCGCCGGGCAGTCGCTAGCGGGGATCCGCGAGGGCGGAGCGTCGTCGGGGGTGACGCGCGGCAGCGCGAAGGTGAGCATCGTCGGCCCGCCCGGGGCGCTGTCGATCTCGAACGAGCCTCCGAGCATCCGCACGCGCTCGCCGATGCCGACGATCCCGAGGCGCCCGCGTTGGGCTGCCCGGGCGAGGGCGCGGCCGACCTCGAAGCCGTGGCCGTCGTCCGTGACGCGAACCTCGATCGAGGCTCGGCGCATCCGCACCCTGATCTCGACCGTCGACGCGCCGGAGTGCTCTCGGACGTTGGAGAGCGACTCCTGGATGGCGCGATAGACGGCGATCCGCTGCGCGGAAGTGAGCGACTCGGGGTCGCCGCGGATCTCGAGCCGCGCGTCGATCCCCGTGCGCTGCGCGAAGGCGTCGACCTCGCGGTGGAGGCTCTCGCCCAGAGGGCGCGTGATGATGCTTCGCGACTCGAGTGAGCGAGAGATCTCCCGCAGATGACGGTCGAGCTCCGTGACGCGCGCGAGGACGTCGTCGAAGCGGCCGGCTGCCCGCTCGCGATGCGTGTCCTGGATGAACGGATAGATCTGGTCGCGGAGCAGCGACACCTCGCCGCCCAGCGAGAGGACGTCCTGGATGGGGCCGTCGTGGAGGTCGAAGCCGATCCGCATCAGGCGCTGCTCGCCGGCGCTGACGAGGACACGCTCGCGTTCCGCGGAGCGCTCGAGCAGGAGCTCCCGCTCGTAGATCGTCGAGAGGGCAGCCGCAGTCGCAGAAAGGTAGGCGTCGGCCTGCGCGACGGGCTCCGAGACACGCGCGACGATCGCGGCGGCCGGCGCTCTGAAGCGGCGGACGAGCGCGGCGCGCAGCGTGCGCGGGCCCAAGGAGGCTCAACGTGCCGCCACGCCTGAGCGCAGCCTTCGCCGTCGCCCTCGCCCTGCGGCTCTCGGCGCCTTCGCCGAGGGCCAGGAGCGGCTCGATGTGCCCGCCCTCGGACCGCCAGAGGGACGCCTCCGTCGCGACTCCGAGCAGGATCAGGAGCCGAAGCTGGATCTCGCAGGCGACGAGCGGCGGAAGCTCGATCAGGAGGGGGCTGGAGCACGCGGTGCGGTGAAGGTCGAAGCGGGCCGCCTCGAGCGGCTCGTCGCGCACCTCGGCGAGCGTCTCGAGCGCGGTGGTGGCTTCGGCGACGTCCAGCTCACCCTCTGCCGCACGGGAGACCAGGACACTCGCAACGTACGTCCCGGCGGCGAGGCGGTCGGCTGCGTCGGACCTGCCGGCGCCCTCGAAGGCCACGAGCGCCCAGCGGCGCGCCGCCTTCAGGAAGGGTTGGATCGCGGTCAGTGGAATCCGTGAGGAGCGCCCGGTGGGCTGCCTCGACGCGCGACTGCCTGCCCCGAGGCGGCGGGGACGGCCGACGAGGACCGCTGACCTCGCGCCCGTCGTCTTCGTGGTCGGCAAGGCGGACGCCATCAGAGGCGGGTGGATCGGGCTCGCTTCATGAGTCACCGGGTTCGGCCTGCGGTCATATCGTGCGCCCCTCGTTCAACCTTGCGCCCACGACCCCTGCACGAACCCCAGTGAGACTACACGGCCTTGCGCTCGATCGCGTCCTCGACGGCGGCGACGACGCCGTCCGTGTCGTCCCACTTCTCGTAGATCTGCATGCCCGCCGGGGCACGATCTGCCGCCTGCTCGCCGACGAGGACGACGGTCGCCTCGGACGCCGCGTGCGCGGTGATGCTGGCGAGTCGCAGGCCCTCCGTCACGGCGCCGGCGTCGATCACGACGACGTCGGCGGACTCGCCGCCGGCGGCGTCGGCCGCGCCCTGCGGGGGCACGCTCGCGACCACGTCGATCCCCTTGCCGTCGAGCAGGAAGCGGACGAGCTTGAGGTAGCGCTGGTCACGGCTCGCGAGCGACGACCGCGCCGCGCCGCGGGCCCTCGATGTCCACAACGGCCGCCGGCGACCGTGTCGTCCGAGGCCCGGCCGCCCAGGCGACCCGGTCGCCGAGCGCGAGGCCGCGTCGCTCGCACTCGCCGGCGCGAAGCTCCACGATCTCCCTCGCGCCTCTGCACGAGGCGGTCTTGAAGGCGACAGGTTGGGGACGATCTTGATCACGATCTGGTCGGCGTCGAGGAAGACGACGTCGATCGGGAAGCGCATGAATGCCGTATGGATCGACCAGGCCGGCCGCAGCAGAACGCCGTGCCCGGAGGCAGGTCGCCCTTCCCGAGCAGCCTCGCAGGCGTCGCATGGTCGAGTCCGCGACGGACCGACTCGGCGACGACGCGGCCGTCCTCGCGGCGGAGCGTCAGGTTCGGGACCGGGCGCACGGCGCGAGTCGCGATCAGAAACCTCCATGATGCGGATCATCACCGGCACAGCAGCACGACGAACAGCGCCGGCATGATCAGGAACAGCATCGGGAAGAGAACCTTTACCGGCGCCTTC